>JAJZBK010000015.1 GCA_021798955.1 Actinomycetes bacterium
CGCCCACGGGATGCGGAATTTCGAGAACTACCGGCTCCGGCTGTTGCTCCACTCAGGAGTCCAATGGGACACTCGGCCTACTGCTCGAATCAGGGGACGCTCCCCACGCCTGATCGCGTAGAGCCGGAATTCTCGTGGCCGTCCCTGGGGAGAAGTCATGGCCGCCTGTGGGGAGATCCTCGTGTCCCTTGACAACCATCCTCTCGGTGGCAGCCCTCAGCGATTGCGGGCCGGGATCCGGCTAACGCCGGGGCTGACGTTGAGATGGCCAGCGAGGGTAGGTGACGCGTCGGCGGAACGGAAGGGCTGTCTGCAGATCTCGTTCACGAGCCCGAAGCTCAGCCGAAATTCGTCACTGCCGATGCGCCTCCCGACAACCACTGACGGTGACTCACCGCCCCGGAGGCCGGCCCCCTCAGCCTTCCATGCCGTCGATCCGGGGCAAGCTTGTGTCCGGCCCATTTGATGGGCGATCCCCGAGAGCTGCGTTCACCGGAACTGACTACCTCGGATCCCCGGCTTGCTGCGTGCCCACCTCCGATCGGGATGAGGTCGGCGTTGAGGTCGGCACGCACGTAGACCGGGAGGTCCAAGAGCCGGATCCGCGGGATGCCGAGGTGGGCGACGGGGAGTGACTGACCGTGTTCGATCGGGAGATTCGGGGCGGTTAGATCGCCACTGCGCGTCAGCGGGACGGGGTCCGAACTGTTGCGGAAGGGCTGCGGCTGTTCATCCAATGGCAGAACGAACTCGCGGACGGATCGACGCCAGGTAGACGACCGCGAGCACAAACCCGATGATCCCAGTGAGCAGCCAGGTGATCAAGATCAGACTGACCCAGAGGGACTTCGACGACCCGGCTGCCATGAATGCGCCGGAGGGCCGCCAAGCGGCATCGATGATCGCCCAAAGGGGGATCACGAGTCCAGCCAACCCGAACAACAGCATGATTGCGTCAACGCCAAAGATTGCGCCGAACATCGGACTACCTCCATGCAGGCGGTCCACCCCGCCCGGCGACTGGAAATGCTAACCCAATCGTTCACGGAAGTGGGGTTGGCACGGTCTGACGGACATCCACCAAGAGGCGCGCAGCGCCAGGAAGGATGCCCATCATGGAGACCACGAAGCGGAACAAGCGCCGTGACCGTCGGTCGTACACCCCGGAGTTCAAGTCGGAGATCGTGCAGCGGTGCCGGGCCGGTGACCGGTCGATTGCCGAGGTAGCCCGGGACTTCGACCTGACGGAGTCGGCGGTACGAAGGTGGGTGGCCCAGGCCGAGATCGACGCCGGGGAGCGTCCAGGCTTGAGCACCGAGGAACGAGAGGAGTTCTCCCGGCTGCGCCGGGAGAACAAGCGTCTGCAGGCCGACGTCGACCTGCTCAAGCGAGCGACGGCTTTCTTCGCGAAGGAGACCCGGTGAAGATGGACCCCTTCATCGAGGCGGAGGAAGTCGCAGGTCGCAGCGTGAAGCACTGCTGTGAGCTGTTCGAGGTCTCCCGTGCCGCCTACTACGAGCGAAAGAGGGCCATCCCCTCGGCGAGGGAGGTCAGCGACGCCGAGCTGACCGAGAAGATCACCGCCATCCACACCACCTCCAGGGGAACCTACGGCAGTCCACGTGTCCACGCCGAGCTGCGGCGCCATCGGCGCGCCGACGCTCAAGGCCGAGCAGGCCCGGATCGGCTCGGCCATCGAAGCAGCTACGGAGCGGCTGGCCGACCTCGATGCGAATCTCACCGAGCAGCAGGAGATCCTCGACCTCGCTGCATCACTGGCCACCCGCTGCGGCGATGCCTGCCGCAAGGCCAACGACCGGACCCGCAAGCTGTTCAACGCCGCGGTGTTCGAGCGGCTGGACGCGAAAGGCGGCCAGCTCTGCCAAGAGCAGTACCGGCCGCTCTTCGACGGGGTCTTCACCGTGTCCGAGTTCGAGTTCGAATACGGAACACGAGTGGAGGCGATGGGACTCGAACCCACGGACCTCTTGACTGCCAGTCAAGCGCTCTACCAGCTGAGCTACGCCCCCGGAGGCCTCACACCCTACCAGCTCGCGTCGGTGCCACGGCCGGAGCGAGGGTGGAGAGCCACGCCGGTCGGCACGGCAGATGGCGATCCGGCCACCACTGCCGGCGCGGCGGGCTGCGCCCGGACGGGCAGCACCACTCCCCACCCGGGGCTCCCGTGCGCGGCCGGTACGATCTGCGCCCATGGCACGCGCCTACGACGTCGTGGCGGTCGAGCGCAAGTGGCAGGAGCGCTGGGCCGCCGAGGGCACCTACGAGGTCGACGCGGACGACCCCCGGCCCCCCTGGTACGTGCTCACCATGTACCCGTACCCCTCGGGTCCGGCCCACATGGGCCACGTGCGCAACTACACCTTCGGTGACCTGCTGGTGCGCCATCGCACCATGCTCGGCCACGCCGTGCTCTCGCCCTTCGGGTTCGACTCCTTCGGACTCCCCGCCGAAAACGCCGCCATCAAGACCGGCACCCACCCGCGCACCTTCACCGACGCCCGTATCGCCGAGCTGAAGGAGTCGATCGTGGCCCTGGGGGCCGTCTACGACTGGCGTCGCGAGGTCCGAAGCCACGACCCCGAGTACATGAAGTGGACCCAGGTCATCTTCCAGCGCCTCCTCGCCGCCGACCTCGCCTACCGGGCCAGTGCGCCGGTCAACTGGTGCCCGGGGTGCCAGACGGTGCTGGCCAACGAGCAGGTGCTGGCCGACGGGACCTGTGAGCGCTCGGGTGACGTGGTGGTCAAGCGCGACCTCGAGCAGTGGTTCTTCCGCATCACCCGCTACGCCGACGAGCTCCTCGAGGGCCTCGAGAGCCTCGAGTGGCCCGAACGGGTGAAGACCATGCAGCGCAACTGGATCGGTCGCTCCGAAGGCGCCGAGTTCGACCTGCCGGTGGTCGGCCGTGACGGCAGCGACGGGCGTCCCCCGCTGGCCCTGCGGGTGTTCACCACCCGACCCGACACCTCCTTCGGGATGACGTACGCGGTCATGGCCCCCGAGCACCCGCTCGTGGACGAGCTCACCACCGACGACCAGCGCGGAGCGGTCGAGGAGCTGCGGGCGCGGGCGGCCGCCAGCTCGGACATCGAACGCCTGGCCGATGGCGGGGGGGCGGCACTCGCCAAGCGCGGCGCCTTCACCGGGGCGTACGTGGTCAACCCGTTCACCGGCCGCGAGGTCCCGGTCTACGTGGCCGACTACGTGCTCATGGGCTACGGCACCGGGGCCGTCATGGCTGTGCCTGCCGAGGACGCCCGCGACTGGGCCTTCGCCGAGGCGTACGGCCTGCCGGTCGTCCGTACGGTGCAGCCACCCGAGGGGTGGGACGAGCACGGGGGTCCAGACGGCGGCCCGGGCGGCGCCTACACGGGGCCCGGGGTGAAGATCAACAGCGGGTGGCTCGACGGGCTCGACATCCCGACAGCCAAGGAACGGGCCATCGAGTGGCTCGAGCAACAGGGCGTCGGCTCTCGCACGGTCAACTACCGGCTACGTGACTGGCTGGTGTCCCGGCAACGGTTCTGGGGCTGCCCCATTCCGGTGGTGACTTGCCCCGAGCACGGCATCGTCCCCGTGCCCGAGGACCAGCTCCCCGTCCTGGCCCCCGACGACGTCGAGTTCCGTCCGACGGGGGAGTCCCCGCTGGCCACCAGCGAGGCGTTCCGCAAGACGACCTGCCCGATCTGCGGTGGCCCGGCCGAGCGCGAGACGGACACGATGGACACCTTCGTCGACTCGTCGTGGTACTTCCTGCGCTTCACCGACCCCTGGAGTCCGGACAAGCCATTCGACCCCGAGGTGGCGGCCCACTGGATGCCGGTCGACCAGTACATCGGCGGCATCGAGCACGCCATCCTCCACCTCCTCTACGCCCGGTTCTTCACCAAGGCGCTCGCCGACGTCGGCCTCGGTCCGGCGGGGCTGCGCGAGCCGTTCGCTCGACTGTTCACCCAGGGCATGATCCGCATGGACGGCACCAAGATGTCCAAGTCCAAGGGCAACCTGGTCGCCCCGTCCCGCTACCTCACCACCGTGGGAGCCGACGCCCTTCGCCTCTTCCACCTCTTCGTGGGACCGCCGGCCGACGACGTCGACTGGAGCGGGCAGACCGACAGCGTGATCGAGGGGTGTGGACGCTTCCTCGACCGGCTGTGGCGCCTCGCCGTCGACCAGGGGGTCGACCAGGGGATCGACCAGGGGGTCGACCAGGGGATCGACCAGGGGGTCGACCAGGGGGTCGACCAGGGGGTCGATAAGGGAGCCCGCCGGTCGGGACCCCGCACCCCGGCCGACGACGAGGTCCGTCGGGCCACCCACCGACTGGTGGACCGGGTGAGCCGCGACTACGAGCGGTGGTCCTACAACACCGCGGTGGCCGCCTGCATGGAGCACGTCAACCTGGTCGCCCCCTACGCCCGCGACGACCCGCACGCCGAGGTCCTCGACGAGGCGGTCGACACCCTGCTGCTCGTCCTCGCCCCGATGGTCCCCCATGTGACGGCCGAGGCGTGGGAGCGTCGCCACGGCACCTCCGTCCACGCCCAGAGCTGGCCGGTGGCCGACCCGACGCTCGTTGCCCAGCAGACGACCACGTTGGTCGTACAGGTGAACGGCAAGGTGCGCGACCGCCTCGAGGTCGACCCGGGCATCTCCGAGGAGGACGCTGCTGCGGCCGCCCTGGCCTCCGAACGGGTCCGAGAGGTCCTCGCCGGCGCCGAGCCGAGGCGGGTCGTGAGCCGGCCGCCCCGGCTGGTGAACGTCGTCCTCTGACCGGCTGGGCCACTCGCCGGACTGGCCTCGGCCACTCGCTGCCCCGGCTCGGCTACTCGCCGGACTGGATCGCCGCTCCGGTGGGACCCGCTCGAGGCCGGTCCCACCGTCCCACCGACACGGTGCGGGACGCCGGTACGGCGTGGGTCGGGGTCGCTGCTCGGACATGCCACACGCCTGGGCTCAGGCCGGGGGCGACGGTGCCGATACGCGTGAGAGAGTAGAAGCCCTTCCCGAGTCGCCCGGCCCAGCCCGGTGACGCCCGTCGAACCTGAGGAGCCCTCCCCGCATGCGTGCACTGGCGACCTGGTGCGTCCGGCATCGCCGACTCGTCGTCCTCTTCTGGGTGGTCGCCCTGGTGGTGGTGTCGGCCATCGAGGCCGGCGTCGGCAGCAACTACTCCAACAACTTCTCCCTGCCCAAGACCGAGTCGACCGAGGCCCTCCAGCTGTTGCAGGCGGCCTCGCCCAAGGTGGCCGGGGACCGCGAGCAGGTCGTGATCGCCACCTCGGGCGGCAGGAAGGTGACCGACCCGGCCGTCGAGGCCCGGGTCACCGCCATGCTCGGACGGCTCAAGGCCGTGCCCCACGTGACCACCGTGCTCTCCCCCTATGGCCCGGGCGGGGCCGAGCAGATCTCGAAGTCGGGCACCGTCGCCTTCGCAGTGGTCACCTTCGACCGACTGGCCCAGAGCATCACCAACGCCGAGGCCCGGCATTTTGTCGCCGTCGCCCGTTCGGCCGACGGCCCGGGCGTGCAGGTCGCCGTCTCCGGCCAGGTCGCCGAGGCCTCCAACAAGCAGTCGATCGGAGGAACCGGCCCGGGCATCATCCTGGCCGGTGTCGTGCTGCTGCTGGTCTTCGGCTCGTTCTTCGCCATGTTGCTGCCGTTGGTGTCGGCGTTGGCGTCGTTGGGCACGGCAGTCGGCCTGATCGGCCTCCTCTCCAACGTCCTCAGCATGCCGAACTTCTCGACCGAGCTGACCCTCTTGATCGGTCTGGGCGTGGGCGTCGACTACGCCCTGTTCATCGTCACCCGCCACCGTCAGGGCATGATGGCCGGCCACGACGTCGAGTCCTCGATCGTCCACGCCGTGAACACGTCGGGGCGCGCCGTCCTCTTCGCCGGCATCATCGTCTGCATCGCTCTGCTCGGCATGGTCGCCCTCGGGGTGAGCTTCCTCTACGGCCTGGCCGTCGCCGCCGCCCTCGGGGTGGCCCTGACCATGCTCGCCGCCCTCACCCTCCTGCCCGCGCTGCTCGGCTTCCTCGGCACCCGGGCGATCTCGCGGCGCCACCGCCGACGGCTGACAGAGCACGGGCCGCGCGTCTCCGGGTCCGGCTCGACGGGCTTCTGGGCCCGTTGGGCCGATGTCGTACGGGCCCGTCCGGCCATCCCTGCCGTCGTGGCCACCGCGCTCATCGTGGTCGTGGCCCTGCCGTTCTTCTCCATGCGGCTCGGGTCGACGGACCAGGGGAGCGACCCTATCGGGACGACCACCCGGACCGCCTACGACCTGTTGGCGAAGGGGTTCGGTCCGGGGTTCAACGGCCCGCTCGAGCTCGTCTCGGTCGTCCACAGCCCGGCCGACCGGGCGGCGCTGGGCCGTCTGGTGGGTGACGTCCGGCACGAGCGGGGGGTGGCTACCGTCGGTCCACCGGTGCTCATCCCGACCAAGGCGGGCGGCGACGTCGCCCTCCTCGTCGCCTACCCGACGTCGTCCCCGCAGGCGGCGGCCACCACCCAGCTCATCCACCGGCTGCGCACGACGGTGATCCCCCGGGCCGTCGCCGGTTCCCACCTCGCCGTCTACGTGGGGGGCACGACGGCGATCTTCGTCGACTTCGCCAACGTGCTCTCGGGCAAGTTCCCCGTCTTCATCGCCCTTGTCGTCGTGCTCGCCTTCCTGCTCCTCGCCATGGTGTTCCGGAGCCTTGTCGTGCCCCTGACTGCCGCCGTGATGAACATCCTCTCGATCGGTGCGGCCTTCGGCTCGGTGGTGGCGGTCTTCCAGTGGGGCTGGCTGGACTCCCTCTTCGGGGTGTCGAAGACGGGTCCCGTCGAGTCCTTCCTCCCGGTCATGATGTTCGCCATCCTCTTCGGCCTGTCCATGGACTACCAGGTCTTCTTGGTCACCCGGATCCACGAGGAGTACCTCCACGGGGGCGGGGACGCGAAAGCCGCCGTCCGCAACGGCCTGGCTGCCACCGGGCAGACCATCTCGGCGGCCGCGCTCATCATGATCCTCGTCTTCGGCTCGTTCGTCCTCGGCGGAATCGTCGTCATCAAGGAGTTCGGGGTGGGCCTTGCCGGCGGCATCCTGATGGACGCCCTGGTGATCCGCATGGCGATCGTGCCCGCCGTCATGCAGCTCCTCGGCCGGTCGAGCTGGTGGTTCCCCGGCTGGCTCGACCGGGTCCTGCCGCGCATCGGCATCGAGCCCCCCGAGGCCGACGAGGAGGCCATCGGCTTCGCCGGCGAGGAGCTCGACGGCTTCGGCTCGGAGATCGACCCCGGGGCCTGACGGGTGCCAGGGCGGTCAGGCGGGGCCTGACGGGTGCCAGGGCGGTCAGCCGTGGCTTGACGGGTGCCAGGGCGGTCAGGCGGGGCCTGACGGGTGCCAGGGCGGTCAGGCGTGGAAGGCGGGCACCAGAGCGGCGAACCGGTCGTCGTGCTCGGCACCGGGGGCGTAGACGGTGAAGCGGTCGACCACCTCCCCGAAGCGCTCGACGACTCGACGGGGGACGTCTGCCAGCGGGGCGACGACGGCGAAGGTCTCGAGGACCTCGTCGTCGATGAGGTCGGCCATGGCGTCCCACGCTCCCCGCCGCGACAGCGCATGCAGCTCGGCATAGAGGTCGCCCCACCCGTGGAGCTCGAGGACCGGACGGTAGGCGGGGGTCGAGCCGTAGAAGGCGAGCTGGGCGCGCACGGCTCTCGCCGAGGCGTCGAGCTCGGCGTCGGTCGTACCGGTGGCGACCATGCCCGGCAGCGACACCTCGACGTCCGCGCGTGTGCGGGAGCCGGCGGCCAGGCCCCGCTCGAGGGCCGGCAGGGTGACCTCGTGGAGGTAGCGCTCGGTGGTGAAGCCGTGGACGAGCAGTCCGTCGGCAACTTCGCCGGCCACCTCGGTCATGCGCGGGCCGACGGCGGCGAGGAACACGCGTGGCGTCCCGTACGGGTTGGGGCCCGGGTCGAAGAGGGGCGGCATGAGGGTGTGGCGGTAGAACTCGCCTCGGAAGAACAGGCGCGATCCATCTGCCCAGCTGGCCCAGATGGCCCGCATGGCGCGGACGAGCTCGCGCATGCGAGCAGCCGGGTGCGACCAGGGCATCGAGTAGCGCTTCTCGATGTGCGGCTTGATCTGCGAGCCGAGGCCCAGCACGAAGCGCCCCTTCGAGAGGGTCTGGAGGTCGTTGGCCACCACCGCCAGCGTCATGGGGTTGCGGGCGAAGGCGACGGCGATGCCGGTGCCGAGGTCGACGCTGCTGGTGCGCTCGGCAGCGAGGGCCAGGGGGAGGAAGGGGTCGTGGGCCGTCTCGGCGGTCCAGATCCCGTCGTAGCCGGCTGCTTCGGCGGTCGCCGCTGTCGCCGCCGCGTCGACCGGGTCGAAGCCGACGGTGGCGTCGACCTTCATGGCGGCGAGCCTAGCCCCGAGGGTGGTTCTCGAACGGCTCCCGGGGCCGTGCGGGGCGGGTACCGGACCGCTGGGACGACGACCGATCGGGGCGAGGACCAGTCGGTCGTTGCACCACGAGCTACGGACGCGGAGAATGCCCGGATGGGACCGTCCCGCTCCGACCACGAGCCGCCCGGCTCGGGGGGTGCCGCCGGGCCACGTCCCGTGCCCGAGCTGCCAGGCCCTGTCGCCGGGGGCCCTGTCACCGGCGCTCCCGTCACCGGCGCTCCCGTCACCGACGACGACCGTCAGCGCTTCGGGGTGTTGCTCGACCGGGCCCTCGAGCGCGGCCTGCTCGACCCCGTCGAGTACCAGCACCGGCTCGGCGCCATCGCCGCAGCCACCACCCTCGAGGAGCTGCGCGACCTGGTGACCGAGCTTCCCGTCCTGCGGACCGGAGCGGGCGTCCCGGTGAGCGGCGTGGGCGGCGGCCCAGGCGGCGGCCCAGGCGGCGGAGCCAGGTACGGAGCATCCGGGGAAGCGCACCAAGCGTGGCTCGCCTCCCTCGGCCGACCCCGCTACGGTGCGACGTCCGGGCCTCGGCGGAGCCCCTGGCCCGTCCTCGTCGTCGTCCTCGTGGTCCTTGTCCTGCTGGTCGTCATCCTCGCCGTGGTGGGGGCCCATCTGGCCCGTACCCACCAGCAGGGCCTGGCGGCCCGGCCGTCCTCCCCGGTGGCGGTCGCCGGGAGGCCGGTGGCGGTCGTCGGGAGGCCGGTGGCGGTCGCCTGGTTCGCATCGACCGGACGTGCCGAGCGCGCCCCGGTCCCTGTCAGCCCATCTCGCCTCTGAGGAACCGTTCGAGCTCGGCGGCGATCTCGTCGCCGCTCGGCACCTCGTCGATCCCGAACGAGTTCCCCTCCTCGGTGTCGAGGGCCGCTTCGAGCCGGCGGACCATCTCGAGGTGGTCGCGGTTGGCGGCGATCAGGTCGTCGATCTGCCGGCGCGTCTCCTGGGCCGCCAAGCGGAGCGGCGATGCATCGAGGTCGAGGCCGGTGACTGCGGCGAGGCCGTCGACCAGTGCGGCGCTGGCGTCAGGGAAGGGCATCGCTGCCACGTAGTGGGGGACCCGCGCCCACAGCCCGATGGCCGGCACCCCTGCCTTGCCCAAGGCGACTTCGAGGGCCGCCTCGATCCCGGCCGGCACCTCGAGGGTGCCCTGCACGAAGCCGACCCGGCCGGCGAGCTCGGCCGACTCGGGCGGCACGGTGGACGCCAGTCGCACCGGTCGGGTGTGGGGGGTGGGGGCCGGGAAGGCCCCGAGCCCGACCACGGTGCGGACCCCGGCACGGACCACCAGCTCGACCACGGCGTGGACGAAGCCGTGCCACCGGAAGTCCGGCTCGGGACCGGTCAGGTAGAGCACGTCGGCACCCGAGCGGTCCTTGCCCGCCAGCACCCTGATGGCCGGCCAGGTCAGCTCGGCCGTCACCCCGTCCACCAGCCGGGCCATCGGCCGGCGGGCTCGCAGGTCGACCAGGGGCTCGGTGTCGAAGCTGGCCACCACCGCGGTCGGCGAGGTCGACAGCAGGTGGGCTGCCGCCGCCGAGGCGCCCAGGCCGGCGTCGACCCAACCTTCGAGGGCGACCACCAGCACCGGGTGCACCAGGCGTTGGCCGACTGGTTCGCCCCAGGCGGGGTCGATGCGGTAGAGGGGTGACCGGGCCGGTTCGGTCACAGGGCCTCGACCTCGGCGAGGGCGCGTTCGCCCAGGCGGCGGACGTTGGTGGCGAACTGGTCGACCCCGGTGCGGTCCCCGGCAGCGGCCCCGGCGGCGTACCGGGCGTGGACGCCCTGCAGGATGCAGGCCAGCTTCCAGAAGCCGAACGCCTTGTAGTAGCCGATGCCCGACAGGTCGCGGCCGGAGCGGGCGGCGTACCGGGCTGCCAGGTCGTCGCGACGCAGGAAGCCGGGCAGGGCGGTTGGTGCCACACCGAGCAGGGCAGCGTCACCGTCCTCGGGCTCCGTCCAGTAGACGAGCAGGAGCCCGACGTCGGCCAGCGGGTCGCCGAGGGTGCAGATCTCCCAGTCGAGCACGGCCACCACGTTGCCGTCGTCGTCGATGACCGTGTTGTCGAGCCGGTAGTCACCGTGCACCACGGCCGAGCCCTGCTGCTCGGGGATCGACGCGCTGAGCAGCTCGTGGACTCGGTCGACCACGGCCGGACCGGGCTCGCCGTCGACGGGCGACTGGGTGAACTGGCCGTGCCACCGCTTGAGCTGGCGCTCGAGGTAGCCGGTCCGTCGCCCCAGGTCTCCGAGCCCCACGGCGTCGACGTCGACGGCGTGCAGGGCGGCGAGGGTGTCGACCAACGACTCCCCGCTGTGCCGGCGGACGTCTTCGGACAACGCTTCGGCTGAAGCGGCGTCCCGCACGATCCGGCCTTCCACGAAGTCCATGACGTAGAAGGGGGCACCGTTGACGGCGTCGTCGGTGCACAGGCCGAGCGCCCGGGGCACGGGCACGTCGGTCGACCCCAGCGCCGAGATGATCGTGTGCTCGCGCACCATGTCGTGGGCGGTCGGCAGCACGTGGCTGACGGGCGGCCGGCGCAGGGCAAGCGAGCGACCCGCCGCGTCGGTCACCCGGAACGTCAGGTTGGAGCGCCCCCCGGCGACGAGCTCGAAGCGGAACGGTGGGTGGGTGCCGGCGACGTGGTCGGCCAGCCAGGCGCTGACGGCAGGGACGTCGATGCCCTCGACGTTCGCTTCGTCGGGGGCTGCCCCGGAGGGGGCTGGCCCGGAGGGGATCGTAGCCATGCCCCCGACGCTACCCGGCGCAGCGCTGGCACCCCAGCGGACAGGAGTCGCATCGCCGCTCCCGGTGGCCTGCGGGTGGTCCCGAGCGAGAGCAGACGGGAGACGGGCGAAGCACGGCCCCCGCCTGCTCTCGCCTCGGCCGGCGGGGAAACCGGTCAGCGAAGGTGCTGACCGTGGGTGGATCGACGCACCTGGTGGCCAACGGCGGTGTTCTGGGGCTCCTGCGTTGCACCTCCCCGGATCGGGTCGTAGGGTGCCAGACGGTCGCACCGCCTCGGCGGACACGTGCGGGGGCACGACAGGGTGCGACAGCCGGCGTGGTGCGCGGGCTCGGGCTGGGGGGCACACGCCCTTCACCGGATGATGCAGGGGGACCTGTGGAAGCAATGCGTCCTATGTTGAGGAGGCTGGGGACGGCGGTGGCCGCCCTCGCCCTTGGAGGAGGCGGGCTGGCCTCGGTGGCGCTCGCCGTCACCGCCTCGCCGGCCGAGGCGGCCTCGGTGGCGGCGGTGACCACCAACGTGGTCTCCGGCACGCCGCTTATTGGCGGCTGGACCCAGCAGGGGGTGTCGATTGCCGTCGACGCGCCGCCGACGGTCACCCAGGGGTCGGAGTTCGCCCTCACCGCCTCGCCGCAGCCGACCGTCGTGCCGACCACGGAGCCGAGCGGCGTCACTGTGGACTACGTCAGCGGCGTGACCACCATCCTTCCGGTGCCCGCGGGGGCCACCGTGGTCAGCGTGCCGACCGGGCTGACCGGCAGCTACTCGGGCGGGACGAACGGCTCCCTGCCGGCGAGCGGCACCTTTACGGTGACGGTGACCCTCTGTACGGGTACCGGCGGGACGACGTGCACCGCCAGTTCGAACGACACCACGGCGGCCAGTAATTCCAACCCGGCGCCGTCGTGCGGGTCGGGCCTTGGGACTGCTTCGACCTACCCGTTCGCCGGGCCGACGCTCACGACCGACTACCTCGAGATCCAGACGCCGTGCAGCACCGACATCCCCTCCGGGGCGAC
Organism: Actinomycetes bacterium; assembly: GCA_021798955.1. Taxonomy (GTDB): domain Bacteria; phylum Actinomycetota; class Acidimicrobiia; order Acidimicrobiales; family RAAP-2; genus JAJZJT01. The sequence continues at coordinate 12,252 of JAJZBK010000015.1, forward strand.
GGTCTCCATGCCGTCGGTCACCGCCATGATGAAGGCGACGGGCGCCGTCGGCACCACCCTCACCACCCAGCTCGCCGAGTTCGACTCGACGGCGAACCTTGGGTCCGCGTTGGGCAACGTCACCATCCACGCCTGGCCGTCTGGCCAGACGACGATCGCCGGGCTCAGCCAATCGTCGCCGATCAGCGCGGTGCCGTACAGCCCGGTGACCCTGGCCACCACGCAGATCGTCGCCGGACCGGCCGTCTTTTCGGTCGCCCCGTCGACGGGAGGGTTGAGCGGCGGTACCTCGGTGACCATCACCGGATCGGGCTTCACGGGTGCCACAGCCGTCGACTTCGGTTCGACGCCGGCAACCTCCTTCACCGTCGACTCGGACACGCAGATCACCGCGGTTTCCCCCCCAGGTGCTGGCGTAGCCGACATCACGGTGACGACCGCCAAGGGGACGAGCGCGTCTTGGTCCGGCGACAGGTTCGCCTGGGTCGGGACGGCCAAGGGCTACCACCTGGTGGCCGGTGACGGTGGCATCTTCTCCTTTGGAGGCTCGCTCTTCCACGGCTCGATGGGCGGCAAGCCGCTGAACAAGCCGGTGGTGGGCATGGCGGCCGTCCCCAGCGGAGGCGGCTACTGGGAGGTGGCCAGTGACGGCGGCATCTTCTCCTTCGGCTCCGCCCAGTTCTACGGCTCGATGGGCGGCAAGCCGCTCAATGCCCCGATCGTCGGCATGGCAGCCGTGCCGGGTGGTGGCGGTTACTGGGAGGTGGCCGCAGACGGCGGCATCTTCTCCTTCGGCTCCGCCCAGTTCTACGGCTCGATGGGCGGCAAGCCGCTCAACAAGCCGATCGTCGGCATGGCGGCCGTCCCTGGGGGGGGAGGCTACTGGGAGGTGGCCAGTGACGGTGGCATCTTCTCCTTCGGCTCCGCCCAGTTCTACGGCTCGATGGGCGGCAAGCCGCTCAACAAGCCGATCGTCGGCATGGCGACCACCCCCGACGGCGGTGGCTACTGGGAAGTGGCCAGTGACGGTGGCATCTTCTCCTTCGGGGACGCCAACTTCTACGGCTCGATGGGCGGCAAGCCGCTCAACGCCCCGGTGGTGGCCATGGCGGCCACCCCCGACGGCGGTGGCTACTGGGAAGTGGCCAGTGACGGTGGCATCTTCTCCTTCGGGGACGCCAACTTCTACGGCTCGATGGGCGGCAAGCCGCTGAATGCCCCGGTGGTCGGGATGGGTCTCACCCTGTCGGCCTGAGGGTTACGGCCTGAAGGCGATGGCCTGACAGCGCCAGAACAGCGTCGGCCCGACTGGGCCGAGGTGCGAAGAGGGCCGGGCGCCACGGTGCCCGGCCCTCGGCGCGCCCACGGGCCGTCGTCGTGCGCGGAGGGGCTACCGGCGCCACCCTGCCCGCCCCGGCTGCCCGCCTCGGCCAGTACGGTGCCGGCTGCCCGCCCCGGCTCCTCGCCCCGGCTCCTCGCCCCGGCCGGTAGGGTCGAGGTGATGATCGACGTCACCGATGCCACCTTCGAGACTGCCGTCCTCGAGCGTTCGACCGAAGTGCCGGTCGTGGTCGACCTGTGGGCGCCGTGGTGCGGACCGTGCAAGGTACTCGGTCCCATCCTCGAACGGGTGGTGGCGGCCACCGAGGGGGCCGTCGAGCTGGCCAAGGTCAACGTCGACGAGAACCCGTCGGTCGCTGCCTCGTTCCGGGTGCAGTCCATCCCGGCCGTCTTCGCGCTGCGTGACAAGGCCGTCGTCGACGGGTTCGTGGGCGCTCTTCCCGAGGCGTCAGTGGCCGAGTTCGTGGCCCGCTTGGCACCGGTCGAGACGGAGGCCGACCGGTTGGTCGCCGAGGGCATCGAGGCCGACGACGAGTCGCTGCTCCGCAAGGCGCTCGAGGTCCAGCCCGACCACGGCGGGGCGATCGCCGCGCTGGCCGAGCGCCGCATCGCTGCCGGCGACCCGGCCGAGGCCCTGGCCCTGCTCGGCCGCATCCCCGAGACACCCGACACTCGCCGCCTGGCCGCCGAGGCCCGCCTGGCCATGGCCGACGTCGACGTCGCCGACGAGGGGGTCGACGCCGTGCTCGACCGGCTCCTCGGGCAGGTCCGCGAGGACGAAGCAGCCCGGCAGGAGTTCCTCGACCTGCTGGAGACCCTCGGGCCGGACGATCCCCGTACCGCCCGCTACCGCAAGGCATTGGCTACCCGCCTGTTCTGACTGGCCTGCTCTGGACGGCCTGCTCTGGACGGCCTGGTCTGGACGGCCTGGTCTGACCCGCCGGGGTGTCCACGGCCGTGCGGCATCGCCGGGTCCACCGACCGTGAGGATCGGCACGGCGCTCTGGTGGCAAGTGGCTCTGCCCGCGCTGATGCTGGCGCTGGCGGCCGCGCTGGTGCCACCGCGGCCGGGGTAGCGTCTCGCCCGTGCTGGCGACCACCCTCACCCTCGGCGACCGCCAGGTGGACGTGACCCACCGCGCCCTCGTCATGGGCGTGCTCAACCGCACGCCCGACTCCTTCTACGACAAGGGCGCCACCTTCGCCTTCGACGCCTTCCTGCGGCGTGCCGAGCAGTTGGTCGGCGACGGTGCCGACCTGCTCGACGTGGGTGGCGTGAAGGCAGGTCCGGGGCCCGAGGTCACCGAAGCCGAGGAGCTCGAGCGTGTGGTGCCGGCGGTTGCCGCCCTGCGCGAACGCTTCGACGTGCCGGTCTCGGTCGACACCTGGCGGGCCTCGGTGGCCCGGGCCTGCTACGCCGAGGGTGCTGTGGTCGGCAACGACATCAGCGGGTTCGCCGACCCCGACTACCTCCCGGCAGCCGCCGAGCACGGGGCGACCGTGGTCGCCACCCACATCCGCCTGGCACCCCGGGTACCGGACCCCGACCCTGTCTACGCCGATCTGGTGGGAGAGGTCGAGACCGCGCTCCTCGAGCGGGCCGCCCGGGCGCAGGCAGTCGGACTGGGCGCCAGCCGCGTCGTCCTCGATGCCGGGCTCGACCTGGGCAAGACGGCCGAGCAGTCGCTCGCCCTCCTGCGGGCCTCCGACCGGCTGGCCGCCCACGGCCACCCCCTGCTCCTCTCGGCCTCGAACAAGACCTTCCTCGGCGTCGTCCTCGGTCTCGAGCTCGACGAGCGGGGACCTGCCTCCCTGGCTGCCACCGCGCTGGGCGTCACGCTCGGTTGTCGCCTGGTGCGGGTCCACGACGTGAAGGGCAGCCGTCAGGTGTGCGACGTGCTGGCGGCCATCTCGGAGGCGAGCGGGCCGTGACTCCCTCTGCCGACCCTGACAGGGGCCCGAGCGGTTCGAGTGGTTCCGGCACCGCCGGCTCGGGGGGCACCGCCGCGTACCTCGTGCGAGGCGACGACCCCACCTTGGTCGACCAGGCCGTCCACGCCCTCGTCGGTGAGCTGGCCGGCACCGACGACCCCGGCCTGGTGGTCGAGGACCACGGCGGTCCTGGGAGCGACACCGTCGACCTCGACACCGTGGTGGATGCCCTCACCACGCCGCCGTTCCTCCTCTCCCGGCGGATCGTCGTCGTCCGAGACGCCGGGCGGCTGGCCGCAGCCGACGCGGCCCGGCTGACGGCGTGGGTGGCCGAGCCGACCGACGGCGTCTCGTTGGTGCTCGCAGCCGGGGGTGGCACCGTGCCCCAGGCACTGGTGAAAGCCGTCCGGGCCGCCGGCACGGTGGTCGAGACCAGCGCCGGTCGGGGCAGGGCCCGTACGCAGTGGCTCGAAGACCACGTGCGTCGTAGCGAGGTGCGCCTCGACGCTCGGGCCCTTGCCCGGCTCGACGACCACCTGGGCGGTGACGTGGGCCGCCTGGCCGGCATCCTCGACACCCTGGCTGCTGCCTATGGCCGTCGGGCCGTCGTGACGGTCGACGAGCTCGAGCCGTACCTGGGCGAGGCCGGGTCGGTGCCGCCCTGGGAGCTGACCGACGCGGTGGACGCCGGCGAGGCGCACCAGGCGCTCGCTGTCCTCCATCGGATGCTCGACTCGGGTGGCGTCCATCCGCTCGCTGTGCTGGCCACCCTCCACCGCCACGTCCGGCAGTTGCTGGCCCTCGACGGGTCCGGCGTGACGACGCCCGAGGAGGCGGCCTCCCTGCTCGGGCTGTCCAGCCCCTATCCGGCCAAGAAGGCGCTGGCCCAGAGCCGGCGCCTGGGACGGCGCCGCATCGCCCAGGCCGTCGAGCTCGTGGCCCGGGCCGACGTCGACCTGCGGGGCGGTACGGCGCTGCCCGGTTCGTTGGTGCTCGAGGTGCTGGTGGCCCGCCTGGCCCGCCTCTCTCCTCGACGGGGACGCTGAGGACCGCTGGTGCTGCCGGCCAGGGGTTGAGGCGGTCCTAGATGAACAGGCACAGCTCGACGGCGACCACCATCCACGCTGCCGCCACCAGGCCGCCGGGGATGACGAGGCGGCGCGGCGACCCGAGCAGCAGGACGACGCTGAGCAGGTAGAGGGGATCGAGGCTCCGGAAGCCCACGTCGCCGAGCCAGATGCCCGGGGCCAGGCAGACGGCCATCACCACCAGGACGGCCCAGGCCACCCGCTCGTGGAGCAGCGCATCCGAGTGCCGGGCCACGCTGGCGGCGAGGGCGACCACGACGGCGAGGACCACGAGCTCGCCGAACCACAGGAGCGCCGCGGTGGAGGGCAGGGTGGTGGCGTAGTGGACGAGGCCGTGGACGAAGCCGTCGAAGGGGAGCCCGAGGTTCTTGCTGCCCGACGAGCGCAGGGGGACCTTGCCGGTCCGAGCCGCCGCCACGGCCTGGTCGGCCACGAAGGCCACGACGGGCAGCACCCACGACACGGCTGCCACGTCGAGCGGCCCGAGCCACCGCCACGCTGACGGCTCGTTCTCCGTGCCGACACTGGTCGTCCCTGGGGCGTGCCCGCTCCGGCGTGCCACCAGGCCGGCCAACCACGCCACCCCGACGGCGCCCACGGTGGCGAGCGCCGTCTCGCGACTGAGCGCCGAGCCAGCCAGCAGCACGCCGGCCAGCAGCGGTCGGCGTGCGCGGAGGGCGACGAGCCCGCCCACCAGGAAGGCTCCCGCCACCAGCTCGGTGGTGTCGCGCCCGAGCGTCCAGAGGAAGCCCGGGTAGGCGGCGACCAGCAGGCCGGCCAGGGCGTGGCGACCCGCAGAGCGGGCGAGGACCGCTCCGAGCAGGCCGAGGACGGCGAGGGCGACGACGTTGACGGCGACCATCGTCCAGGGCACTGCTGCCCGGACTCCGCCGGCAGCCAGCCAGGCGAGGAACGGGTAGCCGATGCGCGAGAGACGCTCGGCGCTGTCGAAGGTGATCCCGAAGGCCGTCCTCGCCACGTCGGCGGGGTCGAGTGCCATACGGAAGTAGAACTGGCCGTCGTAGCCGCTGCCGGTGACGATCGGGATGCCCGTCGGGACCGCTCCGGGTCGCGCGTAACGGGACCCAGCTACCACGAACGCCCCGATCGAGCCGTTCGCGGCGTCGGCCAAGCGGCCGGCGACGAAGGCCAGTGCCCCCAGGGCGGCTACCAGCGAGGCGACCCACGGGCGGTTCGTAGCCCGGACGAGGGGGGTCGCGGCGGCTCCGACCCGGCGGGCTGGACCGGGGCCGACGGGCAGGAGCGGTCGAGGTGTGTCCTCGTCGGTCTCGGCCACCTCCCCATCGTGGCGCGAAATTGTGAAGGGAACCTTGGAATTGGTGCCGGTGGCGGCCCGCCGGCCGGGTCGGCAGGGTGTCGTGTCCCGACCGGCCGGGCAGGGATCCGGCCGGTCGGGACACGGTGCTCAGACCCGGATGGGGTCCGAGGTCCGGACGCCCCGGTCGGCAGCGGTGTCGGTCCACCGGGCACCGTCCCAGTAGCGGAGCTGGTGCCGTCCGGTGGGGTCCGTCCGCCACCCTGGCGGCGGGGCGGGCACGGAGGGGTCGGCCGTGACCGTCGTCGTCGACGGGGCGTGGTCGAGGCGCAGCTCGTCTGCACCCCGGGGTGTCCGGAGAAGGGTGGCCACCGGCGCGCCGGCGGGCGCGGATGGGGCCACCGGCGCGCCGGCGGGCGCGGATGGGATCGCCAGCGGGAGGTCGAAGCGGGCCGGGGAGCGAAGCGGAATGGGGGTAGCGCCGAAGCTGCCAAATCGCGGCCAGGTGGGAGCACTCCGCCGGCCGTCGGAGGGCCGGGTGCACGGTGCCGGTTGGCCGACGCCGTCGAGTGGGAGCGAAGCGGCTCGCCCGGCCGCCCGGACGGCGACCACGGAGGGCCGTGCACCGAAGACGTAGGCGACGAAGCCGACCACGGGCAACAGGGCAATGGAGGCCAGGGAACGGAGCCTCGAGCGTCCGGCCGTGCGCCATGCCCATCGAGGCTGTCGTACGGCGTCGGCGAGGCCGACCGCCCACGACGCGGCGACGGCGAGCCCGGCGATCTCGAGCGAGATGCCGGAGGTAGAGATGAGCTGCCCACTCATGGTGTTCCTCCCATTGTCAGGTCACTGTCAGGTCATCGGTGCGAGAACCGGACGGTGTCGCGGCCACGGGCGTGAAGGGAGCCCGGTCCGGTCACCGTGTGGAGGTGGTGTGCAAACGTGCAGCAGATGATGACAATGGCGGGCCGATGGGCCCCAATGGGTGTCTGGCACCACGGGGGCGATCCCCCGGTGGACACTCTTAGTGTTTAAGAAAACACTCCTAGTAGTCAAGAGGCGATCAACGGAAATTCCGGGCTCGGGGCATCGGCCCGAGGTCGAGGGGCTCGAAGTGCTCGGCCACCAGGGTGACCGCCCCCTCTGCCTGCTCGACCCGACCTCGGGCCACCAGGGAGGCCGAGGTGCCGGCCACCGAGTGCCACCGGACCCAGGCTCCCCGTGAGCACACCACGTTGACCAGTCCCGTCTCGTCCTCGAGGTTGAGGAAGACGGCACCGCCCGCGCTCTCGGGGCGCTGGCGGTGGGTCACCACCCCGGCCACCGACACCCGCTCTCCCGGGGTGGCCCCGGCCAGCGTCGCCGCCGGACGTACGCCCCGGGCGGTGAGCAGAGGGCGCACGAGGTCGAGGGCCGTGACCTCCGGGGCGAGCCCCAGCGACCACAGGTCGTCGGCGACGAGGTCCCACGGCCCCGCCGGAGGCAGGGCCGGTGCCCGGGAGCCGGTCACTACCCCGGGTAGTCGGTCGGGCAGCGACTGGGCGGCAGCTCCGGCCACCCAGACCGACGCCCGGCGGTCGTCCCCCCCGCCGTCACCCAGGTGGTCGAGCGCTCCGGCGGTGGCGAGGGCCTCGAGCTGAGCACGGCTGACCCGTCCTCGCCGCACCAGGTCTTCCATGCCCGCCCACGGCTGCCCGGCCTCGATGCGCCCGGCGACGTCGGTCCCCACGCCCCGGACGGACGCCAGGCCGAGGCGGATGGCCGGAGGCTGGGCCCCGGGCCCGCCAGCTTCCCGCCGCCCGCCCTGCACCGGTTCGAGCGAGGCCTGGGCCCTCCCGGCATTGACGTCGGGGCGGCGCACCACCACCCCGTGCCGCCTGGCGTCGGCCACCAGGCTCTGGGGGGACCAGAACCCCATCGGCTGGGCGTTCAGCAGGCCGGCGGTGAACGCAGCCGGATAGTGCACTTTGCACCACGCGCTGGCGTAGACGAGGTGGGCGAAGGCGACCGAGTGGCTCTCCGGGAAGCCGAAGTTGGCGAAGGCGGCGAGCGCCTCGTAGACCTGTTCGCCCACCTCCTCGGACACCCCCCGAGCCCGCATGCCGGTGAAGAGCCGGTCGCGCAGATGGGCCATGCGGGCACTCGAGCGCTTCGCCCCCATGGCCTGGCGGAGGGCGTCGGCCTCGGTGGGGGTGAACCCGGCCACGTCGATGGCGATCTGCATGAGCTGCTCCTGGAAGAGCGGCACCCCGAGGGTCCGCTCGAGCGCCGGCTGCAGGAGCGGGTGCAGATAGGTGACCGGCTCGCTGCCGTTGCGCCGTCGGATGTAGGGGTGGACGGCGTTGCCCTGGATGGGCCCGGGGCGGATCAGCGCCACCTCGATGGCCAGGTCGTAGAAGCACCGGGGTCGGACCCGGGGGAGGGTCGCCATCTGGGCTCGCGACTCCACCTGGAACACCCCGACGGTGTCGGCCCGGCACAGGAGGTCGTAGACGGCCTCCTCCTGCTCGAGCCGGGCGAGGTCGATCGTCACCCCGTGGTAGCCACGCACCAGGTCGACCATGTGGTGGAGAGCGGTCAGCATGCCCAGGCCGAGCAGGTCGAACTTGACCAGGCCCACAGCCGCACAGTCGTCCTTGTCCCACTGGAGCACGGTGCGCCCCGGCGTCCGCCCCCACTCCACCGGGCACACCTCGACCACCGGCCGGTCGCAGAGCACCATCCCTCCCGAGTGGATCCCGAGGTGACGGGGGGTGTCGCCGATGGCGTCCACCAGCTCGGTCACCAGCGGGGGCAGATCGTCCCGCTCGTCGACGGCATCGTCGTCCTGTCGGGAGTGACGACTGGAGGAACCGGCCCACCCGTCCACCACGTCGGGCGGGTAGCCGAGGGCGTTGCCGACGTCGCGCACGGCCGAGCGGGTCCGGTAGGTGATGACGTTGGCCACCTGGGCGGCGTTCAGTCGCCCATAGCGGCGGTAGACGTACTGGATGACCTCCTCGCGTCGACCTGACTCGATGTCGACGTCGATGTCGGGTGGGCCATCCCGGGCCGGCGACAGGAAGCGTTCGAAGAGCAGGTCGAGCGAGACGGCGTCGACATTGGTGATGCCGAGGGCGTAGCAGACGGCCGAAGTGGCGGCCGACCCCCGCCCCTGGCAGAAGATGTCGTTGCGGCGGCAGAAGGCCACGATGTCCTCCACGGCGAGGAAGTACCCGGCGAAGCCGAGGGCTCCGATCACCCCGAGCTCGTAGTCGAGCCGAGCCCACGCCCCCCGGACTCGTTCGTGTGCTCGGGTCCCGTAGCGCTCGGGTCCTCGACGGCGCACCAGCTCGACCAGCCAGCTCTGCTCGGTGTGGCCCGCCGGCACCGGAACGTCGGGCAGGCGCGGTGCCACCAGCCGGAGGTCGAAGGCGCACTCGGCGGCGAGCGCCGCTGCGTGCTCGACGACACCGGGCCAGCGAGCGAACCGTCGGAGCTGCTCGGCCTCACCGCGCAGACAGGCCATCCCCGCCGGCGGTAGCCATCCCTCGAGCTCGTCGATCGACCGTCGGGCCCGGATGGCGGCGAGCACGGTGGCCAACCGGAAGCGGTCGGGGGTGGCGTAGTGGACGTTGTTCGTCGCCACGGGCGTCACCCCCTGCTCGACGGCCAAGCGGGCCAGGGCGTCGTTGCGCGCCGTGTCGAGCGGATCGGCGTGGTCCCACAGCTCGACGGTGACCCGGTCGCGCCCGAACCGTTCCACCAGGCCGCCGAGGACGCGGCTCGCCGCCGCCGGTCCCCCCTCTTCGAGAGCCCGGGCCACCACCCCCTTGCGGCACCCGGTGAGCACCTGCCAGTGCCCGCCGTGGCGTTCGGCCAGGAGGTCGAGGGTGACGGCGGGGCGTCCCTTCTCCCCACCCCGCAAGTGGGCCTCGGCAAGGGCACGGCTGAGGCGGGAGTAGCCGTCGGGGTCGCGGGCCACGACCACCACGTGGGTGCCGTCAGGGTCGGGGGCACCGGTACGCGGGGCCGACGGACCGCCCGTTGCGTCGAGGGTCACCTCGGCGCCGAACACGGTGGGCAGGTCGACGACCCGGGCTGCCTCGGCGAACCGGACTGCTCCGTAGAGCCCGTGGTGGTCGGTGAGCGCCAGGGCGGAGAGCCCGAGGCGGGTGGCTTCGCCCACCAGCTCCTCGGGGTGGCTGGCGCCGTCGAGGAAGGAGAAGTTCGAGTGGGCGTGGAGCTCGGCGTAGGCCATCGGAGCCTCGGTGCGGGGGTATCGGTGCGGGGGTGTCGGTGCGGGGGTATCGGTGCGGGGGTGTCGGTGCGGGGGTGTCGGTGCGGGGGTGTCGGTGCGGGGGTGTCGGTGCGGGGGTGTCGGTAGCCGGTCAGCCGTAGGTCGCCTCGACCCACCACCGGCCCTGTTCGACGAGCAGGAGACGGGCTTCCTCACCGGTGACCACCTGCAGGCGCGCCCCTCGCCGCCGCGACGAGGACCACCACCGCTCGTCAGACGGCCACGGACCGGCCCACGCCGTCACCGTCGCCCACGGAGCACCTTCGACCGACAGCCGAGCAGGTGGCGACGACACCAGCGCGCGTCCCGACACGGTGACCACCCGGCCGTCCTCCCCGACCAGTTCGGCCCGTCGGGGTGACAGGTGGACGAGAGCAGGGGCAGGGGCGGGGATCTGCCCCGGCCAGGGCGCACCCGTCGAGGGCGCAGCCCCCTGCACTTGGTCGTGCCGACGGGCCGAGCGGGTGGCCCCCTGGCCCGCCGTCCTTCCGGAGCGGGGTGCGCCCGACGCCAACACGAGGGGGACCGCCGACGGGTCGGGAGGGGTCCATGGCACGAAGCGAGCCCGGGCGACCGGGTTCCTGCCTGCCTGCAGCCGGGCCACGACCACGCCGTCGGGGCCGACGACCTCCTGGGCGGCAGCCAGGGCGCGCCAGGCGCGCCGGTCGGCGTCTTCGACTTCCCCCCAGAACCCGACCTGCCGGGAGGTGGGGAGGCGCCCCTCGTGCTCGCTCCGGACGGTTCTCCCCTCGCCCCCCTCACTCCTCTGGCGCCGCCGCTGGGCGTCGATGCGCCGTCCGACAACGGCCAGGCGCCGCCGATCGGTCCGGTCGAGCGAGCCCTGGCGGCCGGCGGCTACCCGGTGGGCCCCGGCGGCCAGGGCGCCGAACCGGCCGAGGACGTCACCTTCGGGTAGGGCGGCGAGCTCGCCGAGGGTGCGGATGCCCAGGCGGGGCAGGATGGTAGACAGCTCGGGGTCGCCCAGTACCTCCACCGGCCACGGGTCGAGGAAAGCGGGGGTCCCGCCAGGCGGGACCACCTGGCCCGTTCGGGCGGCCAACACGGCGGCGAACAGCCCGTCGGCGATGCCCACTCCCCGTTCCTCTCGAACAGACGGGCCATCCTGTCTGTCGTTGTCACCGTGCTCGTCTACCCCGACCCGTACGACCGCAGCGGCCACCTGGTCGACGAGCGCGTCTTCGCCACCGAAGTAGCGAGCCGGGCCCCGAGCCGGCAACGAGCAGATACCGGGCTCGAGCACTGTCACCCACGGACAGAAGGCCTCGGTCGCGGCGACGACCTCGAGGAAGCGACGGCGGACGTGCCCGCCCTCGTCCTCGACGGCGAGGTCCGGACAGGAGACGACGAGCAGCCGTTCGAGGGCAGTGGTCATGGTGCGACCCTCGGTCGTCCGAGATCGGGTGGTCGTCCGACATCGGGGACGCCTGGCTCGGTGTCCTCGAGCGTCCCTGACGGTCCGGGGAGCCAGATCGGGCAGCGGCGGGGACGAGACGAGCCGCGCCGCCCGGCGGCCACCACCAGGGCATGGCGCCGTACGAGGCTCCCGCTGCCGTCGCCGGCCCCTTCCCAGCGGGACGCCTCGACGGCCAAGGTGAGGTCGGGGGGCTCGGGCCACCCGACCTCACCAGGGAGGACGACGAGGACGGCTTGGCGCTCGCGGGCACGGGCCACCAGACGCCGGGCCACGGCCGGGCGGGGTGGAACAGGCGGATGGACCACCACCAGCCCGGTACCGTCGAGGAGCGCGGCGGTGACCTCCCCCCAGGCGGAGCCGGGACGAGGAACCAGGGCAAGCCGCTCGAGGACGACCCCGAGCCCGACGGCGGCCTCGGCGCCCACGTCCTCCACGCCCACCACGGCACACCACACCCCCTGGGTGGTGGCCGCTGCCACCAGGGCCAGGGCCAGGGTCAGCTCTCCTCGGGCGGGTACGTTCGAGGGGGCGGGCGCCTGCTGGGCGGAGAGGGCAGCACCAGGGCTTGGAAGCCCGGAGGTGACGACCAGGGTCCCGCCGCGCCGAAGCCCCCCGCCGACCATCAGGGGAACGAGCGGTGGCAGGACGGCAAGGAGCCGCTCGCCCCGCCACGAAGTGGGCCGGACCCGCTCGGCCAGCGCCGCCAGTGCCGCCGACCCAGCCAGTGCCGCCGACCCAGCCGGTGCCGCCGACCCAGCCGGTGCCGCCGACCCAGCCCGGTCGCCGTCGGCCCCTGCTCGACGGCGAGGGCGACCCGGGGGGACCTCGGTGGGGAGAGCGAACATACGTTCGTATGGTAGCGAGCAGGGCGGCACCCGTGCTCCTGCGGGCACGTGCCGCGCTCGCGCCGAGCGCGGTCGATACCATGGACGCACCAGGGAAAGGAGGTGGTCCAACTGAGCAGTCAACGATCCGGGACCCTGGAGGTGGCTGGCCGCTGAGGCGGCTCGCTGAACCACCTGGCGAATCCCAGCCAGACACCCACGAGGTCGCCCAGCCGGAGCTGGTCCCATCCGGCGCAGCACGGCGGCCTGGTGCGCAGTACCTCAGCACGACAGAGCACTGATGCCACGGGCGCCCTTCGGGGCGCCCGTGGCGCGTCACGAGGGACGGTGCGTCACCAAAGGCGGGGTGCGAGGAGCCGCAGTGCCAGAGGCGGGGTGCCCCATCGACGCGGGGGAGCACGACTAGTCTCCGTCGGGGGCAGGCTGCAGGTGCCCGACGACCAGGGTGAGCCTGGTCGTCGGTCCGGACTAGGGGGTGGTGGCAATGGTGGAGCGCAGCAGCACGGTCCGTCGTTCGGTGACGCGGCTCGTCTTCGTCGTCGCGCTGGGGGTAGGCCTGGCCGCCTGCAGCTCGTCGTCGACGGCGTCGGCCAAGTCCAACGCCTCCAAGGCCCCCGAGCCCTCCAGCACGGCGGCGCCGACGGCGTCGTCTTCGGCCACGGTGGACGCAGCTCACACGCAGCTGTTCGGCACGGTGCTCGTCACCTCGACGGGACGGACCCTCTACATGCTCACGGCTGACAGCCCGACGGCGAGCGCCTGCACCGGCACCTGCGCGACGGTCTGGCCTCCTCTCACCATCACGGGTAGCCCGTCGGGCGGGCCGGGAGTGAAGGCCTCCGAGCTCGGCACCATCGCCCGCCCAGGCGGGGCGCACCAGGTCACCTACGACGGGCACCCTCTCTACACCTTCACGAAGGACAAGGCGGCCGGTCAGGTGAACGGCGAGGGGATCAACAAGTTCGGCGGGATCTGGTACGTGCTCAGCACCACGGGTAGCCCGGTGACCGCACCGGTGGCCTCTGGGACCACCACGACGACGTCGGGAAGCTCGGGGTACTGACCTCTCGCCCGGTCTTCCCGGGTACCGCTCGCCGGGTCGCCGCCCGGTCTCCTATCGAGGTGCCTCTGGCGGGAGGAGCAGGGACGGGTCGAAGGTTGGTGCGGGGACGGCTTCGGCCTCGGTCCCGGCCACCTGCCCGAACCGACGCCCCTCGCGCCAGGCGGCGACGGCCGCGGCCAGCTCGTCGGGGGTGCGGGCGACGAAGTTCCACCACAACAGGAGCTCCTCGTCCAGTGGCGTGCCGCCGAGGAGGAGCGCGTGGCTGCCGACGTCCAGGTCGAGGACGAGGTGGTCACGCCCGGGGTCGACGACAGCGACCGAGCCTGGGGCGAGTGGTTCTCCCTCGAGGGCGCCGCGCCCGGCGGTGACCACCACGGCATGCTCGTGGGCCGGGTCGACGACGATCGGGTGCCGTCCGCCTCGCGGGGCGTCGACCTGGGCACCGATCAGCGGCGTGTGCACGGTGGCCGGAGAGGTGGCGTCGCCCAGCGTGCCGACGAAGACAGTGACGAGGAACGGCCCGGCACCGACGACCGGCAGGTCGGCATGGTGCTCGAAGGCGGGTGGCTGGTGCCGGACGCGATCAGGGAGCGCCACCCACAGCTGGACTCCGTGGAGCCACGGGTCGTGCTCGACCGGAGACTGCTCGGCGTGGGCAATGCCTGCGCCAGCCGTCATCACGTTGAGCTGACGCGGCTCGATCAGCTGCTCGGAGCCCAGGCTGTCGCGGTGCACGACGTTCCCCGAAAAGAGCCACGTCACCGTCTGGAGCCCGAGGTGGGGGTGGGGTTGCACCTGCATGCCCGGTCCTCCTTCGACCGAGTGCGGACCGTAGTGGTCGACGAAGCACCAGGCACCGACCGCCCGTCGGCGCCCGAAAGGAAGGAGCCGTCGCACCTCGATGGCGCCCACCGTCGCTTTCCGGGCCGGGATGATGTGGACCGGTCGCCGTGCTGGTCCCCGGAGCTGGGTCATGGGGCAAGGGTAGGGCGCCACGGCTCCTCCGGCGCGGTACCAGCCGGCAGCCTCTTTCGGCGCGGCACCGGTTGGCACCTATCGTGACGGGCATGACCCCGGTGGGCGCGACCAGCACGAACGGGGACTGATCGTGTGTGGCCGAGTCGCGCTCTTCACCCCGCCCGAGCGGCTCGCTCGCATCCTCGACGCTGCCTGTGTCGCTGGTCTGGCCGGGCGGGACCCGTCACTGTGGCACCCCTCCTACAACGTGGGGCCGACTGGCATGCTGCTGGGCGTGACAGCGGGCCCCCCGCCAGGTGTGCCAACGGGCTCCCCGCCGGCGGAGGGTCTCTCCGGCAACCGCGAGGCCCGAGCCGGCTTGCCGCACCGAGCCCTCGCTCCCTACCGGTGGGGGCTCGTCCCGCCGTGGGCGAACGATCCACGCATCGGGTCGCGTCTCTTCAACGCCCGCGCCGAGACGGTGGCGACCAAGCCGGCCTTCCGGAGCGCCTTCCGTCGTCGTCGCCTCGCGCTCCCCGTCGACGGCTTCTACGAGTGGGGGCCATCAGGTCGGGGGCGGCGGCCTCACTACGTCCGACGTGCGGACGGTGGCCCCGTCCTGCTCGCCGGCGTGTGGGAGACGTGGGCCCCGCCGCCCGGCGAGGTGTCGCCCGGGGAGGTGCCGTCCCTGCGGACGTGCACCGTCATCACGACGGACGCTGGTGCGGACACCGGGGACATCCACGACCGGATGCCCGTCGTGCTCGGGGTCGACCAGGTTGACGAGTGGATCGACCCCAGCCCGTCCGACGATCTCCTCGCCTCGCTGCTCGTCCCGGCACCCGCCGGCACCCTCGTGCACCACCCGGTCGGCCTCCGGGTCGGCAACGTCCGCAACGACGGGCCGGACTTGATCGCGCCAGTCCCCGGGTGACCCTGGTGGACCGGGTGGCCCGACCAGCCGCGGTCGCTAGCGCGGCTCGGGGCTGGCCTCCCGAGGCGGCTCGACCGGCTCGGTGACCCGAGCCACCACCACGTCGCTCCGGTTGCGCAGCGCGTTCGACAGCACGAAGTCGATGTGGTTGTGGAGCGTGGAGTGGCGGAGGTGGCTCGGTGCCACGGCAGGGATGAGGACGACGACGTCCGCGTCCGCCTCGGCCGCCACCAGCTCGTCGATGTAGGCGACCACGGGGCGCACCACCGACGCGTACTCGGTGGGGAGCACGGTGAGGGGGACGCCGGGGTCCCACTGCCGCCACAGGTCCTCGATGGGGGTCGATCCCACCGCCGGCACCTGCTCGCCGGGGGCGACGATGGCCACGCTGACCGCCTCGACCCGCTGTCCCATCGAGAGGGCTTCGGACAGGGCCCGCTCGGTGAGCCGGGACACGTGGGTGACCGGCACCACGACGACGGTGCGCCGACCATGGGGGCGTTCCGGCACCTGGTCGATGCCCAGCGCCTCGGCGACGCCGTGGTAGTAGGCGTGGATGCGGACGAAGAGCCAGACGAAAGCGGGAACGGCGAGGACGACCACCCACGCGCCCTCGGCGAACTTGGTCACGAGGAAGATGACCGTGGCAATGCCGGTCACCACGGCACCGGTGGCGTTCAGGGTGGCCCGGAGCCACCACCGTGGTGGCCGGGTCCGTCGCCAGTGGACGACCAGACCGGTTTGGGACAACGTGAACCCGGTGAACACCCCGATGGCGAAGAGGGGGATCAGGCTGTTGGTGTTGCCACCGGACACGACGAGGAGGATCGCGGCCAGCCCGGCGAGCACCCAGATGCCGTTGGCGAAGACCTGGCGATCGCCCCGCAACCCGAAGAGGTGGGGGAGGTAGTCGTCGCGGGCCAGCAGGCTGGCCAGCACGGGCAGCCCGCCGAAGGACGTGTTGGCGGCGAGGGCGAGGACGACGGTGGTGGTGAGGGAGACGACGTAGTAGGCCCAGTGCCGACCGACCGCCTCCCCCATAATTTGGCTGAGCACCGTCTGGTTCGAGCGGGGCCCGATGTGCCACCGCTGGGCCAGGACGGCCAGTCCGACGAGCATGACCCCGAGGATCGAGCCGAGGAGCGCCTCGGTGCGCTTGGCTCGGGCGACCCGGGGCTCGCGGAAGAGCGGGACGCCGTTGGCGATGGCCTCGACCCCGGTCAGGGCGCTGCACCCGGAGGAGAAGGCCTTCAGCAGCAGGAGGATCCCGACGACTTCGGTGGCGTGGGAGGGGAGGAGGGAGCGCCCCGGCTGCGCGGCGTGCAGGGCCAGAGGGTGGACCAGACCGACGGCGATGATGGCGAGGAGCCCGCCGATGAACACCAGGGTCGGCAGGAGGAAGGCGCGGGCGGTCTCACCCAGCCCTCGGAGGTTGAGGGCCGTCACGAGTGCCAGCACAGCGAGGCACAGCGGCACGGTGGCACTGACAAGGGCGGGAAAGGCCGAGGTGAGGGCGGCGACGCCGGCCGACACCGAGACGGCGACCGTCAGGGTGTAGTCGACGACGAGCGCGGCCGCGGCGACCAGGCTGGCACCGTGCCCGAGGTTGGCCCGGGACACGGCATAGGCGCCCCCTCCCCCGGGATAGGCGTCGATGACCTGGCGGTAGGAGATGACCAGTAGGGCGAGGAGCCCGACGATGACGAGGGTGACGGGCAGGACGAGATGGAGGGCACCCGCACCGGCGGCAGCCAGCACGACGATGATGGCCTCGGGGCCGTAGGCCACCGAGGTGAGGGCGTCGAGCGAGAGGGCAGAGAGCCCCTCGACAGGAGTGATCTGCTCGCCCTCGGTCTCCGAGGAGCGCAGCGGCCTACCGACGACGAGGTGCCAGAGCGCGGCCATGGCGCCCTGTCAGCCGGACGCGGCCGGGTCCGAGAGCAGCCGGCTCAGTCCTCGGTGGCGGTCGGCGCGCTCGCTGCCGAGGCCGCCGCCCGCCGCATCAGACGCGCCTTGCGGTTGGCAGCTTGGTTCTTGTGGATGATGCCCTTGGCTGCTGCCTTGTCGATCCGCTTGACCGCCAGCCGGACTGCCTCGGCGCTGAGCTCGTCGTTGGACTCCACCGCGGCAATGGCGCGCTTGGTCCGGGTGCGCAGCTCCGACCGGACGGCCTTGTTCCGGGCGTGACGCTTGGCTGCCTGCCGGTTGCGCTTGATCTGGCTGCGGATGTTGGCCACGGCTCGTGTCGTCCTTGTCTTGCGGTCGGTGGGTCTTGCGATCGGCGATCATCGTACCGGCGGCCCGCGCACCGAGCGGGAGCTTCTGTCTGCGGGCAACCCGTCCGAGGGCGACCACGCCGACCGTGCTTCTGCAACCGTGCCACTGCAACCGTGCCACCGCGACAGCAACACGACGACAGCGACACGCCGACGGGCTTCCCCGTGCGGTCCCGCTGGGGCCTCCCGGCGATCCGGGCCCGGTCCCGCGATGGTAGCAGCCGGCAGCAGCCGGAAGCGCCCGGCGGCACGGGACCCGAGGTGGTGTGGGTACGCTTGGCCACCCGTGCTCTCTGTCGACCGCATTCGCAACTTCTCGATCATCAGCCACGTCGACCACGGCAAGTCGACCCTCTCCGACCGCATCCTCGAGCTGACCGGGGCGGTCGACCCGAGGCTCATGCGGGAGCAGTACCTCGACTCGATGGACATCGAGCGGGAGCGAGGGATCACCATCAAGGCGCAGAACGTCCGGGTCACCTGGAGGGACCACACCCTCCACCTCATCGACACCCCCGGGCACGTCGACTTCGGCTACGAGGTTAGCCGTTCCCTGGCCGCCTGCGAGGGGGCCGTGCTCCTCGTCGACGCGTCGCAGGGGATCCAGGCCCAGACCCTGGCCAACTGCTACCAGGCGCTCGAGCACGACCTGGAGATCGTCGCCGTCCTCAACAAGATCGACCTGCCCGCCGCCGACCCCGAGCGATGCGCCGCCGAGATCGAGCAGGTGCTCGGCTTGGACGCCGCCGACGTGCTGCGCATCTCGGCGAAGACCGGTGAGGGTGTGCCCGAGCTGCTCGACGCCGTGCTCGCCCGGGTCCCGCCTCCCACCGGCGACCCCGACCTGCCGCTCCGGGCCCTCATCTTCGACTCCGCCTACGACCAGTACCGGGGGGTCGTGAGCTCGATCCGGGTGGTCGACGGCACGCTCGACGCCCGTGACCGGCTGCGGTTCATGCACTCGGGCGCCCGGCACGACATCGAGGAGATCGGGGTGCGCACGCCCGAGCCGGTGCCGGTCGTCTCGCTCGGTCCCGGCGAGGTGGGGTACCTGATCGCCGGCATCAAGGACGTGGGCGGAGCGCGCTCGGGCGAGACCGTCACCTCGGACGTCCGCCCCGCCCCCGAGCCGCTGGCCGGGTACCGCGATCCCAAGCCGATGGTGTTCTGTGGGCTCTTCCCCATCGACGGCGACGAGCTGCCCGACTTGCGCGACGCGCTCGAGAAGCTGCGCCTCAACGACGCCAGCTTCACCTACGAGCCCGAGTCGTCCCGCGCCCTCGGCTTCGGCTTCCGGTGCGGCTTCCTCGGCCTGCTCCACATGGAGATCGTCCGGGAGCGCCTGGAGCGCGAGTTCGACCTTGCCCTGATTGCCACCGCGCCGTCCGTCGCCTACCGGGCCTTTCTCACCGACGGCTCCGAGGTCCGGGTCGACAACCCGAGCGAGCTTCCCGAGCCCTCCCAGCTCGACCACGTCGACGAGCCGATGCTGCGTGCCACCATCCTGACGCCCGCCGAGTACACGGGAACGGTGATGGAGCTCTGCCAGTCGCGTCGTGGCGAGCTGGTGCGCATGGAGTACCTCTCGCCCGAGCGTGTCGAGTTCGTCTACGTCATCCCCCTCGCCGAGGTCGTGGTGAGCTTCTTCGACCAGCTGAAGAGCCGGACCAAGGGGTACGCCAGCCTCGACTACGAGCCCGAGGGGTACGCCACTGCCGACCTCGTCAAGGTCGACCTGCTCATCAACCGGGCTCCGGTGGACGCCTTCTCGACCATCGTCCACCGCACCCAGGCCGACGTCTACGGACGACGGATGACCGAAAAGCTGCGCGAGCTCATCCCCCGCCAGCTCTTCGACGTGCCCATCCAAGCGGCCATCGGGGGACGCGTGCTGGCCCGTGAGACGGTCAAGGCTCGCCGCAAGGACGTCCTCGCCAAGTGCTACGGCGGCGACATCACCCGCAAGCGCAAGCTGTTGGAGAAGCAGAAAGAGGGCAAGAAGAAGATGAAGAGCATCGGGCGGGTCGAGGTCCCCCAGGAGGCCTTCGTCTCGGCGCTGCGCCTCGACGACTGAGCCGCAGCCGGTCAGCTGTCGCCCGCCGGTCGCTCGTCGCGGTCGAGCCACGTGTCGGTGGTCACCGGCTCCCAGCGGGCGAGCCGGTCGAGGAGGGCGCCGGGGTCGGGGTCGACGACGACGAGGTCGCGGTGCTCGGGGCGCACGAGCCCGAGGTCGACGGCCCGGGCGACGAAGTCGACGAGCGGCTCGAAGTAGCCGGCCACGTCGAGCACGCCGCACGGCTTGGCGTGGATGCCGAGCTGGGTCCAGGTGAGGGCTTCGAAGAACTCGTCGAGCGTGCCGAAGCCGCCCGGCAGCATGACGAAGGCGTCGGCACGGCCTGACATCGCCGCCTTGCGCTCGTGCATCGTCTCGACGACCTCGAGGGAGGTGAGCCCGCGATGGGCGACTTCGCGCGCCTCGAGCGCCCGGGTGATCACCCCGTGGACCGCACCGCCCTCGGCTAGCGCACCGTCGGCCACCGCACCCATCAGTCCCACGTGGCCCCCGCCGGTCACGACGGTGAGGCCCCGTCGGGCGAGGAGCGCCCCGAAGCCGGATGCCGCCTCGGCGAGGCGAGGGTCGCGCCCGGGGCTCGAGGCGCAGAAGACGCAGACAGTAGTGAGCTCGGTGGGCACGGGTCCTCCGGGTCGGTCGGGTCCGGGGAACGTCACCGGACGAAGAGGTGCCAGCCGAGCCAGGCCCATCCGAGCAAGAGCGCGACCTTGCCCGCCGGACGGTCGGCGACCTGGGAGAGCAGCCGCCCGGCGCCGACGAGCCGGCTGGTCGAGCGGTGGGCGAGCACCTCGAGCGCGATGGCGACCGCGGCGAGGACAGCCCAGCCGAGGAGCGTCACCGTCCTCGGGCTCATCGCAACGCCAGCCACGATCCCAAGGCGAGCCAGAGGGCTGCCCCGGCCGCCTTCGCCGCGTCGACCCGGAAGGCAGTGTCGACGAGGGAGCTCAGGGTGGGGTGGAGGTGCCGGACGCCACCGAAGAGGGCCGAGAGCTCCCAGGCGACGACCAGGGCGACCACGGCCGACCACACGACGAGCGAGCGGCCGTCGAGCGCGGTCCGTCTGGTGGGGTCATGCCGGCGGCGGTGGGCAACGGCACCGAGCGCGGCGGCGAGCGCGACAGCGATCTCGACCCCACCGGTGAGCACCTCGGCCGGCCAGGTGAAGGTCCGGGTGGCAGCGATGGCCGTACCGACCCCGGCGAGCACAGCAGTGGCCGTCGCGGCCAGGGCGACTCGAGCGACCAAGCTGTGCCGGGCAGCGGGCGGAGAGGCTCCTGCGGGGTGCACGGCGGGCTCAGTGGGAGAAGAGGTGCCAGCCGGCATAGAGCCAGAGGACCACGGCCAGCGCGCGCCATGCCGGATGAGCGAGGTACCGGCTGACGAGTTGCCCGAAGGACGGGGGACGCCCCGGGCGACCGGGACGGTGGGCGGCGAGCTCGAGGCCGGCCAGCGTGGCGAGCACGAGCGACCAGAAGGTGAGCCCGATGGCCTTGTCCGACCCGACGAGCACGGCAGTCACGCCCGGTCAGCCCTCCGACCGCGGAGCGGCGCGGCGACGAGCACAGCGCCGATCGCCACCCAGCAGACGAAGACCACGGCATGGAAGGCCTGGTAGGCGAGCGTGAGGGCACTCAGCGTGAGGTGGTGCCGGTCCGGCGGCGTGAGGAGGCCGAGCACGTCCCAGGTGGCGGCCACCGCCACCACGGCGAGCCACGGCACGAGGCCGGTGTGGCTGGCGCCGGTGGCCCCGGTGGTCGGCTGAGCCGGTGCCCCGAGCGTGGCTCCCGCTGCTCGCCGTCGCCGGACGAGCGTGGCCGCCACCACCACGACCGCTGCCGTCCCCGCGTAGGTCGCTCGTGCCTGCCAGGTCCCCTGTCGAAGCCCGCTGTCGATCGCGGCCAGGCCGCAAGCAGCGCACGTGGCGGCGAGGACGAGGACGGCGCCCCGCTGGCACCCCCGGGTCATCCCTTGCCGCCGGTGCCTCCCCGGCCGAGCCACGGTCGGACGACGGCGACCGTGGCTGCGGGGTTGTCGGGGTCGAGGTGGACCTCGACGGCACGCGGAGGGTCGTCGGCGCCGTCGTCGGCAGTGACCACGATGGCGGGCTGGTCACGGGTTGGAGTGAAGACCTCCTGGAGGCCGAGCGCGATGCCGGTCAGCACCGCGCCTGTGGCGCTGCGCCGTCGCCACTGGTCGAAGCCCGAGGGCGCGCACTCCTCCTCGTCGGGCTCGTCGGGCTCGTCGGGCTCGTCGGGCTCGTCGGGCTCGTCGGGCTCGTCGGGCTCGTCGGGCTCGTCGGGGGCGGCTTCCGCGCTGGCTTCCGGAGCGCGCTGCGTGTCGTCCGTGTCGTCCTGCGAGCAGCCGCGCGCGTCGTCCTGCGAGTCGGCGCCCCCGGGGTCGGCGACCGACCCGGCTCCGTCGAGCGCATCACCCCCTCCATCGACCGTGCGATCCTTCGAGCGGGGCACGCCGGGCTCCTGCGGGATGCCGGCCACCAACCCAGCGTACCGCTGCTGGTGCCGAGCGCTCCGGCAGCCCCGGGCAGACGGCCGCCGGGCAGACGGCCCCCGGACAGGCAGCGCCGGACAGGCACCCCCGGGCAGACGGCCCGTCGGGAGGACCCCTCAGGCAGGGTCGAGCCGGCGCAGCATCGAACGAGCTGCGGCGACGACCGTGTCACGGTCGTGGGTCACGAGGAAGGCGAAGCGCCGGTCGAGGTCCGGTCCGTCGTCGTCGAGGTCGCGGGCGATCAGGGCACCCGAGTAGTGCGGCCCGACCACCACCACCGACCACTCGCGTCGGAGCGGGTCGTCGCTTCGGAGCGACCCACCCCGTACTCCGCCCGCCGGCTGTGTGCCCATGCCGACGCCCAACGCGGCGACCAAGGGGGAACTGCGGGCGAGCGCCTGGTAGCGCCGGGCGGTTGTCGGGGTGAACCAGTCGGCCGTCTGGAAGGAACCGAGGAGGAGGGGTGGCGTGGACGCGGCAGTCTCGGCTCGGCGCTCGAAGTGCCTCGACAGGCCGAGGAGGAGGCCCTTGCGCCCGGTCTGGAGGCGGCTCGAGCGCTCGGCGAGGGCAAAGGGGCTGTCAGGGACGTCCAACCCGGCAGCAGAGGGGGGAAGTGGGTTGGCGGGGGAGACCGGGTCGGCAAGCGGCCCGGCCGCCGCGAACAGCCATCCCTGGCCGAGGGTGGCGCCCAGGGCGAGAGCCTGTTCGAGGTGCTGCTCCGTCTCGATCCCCTCGGCCAGCACGATGGCACCGGTGCGTTCGGCGTGGTCCATGACGGCCGCCACGATCCGGCCCTGTGTGGCGTCCGGCCACCGCTGGACGAGCGACAAGTCGAGCTTCACGACGTCCGGCGCCACGAAGGGCAGCATGGCGAGCGAGTCGGGGACGGCGCCCACGTCGTCGAGCGCGATGCCCCAGCCCCACGAGCGAACCCGCTCGACCAGGGTCAGCAGCTCGGCGGGCCGCCGCAGGAGGGCCCGCTCGGTCAGCTCGACGACGAGCCGTAGGTGCTCGTGCGCCGTGGCGAGCACGGCACCGGACCCAGGGGGGCCCGGTCGCCCGAGCGTCGAGGGCTCGATGTTCACGAACAGGGCGAGGTCGCGGGTGAGCCCGGCGGCCAACGCGCCTTCGATGGCGGCCAGGCGACAGGCCCAGTCGAGCTCGGCGAGGCGTCCGGTGTCGCCGGCCAGCTCGAACGCCTGGTCGGGCCGGACTCCCAGGTCGGGCCACCGGGCCAGTGCCTCGAAGGCGACCGTCTCGCCCGAGGCGAGGTCGACGATCGGCTGGTAGCCCGGACGGAGGACGCCGGGGGCGACGAGCTGGTCGATGTCCAGCCGGTCGAGGACGGTCACGGCCGACCACCTCGGACGGAGCGACTGCCACTGGCGACCGGAGCGCGTGCTGTCGACCTCACGACCTCCATGCCAGGTCGATCGGCGCGCGCTGGCTGTCCCTTGAGCCGCCTCGAGCCCGCGGCCAGGCCGTCGAGCCCCGCGGGCCGGGCCGTCGAGCCCCGCGGGCCAGGCTGGGCCGGCCAGGGCGCTCCGAGGCCGGACCTGGTCTGGGCGGGTGGTGCCTCCGCTTCGTCGGTGTCGTAGGATCGGCGACGTGCTCGACCGCTTCCATCCTCCGGTTGAGGAGTACCTCGAGGCGATCTTCTCTCTCGAAGAGGAGGGGATCCCGGTCATCCAGGCTCGGCTGGCCGAACGACTGGACAAGGCAGCTCCCTCGGTCTCCGAGATGCTCGACCGTCTCGAGGCTGACGGCCTCATCACCCGTTCGGGCCGGCGGATCTCCATGACTCCAGCGGGTGCCGAGCTGGCCGAGGGGGTCGTCCGCAAGCACCGCCTGGCCGAGCGTCTCCTGGTCGACGTCATCGGCCTCGACTGGGAGAAGGCGCACCAGGAGGCCGGCCGGTGGGAGCACGTCATCTCCGACGAGGTCGAGGCTCGTCTCACCGTCCTGTTGGGGAACCCCACCACCTGTCCGCACGGCAACCCCATCCCGGGTGTCAATGTCGGAGAACGCAGGGCGCGGCCGCTCGCCGAGGCGGCCACGGGTGATCGTGTCCGCCTCGAGCGCATCACCGAGAGCGTCGAGCACGACCGTGCCGCGCTCGACTACCTCGGAGAGCACGGGCTCACCCCGGGCGTGACGGTGACGATCGGCGCACGCGCGCCCGACGGCACCCTCACCGTGGTGGTCGACGACACGGCGGTGGCCCTCGGTCCGTCGATGACCAGCCAGCTCTTCGTGGCTGCCTGCTGACAGGCTCCGGTCTCGAGACCGGAGACGAGCGCCCTCGCCGCCCGGCGTGCTCGGCTGGTCGCCGTCAGCACCCGTCGGTCAGCACTCGGTAGTATGGAGTGCTGACGGGCACGGTGCCATGGGACGTCCCGGCCGGCTCCGGTGCCCGTCCGGAGGACCGACACGATGGCTCGACACGACGACGCGAGAACGCACGTGGCTACCGCCACCGACGAGCTGGATGCTCGCAAGGCGGCGATCCTCAACGCCGTGGTGACCGAGTACATCGGCTCGGCCCAGCCGGTGGGCTCCCAGCACGTGGTCGACGCACCGGGGGTCAACGTGTCCTCGGCGACCATTCGATCCGAGATGGCCGCGCTCGAGCGCGAGGGGTACCTCGTCCAGCCGCACACGAGCGCCGGGCGAGTGCCCACCGACCGTGGCTACCGGTTCTTCGTCGACCACCTCGGCGGCACGGGGACGCTCGATGCCACGGGACGCCAACAGGTCCGACGGTTCTTCGAACAGGCCCACGGGGAGATCGAGCAGATGCTCGAGCGGACCTCGGGGCTCCTCGCCGACCTCACCGACTGCGCCGCCCTCGTCGTCGGGCCGTCCCACGAGTCGGCGACGGTGCGCTCCCTCCAGGTGGTCGGCCTGGGGCCACGCATCGGCCTCGTGGTCGTCGTGCTCTCCGACGGTGCCGTGCGCAAGGCGACCATCGAGCTGCCGGACGGGGCGGACGACGAGGTGCTGGCCCGCTCCGTTGCGTGCCTGGCAGCCGCCGTGGTCGATACAGCTCTTCGTTCCCTCCCTGCCGAGCTGGAACCGGCCGGTGACCCGGTCGTCGACACCGTGGCTGCTGCAGCGCTGGCCGGGCTCCGCTCCCTGCAGGGTGACGAGACGGCCGAGCACGTCTTCGTCGGCGGTTCCTCGCGCATGGCGGCAGCCTTCGATGCCGTCGAGACCGTCCGCTCCGTCCTCACCATCCTCGAGCAGCAGCTCGTCGTGGTGAGCCTCTTGCGCGACGTGCTCGACCGCGGCCTGTCGGTGGCCATCGGCACCGAGCACGGTGTCGAGCCGCTTGCGTCCTGCGCCGTCGTCGTGACCCCCTTCTCGGTGGACGGCGAAGAGCTCGGCACCATCGGGCTGCTCGGGCCGACCCGGATGAACTACCCCCAGGCACTCGCCGCCGCTGAGGCGGTGGGTGAGCGGCTCGGTCGGCGGCTGAGCGAGGCCGGACGGTGATCGAGACCGACCTCTACGAGCTGCTCGGCGTCTCGCGGAACGCTACTGACGAGGAGCTCAAGCGCGCCTACCGCCGAAAGGCCCGGCAGCTCCATCCCGACGCCAACCCCGGGGACGCCCAGACGGAGGAGCGGTTCAAGGAGGTCAGCGTGGCCTACGAGGTGCTGCGCGACCCCGAACGACGCCAACGGTACGACCAGTTCGGCCCAGCCGGTGTGTTCGGTCCGGCTGCCGGTGGCTCCGCCGGTGGCTTCGGCGGAGACCCGTTCGCAGGCGGCCTCGGCGATCTCTTCGAGGCGTTCTTCGGGGCCGCCGGGACGAGCCGAGCCGGGCACGGCCGTCGTTCGGGACCGGTGCCCGGTCCCGATGCCGAGCTGGTGCTCGACCTGAGCTTCCGCGACGCTGTCTTCGGGTCGAAGCGAGAGGTCGCGGTGTCCACGCCGGTGCGGTGCGACGCCTGTCAGGGCAGCGGGGCGCGGCCGGGGACCGGTGCCGTCCGGTGCCCTGACTGCGGCGGCCTCGGCGAGCTCCGGCGGGTCCGCCAGTCCATCCTCGGACAGGTCGTGACCGCCGTGCCCTGCGGCCGGTGCCACGGCTCGGGCGAGGTCATCGCCGATCCCTGTCCCGACTGCCGCGGCGAGGGGCGCCGAGTGGTGGACCGGACCCTGGTCGTCGAGGTGCCCGCCGGTGTCGACGATGGCTCGACCCTGCGCCTGGCCGGACACGGTCCGGCTGGCGTCCGCGGCGGTCCCAACGGGGCGCTCTTCGTCCACCTGCGGGTGGCACCCGATCCCGACTTCGAGCGCGTCGACACCGACCTCCACACGACCGTGCACGTCGCCATGACCCAGGCTGCCCTCGGTGCGTCGCTCGAGGTGCCCACCCTCGACGAGCCCCGGACCGTCCCGATCACCGCGGGCACCCAGTCGGGCACGGTGGTGACGTTGAAGGGGTTAGGGGTGCCTCGGCTCCGCGGGCGCGGACGCGGCGATCTCCACGTCCACGTAGTCGTCGATGTTCCCACCGAGCTCGACGACGCCCAGCGGGCGTTGCTGGCCGAGCTCGCCGTCGCCCGCGGCGAAGTGGTCGCCGACGGCCGCGAAGGCCACGGCGAGGGGCTGTTCTCGAAGCTCCGCTCAGCGCTCGGGTGACTGGACCCGGACCGGGCGCCGAAGCCGCGCCAGCGGCACCCGACCCACTGCTGTCAGGGGCTTCGGCCATGGTCTTTGTGGCGGACCCCGAGCATCCGACACTCGCTGACGATGAGGCCCACCACCTTTTCGACGTCCTCCGCCTGCAGCCGGGCGAGCCGGTCGTGGCTGCCGACGGGGCCGGGCGGTGGGTGCCCTGCCGGGTCGAGGCGCATGCCCGCTCTGCCTCGAGCGGGCGCGACCGGGACGGCCTCGTCCTCGAGCCCGTCGGCCCGCTCCGCTGTCAGCCCGCTCGGCGCCCTTCGGTGGCAGTTGCCTTTGCTCCGACCAAGGGTGATCGCCCCGAATGGGCCGTCCAGAAGCTCACCGAGCTCGGCGTCGACGTCATCGTGCCGTTGCGGACAGCGCGCTCGGTGGTGCGCTGGGAGGGCGAGCGCGGCCGTCGCTCCGTCGAGCGGCTCCGCCGGGTGGCGACCGAAGCCGCCGCCCAGTGCCGGCGTCCTCGCCTGCCTATGGTCACCGAAGTCGCCACGCTCGACGAGGTGGCGGTCCTCGCCGGCGCACCCCCGGTGCTTGCCGAACCGGGTGGGCCGCCGCCTGACTTGGGGCACACCGTGGTGGCGATCGGCCCCGAAGGCGGTTGGGCGCCCGGTGAGCTCGACCTTCCCTACGGCCGGGTCGGTCTCGGGCCGACCGTGTTGCGCGCCGAGACGGCAGCGGTGGCGGCCGGGACGCTGCTCGGTGCGCTGCGCTCTGGTTCGGTCGCGGCGGCGTACCCGGTCTGAGCGCGGCGCGTGCTGTGCCGACGTCCAGACCTTGCATCACCACGCTCCGTGAGCAAGACTCTGTGTGAGGCCGCGAGGCGGAACAGGCGAACCGGTGCTGCCGAGGGTGCCGGGCAAGGCACTGCTCGGGAGTCGATCGGTGCTCGGCCAGGGAGGCCGAGCAGGGTTCCCGTCACGGTCGGTACGGGGACACCAACCACGCGTGGGATAGGGGTTGCAGATGACGGTGACGGAGCAGCGAGTCGACTCGATCGAGGACGACGAGCAGGAGGAGGGGGCGCGTTCCGCCTACGCCCGTGCCGTCGGTGCCCGCCTTCGGGCAATGCGCAAGCAGATGCGGCTGTCGCTCCAAGCGGTCGAGGCGATGTCCGAGCAGGAGTTCAAGGCCTCCGTGCTCGGGGCGTACGAGCGGGGCGAGCGGGCCATCTCCGTTCCCCGTCTCCAGCGTCTGGCCAAGCTGTACGACGTCCCGGTCGACCAGCTCCTGCCGCCCGACGGCGACACGTCCACCCGGTGGGGGGCGAACGGTGGCGCACCGGAGACCGCACCGCTCACCGCTCGCCGGGCCGTGCAAGGTGCGGCAGCTGGCGAGAAGGTGACGATCGACCTGACCAAGCTGCACTCGGTCAGCGGGCCCGAGCGCGACCTGCTCCGACGGTTCCTGTCGATGATCCAGGTGCATCGGCAGGACTTCAACGGGCGCATGATCACGATCCGCCACGAGGACGTCCGTGCCATCGCCTGCCTGTTCGGCGTCACGCCAGACGCCATGGGCCGCCGGCTCGAGGAGCTCGGCCTGCTTGTCCTCGACTGACCTGGGCACAACGGCGGAGTGGGTTGGCTGGGCCGGCGCTCTGGGCCGGCGCTGGGCTGCGGACCGGCTGGGTCGAAGCTGGACGGTGCTGGACGGCGCGGGTTGGAGCGGACCCCGGGACGTGGGAAGCTATAACTACTCCGCAATGGGACGGTCCGACCATGACTGACGAGATCCGCTGGCTCAGCACCAAGGAAGCGGCCGCCCAGCTCGGCGTCACGTTGCGGAGCCTGTACCGGTTCATCGACGAGGGTGATCTCGTCGCCTACAAGTTCGGTCGGGTCATCCGACTGCAGCAGCGCGACGTCGAGCAGTTCATCGAGGCCTCGCGCATCGAACCGGGATCGCTCGAGCATCTCTACCCCGAGGTGAAAGGTTCGCCGCGTGGAGCCC
This sequence comes from Actinomycetes bacterium, assembly GCA_021798955.1. Lineage (GTDB taxonomy): Bacteria > Actinomycetota > Acidimicrobiia > Acidimicrobiales > RAAP-2 > JAJZJT01. Next base: position 40,898 of record JAJZBK010000015.1, read on the forward strand.
GCCGCACCGAGGGCGGGCGGGCTTCGTGAGCGCTCCGGCGACAGACGGTGACCGGATGGACGGTTGCCTCTTCTGCGGGATCGTGGCCGGCGACGTTCCCGCCGAGGTCGTCTGGTCGGACGACCACACGGTTGCGTTCCGGGACATCAACCCGGCGGCACCGGTCCACGTGCTCGTCGTGCCCCGTCGCCACATCACCAACGCCGCCGAGGTGACCCCCGAGCACGCCGTCGAGGTCGCTGCCCTGTTCGCCGCCGCCCGGGCGGTGGCCGACGCCGAAGGGGTAGGCGGTCCCGACCGTGGCTACCGACTGGTGGCCAACGTCGGTCCTGACGCGCTCAACTCGGTGCCCCACCTCCACCTGCACGTCCTGGCCGGCCGGCGTCTCGAGTGGCCTCCGGGATGACGGCGGGGGGCACGTCCGCCCGGTTGGCGGTGCCCCCAGAGGGCCGACGAGCCGTTGGGGGCCAGGAGGTCGCGGAGCGCCCCCTGCCCGGGGAGCTCCCCCTGCCCGGGGAGCGAGCTCGGGAGCGAGGGCGATCGTCGTGGCCGGTGGTCGGCTCCTGTCCCGCCACTGGTCGTCCTCGGTGCCTGGGCTGGTAGGTTGTGGCCGAGCGCCCGTGCCGTCTACCCAGGTCAAGATCCTCGTTCCCGGAAACCACCTCATGGCCGGGCTGCTGGGCCAGCGCGACGAACTGCTGCGCCTGGTCGAGCAGGCGTTCGCCGACGTCCGGATCGTGGTGCGGGGCAACGAGATCTCGATCGAGGGTGACGGTGCCGAGCGGGTCGGGCGCCTCTTCGAAGAGCTGATCCTGCTCCTCGAGTCGGGTCAAGGTCTCGACGCCACCCAGGTCGGTCGCAGCATCGACATGCTCCACGACGACGTCCGGCCGTCCGAAGTGCTCACCTCCGAACTGCTCCGTTCGGCGCGGGGCCGGGCGGTGCGGCCGAAGACGGCGGGACAGAAGCGCTACGCCGACGCCATCGCCGCCAACATCGTCACCTTCGGCATCGGGCCGGCAGGGACGGGCAAGTCGTACCTCGCCGTGGCGTTGGCGGTCCAGGCGCTCCAAGCCCACCAGGTCAACCGGATCATCCTCACCCGGCCAGCGGTCGAGGCGGGGGAGCGCCTCGGGTTCCTGCCTGGGGACCTGATGGCCAAGGTCGACCCGTACCTTCGTCCGCTCTACGACGCGCTCTACGACCTGCTCGAGCCCGAGGGGGCCCAGCGGCTGCTCGAGCGCGGCACGGTCGAGGTGGCCCCCCTGGCCTTCATGCGGGGCCGGACCCTGAACGACAGCTTCATCATCCTCGACGAGGCCCAGAACACCACGCCTGAGCAGATGAAGATGTTCCTCACCCGCATCGGGTTCGGCTCCAAGGCGGTGGTCACGGGAGACGTGACCCAGGTCGACGTGGCTGGAGGGCGGTCGGGGTTGGCTGGCCTCCAAGAGCTCCTGGCCGGGGTGGAAGGCCTGGCCTTCGTCCACCTCGGACGGCGCGACGTCGTCCGGCACCGGATCGTGGCCGAGATCGTCGACGCCTACGAGCGTGGGGCGGCCACCGGGGGCCAGGGGGGCCAGGGGGGCCAGGGGGACAGTCGTGGCCGTTGACGTGCACGTCGCCGACGAACAGTCGGACCACCCCGTCGAGCTGCCGCGCTGGTCCGCACTTGCCACCGCGGTGCTCGAGGCCGAAGGCATCACGTCGCACGCCGAGGTCTCGCTGCTCTTCGTGGACGAAGACACCATTGCCAGCCTCAACGAGCGCTTCCTCGGCCGCAGTGGTCCGACCGACGTGCTGGCGTTCCCCATCGACGACGAGGACGAGCCTGCCGGGCGCACGCCCGACCGGGGCACACCCGGTCCGCTGTCGACCGAGCCCGAGCCTGAGCCACCCCGGCTGGTCGGCGACGTGGTGGTCTGCCCGGCGGTTGCCACCCGCAACGCCGCCGACCACGGGGTCGACGCCGACGACGAGGTGGCGCTGCTCGTCGTGCACGGCATTCTGCACCTGCTCGGCATGGACCACGAGGACGACGAGGAGGCCGAGCGCATGGAGCGGCGGGAGCGCGAGCTGCTGGCCCGGTTCCATCGATCGGCGTGAGCGTCTCCGGGGCCACGGTGACGGGGTCCCACTTCTCCGCGGGTGACGTCGCCATCGTGGTCACGGTGGTCGTCCTCCTTGCTGTGTCGGCGCTCCTGGCCGTGGCTGAGACGAGCCTGGTGAGGATGTCGAGGGCGAAGGCGCTCGGCCTGGCCGACGAGGGTCGGCGCGGGGCGCGCCTGCTCGTCCGGCTGAGCACTGACCCGCAAGGGTTCCTCAATCCAGTGATCCTCGGTGTCCTTGTGTGCCAGTTGGTGGTGGCGACCCTGGTCGGCCTGCTGGCCTCCGAGTGGTTTGGTGCCTGGGGCGTGGTCATCGCCACCGCCTTCGAGATCGCCGTCATCTTCGTACTGGGCGAAGCCGTGCCGAAGAACTGGGCCGTCCGCCACCCCGAGCGAGCCGCGTTGTTCAGCGCGCCCCTGGTGGCGGCGCTCGTGTCGTTCTGGCCCGTTCGGATGGTGTCGGTCGGGCTGAACGGCATCGCCAACGCCCTCATCGGCGGCCGAAGCCCGGCCGGCGGGGAGGTGACCGAGTCCGAGCTGCTGGCCATGGCAGACGTGGCCGTTGAGGGCGCCGTCATCGAGCGCGAGGAGCGAGCCCTCATCCACTCGATCATCGACTTCGGCGACACCGTCGTGCGGGAGGTGATGGTGCCGCGTCCGGCCATGGTCTCCGCCGACGCCCACGACACGGTCGAGGCCGCCCTCGACGTTGCCCTCGAGGCTGGCTACAGCCGGCTCCCGGTGGTCGACGGAAGCGCCGACGACGTGGTCGGGATCGCGTACACCAAGGACCTCGTGCGGGCGGTCCGCTCCGGGCACGCCTCGGAACCCGTGCAGGACCACGTGCGCGCCGCCCACTTCGTGCCCGAGACGAAGCGAGTCGCCCAGCTCATGCGGGAGATGCAAGCGGCCTCCTTCCACCTGGCGGTCGTCGTCGACGAGTACGGCGGCACGGCTGGTGTCGTCACCCTCGAGGACCTGATCGAGGAGCTGGTGGGGGAGATCGTCGACGAGTTCGACGTCGAGGAGCCCCCGTTCGTCCGCCTCGCCGACGGCGAGGTCAGTGTCTCCGGGCGCATGGGGGTCGACGAAGTGAACGACCTCCTCGGCGCCGAGCTGCCCACTGGGGCGTGGGACACCGTGGGTGGGCTCGTCCTCGACCTCCTGGGGCACGTGCCCGCGGCCGGAGAGGAGGTCACCGTGGCCCGGCACCGTCTGGTGGCCGAACGGGTCACCGGCCGGACCATCGACCGAGTCCGAGTCGCGCCGGTCGATGGGTCGGGGTCCAGCCCTGACGACGGTTCGTTGCCGTGACGGTCCGCCGGTCGGGGTTCTGTGCTGTGGTCGGTCGACCCAACGTGGGCAAGTCGACGCTCGTCAACCGGATCGTCGGCACCAAGGTCACGATCACCTCGCCACGCCCGAACACCACGCGCTCCGCCGTGCGGGGCGTCCTGCATGCCGAGGACGTCCAGGTGGTCTTCGTCGACACGCCGGGGATCCACAAGCCGCGCTCGGCGCTGGGCAGTCGGATGAACGACGCCGCCACCGCTTCGCTCGACGACGTCGACGCCGTCGTCGTGGTGGTCGACGCCACTGCTTCCGTCGGGCCGGGCGACCGGCGCGTCCTCGGCGACGCCATCCGACGGGCCCGAGCCACGACGACGGAACCGCCGACGGAACCGCCGACGGAACCGCCGACGGGTTCCCTCGCCGGGAGCCCGGTACCTCCTCCTGTCACCCCCGTGCTGGTGGTGGTGAACAAGGTCGACGCAGCGCCCCGCTCCCAGGTGGCAACCCGTCTGGCCCAGGTCGCCGAAGCGGCCGAGACCGCCTGGGCGGCCCTCGGCGTCGACGGGCCGGCGCCCTACGAGGTCTTCCCCGTCTCGGCGTCGACGGGACGGGGTCTCGACGCGCTCGTCGCTGCCGTGGTGGCACGTATGCCCGCAGGGCCCGCCTACTACCCCGACGACATGGTGCGGGACACGAGCGAAGGTGCGTGGGTAGCCGACCTCGTGCGTGAGCAGCTCCTCGCCCGTCTCGACGAGGAACTGCCCCACAGCATCGCCTGCCGGGTCACCGAGTGGGAGTGGCCGTTGGTGCGCTGCGAGGTGCTCGTCGAACGCGACTCGCAGAAAGGCATCGTCATCGGCAAGGGCGGAGCGACGCTCAAGGCCGTCGGTTCGGCAGTCCGAAGCCAGCTGCCCCCGGGCGCCTACCTCGAGCTCTTCGTCCGGGTCGAGAAGCGGTGGCAGCAGCGGGACGATGCCCTCGACCGCCTGGGGTTGTAGGGGGCGACCAAGGGTCGGCCCGATCTGTCCGGTTGGCGCAGCCTGATCGGCGGGCTCGGCCTGGCCGGCCGGCCTACTCGTCCTCGCCGTCCTCGCCGTCCTCGCCGGCAAGGTCGGCAAGGCCGGCCAGGTCGGCAAGGCCGGCCAGGTCGGCAAGGAAGGCGCACACCTCGTCCCGGTCGGTCGTCCGCCGCATGGGTGGGACTCGAGCGAGCAGTGTCGAGCGGTAGGTAGCGGTGGCGAGCCGGCGGTCGAGCACGGCGACCACACCCCGGTCCTCCGCCGTTCGCACGAGGCGCCCGGCTCCCTGGGCGAGCAGGGTCCCCGCGCGAGGCAGGTCGATCTCGGCGAACGCCCGCTGACCGGCCCGCTCCCGTCGGGCCTCGAGGACCGGTTCGTCGGGGCGGGGGAAGGGGATGCGGTCGATGGTGACGAGCGAGAGGGTCCGTCCCGGGACGTCGACCCCCTGCCAGAACCCGAGGGTGGCGAAGAGCGAGGCTGTCTCGTCTGTTCGGAACCGTTCGACCAGGGCGGCCTTGGGGAGGTCGGGTTGGGCGAGCACCGGCAGGTCGAGGCGGGGGCGGAGCGCCTCGACGGCAGCGGTCATGGCCCGCCAGCTGGTGAAGAGGGCGAGCGTCCGACCGCCCGCCGCCCGGATCAGCACCTCGAGCTCATCGTGGATGGCCGGCTCGGCTTCGGGCCGGCGCCGGTCGGGGAGTGCGGTGGCGACGTAGAGGAGTGCATGGGAGCGGTAGTCGAACGGGCTCCCGACGTCGAGCTCGTCGCTCGTCTCCGGCGGTAGCCCGAGCCGGACGATCGTCCCGACCGGCACGGTGGCCGACGTCAGTACCGCCGTGACGTGGCTGAAGAGCCGCTCCCTCAGGACCGGGGCCACGTCGATCGGGGAGAGCCGCAACACCGGGCTCGTCGCCGCCCCGTCGACCCAGGCCACCTCGTCGTCGGATGCCCCGGCTACGCGGCCGAGGTCCTCGAGCAAGTGACCGGCGGCGAGAAGGGCGCGGTCGCGTCGGGCCCGCCCCTCGGCATCGTCGGCTCCTGCCGCATCGCGTTCGGCCCCCCGGAGCTCGTCGACCAAACGGCTCACCCGGCCTCGGGCGAGGTCGAGTACTCGCCCGACGTCCTCACTGGTCCCGCTGGTCCCGCTGGTCCCGCTGGTCCCGCTGGTCCCGCTGGTCCCGCTGGTCCCGCTGGTCCCGCTGGTCCCGCTGAGCCTCTTGCCCGCCCACGGTTCGAGGGCGGCCGCCACGGCCTCGGCGGTTGCCGCCACGTCTCCGACGACGTCGGCACCGCCGGGTCGGTCGGCGAGGAGCCCTCGCGTCGACGTGGCCAGGACAGCGAAGCGGCCGGGAGTGATCTCGACGCCGAGGCTGGTCGTCATGACCTCCTCGACCTCGTGGGCCTCGTCGAAGACGACCACGTCGTGGGGTGGGAGCACGGCCCCGCCGCTTGCCAGGTGGGCGCCGTAGAGGTGGGTGTTCACCACTACCACGTCGGCGGCAGCTGCCCGTTGGCGTGCCGCCTCGGCCAGACAGGTGTGCCCGGACGGACAGCGGAAGGCACCCGGGCACTCCCGCGCAGTGGTAGACACGGCTGCCCATGCCCGCGGATCGGGGGTGAAGTCGAGCTCGTCACGGTCCCCGACGTCGGTCCGACCGGCCCAGGCGACCAGGCGGGCCACCTGGGTACCGAGACGTCCGGCCCCGCCCTCCAAGGGAAGCTCGGCGCGCCGGTCGAGCTCGGCCACCTTCTGCCGGCAGACGTAGTTGCTGCGTCCCTTCAGCACGGCGACGGAGGCCGGGACGCCCAGCGCTTCGACGACGAGCGGGGCGTCCTTGCTCGCTAGCTGGTCCTGAAGGGCCTTGGTGGCCGTGGCTACCACCACCGTGGTGCCCGAGGTGAGCGCTGGGACCAGGTAGGCCAGCGACTTGCCCGTTCCGGTCCCGGCCTGCACCACCAGGTGGCGTCGGCCGGTGATCGCCGCTTCGACAGCCTCGGCCATGCGCACCTGACCGGGGCGTTCCTCTCCGCCGCCGGGCAGGGCGCCGGTGACCCGGGCCAGGGTGTCGGCAGCAGTGGTCATCGCCGGACCCTACCCCGGACCGCTCCGGCGGCAGCCGTGCTGCGACCGGGTGCGATCTGTGACGGAGTAGGTTCGCACCGTGCGAACAGACGTGCCCGGCCCACGCGACGTGGGCGTTGCCGACCCGGTCGGCGCGGTGTCTGCCGTGGACGGGCCTGCTCCGGCCGGGGCACCGGTGGCCGAGCTGCGCGAGGTGGTCTCCGGGCGCATCCCCGTGCACGTGGCCTGCGTGATGGACGGCAACGGTCGGTGGGCCAGTCGCCGGGGCCTGGCCCGGACCGAGGGGCACGCGGCGGGCGAAACGGCCTTGCTCGACGCCGTCGAGGGTGCCCTCGAGCTCGGCATCTCGTGGCTGACCATGTACGCCTTCTCGACCGAGAACTGGCGGCGACCGGCCGACGAAGTGCGGTACCTGATGGGGTTCAACGAGCGCCTCCTCGTTACCCGTCGCGACGAGCTGCACGAGAAGGGGGTGCGGATTCGTTTCGCCGGCCGCCGCGACTGGAGGGTGCCCCGCCGGGTCCTCCGCCGGATGGACGAGTCGACGGAGCTGACTGCCGGCAACCGGAGGATGACGCTCACCATGGCGTTCAACTACGGCGGACGCGCCGAGATCGTGGACGCCGTGCGCTCCCTCGTCGCCGACGGTGTTCCTGCTGGGCGCGTCGACGAACGGGCGATCCGCACCCGGCTCTACCAGCCCGACCAGCCCGACCCCGACCTCGTAGTGCGGACGTCGGGCGAGTTCCGGATCTCGAACTTCCTGCTCTGGCAGATCGCCTACAGCGAGCTCGTCTTCACCGACGTGCTCTGGCCCGACTTCCGACGCCAGCATCTCTTCGCCGCGGTGGCCGAGTACCAGCGGCGCAACCGCCGCTATGGCGGGGTGTCGTGACGACTCCCGAGCGGGCCCCCCGGGGCCGTGCCGCCTGGGCCCCCCGGGGCCGTGCCGCCCCTGGCGAGGCCGGAGGCGTGTGGATCGTCATCGGCGTGGTCGGCGGCATCCTCCTCTACGCCGGGACGGTGCTCATGGCGGTGGCCGGCTTCAACGCCATCCTGCCGGTGGTCGTGCTGCCCCCGGTGGTCCTCCTCCTCATCGCCGGTGGCGGCTTCCTCCGCGGCCGTCCCTCGGGGCGCGACGAGGCGTGAGCCACTTCCGCGACCAGGGCGTGGTGCTGCGCACCATGCGCCTGGGCGAGGCCGACCGCATCATCACCCTCGTGACCCGCAACCACGGCAAGGTGCGGGCAGTGGCGAAGGGCGTGCGCAGGACCAGCTCGAAGTTCGGCGCTCGGCTCGAGCCCTTCAGCCATGTGTCGTTCATGGGCTGGCAGGGCCGGGGTGACCTCGACATCGTCAGCCAGGCCGAGGTCATCGACACCTTCCGCGTCGTCCGAGAGGACCTCGACCGGACCAGCGTCGCCCTGTCGATGCTCGAAGTCGTCGACCTGGTGTCCCAGGAGCGCCACGCCAACCCGCCCCTCTACGTGATGCTGGTCGGTGCGCTGGGCGCTCTTGCCCGCCAGCCGTCGCCCCTGCTGGCCCCGGCGTTCTTCCTGAAGGTGCTGGCGTTGGAGGGCTCGGCACCGGTGCTGGACGCCTGTGCGTCCTGTGGCGAGGCCACCCCCGGTTCTCTCGTCGCCTTCGACCTGCTCGACGGTGGTGCCCTGTGCACCCGGTGCCGGCGGGGACGTCCCCTCAGCCCCGGAGCGCTCGACCTCCTCCGACGAGTGCTCGGCGGGGGGCTGGCCGGGGTGCTCGCCGAGCCCCGTTCGTCGGTGACCGACGAGGTGGCGTCGCTCGCCATCGAGGCCATCGAGGTCCACCTCGACCGCCGGCTCCGTTCGGTTCGGGCGGTCCCTACGGGATGACGGCCGTTGCCGCTTCCGGCCCGCCCCCGAGCGGTCCCGGTGCCCGGTGAGCCGGTCGACGGTCGTCGTGTGGTTCCGGCGGGACCTGCGCGTGGACGACCACCCGGCGCTGATGGCGGCGGTCGCCGAGGCGAACGCAGTCGGCGGGCAGGTCACGCCGGTCTTCGTCGTCGAGCCGGACCTCGCCGCAGCCGCCGGGGTCAACCGATGTCGGTTCATCGCCGGCTGCGTCGACGCGCTCGATGCCGAGCTCGACGGGCACCTCGTCCTCCGCACCGGCCCAGCTGCGGTTGCCGTCCCTCGGCTGGCCGCCGAGGTCGGGGCACGGCTGGTCTTCGTCACCTCCGACCACGCCCCCACCGGTGTGCGGCGGGACCGTGCCGTCGAGCTGGCGCTTGCCGAAGCGGGCCGACGGCTCGTCGCCGTCGGGAGCCCGTACGCCGTGGCGCCGGGGTCGGTGCGGACCGCTGCCGGTCGGCCGTTTGCGGTGTTCACCCCGTTCCGCCGGGCGTGGGAGGCCCATGGGTGGCCAGAGCCGACCGGTCGCCCGAGGAGCGTGCGGTTCCGGGATGCTCCGTCCGATGTCGGCACGGACGCGCTGGGTGGAGTTGGCCGAGGGACTTCGGCGACGGTGCTCCCGGCTGCCGGCCCGGGCCCGGCGGCCGTCCTGTTGGAACGGTTCCTCGACGACGCTCTCGACACCTACGCCCGTGACCGGGACCGCCCCGACCGAGCCGGGACCTCGCGCTTGTCGCCGTACCTCCGCTTCGGGTGCTTGCACCCGCGTCAGGTCCTGGCCGGCCTGGCGGACAGGAGCGCCCCGACTGGCCCGAGGGCCTGCGGTCCTCTCGGGGAGCGGGGGTCGGGTGCCGCCGGGTTCACCACCGAGCTGGCTTGGCGCGAGTTCTACGCCGACGTGCTCGCCCACCACCCTCGTTCGGCATGGGAGCCCGTGGTGGCAGCTGGTCGGTACCTGCGGGTGGACACCGGCCCCGAAGCGGACCGCCGCTTCACCGCTTGGTCGACGGGGCGCACCGGGTTCCCTCTCGTGGACGCTGGCATGCGCCAGCTCCTCGCCGAGGGATGGGTGCACAACCGGGTCCGCATGGTCGCCGCCTCGCTGCTGGTGAAGGACCTCCACCTCGACTGGCGACGTGGGGCCCGCTGGTTCCTCGACCACCTGTTCGACGGCGACGTGGCCTCCAACAACCACGGATGGCAGTGGGTGGCGGGCACCGGCACCGACGCCGCGCCGTTCCATCGCGTGTTCAACCCGGTGCTCCAACGAGCGCGGTTCGACCCCGACGGCACCTACGTACGGCGCTACGTCCCCGAGGTGGACGCCTTCGGGTACCCCGAGCCCATCGTCGACCACGCTGCCGAGCGGGCCGAGGCGCTGGCTCGATGGGCCGAGGCGCGCCGGGCGGCGGCCGCAGAGGAGACGGAGAGACGGTGAGCACCTCCGAGGCTGTCGGCGACCGGGGGGCGTTCGGTGTCTACGTCCACGTACCGTTCTGCGCCAGCCGGTGTGACTACTGCGCGTTTGCCACCTATGTCGACCGCGATCACCTGATGGCCTCCTATGCGGACGCGTGCGTCAGCGAGGTCCGGCGGGCCGTCGTGGAGGAGGGCCTGCCCGAGGCCACGTCGGTCTTCTTCGGCGGGGGGACGCCGTCTCGGTTGCCGGCGCACCTGTTGGCCGCAGTCCTCGATGCCATCGTGCGGGCGCCGGGCTGCGAGGTCACCGTCGAGTGCAACCCCGAGGACGTCACCGACGAGCTCCTCGACGCCTACCTCGGGGCCGGGGTGACTCGGATCTCGATGGGCGTGCAGTCGACCTCGCCCCGGGTGCTCGATGGCCTCGGTCGCCGCCACCAGCCCGGGACGGCCCTGGCCGCCGCGGCACTCGTCGGCGCGGCCGGGTTCGCCTCGTGGAACCTCGACCTCATCTTCGGTGGGGCCGGCGAGACCGACGCCGACTGGGAGCGGAGCCTGGGTGACGTGCTCGGCCTCGACCGGCCGCCGCCCCACCTCAGCGCCTACGCCCTCACCGTCGAGCCGGGTACCCCGCTTGCCCGCCATCCCGCCCGGCATCCCGACGAGGACGTCCAGGCCGACCGCTACGAGCGCACCGACGCCGTGCTCGAGGCCGCCGGGTATGCCTGGGAGGAGATCTCCAACTGGGCTCGACCCGGCCACCAGTGCCGGCACAACCAGCTCTACTGGGCACAGGGTGACTACCGGGGCATCGGCTCGGCGGCCCACTCCCACCGGGCCGGGCGGCGGTGGTGGAACCTGCGTACGCCCGATCGGTTCGTCCATGCCATCCAGGCCGGGGTCGACCCGACGGCCGGGGCGGAGGTGCTCGATGTCCGCCAGCGGGCGTTCGAACGCTTGGCGCTCGCCCTGCGGACCCCGGCAGGGGTCCCCGTCGCTGCCCTTCCCGACACGTCCGAGCTCGCGGGCCTGGTCGAACGGAGCGGGGACCGGGCCGTGCTCACGGTCCGCGGCCGCCTCCTCGCCAACATGGTGACTACCCGTCTCGTTCCAGACGCCGTCGGCGAGCCGGCGTGATCTTCCCTACGATGCACGGCGATGGCTGACCACCCCGGACCCCCTGACGCTCGACCTACCGACGCCCGGAGCGACCCCGGCGGCGAGCCGGTGGTCCCCGTGGCCGGAGGCCCCGAGCTTGCAAGCCCCGAGCCCGGAGGCCCCGAGCTGATGGAGCCCGAGCTGATGGAGAAGGTGGTGGGCCTGTGCAAGCGTCGAGGGTTCATCTTCCAGTCGGCCGAGATCTACGGCGGGTTCCGCTCCACCTACGACTACGGCCCGCTCGGGGTCAACCTCCTGCGTAACGTCAAGAACGCCTGGTGGGAGGCCATGGTGCAGCGCCGCGACGACGTGGTCGGCCTGGACGCCTCCATCCTCACGCCCCCAGCGGTGTGGGCGGCCTCCGGCCATCTGGCCAACTTCACCGACCCGCTCGTCGACTGCCGCTCGTGCCACCAGCGGTGGCGCCAGGACAAGATCGATGGGGTCTGCCCGAACTGCGGCTCGACGGAGTTCACCGAAGCTCGAGCGTTCAACCTCATGTTCAAGACCCACGCCGGCCCGATCGAGGACGAGGGTGCCGTCGCCTACCTGCGCCCCGAGACGGCGCAGGGCATGTTCATCAACTTCGCCAACGTCCTCCAGACGACGCGCAAACGACCACCCTTCGGGATCGCCCAGGTCGGCAAGTCCTTCCGCAACGAGATCACCCCGCAGAACTTCGTGTTCCGGACCCGCGAGTTCGAGCAGATGGAGCTCGAGTTCTTCGTCCCTCCCGAAGACGCCGCCACCTGGTTCGAGTACTGGCTGGCCGAGCGGTACCGGTGGTACGTCGAGCTCGGCATCCCCGACGAGCTCCTCCGCCTCCGCCACCACGACCCCGAGGAGCTCTCCCACTACTCGGCGGGCACCGCCGACGTCGAGTTCCGGTTCCCCTGGGGGTGGGACGAGCTCGAGGGCATCGCCAACCGCACGGACTACGACCTGAAGGCCCACGCCGCCGCGTCGGGGGCCCGTCTCGAGTACTTCGACCAGGCCACCGGCGAGCGCTACGTCCCCTATGTCATCGAGCCGGCAGCGGGAGCGACCCGCACCATGATGGCCTTCCTCCTCGCCGCCTACCGCGAGGACGAGGTCGGTGGGGAGCCCCGTACGGTGCTCGCCCTCCATCCGCGGCTCGCTCCCTACCAGGTCGCCGTGCTGCCCCTGTCCAAGAAGGAGACCCTCGAGCCACTGGCGCGCTCGGTCCTCGCTGCCCTCCAGCCTCACGTGATGTGCGACTACGACGTGACCCAGTCCATCGGCCGGCGGTACCGCCGCCAGGATGAGATCGGCACGCCGTGGTGCGTGACCGTCGACTTCGACTCGCTGGAGGACGGAGCCGTGACCATCCGCGATCGCGACACCACCGAACAGGTCCGCGTGCCGATCGACACCGTGGTGGAGGAGATCCGGCGGAGGGTGGGGGCAGCCTGAGCGGGGCGGATAGGCTCGTTCGGTCGCGTGCCTCGCCGGCCGCCGGTCCGCCTACCAGGAGAGTCGCCTCGATGCCGTTCGTCTTCGACTTCGACCACAATCACCCGAAGCCGCCCATGGAGCTCAAGGAGCTGCTCGGGGGCAAGGGGGCAAACCTGGCCGAGATGACGTCCGTCCTCGGGCTGCCGGTCCCTCCGGGCTTCACCATCTCGACCGAGGCTTGCCGCGCCACCATGGCCGGCGGGTGGCCTGAGGGGCTGTGGGGCGAGGTCACCCGGGCGCGGGCGCGGCTCGAGCGGAAGATGGGCAAGCGCATCGGCGACGCCAAGGACCCCCTGCTCGTCTCCGTGCGCTCGGGGGCGATGTTCTCGATGCCGGGCATGATGGACACGGTCCTCAACCTGGGCCTGAACGACCGGTCGGTCGAGGGGTTGGCCCGTCAGACGAGCGACCGTCGCTTCGCCTACGACTCCTACCGCCGGTTCGTGGCCATGTACGGCCGGATCGTCCTCGGCATCCCCGGCGAGGAGTTCGACACCCTGCTGGAGGCGGCCAAGGAGCTGGCCGGTACGGCGTCGGACGCCGGCATCCCCGTCGAACTGCTCACCTACCTCGTGGAGGCCTACCAGCAGATCGTCGAGCGCCACACCGGTAAGCCCTTCCCTCAAGATCCCGACGAGCAGCTCCGTGGAGCCGTTGACGCGGTGTTCTCGTCCTGGAACGGGCCCCGGGCGATCGCCTACCGGGTGCGGGAGCGGATCTCACACGACCTCGGCACGGCGGTCAACGTGCAGGCCATGGTGTTCGGCAACCGCGACGACCGGTCGGGCACGGGGGTGGGCTTCACTCGTGACCCGGCGACGGGAGCGACGGGCGAGTACGGCGACTTCTTGGTCAACGCCCAGGGCGAGGACGTGGTCGCCGGCATCCGCAACACCCAGCCCCTGTCGGCGCTGAAGAAGCTCTTCCCGGCCATCCACGACGAGCTGCTGGACATCTTCGCCCGGCTCGAGCGCCACTACCGCGACATGTGCGACACCGAGTTCACCATCGAGCAGGGCAAGCTCTGGATGCTCCAGACTCGCGTCGGCAAGCGGACCGGGCGTGCCGCCCTCAAGATGGCCGTCGACATGACCAAAGACCGGGCGATCAAGCTCACCCGGGCCGAGGCCGTCGCCCGCATCACCGGTGACCACCTCGACCAGGTGCTCCACCCGCAGTTCGCCGGCTCGGGCCACCAGGTGCTGACCTCGGGGCTCGGTGCCTCGCCCGGAGCGGCGGTCGGTCGCGTCTACCTGACCGCCGACGATGCCGAGGCAGCGGCCAAGCGGGGCGAGCAGGTCGTCCTGGTGCGCAGCGAGACCTCGCCGGAGGACGTCCACGGCATGTTGGCCGCCGAAGGCATCCTCACCGCCCGGGGCGGCCTGGTGAGCCACGCCGCGGTGGTCGCCCGAGGCTGGGGCAAGCCGGCCGTGGTCGGTGCCGAGGCGGTGCGGATCGTGGCCGACGGCTTCGTCGTAGGAGACACGCTCGTCCACCAGGGCGACTGGATCTCGGTGGACGGTACGTCCGGGACGGTCGTCCTCGGACAGGTGCCGCTCACGCAGGGGGTGACGCCACCCGAGTTCGACACCATCCTGGCGTGGGCCGACGAGCTGCGCGCCGGCCAGCTCGGCGTCCGGGCGAACGCCGACAACGGGCCCGATGCCACCAACGCGCGACGCCACGGCGCCGAGGGGATCGGCTTGTGCCGGACCGAGCACATGTTCCTCGCCGAGGACCGCCTGCCCATCGTGCGCCGGATGATCCTGGCCGACACCAAGGCTGAGGAGACCGACGCCCTCGAGGCGTTGCGCGTGGCCCAGAAGGCCGACTTCGTGTCCATCCTCGAAGCGATGGACGGCCTGCCGGTGACGGTCCGCCTCCTCGACCCGCCGCTGCACGAGTTCCTGCCCGACACCGCCGAGCTGGCCATCAAGGAGGCCACCGTCGGACTGACGGCCGAGGAGGACCGGCTGTTCGCCGCCGCCAAGACGTGGCACGAGTTCAATCCCATGCTCGGCACCCGCGGCGTCCGCCTCGGGGTGCTGAAGCCCGGCCTCTACGCCATGCAGGTCCGGGCCCTCATGGAAGCTGCCCTCGACCGAGTGGCGGCCGGCGGCCACCCGATCGTCGAGATCATGATCCCCCTGACGGTGTCCCGAGAGGAGCTGGCGCTCGCCCGGTCCTGGGTGGAGGAGGCAGTGGCCGCGGCCTCCGCGGCCCCGGCAGCCCGTGGACGCGGAGGCCGCGGGCGGACGAGCCCGGGTGCCTCGCGGCGGGGCGTGCTCGAGGTGTCGATCGGCACCATGATCGAGACCCCTCGGGCCGCCCTGCGCGCCGGTGACATCGCGGAGGTCGCCGACTTCTTCTCCTTCGGCACCAACGACCTCACCCAGATGACCTTCGGCTTCAGTCGTGACGACGTCGAGGGCCGGATGATGGCCGCCTACCTCGAGCAAGGCCTCCTGCCCCGCAACCCCTTCGAGACGGTCGATCCTGACGGGGTGGGCGAACTGGTCCGTCTGGGCGTCGAGCGGGGCCGGGCCACCCGGCCAGGCCTCAAGGTCGGAGTGTGCGGCGAGCACGGCGGCGATCCCGAGTCGATCCTCACCTTTGCCCGCGCCGGCGTCGACTACGTGAGCTGTTCGCCTTTCCGGGTGCCGATTGCTCGTCTGGCCGCCGCCCACGCCGTGCTGGCCGGAGCGACGAGGGCCCGGACGGACGCCGGAGCGGGCACCAGTGGTGGTGCGACCCCGGCCAAGCGGGCCAGTGGTGGTGCGACCCCGGCCAAGCGGGCGACCCCGGCCAAGCGGGCCAGTGGTGGTGCGACCCCGGCCAAGCGGGCGACCCCGGCCAAGCGGGCCAGTGGTGGTGCGACCCCGGCCAAGCGGGCGACCCCGGCCAAGCGGGCGCGCTAGGCCCAACCCTGCGGTTGGCCCGGAGGGAGCCTCCGGCCGCTACGGTCGTCTGCGATGGCCATTCCCGACGACGAGGTGGCCCAGGTCCGGGCGGCGACGGACATCGTCGCCCTGGTGGGCGAGCACGCTGCCCTGAAGCGACAGGGCCGCCGGTGGGTGGGCCTGTGCCCGTTCCACACCGAGAAGACCCCGTCGTTCAGCGTCAACGCCGAAGAGGGCTTCTACTACTGCTTCGGGTGCCAGGCCTCGGGCGACGTCATCACCTTCGTTCGCGAGGTGGAGCACCTCGACTTCGCAGATGCCGTCCGGCTGCTGGCCGACCGGGCGGGCATTGCCCTGCACGAGGACGAGGCAGCGAGCGCCGGCTCCCGGGACCGGCGCGAGCTGCTGGCGGTCCTCGAGCGCGCGACCCAGTGGTACCACGAGCGCCTGTTGGGTGGGCCGGACGCAGGCCCGGCGCGCGACTACCTGCGTTCGCGCGGCTATGACAGCGACACGGTCCGGCGGTTCCGCCTCGGCTGGGCGCCTGACCAGTGGGACGCTTGCTGCCGCGCCCTCGGCCTCGACGAACGCCTGGCCAACGGCACTGGCCTGGGCTTCGTCAATCGCCGCGGCCGCCTGCAGGACGCGTTTCGGGCCCGGGTGATCTTCCCGGTGTGCGATCCCTCGGGGCGTCCGATCGCCTTCGGCGGGCGAGTGCTGCCCGGTAGTGCCGACCCGGCCAAGTACAAGAACTCGGCCGAGACTTCCGTCTACGCCAAGCGCCGAGTGCTCTACGCCCTCAACTGGGCCAAGGACGACATCATCCGGACCGGCGAGGTCGTCGTCTGCGAGGGCTACACCGACGTGGTTGGCTTCTTCCAGAGCGGGGTCGAGCGAGCGGTCGCCACCTGCGGGACAGCCCTGGGCGACGAGCACTTCCGCCTGCTTCGCAACTTCGCTCGGCGAGTAGTCCTGGCCTTCGACGCCGACGGCGCCGGCCAGTCGGCTGCCGGACGGTTCTACGAGTGGGAGCGCCGGCACGAGGTCGACGTCGCCGTGGCCGCGCTCCCTCCGGGCTCGGATCCAGCCGAGGTGGCCAGGAGCGACCCGGAGGCCTTGCGGCGGGCCGTGGCTGAGGCGCGGCCCTTCCTGCAGTTCCGCGTGGAGCGGGTGCTCGGCGTGGCCGACCTCTCGACGGCCGAGGGTCGGGCTCGGGCGGCCGATGCCTCGCTGGTGGCCGTGGCCGAGCACCCCGACGACCTGGTGCGCGACCAGTATGTGATGACGATCGCCGAACGGTGTCGGCTCGATCCGACTGCGCTGCGCCGGCGCCTCGAGTCCATCCGTCGCGGTGGCCCGCTGCCCGGGGACGGCCGCCATGACGGCCCCAGTCAACCGCGAGCCCGATCGACGGCGTCTGACGGGCGGAGGAGCCAGCGGGAGGGGGCGGCGCTCGGTGGTCGCGGGCCTGTGCTCGACGACGAGCCACCGGAGGACGACGGATGGGCGACCGGACAGGAACTGCCCGGCGGTGGTCGGGGGCGAGCTCGGCGGTCCGGCGGGGCGCAAGCCGAGTACCGCCCCGGCCTCGAGGCGTTGCGCCTGGCCATCCACCGGCCCGAGGAGGTGTTCGCTCGTCTCGAGGCCGTGCTCTTCCTCGACGAGGTCCAGCGAGCAGCGTTCGACGCCCTGGCCGTCAGCGACGACCTGCACCAGGCACTGGCTGTAGCACCCGAGGCCGCCCGGGCCCTCCTCGCCCGGCTCGCTGTCGAGGAGCCGGTGGGAGCGGGTGAGGACGTGGTGCGCCAACTGGTCCGGAACGCGGCCCGTCGTGCTCTTGGAGAGCTTGCCCGGAGCGCGGCGGCGGACCCCACCCTGGTCGCCGATGTGGCCCGGGTGGCTTCGTGGTTGCACGGCCTCGACGACCCCGCCTCCGGGAGTGCCGCCGCCGAGCAGTTGGTAGCCTGGCTCCGGGTGAGGGAGGGGCGCACGTGACGGAGCCACAGCCATGAACGCCAAGGACGTCGTGTCCACCGAAGCCACTGCAGCCGACCGGCCTGAGGGCGCGGCCGATGCCCACGGGGAGGATCTGGCCGACGGCGTCGTGGAGGGTGTCCCGGTGGACGGTCTGTCCGCCCTGCTGGCTCGTGGCCGGGCCCTCGGCACCCTGACCCCCGACGACTTGATGGAGGTCCTCCGGACGGTGGAGCTGACTCCCGAGGTCATCGTCGGCGTGGTCGACCGGGTGCAGGCCGCGGGCATCGAGTTCGCCGACGAGCCCCCCGAGGTGCTCGCTGGCGTGGCGGCGCACGAGGACGAAGCGGTGCTTGCCGAGGCGGTGGGCGCGGCCGAGGACGGGCTGGCGGCCGAGGACGGGCTGGCAGCCGACGACGGGCTGGCGGCTGCTGGAGACGTCCCTGACGGGAAAGGGATGGCGAAGCGGTCCCCGAGCACCACCATCACGCCGCTCCGACCGCGTGGCATGGGCGGGCACCAGGTCGCCGCCCTCGAGCCGGCGGGTGGCTCGACAGGTGCCGACCACGGGAGCGGCAGCCTCCCCACGAGTGCTCGTACCTCCGGTGGTGCCGGAGGCAGCGCCGGACGGCGACCGACACCGCGTCGGGCTGCCCAAGGGTCGGACCGCTTCTCGGGGTCGGACCGCTTCGGTGGGGCGGCGGCCGACCCGGTCCACACCTACCTGAAGGAGATCGGTCGGGTCAAGCTGCTCGATGCCGCCCTCGAGGTCGAGCTGGCCGAGCGCATCGTGGCCGGCACGGAGGCAGCGGTGCGGCTGGCCGAGGCCGAGGAGAGCGGGGTGGTCCGACCCGAGCGTGACGAGGCCCACGACCGGATGCTCGTCCGTCGTGGACAGGCGGCCAAGGAGGCCCTGATCGAGGCCAACCTGCGGTTGGTCGTCTCGATCGCCAAGCGCTACCGCAACCGAGGGCTGGCCTTCCTCGACCTGATCCAAGAGGGCAACCTCGGGCTCATGCGCGCCGTCGAGAAGTTCGACCACACGAAGGGCTTCAAGTTCTCGACGTACGCCACGTGGTGGATCCGCCAGGCGATCACCCGGGCGATCGCCGACCAGGCTCGGACCATCCGGATCCCCGTCCACATGGTCGAGACCATCAACAAGGTCGTGTGGGCTCAGCGGCAGCTCCTCCAAGAGCTCGGGCGCGAGCCCACCGCCGAAGAGGTGGCTCGTCGGGTCGACTTCACCATCGAGCGCGTACGCGAGATCCAACGCATCAATCAGGACACCGTCTCGCTCGAGCAGCCGATGGGTGACGAGGACGACTTCAGCCTGTCCGACCTCATCGAGGACCGGGGTGCCGTCGTGCCGGATGACGCCGCCGCCCGGATCATGCTCGACCAGGCGGTACGCGAAGCCCTCGCCCATCTGTCACCCCGCGAACAGGACGTCGTCCGCCTCCGCTTCGGCCTCGACGACGGCAAGATCCGTACCCTCGAGGAGGTTGGCAAGGCGTTCGGCGTCACCCGCGAACGCATCCGCCAGATCGAGGCGAAGACGTTGGCCAAGCTCCGTCGGCCGGACTCGGCCCAGCTCCTGCGCGACTACCTCGACGAGGCCTGATCGCTCGGCGAGGCCCGAGCACACGGTCTACGACGTCTGGTGCCTCACCAGGCCGGAGCTCTCTCGCTCTTCGGGCACGTCGAGGGCTCCGGGTGGGGGACGGTCGGTCCTCCTGGGGTCGCCGTCGGCTAGAGTCGCTTGCCGTGCCGCCCGACTCCGACGGGCGCTCGCACCGGTCCGGGGTAGCTCAATCGGCAGAGCAAGCGGCTGTTAACCGCTAGGTTGAGAGTTCGAGTCTCTCCCCCGGAGCTGGCCGCTTTGCCTTCGTGTAGTGCTCCGCAATGGGGAGCCGCACGCGTTCGGCCAAGGTCTGCGGGAAGCATGGCAGGAAGCGTGACGGGGGCGTGGCTGCCGGCGTTGGCTGGCGGGCACTTCCGACCAGCGGGCCCTCCTGCTGGGCGAGGGTGGCCACCAGCTCCGCCGGCGGATCGCGCACGACCGGCCTGCGTGTCTCGGCCTTGGCGCGGTCGATGGGCACAGCGCAGGGGAACGGCGCCAGCTGCCCTTCACTGAGCGTCGGTCCCCATTCGTAACGGCAGGTGAGCCCGGTGCCGACGCCGTTGAAGCCGGACGCGGTGAGGCGAGGGATCTCTCAAGAGGCCAACTCCCACCCCGTCTACGAACCGGACGCCGCGTCCACGTCTACCAACAGGGCGCTGCGTCCCCCGCGCCGCCAGTGGCGTGCCGGGCGTGCAGTCGTAGGCGACGACGAGCCGACCGGTCCCGAGTGGCTCGCCCGTAGCCAACACGCGGTGTTCCTTGCCGTAGAGGTTGTGGAGGTGGCGAGGCCAGCCCTCGAGCAGGTGTAGTGACCACCCTGCGGGCGCCGAGCCGAGGGTGAGCAGGGGACCCTCGGGCACGACCCCTCGGGTCCGACCCCTCGGGCACGGCGAGGCGGACGACGGCGTGCCGACGACCCTGGCGGTCTCCGGGCGAGCCCGCACAGTCGTCTCCGGCCTGCTCGCCTCGCCGCTCGCCCGAAGCCGCCCGAAGCCGCCCGAAGCCGCCCGAAGGAAGCGGTCGAGCGTGTCGAGGTCCCGCCGGCTTACTTTTTGGCCGGCTCGTAGTACGGGTTGGTGCCAGAGGCGTGGTCGGTGACGTCGACCACACGGGTGACCTCGGGGATCAGCTCGCGCAAGGTCACCTCGATGCCCTGGCTGAGGGTGACGGAGGCCATGCCGCACCCCGCACACCCGCCACTCAGGCGGAGGTACGCGGACCCCTCCTCGACGGCGACCAGATCGGCCCGCCCGCCGTGGGCGGCAATCGCCGGGTTGATCTGCTGCTCGAGGACCTGGATCACCCGTTGGGCGACGTCGCCGCTCAGATCGGGTGCCGGTAGGTCTGACTGCACAGCCGGGGAGGCCGGGGGTCGGTTGGGGTTCTTGATGACCATCCCACGCGCGTCGCCCTCTCCGTCGACGTCGAGGACGGCGCCGTTCAGCCGGTCGATGCTGGCAGCCGGCACCACGATCGGCAGGCCGTCGCTCTCGCCCTGCCAGTCACCAGGAGCAGCGTCGGTCAGTGCCTGGAAGTAGATGTCGTACGTGTAGGAGTCCCCGTTGGTCCCTGCGACCTCGACCCACAGGGCCAGCGAGCCGGCGTCAGCCTCGGAGGAGCGCAACGACAGCACGTCGGCCGCCGCCGCCGGTGTCACATCGAACGAGGGTGTCTGGTCGGCGTCAGTCATGGTGGCGGTCCTTCCCTGCTTGCCGTCGGGTGCATCATAGGGCGGTGCCCCGGTTGCTCCTGCTCCTCCCCACCACCACCTACCGGGCTGCCGATTTCGTAGTGGCGGCAGAACGAGCTGGCGCCGAGATCATCGTCGGGTCTGACCGGCGCCAGGCGCTCGCCGACGACATGGGAGATCGGGCCCTCGTGCTCCCGTTCGACCAGCCTGAAGCGGCTGTCGAAGCCATCGTGTCCCTCAACGAACGCGCTCCCCTCGATGCCGTGCTCGCGGTGGACGACCAGGGTGTGACGATCGCCGCGGCCGCTTCGGCGCGTCTCGGCCTCGTTGCCAGTCCCGAGCGGGCGGTGGCGCGGACTCGCGACAAGGCGGCCCAGCGTCGTCGCCTGACGGCCGCCGGGCTGGACCAGCCTGCCTTTCGAGTTGTCCCTGATGCCGATGCCGCCGTGCGGGCGGCCCTCGAGGTCGGTTTCCCCTGCGTCGTCAAGCCGCTCGATCGGTCGGCCAGCCAGGGAGTGCTCCGCTTGGACGACGTCGGCTCGGCGCTCCACGGCGCTTCCCGGGTAGCTCGCATCGCCGGGGAGGGCGCACCGCTCCTGGTCGAAGCGTTCGTGCCGGGCGTCGAGGTCGCCGTCGAGGGACTGGTGGTGCGGGGTCGCACGGCGGTGCTGGCCGTATGGGACAAGCCCGACCCGCTGGACGGACCGACCTTCCCCGAGACGATCTACGTGACGCCGTCCCGCCATCCGGCGACCATCCTCCGGGCCGTGCAGCGCGAGACAGCTCGGGCGGTGACCGCCCTCGGGCTCACCGAGGGGCCGGTGCACGTCGAGCTCCGGGTCGGCGACGGGGGGCAGGTGACCGTCCTCGAGGTGGCCGCGCGGTCGATCGGGGGACGTTGCTCGAAAGCACTGCGGCTCGAAGGCCGGACGTCGCTCGAGGATGTCATCGTGGCCCATGCGCTGGGCAGACCGTTCGAGGGAATGGCTCATGAGGGCCCAGCGTCGGGTGTCATGATGCTGCCCGTCGTCGATGAGGGTGTCCTCGACCACGTCGACGGAGTGGAGGACGCCCTTGCCGTGCCCGGCGTCACCGCTGTCGACCTGACGCTCTCAGCTGGCTCCCCCCTCGTCCCGCTGCCGGAGGGCGATCGATACCTCGGTTTCATCTTCGCCCGGGCGCTCTCCCCTGGCGAAGTCGAGCTTCGGCTCCGTCAGGCGGCCGGACAACTCCAGGTTCGCCGCCGGCCGGACCAGGCGGGAGGAGGAGCAACCCACTCCGGGTAGCGTCGGCACGTGCGAGTCCTGCTGGTGTCCACCTACGAGCTCGGTCACCAGCCAACGGCGCTGGCCGTGCCGGCTGACCGTCTCCGGCGCGCTGGCCACGAGGTCGCCTGCCTCGACCTCGCGGTGGAGCCGCTCGATGCAGATGCGATCGACCGAGCCGACAAGGTCGCCGTGTCGGTCCCCATGCACACGGCCACACGGCTTGCCCGTGAGGTCGTCTCGGCTATCCGGGCTCGGCGCCCCGGCATCCCGGTTTGCTACTACGGCCTGTACGCCGAGACGGCTGCTGTACCGGATGAGTCAGGGCTGGACGAATGGTTCGGGCTCGGACCCGGCGACGCGGCCTTGGCGGGTGAGATCGAGCCCGATCTCGAGGCGTGGGTCGACGGGCGGATGACGGGCGTGTCACGCCGGCTTGCCCGAGTGCCCGACCGACGGAGCGACCGTTCGGGCCTCGTCCCACTCGAGCGCTACGCACGATTCGTCGACGAGCGCGGCGAGCGGCTGGTGGGTGCCGTCGAGGCCAGTCGTGGCTGTTCACACCGGTGCCGGCACTGTCCGGTACCGGTCGTCTACGACGGACGGGTCCGTCCGGTCGATGTCGCCGACGTCCTCTCCGACGTGGACCAGCTGGTCGAGGCCGGAGCGACGCACCTCACCTACACCGACCCCGACTTCCTCAACGCACCCCGGCACGCTGTCCGGGTCGTCGTCGCCGTGCACGAGCGCCATCCGGACCTGACCTTCGACTGCACCGTGAAGGTCGAGCACGTGCTCCGCCATGCCCGGCTGTGGGCGGACATGGCTGCCTCCGGCTGCCGGTTCGTCGTGTCGGCGTTCGAGTCGACCAACGACCGCCTGCTGGGTTTGTTGCGCAAGGGGCACACGGTCGAGGAGGCGTCGGCAGCCGTGGTTGCACTGCGTCGACATGGCATCGAGGTCCGTCCGTCGTGGCTGCCGTTCACCCCGTGGACCTCTGCCGCCGATGTCGCCGACGTGGTCGACTTCGTCCGCGCCCACGACTTGGTCGGAAACGTCGACCCCGTGCAGTACACGGTCCGCCTCCTCGTGCCCCCCGGTTCGTTGCTCCTGGCCGACCCCGAGCTTGCTGCCGCCTTTGGCCCCTACGACGCCGAGCACCTCGGCTACCGCTGGGAGCACCCGGACCCGTCGGTCGACGCGCTCCAGCGCGACCTCGCCGCCCTTGTCGAGGCTCGTGCTGGCGACCCGCAGGACGAGGTCTTCGAAGCCGTCGAAGCGCTGGTGCGGACCGTCGCTGGTCGGGGTCCAGAGCCGGGGGTAGAGCTCGGCGTCCGCTCAGTCGGCCCACCCGGTTGCCGCCCGCACCTGACCGAGACGTGGTTCTGTTGCAGCGAGCCGACGGCTGCCCAGCTCTCCCCGCTGTCGTGCGGCTCGGTACCGACGCAGGGCGTGACGATCGGGACGCCTCCGGCCGAGGGTGCGGCGGCATCGGGTGGGAAGAGCTGGACTGGAGGGGTACCGCTCGTGCTCGGGTCCACTCGACGAGCCAAGGTTGACCTGTGACGATAAATTAGGTATACCTAACTGCATGGTCGCAACGTTCGTCATCTTCCTGCGCGAGGGCATCGAAGCGTCGATGATCGTCGCCATCCTCCTGGCCTACCTCGACAAGACTGGCCAGCGTCGGCACTTCCGGGCGGTCTTCGTCGGCGTCGGTGCGGCGTTCGCGCTGGTGCTCGGGGGTGGTATCGCTGCCTACGAGCTCCTGACCTCCTACGCTGGCTCGCGGACCCAGACGATCTTCGAGACGGCCACCTACCTGCTCGCCACCGTGGTCCTGACGGGCATGACCTTCTGGATGCGGAACCATGCCCGCACGCTCACCGGTGAGCTGCAGGCCCGAAGCCAGGCCGCCATCGACGGGCGGGCCCGATGGGGCCTCGGGCTCCTTAGCTTTCAGGCCGTGGGCCGCGAGGGCCTCGAGACGATGGTCTTCACCCTGGCGATCGTCTTCGCCTCCTCCGGGCGGGGCGTGATCGCAGGAGGCGTGGCCGGCCTGGTCGCCTCGCTTGCCGTAGCGTTCGCCATCTACCGGCTCGGTCGCCGGATCAACCTGGCTCGCTTCTTCGGTGTCGTCGGTGCCCTCCTGATGGTGTTCGCTGCCGGCCTCCTCGTCGACGCCGTCGAGAACCTTCAGCAGCTTGGCTGGCTCCCCCTGCTCACCCACCCCTTGTGGAGCACGGCCCACGTCCTGTCTGAGGACAGCACGCTGGGCGACCTGTTCCACACGTTCTTCGGGTACGCCGAGCGGCCGACCGTGCTGCAAGTCGTCGTGTACGTCGTCTACGCCGCGGTGGCCATCGGGGCGTACTTCCGGCTCACGCCGTCTCGGTGGCTGCACCGGCAGGTCGTCGCCAGCCAGGAAGGTTGAGCCGCAGGGGGTCGGGCCGTCAGCCGGGCCACCGGTCGTCCCGCTCGTGAGGTCGCCGCTCGGGCCGAGGCCCGCTGGCACTCGGCCAGGGAGGTTGTGCACGAGGACTGAGGTCGCCGCTGCGAGTGGCCATGCCCCGCTCCAGGCAGGGATGGCTTGTGGTCGACCCGGGGACAGCCTCGACCCGGGGACAGCCTCGACCCGGGGACAGCCTCGACCCGGGGACAGCCTCGACCCGGGGACAGCCTCGACCCGGGGACAGCCTCGACCCGGGGACAGCCTCGACCCGGGGACAGCCTCGACCAAAGGAGCGGGGCCCTGCCCGGTGGGGTGGTCCCCGGCGAGACGGACGAACGGCGCTCACCGGGGCACCCCCGTCTGCGCGGTGGCGGGTGCTCAGGAGCGGCGGGTCGGCGGCGGAAGCCAGCACCACCGGGTGCCGTCCCGTTCGAGCCGGTAGCCCTGGTGGGT
>JAJZBK010000036.1 GCA_021798955.1 Actinomycetes bacterium
CTCTTCCATAGCCACAAGTATAGGCAGATTTCCCTTGTGGGGACGAAGGGACTCGAACCCTCACTCGGGGCGGTTTAAGCGCCCTGCCTCTGCCAGTTGGGCTACGTCCCCGTGCGCCCGCGAACCGGCTCCACCGTACCGGCTCTCTCGCTCGCCGTCCGGACCGCACCGAACCGTCCTTGGCCGGTGAGGCTGCCGACCGGTCGGTCACCTGGCCCCGCCCTCACCCACCACTTCGGCGAGGACGGCGAGCTCCTCGTGGCGAGGACCGTCGACCGGACGCCAGAGGACGTCGGGGTCGTCCGGCCACGGACCGAGCACCATCGTCGGGCGCTCTCCCGGCACCCAGGCCGGCCATGCCTGCTCGCCTGGCGCAGGGACGCCGTAGC
Source organism: Actinomycetes bacterium (assembly GCA_021798955.1). Lineage (GTDB taxonomy): Bacteria > Actinomycetota > Acidimicrobiia > Acidimicrobiales > RAAP-2 > JAJZJT01. Next base: position 390 of record JAJZBK010000036.1, read on the forward strand.
GGGCGAAGGCCCCCCAGAAGCGGCGCATCGCTGCCGACAGCTCGAGCGCGTCGTTGCCACCGCCGGTGAACATCTGCACCGCGGGATCAGCGACCGCGCCGAAGACGAACGGGATCTCCAGCGCATGACAGGCTCCGAGCCGACCGCCGAGGAATGGCGAGGGCCAAGTGAAGTAGTACACGTAGGTCCCGACGCCCTCGGTCACCGACGTGGTGTGAGCAGTGGCGTGCGCATCAGCCAGACGCTCCGTGGGGAGCCGGAAGGCGAGGTCGGTGGCGAGCGCCACCCACACGTCGAGCGAGGAGACGCGCTCGCCTCGGCGGAGACGAGCCCGCCGATAGGCGTCGACCGCCGCCGCGGCAGCGTCGTCACTCCCGAGCACGGTCGCCGCCCACCGGTGGACCCCGGCATCGTCGATGGTCCGCACGGTGACGTCGCCGAGGGCGAAGAACGCCGACTCGTCGCGGTTGGTGCCGACCAGCAGGGGGACCTCGGCCGCAGACCCGGCGGCGACAGCAGTGGTCGGATGGTCGTCGAGGAGCCCTCCGTCGACGACGGGGAGCAGCGGAAGGGGGATCCCGTCACCGGGTCCGAGGGAACGTCCCACCTCGGCGGTCGCCGTCACCAGGGCGTTGACCGGCACGTCGGCCAGCGCCCGGCGCTCGAGACGAATGCCGGCAGCGGCCACGATGTGCTCGGCTCGCTCGATCGCCGTGGACGCATCGTGGACAGCAGGTGGACCGCTCTCGACGATCGCCCGGTGGAACAAGCCGCGTGCCTCCGGTACGGCAAGCAGGGCCGAGACGCTCATCCCACCGGCGGACTCGCCGAAGATGGTGACGTTGCCGGGGTCCCCCCCGAAACCGGCGACGTTGTCGCGAACCCAGGCGAGCACGGCGACCTGGTCGGCCAAGCCCCAATTCCCCCAGCCCCGCCATGCCGGACCGCCGCACCACGGTTCACCGGTTGTGTCCTCGGCGAGGACCGGGTGGGCCAGGAAGCCAAGTGCTCCGAGCCGGTAGTTGCAGGTCACGACCACGGCGTCTGCCTCGCGGGCCAGGAGCCCGCCGCGATAGAGCACTCCCGACCCTGACCCCGACGTGAAGCTACCGCCGTGGACCCAGACCAGCACTGGGCGCCGGTTGTCGTCGAGCGCTGGCGACCACACGTTGAGGGTCAGGCAGTCCTCGTCGCGCTCCTCGGGCCCACCGGTCATGGAGAGACCTCCGACTGACGTGAGCTGGGGTGCGATCGGCCCGAAGGCGTTGCACGGACGGATGCCTGCCCACGGAGTCGGTGGGACTGGGGGATGGAACCGTCGCCGCCCCGTCGGTGCCGACGCGTAGGGGACGCCCAGGAAGGACCAGGTGCCCCCGCTCCACTGCCCGGCAACACGTCCCGTGTCGGTCTCGACGACGCCGTCCACGAGCGTTCCCCCTTCCGTCATCCCGAGCAGGTGCGGTCCCTTGCGGACGCGCCCCAGGTCAGCGGCGTGCTGGCGCTCGTGGACGTGGCTCGGCTGCCACTGCCACTGCCACTGCCACTGCCACTGCCACCCACCGAAGGCCACGGTACTGCCACCGACAAGACCCGACGTTCGCCTCTTGACCCCGCTCAAGGGCACTGCGAACGTGGACGATGTGACCGTGGTGAGTGTCGGACCACCAGTCGTCCTGCCAATAGGCGCGCCGCGGTCGGCTCGTCCCCGACGACGGACCGTGTGGTCCCGGCCCTGCCTCACCGGCCTCTCCACGGTCTTCGCCGTCGTCCTCTCGTGGGCTGCCGTTCCTGTCGATGCCGGGGCCGCCGGGGCCGTGGCCGCACCGCCGACCGGTGCGCCGTCACAGCAGCAGATCGCTGCCACCGAGGGCCAGATCTCGGCACTCGAGGCGACGATCACCCACGAGCAGGGCGTGATCGACCAGACCGACGAGCAGTACAACCAGGCGCAGGTGGCACTGGCTCGCACGGAGGCACGCCTGCAGGACACCAACGCTCGCCTGGCCGCCCTCGACGTCCAACTGTCCCTCGACCGGGGGCGGCTGCGGAACGACGCTCTCGTCGCCTACATGACAGGTTCGTCGGCATCCGAGCTTGCTACCTACTTCGCCACCCCGACGGCCGCCGACCAGGTCCGCTCCACCTACGAGTCCGTCCTGGCCGACGACATCACCAAGGCCGCCAACGCTCTGTCCAGCGACGAGCGACAGGCGCGCGCTGCCCGTGACGCGCTCGCCAGCGAGGAGCGTGCCCAGGCCGCCGACGCAGCCAGCGTCGACGCGACGCGTCGGTCCGCTCAGGCCGCCGCAGGCGCGGCCCAAGCCACCCTCACGTCCGTCAAGGGGACCTTGGCTCAGGAGGTTGCCGCCCAAGCGGCCGCCCAGGCCCAGGCTGCTGCCCGTGCCGCCGCTCAGGCCGCCGCGGCCGACCAGGCTGCCGCGGCACGCGCTGCAGCACAGCGTGCCGCTCAGGCTGCCGCCGTTGCCGAAACACTGGTGACGCCGCCGGGGAGCCCCTCGGGCGGACCCACGGGCGGACCCACGGGCGGACCCACGGGCGGACCCACGGGCGGACCCACGGGCGGACCCACGGGCGGACCCACGGGCGTGGCCACCGCGGTCGACACCGCAGTGCAGACGGCGAAGCAGGCGGCCGGATCGGCAGCCAGCTCGGCGGGCGCAGCCACCGGCCTACCGGTCGGGTACGGGGGCAGTCCCACCGCCGCCGGTCTTGCCGCCGTCAACGCTGCCCTCTCCTTCCTCGGGGTCCCCTACGTGTGGGGTGGAGCGAGCCGCTCAGGAGTGGACTGCTCCGGACTGGTGATGGTGGCCTGGGAAGCAGCAGGGGTGTCCCTTCTGCACTCGGCTGCCGACCAGTACGCCGAGTCGGCCAGCGTCCCTCTCGACCAGCTCGAACCAGGTGACCTCCTCTTCTACGACCTCGACGGGACCGGGATCGACCACGTCGTCATGTACGTCGGTCCGACTGTGAACGGCCAGCCGACGCCGTACGGGGCCGACACCATCGTCCAGGCCGCCTACCCCGGTACCGTCGTCTCCTACGATCCCCTCTGGATCTCCGGGCTGGTCGGGGCGGGAAGGCCCTGACCGCCGCCGGGACCGGACCGACGCCGGGCCCGGCCCAGGCCAGAACGGCGGACCAGTGGGCACCTTCTCGATGGGTGTCGACGACCTACGATGCCACCGTGGCCTCTGTGACCCACTCGGTACCCCAAGCTGGTGATGGTGACGACGCGCCGCGCCCCACGCACCCCCGGCAGACCACTCGGTCGCGGCCCGGCGCCGGAGCCGACGCGCCGGTCCGCGCCGACGCAGTCGACCTCGCCAGCACGCAACCAGCGGCACCCTCCAGCGCCGGTCGACCCGTCAACGCCGGGCCCGGGGTCACCCGGGGCGGGACCACGGGACGCACCACGAGCTCCGCTTCGCTCCCCGTCCCCGTCCCGCCGACTGGACCGGCGGCAGCCGACGCCCCACGCCTGTCCGACGTCGACGAATGGGGTCGCTCCGAGCGAGTGCGGTCCCTGGCCCGCCGCCTCTACGATCCCGTCTACCGCTACTGGTTCCGTGTCGAGTGGGAGGGGCTCGAGCGGATCCCGCGGACAGGAGGGGCACTGCTCGTGGCCAACCATGCCGGCGCCATCCCGCCGGACGCCCCGGTCATCATGCACGGCATCGAGCGCGAGCTGGGCCGTCCCGTCTACGGCCTCGCCGACTCGTTCTTCCGGACCGTCCCTGTGGTCGGGACGCTGTGGTCGCGCACCGGAGGCGTCCCCGCCCACCCGGACAACGCCTACCGCCTGCTCCACGACCGCCAGGAGCTCGCGCTCGTCTTCCCCGAAGGCACCAAGGGTCCCTCCAAGCGGTACGCGGACCGCTACCGGCTCCGTCGGTTCGGGCGGGGCGGTTTCGTCGAGATCGCCATGCGAGCAGGCGTTCCCGTCATCCCCATCGCCGTGGTCGGGGCGGAGGAGGCCATGCCGGTCCTCTTCCGCTCGTACCATCTGGCTCGCGCCCTGCGGCTCCCCTACTTCCCGGTGACGGCCAACATGCTCGCCTTCGGCCCGCTGCTCGGCGCTGTGACCTACTTCCCGGCCAAGCTCCGGCTGCGCGTGCTCGAGCCCGTCACCTTCGACGTCGAGCCCGGCCTCGAGCGCTACTCGAAGAGCCGGGTGATGGACGAGGCGGAACAGGTCCGCTCGCGCCTCCAAGACGCGCTCCACGACGTTCTGCGGGAACGACGCAGCGTCGTCTTCGGGTAGCGCGAAGTGGCACGACGCGTTCTGGTCACCGGGGTCGACACCTTCTGGGGGGGTCGAGTGGCCCAGGCCTTCGAGGGTCAGCCCTCCGTCGAGCTGGTGCTCGGCATGGGCACCGGCGAGCCGAAGGTCCCCCTCGAGCGGACGGAGTTCGTCCGCGCCGACCAGACCTACTCGATCCTCAACCGGATCGTCAGGGCCACCCGGGTCGACACCGTGGTCCACACGTTCCTCGTCACCAACTCGTCGTCCGTTACGAGGAGGGCACTGCACGAGGTCAACGTGATCGGAACGCTCAACCTGCTGGCCGCCGCCGGTGCGGCCGGCACGTCGGTGCGCCACGTCGTCGTGAAGTCCTCGACCCATGTCTACGGGTCCTCGCCGCGCGACCCGGCATGGTTCGACGAGGGTGCGCACCGGAACGCTCCGGTCACCACCCAGCTCGAACGGTCACTGCTCGAGGTCGAGTCCCTGGTCGACGACTTCGCCGAGGACAATCCGCACGTGGCGGTCACGGTGCTCCGGTTCGCCAACGTGCTCGGCAGCGACATCGTCACGCCGATCAGCACGGACCTCCGCCGGCGATTGCTACCGGCGATCGCCGGCTACGACCCGCTCGTGCAGTTCGTCGAGGAGGACGACGTGGTCCGCTCGCTCGAGCACGTGACGCTCAACCGGATCGCCGGGCGCTTCAACGTGGCCGGGGCGGGCAAGCTGCCGTGGAGCGAGGTGGCGCACCTCGCCGGCGCCCATCTGCTGCCCTTGTCGCCGATCGCCCCCCGGCTCACCTGTGCCCCGCTCCTGCGCCTCGCCCGTCTCGAACTGCCTGCCGAGCTGGAGGCGCTGGCCCGCTACGGGCGAGGTGTCGACACCTCTCGCCTCCTTCAGACCGGCTTCTCCTACCGGTACACCACCGCGGGCACCGTCCGGAGCTTCGCCCGGGCCAACAACCTCCGGCGCTCGGTGGGCGAAGGACCCGTCTACCGCTACGAGCGGGACCTCGAGCAGTTCTTCCGGCACTCCCGGGCAGTTACCCGCGAAGGGGAGTGAACCGGCGGGGCTGCGTTCCCCCGCCGTCGGTGGAACGCTCCGAGCGTCGTGCAACGCGGCAAACGGGGCCCGACATGCGGACTTTCGAGAACGACCGGCTCCGGTTGTTGCTCCACGCGGGAGCCAACTGGGACACCCAGCCACCTGCTCGAACCAGCAGCCGTCACCCACGACTGATCACGTAGAGCCTGACATCTCGGCCGTGCTACCGTCGATCTCACCCCCGACCGGGACGCTGCCATCTTCGAGCCAGGGGTGGTCGCCACCGAACCCAAGCCCCGAGCCAACTCCTGACACCACCGATGCCCGAACGGAACGACCCGACCTCGACCCCTGGACCCGTGCGAACAGCCGAGGCGCTTGCCCGGCTCGCCGAGCTGCTCGCCGAGACGTGCCCGCCACCGTCGCCAGAGCCGGTCGATTACCAACTGCCCTGGGGCAACGACGCCGCCGCCCATCCTCCCGACTACTGGCATCGGATCTACCTCGACCGGCTCCAGGCCTCGGAGTCGCAACGTCGGCCGGAGCTGCCCACAGATGGCCCCCTGGTGAGCGTCATCGTCCCGGTTTACAGGCCTTCGCACTGGTACTTCGTCGAGTGCGTACGATCAGTTGTCGCACAGACCTACACGAACTGGGAGCTGTGCCTGTGCGACGACGCGTCGGGCGATCCCGAGCTGACCCGCCTGATCGGCGACCTCGCCGCAAAAGAACCCCGCATAAAAGCAAGCGCGTTCAAGAAGAACGGCGGCATTTCCGAGGCAACCAATGCAGCCCTTGAGCTGGCTACCGGCGAGCTGGTCGCCCTCCTCGATCACGACGACGCCCTCGAACCAGACGCCCTGGCCGAGGTAGTCGCCGCCGTCCTCGAACACGAGGACGCCGACGTCATCTACACCGATGACGACAAGATCGACGCGTTCGACCGGCCGTTCCAACCGCAGTTCAAGCCGGACTGGGCGCCCGACCTGCTGCTGTCGTACCCCTACCTCGGACACCTCACCGTGATCCGACGATCGCTGCTCGAGGAGATCGGCGGCTTCCGCTCGGAGTTCGACGGTAGTCAGGACTTCGATGTCATGCTCCGGGCGACCGAACGAGCCCGCCGAGTCGTCCACGTACCCAAAGTGCTCTACCACTGGCGTGTCGTCTCCGGCTCCGCAGCCGGAGACGCCGAGGCAAAACCATGGGCCTATGCAGCGAGCCGTCGGGCAGTCGAAGATGCCCTCCGACGGCGGGGGATCGACGGAAGGGTCGAGAACGGTCCATTCCTCGGGAGCTACTCGGTGCGACGCCACGTGGACAGCACCCCGTCCATCGCCGTCATCGTGCCGTTCCGCGACCAGGCAGCGCTGACCGCCCGTTGCGTCGAGCACCTGGACGCGACTGCCGGGCACCTGATCTCGGAGCTCGTCCTCGTGGACAACGGAAGCGCCGAGGCAGAGACCCGTGCCCTCCGGAAGCAACTGGGCCGACGTCGGAGCACGCGGATCCTCGACTATCCAGGTCCGTTCAATTGGTCGGTCATCAACAACACGGCTGCAGCAAGCTGTGACTCGGACCTTCTCCTCTTTCTCAACAACGACGTGTTCGCCGAGGAGCGTGGGTGGCTCGAGGCAATGGTCGAACATGCCGTCCGAACCGACATCGGAGCGGTCGGTGCCCGTCTCGTCTACCCGAACGGCAGGTTGCAGCACACCGGCATCGTGCTCGGGCTAGGCGGGATCGCCGGTCACGTCCTAGCAGGGCTCCCGGTCGACACGATCGGGTACGGGGGCTGGGACCGGGTCGTGCGCGAGTACAGCGCTGTGACGGCGGCCTGCATGCTCGTTCGCCGGTCAGTGTTCGAAGAGGTCGGCGGCTTCGACGAGACGCTGGCCATCGCCTTCAACGACATCGACTTCTGCCTTCGACTGAGGGCAGCGGGATATCGCGTCGTGTCGACGCCACACGCCCAACTCGTCCACGCCGAGTCAGTGAGCCGAGGTTTCTCCGGGTACTCGACGGACTACCGTGCCTTCCTTCGGCGTTGGGGATGGTTGCTTCGGCGGGAAGACCCCTACTTCAACCCGAACCTGAGCCGTCTCGTGACCTGGTGTGCACTGCGCCTCCCTGGCGAGGACGACCAATGGGCCGACCTGGTCGGCCTGTTGGCCGACGACCCGCGCGACCTACAGGACCAGCCGGAGCCGGCCGAGACGATTGCTGCTGCCTTCACATGAGCGCTCGGTCCGTTGCCGACGCGCCGTTGGCAGTCCAGACACCACCCCGTCCACCCGGGACCAGTCGAGGGTTGACCGTGATCGACCGGCGAACGCGGCGCCGCTCACCTGGCGGACGACCGGTCGAGCTACGTCCTCGCAGCCCCGGGCTGCGGAGCCCGGTTGGGCAGACAGGAAGGCGGGCGACGTCGACGAGCTGGAGGGAGGCCGGATGATGCCAAGGGCGCGTCCCGCCACGGAGGTCCTCGAGCTCGCGGGAAGACGGGTCCGTCTGCGCAGTCTGACCGAACAGGACTACCCGGCATGGATCGAGGTCCGTCGGCGCTGCCACGACTGGCTGGTCCCCTGGGAGCCCAGGCCAGCCGGAGCGCCGCCCGCACCCGAAGACGCCTCCAGCTTCGGTGTGCGTTGCGGGATGCGCGAGCGCGAGCGCCAGCTCGGGACCGGGTTTGGGTTCGGCATCTTCGTCGACGGGAGTTTTGCCGGAGAGATCACCCTCTCGTCAGTCCAGCGGGGACCGTTCCAACAGGCGTTCATCGGCTACTGGGTCGACCAGCAACTGGCCGGGCAAGGACTGGTCCCCGAGTCCGTTGTAGTAGTCCTCCGATTCGCGTTCGAGATGCTCGGACTGCACCGGGTGGAGATCGCCATCGTTCCGCGCAACCATGCCAGCCGGCGCGTCGTCGAGAAGCTGGGCATTCGCTCTGAAGGGGTCGCCATCGGCTATCTCGAGATCGATGGGCGATGGGAGGACCACGTGCGCTATGCGATCACCTCCGAGGAGTGGTCGGTCAGACGTACGGACCTACTTAGTCGTTGGATCGGGGAAGCCGCATGAGCTCAATCGACCCAGAGGGGGTACCGGATAACGTCACGGATGAGTGCTCCTCACCCGTCGTCGCCCGTGGGACGTTGACCAACGTCGACCCAACGGTTTCGGAGGACGAGCCAGCAGAACCTGGCCAGCGAGCCGAGCGCGTCGACAGGATGCCGACCCGGGCTGGCCTTGATCGGAGGAAGCACCGCAGCGGGAGGTCGTCTCGGTGGCGTCAGCTGCTCGGGACCCTCGTGGCAGTACAGCTGGTCGGGCTGGTCGTCGTGGCGTCGATCGTCGCGGCTCGCTTTCCAGTGTTCTCGCCCATCGACGAAGGAGCCCACTACTCCTATATCCAGCAGATCGCCCAGCACGGTTCGCTGCCCATCCTCGGCAAGACCCTTGCCAGCCCGCAAGAGCTGGCGATCAGCCAGGGCGTCTACCCACGTCCGACCACGATCAACCCGCACACCGACGGTCTAGCTGGACTGAGCTACGAAGCGTTCGAGCCACCGCTTTACTACGTGACCGCCGTCCCGGCGTTCGACCTCTTCGGCAACTACCTGACCAAAGTCTACGCCGTCCGTGGCTATGACGTCTTGCTGCTGACGATCTCCGCCCTGCTCTGCGGGCTCCTCGCTCGCATGGTGCTGGGCCGAACGTCCTTTCTCTTCGGCTGGTCGGTCATGCTGAGCATCCTGCTGCTCCCCGGCGTCGTCGTCCGATCGGTGACGATCTCCAACATGGCCCTCGCCACCCCGCTGGTTCTCGCCTTCGTGGCCGTTACTTGGCTCGCTTGGCACAGGCATTCGTCGCGACTGTTCTTGGCTTCGGGTGTGCTGGCAGGGCTCTGCGTGTTGACCGAGCTCGAGCTGCTCGTGGTGCCCGTCGTCCTCCTGGTTGTCCTGATCGCTGAGGCCTGGCACCGACGGCCTGTGCCGGTCGTCGTCCAGACGTGGTACCGGACGCTGCTTCCGCTCGTGGGAGCCGGGCTGATCACAGTGGCCGTCGTTGCTCCCTGGATCGGGTTCAACGAGATCCATTACCACATGTGGAACGCCGGTGCGATCGCCGTGAAAGAGCAGACTCCGATCGTCAATCCGCAGCACCTGCACTTTTCGCTCGCCAGCCTCCCCGGTGACACCGTGACCTTCCTGTCCGATCCGACGCTTCCCGCTGAATGGGGAGGCGCGTTCATCGGGCACCCGTTCTTCGGTTACGTCGAGCAGCTCCTCGCCATCGCCGTCATCCCGTTCACCGTGCTCGTGGCGCTCGCGACCGTCCGCCGCCGGCTAACCGTCGAGAGCCTCATCTTGGCGCTCCCCTGGCTCGGCACGATCGGCGTGCTCTGGTACATCCGCTATGGGGAGCAGTGGTTCATTACCTCGCGCTACTACTACCCCGAGTTGCCGGTATGGGGTCTCTTTGTGGCCGGTGGTGTGCTGCCCTTCGTCCGCTCCCCCCGGCTACCCCTCTACCTCGGGGCACTCCCGGTTGCCATGCTCGCCCTCTTGTGGGTGGACCTCGGTGCCCGCTTTCTCTAGCCCCCGCCAGACAGGCAGCACCGGCCCACGGAGCGAGCCCCCCAGGCCCCCGGTGCACCGAGTGAGCGAGCCGTCCCACTGGTCGAGTGGTGAGAGCCGAGCTACCGTCAGCAGGAGCTGCGGGCCGCAGGAGCTGCAGGCCGCAGGGCAACCTAGCCGGCCGATGAAAGAAAGATCGGACCCCACCTGGAGCTCTGTCCGTTCGACTACCATGCCTCCGGCGGAGCCGACAGGGCAGGTGGGCCGAACCTTCGCGACGATGACTGGGTTGACCGCGACTGGGTTGACCGCAGCCCAGCGGCCGGAGGGTGCAGTCACCGATGATGTCGGAAGCTCCGCTGGGAACCGACGAGCGTTGCTTGCCAGGGAGGAGCGTGACCGTGGCGCCGAAGCCGCGTGACCCAGCCGAGCTGTTGACACAGTTGAGGGCCGACCGACGCCAGATGGCCTGGGAGCCGTTGGCCCCTGAGCGTCGGCGACAGTTCCACTCCGACGACCTGCCGCGGACCAAAGAAGCCCTCGACCATCTGCACCGGCACTGGGTCCTCCCCGACAGTCCATCTTCCGATCGTGGGAGCGGCGCTCGTGGTCTGGTCATGCACGTCGTGGGTCGTCTGGTCTTCCGTGTCCTCGGCCCCTACCTCCGTGAAGAGCGTGAGTTCCTCAGTCACCTGGTCCGCTTGAACGACGCCCTGGTGAAGGAGTGCGACGAGCTCGCCAGACGCTGCCAGGAGCTGGCCGACCGCGCCGTCGATCGCCAGCTCGCCGAAGCGGCGAACCTCACCGAGCTGGCCGCATGGATCGATGCCACCATAGGCGACCGCTCCCACAACGCCGACGGAGAAGCATCCCCGGTCCACGTGCCGTCCAGCAGGGCGAGCAACCTGGGGTCCGGTGTCACTGGCCAAACAGGGAGCAAGAACGGGTCCAAGGCAAGCACCGAATGAAGGCATCGGGGGCAGTGACCGGTCACCTCCGTATCGCCGTCCTCGCCGAACGGTGGGGGTCGGCTAGCGACGCTGGTTGGTATGCCCGCCAGGTTGCCGGCGCTCTAGCCTGCGTTGCCGACGTCCATGTGCTGACACCGCACAGCGACTCTCCCGGCACTTCTTCAGACGGCGTCTTTACAGTGCACGAGCTCGGTTTCGAAGGCTATCTGCACGCACTGCACCGCCGCGACCTCTTGGTCGACGCGCTGAGCGGTCCCACTGTCTCACTCGACGCCTCCGTCACCAGTCTCCTCGACGAGGAGGTCGTCTCACCATGGGAGGCCGCCGTGCCTCTCCTCGACGACCTCGCCCCGGACGCCGCAGTGATTATCGGCAGGCGCTCGCTCGGTGCGGCCGAAGCCCTCCGTTCGGCACGATGCCCGCTTCCCTATACCCTCGTTCCGGCGGACACCGCCTTCGGACCGCTCGGTACGGACCACTTCGACTCAGTGCTGAAGGGTGCCGACTCCGTAATCACCGCCACGGATGCCGAACGCGCCGGAATGATCGCCAGCGGCGCCGAGCCGGAGCGCGTGCCCGTGATCGGTCCGCACATCGCCGCCGACCCCTCAGCCCGGCGAGAACCGAACTCTTGGGTGGGCGATACCGGGGCGATCGTCGTGGTAACGGGTACGCCCGCCTACGACCGGTCTCGGGGAGATGACGACAACGAGCTTCCTTCCGGTTTCTCCGCCCCGACCACCGCTTCGGTGCGCGAGCTCGAGGACAACCCCCGCCTCGCCCATATGCTGCGTCTCGCTCATCCGGATCCTCCCATGGCGATCGCCGCCACCGACGGGCTCACCGTCTGGCACCGCGGCCGCGCCTCGCACGGCTGGGCCGTCCACCGAGCGAGCGACTTCGCACGGCTGGTCGCCTGGGCGGGCATGGTGGTCGACCTCTCGCCGGAACCGTTCCTGGCCCGGCGGTGCCTCACCGCACTTGCGTTCGGTACGCCGATCGTCGTCCCTGCCGAAACGGTCGCGGCAACCCACGCCGCTGCGGGAGGTGGGCTCTGGTTCGCCTCAGCGGCTGAGCTCCTCTGGACGGTCAACGCAGTGCTCGACGCGCGCGTTCGGAAAGACTTGAGCGACCAAGGACGCGCCTACGCGGCAGCGCGCTACGGCTCGACCGAGTCCTTCATTGACGGCGTGGCCCGCACCGTGCTCGCGCGCTCCTGCCAACCGTCAGGCTCAAGCACCGTTGTAGCCTGATCCCTGCCGGCACGACAGTCGGCGCCTCGCCGGGGACGGCGTCCGTCGCCCCCTTCTTTCGGACATGGCGCACCGTCAGCCAGCTCCGAGCGACTTCGCCAGACCGTCGAGGATGTCCGACTCGGACACCAGGAACTCCTCGAAGCCGAGGCGCTCCATGACGGCGTCGAGCACCGCGACGCCACCCACGATCACGTCCTGACGGCCAGCGGCCATGCCCGCCCGGGCCAGCCGGGCGGCCGCCGGCTCGGTGGCCAGCCGGTGGTACCACTCGGCGACCTCTGCTCTGGAGAGGACTGCGTGGTGCACCTGGTCGCGGTCGTAGTGGACGAGTCCCGACCGCAGGGCGGCGAGCGTCGACACCGTGCCGGCCAAGCCGACCAGCCGTCGAGCCTCGCCAAAACGAGGCTGTCGCTCGATCACCTCGTCCAACAAGGCACGTACCCCCGCCTCGGCATCGGCCAGCTCGTCGGGGGCCGGTGGGTCGCCGTGCAGCCACCGCTCAGTCACCCGCACGCAGCCGAGCTGGAGCGACACCACGGCGAGGTTGGGATCGTCCGGACCACGGCCTGCCACCAGTTCGGTAGAGCCCCCGCCGATGTCGACGACCAGGTACGGCCCAGCCGAGGCGTCGAGGTCGGCGACGGCGCCCGCCATCGACAGCCGACCCTCCGACTCGCCGTCGAGGAGCTCGGGGACGACGCCGGTGGCCTGCTCGGCAGCTCGCAGGAAGTCCGCCCCGTTCGTCGCATCGCGTACTGCCGACGTTGCTACCAGGCGGGCTCGCTCGACACCGTTCTCGTCCATCACGACCCGGTACCGCTCCAGCACGGCGACGGTCCGGTCGATGGCCTCTGGAGCCAGCCGCCCGGTGGCGTCGACACCTGCTCCGAGCCGGGTGATCTCCATGAGCCGGCTGACCGGCGCACCGTCGGCATCGACGACCAGCAGGCGGGTCGAGTTGGTCCCGCAGTCGACGGCGGCCACCGGAGCGGCGGTGCGGGTCATCGGCCGGCCCGGCCCCCGTGCTCGGAGCCTGATACGTCGGCCACGAGACCGAGGCGCCCTGCCGTCCACGCTCCGACCGGGTCGTCGCCACCAGCCAGCCACCACGCAAGGTGGGCATGAAGGCACTTGACCCCCTGACGGGTTCCGCCGACCCCACCGGAGGGACGAGGGCCGGGGTGGCTTGCCGGGATCGCCGCGTCTCGCTCGGCGGCGTAGCGGGCATGGGCATCGGCCAGGGTCTTCGGGTCGACATCGCGCTCGGCTTGGCGCACGCCCCCTGCTGACTCGAGGCGGCTGACCGCATCGTG
>JAJZBK010000016.1 GCA_021798955.1 Actinomycetes bacterium
CATCGGGCCTCCAACGCCAGCGACTACCTACTCGCCGGGCTCATCACCTGCACCCACTGCGGCAAGCGCTACATCGGCACCGCCGCCCATGGCAACAAGTACCGCTACCGCTACTACACCTGCTTCTCTCGGCACCGCTACGGCACCACCACCTGCCCATCCGAACGGCTCCCCGCCGACCAGCTCGAAAACGAAGTCCGCGGCTCGTTGCTGCGCACCATCTCCCGCCACGACCTCCTCGACGCCGCGCTCGCCGCCGGCCTCGCTCGTTCCGGGGCCAAACGCCAACAGGACCAAGACGAGCTGGGCGTCGTCGAGGCTGAGCTGGCCAAGGCCGAAGAAGCCATCGAGCGATACTTCCTCGCCTTCGAAGCCGGCACCCTCTCTGAGACCACCTGCGGACAACGCGTCCAGACCCTCGGAGGAAAGATCGCCACCCTCCAAGCCCGCCAGAGCGAGCTGGTCTCGCTGCTCGAAGCCGAGCAGGAGCCCACCGTCACCCAAGCGCATCTCGACGAGCTGCGCCACCACGTCATCGACACCATCGAACACGGCGACCCCGAAGCCCAGAAGGGACTCCTCCAAGCACTGGTCGCCCGGATCGAAGTCGAAAGCCGTACGTCGGTGCGCCCCTACTTTCGGGTCCCGCTCGACGGAGGTGACCTGACGGAGCCGAACCCTTCCGACATCGGAAAGGTTCGACCACCGTCAGGGTCGGCGCCCCCGGCAGGATTCGAACCTGCGACGCACGGTTTAGGAAACCGACGCTCTATCCCCTGAGCTACGGGGGCGGGACTTCCGCGTGAAGCTCCGCGCCAACCTCCGCGTGGACTTCCGCGCGATCCGGCACGATCCTAACGTCCGGGGCCAGCGTCCCCGGATGGTCCGCGTTGACTCATCTAAAACCTCCGCGTAGCCCCATTCATTGCCTCACGTAGGACCTCCGCATGGCGAGGGACCGCCGTGGAGGGCTCCAGGCGGGCTACGCCCTCCCCATGGATCTGCCGACGAGTGCCCGGCAGACGGCGGCGTACTCGGCGGCGGCGGCGTGGTCACCCCGGCGCGGTGCGCCTTCGCTGACGGACAGGCGAGTCGGGAAGTACTCCGGGTTGGCACCGCGCCAGTGCTCCTCGCATCGGGGCAGGGAAGACGTCGCCTGGGTGAAGCGCACGGCGACCACGTTGGACTGTGAGGCAGGCAGGCCGCAGGTGATCGGGTCGCGCCACACCTCCCCGGAGTACACGCCTTCGGCCCCTTGGCCGTCTGCGGTTTGAGAGCGACCTCCGTGGTGTCGTCCGTTCGGGAGCGTCAGTGCCGGCGGTCGGCAGGCTGGAGAGCGGAGGGCACCCAGCCGTCGGCGGCGGGGTCGAGGATCGCTCCTGGTGCGTCGATGGCGTCGATAACGTCGGCTCCGAGGTCCACCTCAGTCGCGGTGAGCTGGGACCCGAAGTGATCCATGGTGCGCCGGTCGATGATCGCCGAGGTGATGGCCGGTTCCGGAGCACGAAGGCGATCGCCAGCTCGACCTGGGGAGTCGGCGGCTGGTCGGCTGAGCCATGGACGAGAGGATGCCCACCACCCTGGCATCCGATGCCCTGCGTCGGGCGGCGGACCGGACATTGCGACCGCCGATGCGTTCGACCGGGTGGCCGATGCCAAAACCGCCATCACTGCCTGGGTCAACCGCTACAACACCGTCCCCACTCGACCATCGGCTACGTCCCGCCGGTCGAGTGGGGGCTACACGACCGTCTCGACCAGCAACCTGCACAACCTTGTGTCCGGCTGGCCGGTGGGAAGGCGAGCCCGCTCGGGGGTGCAGTGCGGTACCGTTGCCCGCACGTGCGAAAGGCTGGTGACGGTCGTGGTCGGAGGGCCGGTGTCAGGAATCGTGGCGGGAGCCGCCCACGCGGCGACAGCGGGCTGCATCACCCAGGCCGACGGACGGACGTTCTGCATCGGAAACGCACCGGGTGTAGCCGGGATCAGTGCCTTCCTGATCGTCCTCTTCGTCATCTACGCGGGCCTGGTGGTGCTCAGCATCGTCGCGGCGGTCAAGATCGTGACGAAGGCGGGCTACTCGGGTTGGTGGGTGCTCATTGTCCTGGTACCGATCGTCGGGGCGGTGATGGTCCTGGTGTTCGCTTTCTCGAAGTGGCCGGTCACCCGTGAGGTGGAGACACTCAG
The DNA here is from genome assembly GCA_021798955.1 of Actinomycetes bacterium. GTDB lineage: Bacteria > Actinomycetota > Acidimicrobiia > Acidimicrobiales > RAAP-2 > JAJZJT01. Next base: position 2,188 of record JAJZBK010000016.1, read on the forward strand.
AGCCCAGGCCAACGGTCCGGCACCGTTCAGCCCGGCACCGTTCAGCCCGGCACCGTTCAGCCCGGCACCGTTCAGCCCGGCACCGTTCAGCCCGGCACCGTTCAGCCCGGCACCCCGCTCCGGGGAGGCACTCGGCACTCCGGAGCAGGAACCAGCCCGCCCGCTCCCACCGGCGGGCTGGTTCCCCACCCCCGACGGCCGCCGGCGGTACTGGGACGGGTCGGCCTGGACCGACCACTACGCCTGATGGTCGCCCGCCCGCGACCGGGGCGGCGGCCGACTCCGGGATGGCGAAGGAGCCCAGATGGCGCCAGCCGCCAGGCGGCCTGATCGGCCCACAGATGTTGCTTTCTGCACGTCTCCGTGTGGATTTCACGACGTGATGCCATAGGCGCCGTGCGGCACTTCGAGCAGGTCGAGGACCTGAGCCTGGACGGGCGTCAGCTCGGGAGCGAAGGTCGGCACGAGCCGTCCATCGTGGATGAGCTCCTGGCAGCCAAGGCTGCCGAGACGATCGGGCCGCCCACAACGAGCGAAACCACACGGTCTCCTCGCGTTGAGGCGTGGGGCGGCGCCAGACCGGTGACCCGCCCATAGGCATCCACCACCAGGGCCTCGTGCCCCCGATCCTTGCGGTTGGAAGACCAGCGAGAACCGAGGGCACAGGGCATGGGCGACCGTAGTGGCGACGCCAGCGCGCTGCTGGGGATGGAGGACTTCGTCGTCCTCTCTCCGAGTGAGGAGGACGGCGAAACGTGGGCCTTCGTCGAGACGACGGCGACCGTGGCCGGCTGTCCGAACCGCGGCGTGAAGGCGACCGGGGCACGGGCACAGCGTCGTCCACGTCCGTCGATGGCCTGGCGGCGGCCATGGGGGTCGGGGCCTTCCGGAACCGGACCCTCGGACATGTGGCATTCCCCTACGCCTACCCCGACGCCCGCTACATGGCCGTCCGGGACGACACTCTCTGCCAGGTGGTCTCCCGGGCGGTCGCAGTGGTCACCGGGATCAGTGCCGAGGGCGCCCGGGAGGTCCTCGGGGTGGACCTCGACGACAACATCCGTCTCGCCCACGCAACGGCCGGGAACGGGTTCCCCCTCTCGCCTGGTAGCCCCGCTCCCCGGGGGAGAGGCATTCCGCCGACGACGCAAGAACGCCGGTCGTCAGCTCGAGATCGCGAGCCAAGCACACCGAGGGTCACGCTCGGGCTCCCACCACGTGACGGGGCTCCATCGAGCGTGACCTCCAGGTCGACCGAGGGGTCGTAGTGGTGCACTTGGTAGACGTCGATCCAGTCGGTACCGAGGAGGCGCAGGCTGTCCTCCACCGGCTGGTCCTTGGTACCCCACTCGCCGGACATCATGATGCCGAGGCACGGCGCAGCGGCCTGGATGCCGGCCCTCAGCGCCGGAGGAGCGGCAACGCCGTGCCTGTCGGGGGAGCAACCGGGCGGGTGGCCGTGGCCGGCCAAGGCAGCATCGTGCTCCTCGGGACACCCGACCCTCGTCACAGGTCGACGTCGAGCGCGACTCCGTCGGGGTCACCGGCAAACCGGGCGAGGACGATGCGGTGGTGGCCTGCCGGGGACCGCCAGGCATGTGCCTCGGGGTCGCGGGTGGCCAGCCGGTCGACCGGGACGGTGAGAGCCACGGCGACCTCGGCTCCGACAGGGACCTCGACGCGCCGGAAGCCGACGAGGCGTGCCGGAGCGTCGGCATCGGAGAGCTCGGCGTAGAGCTGGACGACGTCGGTCCCGTCACGGTCGCCCGTGTTGCGGACCGACCCCCGAACCTCGAGGTGGTCACGATCGACCCAGGCCAGCGCCTCGCCAAGTGCGAACGTCGTGTACGACAGCCCGTAGCCGAAGGGGAACAGCGGAGCGCGGCCGTTCCTCGCCAGGTGCCACCACCCGTGCCAGCGGTCGTAGCAAGCCGTAGCGGCCTCGCGGCCGAAGGGCGGCAGGTCGGCCTCGTCGACCGGCACCGAGAAGGGCAGCCGGCCCGTCGGCTCGACGGCGCCGAAGAGCACGTCGGCCAGCCCCGGCCCGGCCTCGCAGCCACCGTAGAAGGCGTGCACGATGGCAGGGACGTCACGGACCCACTCGCTTGCAAGGATGGCGCTGCCGCCCTGCAGGACGACGACCGTGCGGGGGTTGGCGGCGGCGGCCGCCCGGACGAGCTCGACGTCCCCAGGGTGCAGGCGCAATAAGGAGCGGTCGCCGCCGGTGCTGAACCCGGCGGCACGCTCGGCGAGACGCAGCGGCTTCACAACGGGAGCGAGCTCGGCGATGGCCGCCGTGAACCGCTCGGCCACGTCGGGCTCGTCCACTTCGGGGAACAGCTCGCCGAGGGACGGGTCGGTGGCTCCGATGAACTCGCCCTCGTCGAGGTGGGTGCAGCCGACCACCACGACGGCGGCGTCGGCACCGGCGGCCACCGCCGCAGCATGCCCGACGTCGGTGCCGTCGTCGTAGACGGCGTCGGCCACGACGGCCAGCCCATCGAGCACCGTTCGACACGCGAGGTCCCACACGTCGCTCGAGCCGCCATCGCCGAGGTTGACGGTCGACGCGAGGCGCCCAAGGACAGCGAGTCGCGAACCAGGGTCGACCGGCAGCACCGGCGTACCGCCGACAGGCTCGTTGCGGAGCACGACGACCGAACGGGCGGCGACCTCCCGGGCAAGGGTGCGGTGCTCGGGTGAGCCGACGACGTCGGGCGGCGGCACCGGCCCGGCGAGCACGTCGTCGAAGCGCAGCAGGGTCGCCACCACTCGGGCGACCGCGACGTCGACGTCGTCCCACGAGGCCCGGCCCTCTTCGAGCGCGACCGGCAGGTGGCTGGCACGTACCATGCGGTAGGGCATCTCGATGTCGAGCCCGGCAGCGAGCGACGCGGCAGCGTCGCGCAGGCCGAAGATCCAGTCGCTGATGACGAAGCCGGTGAACCCCCACTCGCCGCGGAGCACGTCGGTGAGCAGCTCCCGGTTCTGGCCACACCACTCGCCGTTCACCGAGTTGTACGCCGACATGACCGAGGCCACGCCCTCGTCGACGACACGACGGAACTGGGGCAGGAACACCTCGTGCAGGGCGACCTCGTCGACCTCGACGTCCACGCTGAACCGGGCGTTCTCCATCGAGTTGCAGGCGAGGTGCTTCACACACGCCATCACGTGCCGCTGCAGGCCGCGGGCGGCCGCTGCAGCGAGCTCCCCCACGTGGAACGGGTCCTCGCCGTAGGTCTCCTGGGCACGGCCCCACGCCGGGTGACGCAGGACGTTCACGCACACGGCCCCCGTCAGGGTGGCCCCGGCCGCCTGCAGCTCCCGCCCGATCGCCTCGCCCACCCGTTCCTCGAGAGCGGGGTCCCACGTCGCCCCCCGGGCCATGGCCACGGGGAAGCAGGTGGCGTTGCCCACCACGCACCCGCGGGGCCCGTCGGCGAAGGCGATCCCCGGCAGCCCAACCCGCTCGACGCGTGCAGCGGCGAAGGGAGCTCGGTGGTAGCCGTCCTCGGCGAGGAAGGCGAGGCCAGCCCAGGTCGGTGCATCGCCGTCGAGGCACCACAGCCGTTCGTCGAGCGAGAGGGCGGCAACGAGCCCCCGGGCCGCCTCTTCGGGGGTGCTGCCTGCCCGGACGGCAGCGCGGGCTTCCTCGAAGGTGGTGACGACTGGCTCGATCCGTTGGGGGTGACCACCGGTGGCTGCAACGGGCCCGAGACCAGGGGTCGCCGGCGGGACGTCGTTTGGCTCGTGTGCCGAGCTCGGGTTCACGTCGGCGTCCGGCGGAGCTGGCGGACGAGCTGGTGCGCCGGAGTGAAGAGGCGCCGAGCCGTCAGGGTGGATGCCACGAGCGCGGCGAAGGCGTTCCCTCCAAGCAGCATGTACATCACGACGAGCTGGAGCCGGATGGCGGCAAGCGGCGAGGCACCGGCGAGGATCATGCCGGTCATGGCCCCCGGCAGCGCGACGAGCCCGACGACCTTGGTCTGGTCGACGCTGGGCAGCATGGCGCTGCGCAGCGAGGCGCGCAGCCACGGCAGGGATGCCTGATGACTGCTCTGGGCGAGTGACAGCCGGGCCTCGACCTCACGCCGGTTGGCCGCCAGGTCATCGTGGAGCCGCGTCATGACGAGCGACGTGGTGTTCATCGCGGCGGTGATGACCATGGAACCGAGGGGCACGATTGCACGCGGCGACGCCGGGATGATCCGAGCCGCTGCGAGCACCCCGAGGGTCGCCACCGTGGCGACCGACACCGAGGCGGCGGCGATGCGCCGGCTACCGGGCACCCGGCGGGCCCGGGCGCCGGAGGTCAGTGCTGCGGTCGCCACCATGACGGCAAGCGCCAGCGGCGTCAGCCATCCATGCCCGGTGAAGACGAACTCGAGCACGTAGCCCACAGCCAGCAGTTGGACGAACGAGCGGAGCGTGGCGACGGCCATGTCCCGCTCCAGGCCCACCCGCTGCCAGCGCGAGATAACCGCTGCCAGGAGGACGAGGAACAACGACAGCGCGATGTCTCCGAAGGTGACCGGGCCCGAGACAAGGGAACTGCTCGTACTGGCCAGCAGCACGCCAGTCAACGCTCTCCCTCAGGCGTCGAGCCGTCCCCGTCGGGCGTCGAGCCGTCCCCGTCGACCGGTCGGACGGCTTTCGCCCGCAGCGGTTGGACCTCGACGACGTGGTCGGCGAGGTCAGCGTGGCGCGGGTCGTGGGTCACCATGACCACGGTCAGCCCCTCGTCTGCGAGGTGGCGCACCAGGTCCTCGATCCCACCCTTCGACGTCGCGTCGAGCGCAGAGGTCGGCTCGTCGAGGCAGAGGACGTCGGGGCCGAGGGCGAGGCTCCGGGCCAGTGCCATCCGCTGGGCCTCCCCCACCGACAGACGATCGGCGTCGCGGGTGGCGAGCGCAGGATCGAGACCGACGTGCGCCAGCAGTGCGGTGACGTCGGGACCCACGTTGTCGGCGACCGTGCCGGGGAAGGTGACCGGCACCTGCCCGACGCTCTGCACGCGGCGCCGGAGCTCGAGGACGTCGTAGGTCCGGACGTCGCGACCATCGAGGAGCACGACACCGCCGTCGGGGTCATCGAGGCGGTTGAGCAGCCGAAGCAGCGTCGTCTTGCCGGCACCGGAGGGCCCCATGATGGCGGTCAGCCCCTCAGCGGGAACGCACGCCGAGAACCCGGCGACAATCGGACCTTCGTCGCCGTCGACGCGGACGTCTCGAAGCTCGAAGCGGGGCGCAGCAGTGATCACTCACCAGCCCCCACGCCGTGCTCTCGGCCCAAGGGGTCCCTCGGCCGTGGGTCGGGAAGCTCCCCGTCCATCCCCGCTCCCGCCCAACGGCCAGCCACGATACCGGGGAGCAGTTCGACGGCCAGCTCGGCCACCGCTTTCCGGAGAGTGCCCAGCTCCCGACGTCCCCGCTCCGTGGCTCGATAGAGCCGAAGGGCGCGTCCGCGCTCGACTTCGACTCGGCTCACCAACAGCCCTTCGGTCTCCATCCGGTGGAGCAGCGGATAGAGCGTGCCGGGGCTGATGACATAGCCGTGCCGGCTCAGCTCGTCGGTCAGCCAGGCCCCGTAGACGTCGCGCTCCACCGCATGGTGCAGCACGTGCGCCTGGGCAGCGCCGCGTAGGAAGTCACGCACCACCGCCGCCCGAGCCCTCGCGGGTGCGCGACCCGCCACCCGCGTCTGCGCTGCTCTGGGCTCCGAAGTCAATCCGTCACCGTCACCCGGTGCCCAACCACCCGGTGCCCAACCACCCTGTGCTCAACCACCCTGTGCCCGCCACCTGGTCGCCGATCCACCCGCTGCTCCTTCCCGGTCGTCCAGTGCACTGGGTGGGGTGCCCCGACTGGCGACCTTCCTTGCTTCGACCATGGATATCGCTTTCCGATATCGAGAAACGATATCGTACCTACATCGACATCGGTCCGACATGCACTCCGCTCCCGCTGGAGGTTCGGTCACGCCCCCACGGGGCCGATGAGCACGCCGGGGTTGAGCACGCCCGAAGGGTCGAGGCGGGCTTTGGTGGCGGCCAACGCTTCGGCGAAGAGGTCTGGACGCTGCCGGTCGTACCAGGGCCGGTGGTCACGGCCCACCGCGTGGTGGTGGGTGATCGTGCCACCGCTCGAAAGGATCGCTTCGCTCGCCGCGTCTTTGATCTCCTGCCAGTGACCGAGCTGACGGCCCCGCTCGCTGGGCGCCAGCACGGTGAAGTAGGGAGCCGGGCCGTCGGGGTAGACGTGGGTGAAGCGGCACGTGAGACTGCCCCCGCCCGGGCCAACAGCGGCATGGACGGCATCGGAGACGGCCGCGTGCAGCATCGGGAACCGCTCCCAGGTCACGGCGGTCTCGAAGGTCTCGGCGATCCACCCAAGCCGGGCCACGCCGTCACGCAGGTAGGGCGCTCGGAAGAACGAGGACCGCCACGCCCCCGGCGCACCTTCGGTCGACGACGACCGGATGCCCTGTGGTGCCGCACCGCCGTGGTCGAGGCACCGTTCGAGGGCCGATCGGCACAGGCCGTCGACCGGGAACATGGCGGACTCGAAGCCCAAGAGGAGCAGCGCCGAGCCCTCGCCCCCGGAGCCCGCCGCCTCCTCGGGGTCGAGCAGACGGCAGTTGGCTGGGAACAGGCCGGCCTGCACGACGGATCGAGCCGCTTCGGCGCCGGCTGCGAAGCTCGGGAACCGCACTGCAGCCGTGGCCCGGTGGACGGGTCGGTCCTGTAGCCGGACCCAGGCTTCCGTCACGACCCCGAGGATGCCCTCGGACCCGAGCACCAGCCGATCCGGCGCCGGGCCCGCACCCGAACCCGGCAGACGGCGTGATTCGAGGACACCAGCTGGGGTCACGGTGCGGAGCGACTCGACGAAGTCGTCGATGTGCGTGTAGTTGGTGGCGAAGTGCCCACCGGCCCGGGTGGCCACCCAGCCCCCCAGGGTGCTGTGCTCGAAGGACTGGGGGAAGTGCCTGAGGGTGAGCCGGTGGGGACGCAGGGCGTCCTCGAGGTCCGGGCCGAAGGTGCCAGCCCGCACTCGGGCAGCTCGGCTTGTCCGGTCGACCTCGACGACGCCGGCCAGCAGTTGGAGGTCGAGCGAGACGACTCCGGCGAACTGGCCCCGGGCAGCCCCACCCTCGACCCCACCGACCACCGACGATCCCCCGCCGTAGGGCACCACGGCGATACCGGCCCCGGCGCACCACTCCAGCACGTCGGCGACGTCCTGCTCGGCACGAGGTCGTACGACCAGGTCGGGCGCAGCGGCGACGTCGCCGGCGAGCGAGCGCACCACGTCCCGAAAGGACTTGCCATAGGTGTGCGCAGCCCGGTCGCCGGGCGCCTCCGAGCAGAGGTCCCTGAGCGACGCAGGCGGGACGATCGTCACGGGCGGCAAGTCGAGCCCGGTCACCTCAGGCACGGAAGCCAGCACGGGAGCGGGCCCCGTCGGGAACCGTCTGGCGAGGACGTCGGCGACTGCTTCGAGCTCCTCGTCACCAAGTGCCTCGTCGACGAAGCCCCACCCCCACCAGGACCGGTCCCGGGCCTTCGCTGTGCTCACCCGGCCGCCCCCGTCTCGACGAGCGAGCCGACCCGGGCCAGCACGGCCTCGGCCTCGGCGACGAAGCGGACGACGAGCTCGCCGGCGGGCACCAGCGTCTCCACCGCACCGACGCCTTGGCCACAGGGATAGAACTCCCGTGCCGGGTCGACCTCGGCGTCCTCGGGAGCTCCGAGGTGGTTTGCACCAGCCTGGATCGAGGCGATGACCTGCTGCGGGAACGGCTGGAGCTCCTCGGGGTGCTCCTCGTAGTAGGCAGTGAACTCGTTGCGCACGACCCGGCAGGTCTTGCCGGTGAATGCCCGCGAGACCACGGTGCCGTCTTCGCCCGTGGCCAGCAGCGTCTCCTTGTAGTAGCGCTGCGCACGGGCCTCGGGGGTGGCGATAAACCGCGTGCCGACCCAGATGCCGTCCGCTCCGAGCGCAAGTGCGGCAGCGAGGCCCCGGCCGTCGACGATGCCTCCGGCCGCCACCACCGGTACCTGTCCGCCAACGGCATCGACGATCTGAGGGACGAGCGGCATGGTGGCTACTTGTCCGGTATGACCGCCGGCCTCGGTGCCCTGCGCCACCACGAGGTCGCAACCGGCGTCGACGGCCCGACGAGCATGGGCGACCTTGCCGCACATGCTGGCCACCAGGACGCCGTTGCGGTGGCACAGATCGACCACTTCGGCAGGCACGCCGAGCCCGGCGACGAAGACGGACGCCCCCTCGTCGACCAGGCGGCGCACCTGCTCGACCAGGTTGCCGGGCGCCGCCGTCAGTAGGTCGACACCGAACGGCCGATCCGTGCTGGCGCGAACCGAGCGGATCTCCTCGACCATCTGGTCGCTCGACATGGTCGAAGCCCCCAGGCAGCCGAACCCGCCCGCCTCCGACACGGCCGCCACTAGGCGGTGATAGGACACGCCCCCCATACCAGCCAACATGACGGGGTGGGGCACCTCGAGGAGCTCGGTGAGTCGGGTACGGATCACGGACGTTCCTCCTTGTCGACACGGCGCCTGGCTGCTCCCTGGCCCCGACCTGCTCCCTGGCCCCGACCTGCTCCCTGGCCCCGACCCGCTCCCTGGCCCCGACCCGCTCCCTGGCCCCGACCCGCTCCCTGGCCCCGACCCGCTCCTGCGGTCCGGGGACGGAGGCCATCGAGCAGAATACGGACGGCGACATCGGCGACCGAACCCGCATCCATGCCGTCATCGGTCGCCAGGCGCCGAAGCGCCAGTTGGCCGATCAGTGCGGCAGCACTGGAGGCGGCCACCCGGGGCGGCACCTCGATGATGGTCCCCCGGCGCTGCCCGGCGGCGATCACGTCGGCCAGGTCGTCCACGAACCGCTCGTAGACACCGGCCACATGGGCTCCGAGCCGACCATCCATCGCCCAGACGTCTCGAAAGAGCAGCGCCGCAGTGGCCCGGTCTCGTTCGAAGAACTCGAGGGTGGCGCGTACTGCGTCCGTCAGCGCCCCGGCGGCGTCCGAACCCTCTGAACCGGCGAGCGCGTCGTCGATGTGCCGGCGAAGGGACGCCTCTTCGGTCGTCACGAGGGCATGGAACAGCTCGTCCTTGGAGACGAAGTACCAGTAGACGGAGCCGTACGACAAGCCCGCCGCACGAGCCACGTCCGCCATGGTGGCGGCATGGAAGCCCTGGCCGGCGAAGACCCGTTTGGCGGCATCGAGGATCTGGCGGCGGCGCTCGGCCTTTTGCTCGTCTCCCACGGCACGGGCTCGCGGGGAGGAGTCGGTGATCGGCCTGGCGGCGCTCGCTCCGGGCACGAGTCGCCATGGTAGGAAGCTCGGACTGATCCGTCAATCAGTAAGGCGTGGCCACCGTGGCGCCGCGGTGCCGGGAAGTGGGGAGGCACACCCGGCCGACGACGCGCAGGCCACCCAGCGCCGGAGGCGAGCCGGCTCTGATCGACGACCACGAGCGCTACAACGCGGGCGACCGGCCGCATCCCGTCGCGACGAGCGAGCCGATCCGGCCCGCGCCGGGCAACGCACCAGGTCGGGACGTTGGACCCTACCGGAGGGTCAGCCAACAGCAGATCATGAGAGATGCGAGGTTCGTATCCGGCAAGGGCCGGAGAACAGGAAGCGAGGTGCCTCCATCATGCGACGCAAGACCTTCGATTGGCTCCTGACTGCTGGCGGAGCGATGTTGACCATCGTCCTCATCGTGGCGGGGATCTTCCTCACGCTGAGCGCCAACTTCGCCAATTCCAACGTGCACAGCCAGCTGGCAAAGCAGGCCATCGTGGTTCCTGCCAAGGGCAGCCCGGCGCTGGCCAGCCCGAAGATCGGTCCGTACCTCGACCGCTATGCCGGACAGGAAGTGCTCACCGGGCCGGCCGCCAAGGCCTACGCCGACCACTTCATCGCCGTGCACCTCTCCGAGATGCCCTACGGGGGCGTCTACTCCAAGGTCAGTGCGGCAGCCCAGGCGGACCCCACCAACGCCAAGCTGAAGGCAGTGGAGACAACGGTGTTCCAAGGCACCACGTTGCGCGGCCTGCTGCTCGAGGCCTACGCCTTCTCGGTCTTCGGTGAGATCGCCTCGTGGGCGTCCATCGCGGTGTGGGTGCTCGCAGGCATCATGCTGATCCTCACCATCCTCGGCATCGTCCACTTCCGCCGAGTGTCCGCCGACGCGGAACTGCTCGCCCCGAAGACGAAGTAACTCGCTCGCTCGAGCCACCCGCCCCGCCCTCGGCCTTCCGACCGACGGCGGGGCGGGGCGCGCGACCGGGTCGGACCAGGACGACTCGGTGGCCACGTACCCACGACCAGCCAGGCGCAGCGAAGCAGCTGGCCTGCCGTCGCTCCCGACCATCCAGACGAACCAGAGCCGTAGGCTGCAGGCAGAAAGGAGCCTCTATGGACACCAACAAGCCCATCGTCGTCGGCTACGACGGTTCGGACTCGGCAGCCGGCGCCCTGCGGTGGGCCGTCCGGCAGGCCGAGCTGAGCGGGTCGACCGTCGAGGCGGTCAGCACATGGGAATGGCCAGCCAGTTTCGGCTGGGCGGGACCCGTCCCCGCCGGCTACGACCCCGAGGCGGACACCCGGGCACTGCTCGACGAGGCGGTTGCCGAAGCAGTGGCCGGACATCCCGGCGTCACCGTCACCACCACCGTCACCGAAGGCCACCCCGCACCCGTCCTCATCGAAGCGTCCCGGCACGCGTCGCTGCTCGTGGTGGGCAGCCGGGGGCACGGCGAGTTCACCGGCATGCTGCTCGGATCGGTCAGCCGGCACTGCGCCGCCCACGCGCACTGCCCCGTGCTCATCCACCACGGCGACACGGTCGAGCCATGACCACCTCGGAGACCTCGCTCCTCGACGGGGTCGACGTCGTGCTCTCCGACGGCAGCCTCGCCCACATCCGCGAAGTCCGACCCGACGACGCGACCCGCATCGCCGCCTTCAACGAAGCCCAGTCACTCGAGACGATCCGCCTCCGCTACTTCAACGCCCACCGGATCCTGAGCGAGCGCGAGCTCGAGCGTCTGACCCGGATCGGTGACCCCGACCACCTCGCACTCGTCGTGGAGCAGGACCAGGAGCTGGTCGCCTTCGCCCAGTACGACCGTGAGGTCGGCCGCGACGAGGCGGAGGTCGCCTTCCTCGTCGGTGACGAGCACCAGGGCAAGGGGCTCGGGACCCTCCTCCTCGAGCACCTCGCTGCAGCCGCCCGGCGCAACGGCATCAAGCGCTTCGTAGCGAGCACGCTGGCCGACAACCGGCGCATGCTCGACGTGTTCGCCAGCGTCGGGTTCGCCCGGCGCTCGACGCTCGAGCACGACGTCGTGGGTGTGGTGCTCGACATCACGCCGAGCCGCCAGGCCCAACAAGCAGCCGACGAACGCGACCGGATCGCCGTCGTGCACTCCCTCCGCCACCTCCTCAGCCCCCACTCCGTCGCCGTGGTGGGAGCGTCGCGCCACCCGGGGACCATCGGCTACGAGCTAGTACGCAACCTGGTGGACGGCGGGCTCGAAGGACCCGTCTACCCGGTCAACCCCCACACCGACCACGTGGCCAGCTTGCCGTGCTGGCCCAGCGTGACCGCCGTGCCCGGCACCGTCGACCTCGCCGTGGTGGCCGTTCCGGCGGCCTCGGTAGCGGAGGTGGTGGACGAGTGCGGCCGCAAGGGAGTCGGGAGCCTGGTGGTCGTCTCGGCCGGGTTTGCCGAAGCGAGCGAGGACGGCCGGAACGCCCAGCGTGAGGTCCTCCAGACCGCCCGCCGGTACGGCATGCGGGTGGTCGGTCCCAACTGCTTCGGCATCCTCTCGACTGATCCCGCCGTGTCGATGAACGCCACCTTCGCCGCCGACGTGCCCTTGGAGGGCCACGCCGGCTTCGCCTCGCAGTCGGGGGGCCTCGGCATCGCCATCCTCGCCGAGGCGAAGGTCCGCAACCTCGGGCTGTCGAGCTTCGTGTCGCTGGGCAACAAGGCCGACGTCTCCGGCAACGACCTCATTACCTGGTGGGAAGCCGACGAGCGGACCCGGGTGATCCTTCTCTACCTCGAGTCGCTGGGCAACGCTCGAAAGTTTGCACGGCTGGCCCGACGGATCGGGCGGACCAAGCCCATCGTGGTGGTGAAGTCCGGGCGCTCACGGGCCGGGCAGCGCGCCGCGTCGTCGCATACGGCAGCCATGGCCAGTCCGGAGACAGCCGTCGACGCGCTCTTCGCCCAAGCTGGCGTCCTACGGGTCGATACCGTCGAGGAGCTCTTCGACACCGCCGAGACACTCGTCGACCAACCGCTGCCGACCGGGCACCGGGTCGCCATCCTCACCAACTCGGGGGGCCCGGGCGTCCTCGCCGCCGATGCAGCGAGCGGACATGGCCTCGAGGTCGTCGAGCTCTCGGCCGCCACGCAGCACGAGCTCCGCCAGATCACCCCGAGCGCCGGCGGCGTGGGCAACCCGGTCGACCTCGGGGCCGAAGCCTCGGCCGAGTCCTACGGCAAGAGCCTCGAGGTGCTCCTCGCCGACGACGACGTCGACAGTGTCGTCGTCGTGTTCACCCCGCCACTCGTCACCCAGACCGACGACGTGGCCAGGGCCGTCGTCCAAGCCGTCGACAACGCAGCCCACACGGCTGCCCCGGGTGGCCGCGAACGTCCCGTGGTGGTGAGCCTGCTCGGGAGCACGAGCGGTCGTGCCATCCTGCGGACGGCGCACCGCCCCATCCCGAGCTTCACCTACCCCGAGACGGCGGTCCGGGCCCTGGCCCGCGCCACCCAGTACGCCGACTGGCGAGCCGAGCCACCCGGCGAGGAGCCGGAGCTCGAGGGGTTCGACCTCCCTGCGGTTCGCGCCGCCCTCGGGCGAGGACGGGTCGACGACGACGGCTGGCTGACCGGCGTTGACGCGTTCGACGTCCTCGCTGCTTGCGGCATCCCTGTCCAGCCGACGCGGGCCGTCGACGATGCCGACGACGCGGCAGCGCGCGCTGCCGAGCTCGGGTTCCCGGTCGTCCTGAAGGCAGTGGGGGCAGGCATCGTCCACAAGAGCGACGTGGGCGGCGTCCGGCTCGGGCTCACCACGAGTGCCGAGGTGGTCTCCGCCTACGACGACATGAACGCCCACCTCGGCGAACGGATGCAGGGCGCCATCGTGCAGCCCATGGCCGAGGGAGGAGTCGAGGTGATCGCCGGCTTCGTCCAGGATCCGGCATTCGGCCCCCAGGTCCTCTTCGGCTTGGGAGGCGTCGCCGTCGAGCTGCTCGGCGACCACGCCACCCGTCTGGCCCCGCTGACCGACCGGGACGCGCGTTCGATGGTCCTCGGCCTGCACTCGTCGCCCCTGCTCACTGGGTACCGCGGCTCGACTCCGGTCGACGTCGACGGCCTGGTCGACCTGGTGTTGCGAGTCGGACGCCTGGCCGAGGAGTTCCCCGAGCTGGTCGAGATGGACGCGAACCCCGTCATCGTCACCTCCGACGGACCTGTCGTCGTCGACGCCCGGCTCCGGCTGAGCGCCACACCGGTCGCGCCCTTCGACGACACCCGACACCTCTCGCGCTGAGCACCAGCCGCGTCAACAGGCGATCCCCTGCCGGCCCTGCCGGCTGACACCTGCCAGGCAACCGGGGCCGGCAGGCCGTCAGGGTCCGGGGCGCTCCGTTGGACCTCCCGTCGCCGGTGCTTCCTCTGAAGTCAGGGGATCCGGCGCCGTGACGTCGGCCAACCCGTCTTCGGGCACTTCGGCGTCAGCTCCGTCGCCGCGCGAGGAACCTCCCGGCCCCTCGCCACCGGCCGTCGCGTCGGCACGAGCCGGCAGGGCCACGGCGACGACGACGGTGGCGGTAGCCACGACGACGCCACCGACCACCATGGCGAGATCGAGCCCGCTCACGAACGCACCCACGGCGGCGGTACGGAGCGCGGCACCGAGCGTGCCTCCGAGGTGCTGGGCGACCGCCTGGGCACCTCCGAGCGAACCGAGCACCAGCACACTGACGGCGTGCGGGGCCGAGGCTCGGGCCAGCAGCGGCGTGAGGTGCGACTGGTAGCGCGTGGCAAGCAGGCTGCCCAGGACGCCGATGCCGAGCGCTCCTCCGATCTGGAGGCCCGCCGAGTTGGTGGCCGAGCCCACCCCGGCCCGATCGGGCGGGAGCGACCCCATGATCGACTCGGTGGAGGGGGCAAAGGCGAGGCCGGTGCCCAGCCCGAGCAGGGCGAGCCCGGGGAACGCCGTGCCGTAGGTGCCGTGGGTGCTCGTACGGGCCAGCGTGAAGAGGCCGACCGAGATCAGCCCCAGCCCGACGGTCACCACCGCCCGCGTCCCGAACCGCTCGGCCAGGATGCTCGAGATCGGGGCCGCCACGAGGAGGATGCCGGCGATCGGTGTGATCCGGACGCCCGCCTGGAGGGGGCTGTAGCCCAGGTCGAACTGCAGGTACTGCGTGAGGAGGAACAACGAGCCCATCAACGAGAAGATCACCAGTGCCATGGCCACGACTGCCACCGAGAAGCGCCGCGACCGGAAGAACGAGAGCTCGAGCATCGGGTGCGTCGTGCGGTGCTCCCAGTGGACGAAGAGGGCGAGCACCACGATCCCCGCGGCGATGGAGCCGAGCACATAGGGCGACGTCCACGACCGGTTCGGTGCCTCGATGATCCCCCACAGGAGCAGCACCATGCCGCCGATGGACAGCACGGCTCCCAGGGGATCCGGCGGCAGAGTGGTCTCTTGGCGCGAGTTGGGAACGAGCCAGACGGCGGCAGCGAAGCCGACGGCAGCGATCGGCACGTTGATCAGGAACACCGACCCCCACCAGAAGTGGGTGAGCAGCCAGCCCCCGACGATGGGGCCGACGGCCAGACCGAGCCCGGTGGTCCCCGACCAGATCCCGATGGCCCGCGCCCGTTCGCGGGGCTCGACGAACACGTTGGTGAGGATGGACAGCGTCGAGGGCATGATCGCCGCCGCCCCGATCCCCATGAACGCCCGGGCGCCGACCAGCATCCCCGTCGTGTGCGAGAAGGCGGAGGCCGCCGAACCGACGGCGAAGACGACGAGGCCGGCCAGGAACACCCACTTGCGCCCGAGCCGATCGCCGAGGCTCCCCTGGACGAGTAGCAGACCGGCGAAGACGACGGCATAGGCGTCCATCACCCACTGGAGCCCGCTCGACGACGCGTGCAAGTCGCGGACCAAGGTCGGCAGGGCGACGTTGAGCACCGTGTTGTCGAGACTGACGATCAACAGGCTCACGCAGAGGACGGCGAGCGTCGCCCAACGCCTCGAGCCCGCGCTCCGGCGCGTCATGGGACCCAACCCGCCCTCGGCTCGGGTCGGCCGCCGGCGTCCGAGGCCCCGGCATGGATCGGGTCAGCGTCGCAACGTCCCCGGTTGGTCGGCGAAGGCACCCCATGCACCGGAGCGAACCTAGCCCGGCGACTGGGCCTGACGCGGCAACGGGCCTCTTCGGGGAGGGAGCGTCTCACGCCTGCCCGCCCAGTTCGTCCTGCCCCGCGGCGATGGCGACGAAGAGGCCCTCGGCCTCGGCAATGCGGACACCCGCCACGGTCGCCTCGCTCTCGAGAAGGAGCTTGCGTCCCTCGCGGTGGCGCAGCCGGGCACGAAACTCGATCTCCTCGTGCACCGGTGTCGGTGCCAGGTACGACACCGACAGCCGACCGGTATAGGCGGGCACGTCGACGATGTCGAGGACGAAGCCCAGGGTGTCGTCGAAGATGGCGGCGACGACACCTCCGTGGGCACGGCCAGGTGCCCCTTCGAAGGCGGCACCGAGCACCACCCGAGCCACGGCATCGTCGCCCTCGCGGCGGACGTCGATGGCGATGCCAAGAGGGTTGGCGTGCCCCGACACCACGCAGTCGGGAAAGTGGTCGAGGACGGCGCCGTCGGCCGGCGCCGCCTCGAAGCGGCGGCTCATGGAGCCGACCGGGCGTTCGCGGGGCGGCGCCGCCTCGACGTCGACGAGGAGGCGATCGGCGGTCACAGCCACGCGCTCGAGCAGGGCGTCGGGGGCTTCGTGAGCGACGACCGCGTGCCCGAGCCGTCGCAACGACGTGGCGGCAGCGAGACGCTCCGGTGACGCACGTCGGGCGATGCCGGGACCGTCGTCGCCGGGTCCGCCGCCGCTCCCCTCGCCAGCCATCTGGTCTCCTCGTCGGTCGCCGCAGGTCCGCGCTCCAGCTCCCCCACGCGGACCCGTTCCGGCCACCCTAGCCACGTCTTGCTGGACGACCCCACTCCGATGACCCGCCCAACCCCGGCTCCGGCCGAACGGCCGCCCGACCGCCCGACCGCCCGACCGCCCGGGGGGAGGGCGCTACCCTGCGGCATGCCCGTCCTCGGCGTCCCCGAGCTCCAGCAGTTCCTCGCCGACGCCTTCCCGGCCAACCCACCGGACTACGTCGTCGAGGCGATCGAGGAGGGCACGGTCCGCCTACGCCTCCCGGTCGGCGAGGTCCACGGGAGGCCTGGTGGCACCGTGTCGGGCCCCACGCTCATGGCCCTGGCCGACTGCACGGCCTACCTGGCGGTGGTGGGCCACATCGGGCCGGTCGCACTGGCCGTGACGACCAGCTTGCACATCGACTTCCTGCGCAAGCCGCCCCTCAGCGACGTCGTCGCCGACGGGGCTCTGTTGAAGCTGGGCCGTCGGCTCGCCGTCGTCGAGGTGGCCTTGCGGTCCGAGGCGGCGGGCGACCTCGTGGCCAAGGCACAGGTCACGTACTCGATCCCTCCCGGGGCCTCACCAGACGGTCTCCCCACTCCTCCCGCATCTGGCGGGTCACCCGGTGCTCGACGATGAAGGCCACGAACGGGACGAACCCGGCCGCGACGACCAGGATGATCCGGCCGAGGCGCCAGTGCGCCCTGCGGGCGAGGTCGGCGCCAGTCACCAGGTAGACGATGTAGAGGTAGCCGTGGATGGGGGCGACCACGACAGCGACCTGAGGGATGTTCGCTCCGTACTGGAGAGGAATGGCCACGAACACCAGGAGCACGAGCATCGTGCCGACCACGTAGGCCATGACCCGATAGCGCGCGAGCGCCCGCCGCAGCGGGGCTAGCTCCTCCGCCGTCAACAAGTCCCCCGGAGCGCTCACCGGCTCCACGTCACCTGCTCGACGACCAAGGAAGCTCCAAGCTGCCGAGCACGGCCCCGGGCCGATGCGCTCGTGCTCGCAAGTGCATCGGGGGCCACACCACCCGCCTCGGGGCACCCAGCAGTGTCGAGAGCGGCCACGGACCGATGGTACCGCCGCTTCGGATCGAGCCGGGCGCGCCACGTCGCACCGTCTGCCTACCCTGGGACCATGGGCATCGCCACCGCTCCCGACACCGCCCCGCCCGTCGACGTCCGGGTGTCGTCACGCCGGAAGAAGACCGCCGGAGCCCACTGGGAGGGTGACCGCATCGTGGTGGTGGTGCCCGCCCATCTCCGGGGCAGTGCCCGTGACGCCATGGTCGCCGAGCTGTCCCGGAGGCTCGCCACCCAACGCCCTCTCCTGCACGCTTCGGACACCGACCTCGCTGACCGAGCGGCGATGCTCGGGCGGCGGTACCTCGACGGCGTTGCCCCGGCATCGATCCGGTGGTCGTCGCGTCAGCGCTCGCGCTGGGGCTCGTGCAGCCTGCACAGTCGCGAGATCCGGATCTCGGACCGCCTCCGGGTGGTCCCCGTGTGGGTGCTCGACAGTGTGATCGTCCACGAGCTCGCCCACCTCCTCGTCCCCGACCACTCTCCTCGTTTCCGCGCCCTCGAGCACCGCTACCCGCGCCACGCCGACGCCGAGCTCTACCTGAGCGGCTTCGCACTCGGACTGCGCTCGGGCGATGTCGGATCGGGCGATGTCGGATCGGGCGATGTCGGATCGGGCGATGTCGGATCGGGCGCCGGAGCCAAGCGCGCGACACCTCCCGACGAGGACCCCGGAGGCCTCTGGGTGAGCTGACAGACCGGTCGCGCCCACCGACAGCGACCACATCGGGCTGCCGCCCGGCCAACCGTCGACCCGAGGCCGCCCCTCATTGTCGCACCGAGGCCCGGGGCGGTCGCACGGGCCGGACTGCCGGTGGGCAGCCTGCCGGGCGTCGCGCAGCAGGACCCGGGAGATCGGCCAGTTCTACCCGTCCCCGTTGTCCGGTCGTGTGCGCTCGACCGCGGGGATCCCCGGCGGCGGCGGCTCAGAGGCCGCCCCGCCGAGGTCCCCCGTCCGGTCCTACGCCGACGCCGTCTGCAGTCGTGCCAGCTCCTCTTGGACCTCGCGGGCGTGCCGCTCGGCATCCTCGCGAGCCCGGCGCGGGCGCCACCGCCCCTTGGTCATGAAGATCGTGGGAATGAAGAGGACCATGCCGCCGATGCAGACCCAGAACCAGTGCTGCCACTGGTGAGGCGACTCATTCACCCCGTTCTGCAGGGCCAAGAGCTGGCTCTGGTGGGCAGCGAGGTAGTTGAGCTCCGTCGAGTACGGCACCACCAGCGTGGTGAGCTGCGTCTGGTACTTGGCAAGCTCGCCAACGACGGTCGGCCCGAGCTGCTTCAGAGCGGCGGCGATGTTGGCCGGCGTAGCCGCCTTGGCCAGCGCACTGACCACCGGGACGTTCTGCGGCTCGTTCAACGTCTTGAGCAGCGACGAGTGCGCCTCAGCGAACGTGACCGACGCCTCATGCGCCGTCTGGAAGGCCAGCACGTTGGTGTGGGTGCCCGGAATGGTCTCAGTGGCGAGCGGCTGGTTGTTCACCACCGGGCTCACCGACGAGATCACCACGGGCAGGAAGATGAAGGAGATGCCAACCACCAAACGGAGGATCCACCCCCACAACGCGAGTCCGGTGCCGACAAGTGCTGGGTTCTTCGCTTCGACCGTCTCCGTGTAGCCCGCCATCCACGGTCCGTAGGCCATGGCGATACCGGCCGCCAGGAAGATCTCGATGAGCACCAGCGTGTAGTAGCCCGTATGAATGTTCCCCGCCTGGGCCAAGAAGACGATGAGCAACGCACCGGACACGAGCGTCCCGAGCAGCATGAACGGCTTGCGTACACGCAGGCGGTCCGACAGGGCACCGAAGATCACCAGGCCGATGGCATCTGCTGCCCAGAACCAGGTGTTGAGCCCGTTGGCCTGAGCGACGGAGAAGTACGAGCCGTTGGCGTTCTTGAAGGTCGTCGAGAAGTAGATGGTGAAGAACCCAGAGGCCGCGTAGTAGACGAGCAGGAAGATCGAGACGCCGAACGCCGAGCCCACCAGGTCCCATTTGAGGATCTGGCGCCACGGACGTTGGGTTGCCTCAGTCAGCTCCTCTTCCGTAACTCCCCGTGCCCGGGCCTCGACGAGCGTCTGGTCGCGCACGGACACCATCAACTGGTCACGCAGGCGTGGAGAAAGATCCTTCAGGAAGAACAGGGAGAGCACGAAGGCGCCGATGGCCGAAAGCCCCGAGATGATGAACTGGCTCTGCCAGTCGCCGAAGTGCTGGAGCGTGTGGTTGGCCACGATGCTCACGACCAGGCTGCCAGCGACCGGCCCCACGGTCCAGAACCCCATCGCAGACGCCCGACCAAGCTGCGGGCTGAAGTCGCGCACGAGGGCGGGGGTCGCCACCAAGATGGCGCCCTCGACCAACCCGATCGCCGAGATGACCACGGCGAAGCCCCATTCCCCTGACACGTTGGGCACGCCCACGGTGACCAGCAGCCCGACGATGAGCAAGCCGTAGATCACGACGTTCGAACGTCCCAGGCGGTCGGTCTGGCTGGCCGGCAGCGACGCGAAGGCGCCGATCAGGTTCGAGACGATGACGATCCCGACGTAGAACCCGAACGACATGTGGAACGACCGCAGGATGTTCGGGGTGACCCCGGTCTGCGTGTAGTACGTGTAGTAGAGGACGATGGTGGCGATGACGGCAAGGGCGAGATAACCCGTCCGCTTGCCCGTCGACGGGTACTCCTCCACCTCGTGAACGAAGAAGAACCGGAACAGGACCCCGTGCCTCTTCGCCCCTTCGGGCACCGAAGCAGTACCTGAGGAGACCGCTCGTGGCTCCTCTCTGGGTGGCTCGGATGTGGGCACGTCGGAAGTCATACGAGCGCTCCTGATCACGGATCGACGTTGAGGCCGGGGAAGTCGGCCGCCCGAGACCGTACCTCACGATGTGCCGGAGGAACAGGATCGGGGGAACATTCGTCTCGTCGCTGGCGAAGGACGCTTCGTCTTATCCCCTTTCTCAAGCCGTGTCAACCCTCGAACTTGCCCGTAGACCCGGGCGCTCCGAGGGAGGTCGACGGCCATGTGCCGAGGCTCCAACGCTTCCTGCCCGTTGGACGCTCGGGTGCACGACCCACCATGATCGCCGGCCGGCGGCCACCATGGCCCTTCGCATACACGCAACGCCTTGCATCGTCAAAAATGACGACGTCTCGGTCCACCTGAGCCGCAATGACGGCGATGCACCATGTGAGGACTGCCTAAAACACTGCAGCCGCGTCCCAGCGGAACTCGTCAATCCGCACCGGGCGATGAAGCCGAGGTGCCTCGGCCAGCTCCCGCGGTGTTCGAGCCTGTCGATACGACCAGTGGTGGACGGCGCCTGTCGACACAGGGAGCTGCGCCTGGCAGCCAGCAGGACGGGGCTTCCCCGGGACCGAGCCCCCGAGGACCCTCAGGCTCACCGGGACGGAAGTTCTTGGACCTGCTCGAGGATGACGGCCGGCACGGTGATGGTGTCGAGGACCTGCTCGTCGATACGGTGGCCGTTGGCCACGAGGTGCTCGAAGCCTTCCTCGATGGGCTGACTGCGGAGGAGCACGCCGCATGTCGAACAGCCGTTGGCGAGCTCGACGAGCTCCCCGGTGAACTGGAGGCTCGCCTCACGCCGTCGGCGAGCCAAGGGAGCAATACCCCGGACCGAGTACCACGCATCGTCGAGCATCGACGCGAGGAGCTCGATGACAGGCGAGAGCCGCACGTAGCGGTAGCGGGGCCTCGCGGCTGTCCCCCGGAGCTCACGTCCAGTCCCGCGCGGCTCGTCATCGATCGACCCGGTCGCCGAGTCGTAGGCGAGCAGCCCAGCGACAACCGTCGTCTCGCTGCCGCACCGATAGCACCGTTTCCGCAGGCCTGCCACGTGGACGACGGCGACGCCGTCAGCCGGTGGTGGCAGTGGGGGGACCACCGCTTCGGGGACCACCGCTTCGGGGACCACCGCTTCGGGGACCACCGCTTCGGGGACCACAGCTTCGGGGACCACCGCTTCGGGGACCGTTAGCGGTGGCAAGACCGTCCGAGGCTCCTCGAAGCGCGGTCGGCGCAGTTGCTGGGGACGATCACCGTCGAAGACATGCGCCGCGGCGCTCGTGATCGACTGGAACACCGTGGCGGCCGTCGCGGGGTCGATGTCAGGTGGCTGGCCGGCGACGAACACAGGAAGCGGCGCAAACGCTTCCTCGGGGAATTCCGAACGCCGGTGATCGAGGAGCGCTTCGGATTTGTCCGCCATTCGGGTCGGAGGCCAGTCGGCTGTCCCTGTCCCGCCCTCGGGTAGACGGGTCGGACTGGGGGGCACCGGAGACCCCGCGGGCCAACGCAGCATCCCTCCCTCGGGTACGCCGTCCGGACAAGGGCCAACCGGCGTGCTCGCCACCCCCGATAGCCAACGCCGGCTCCGCTCACCCGGCCTCCACCCGCCCTCGGGCCGCCTGCCTCCGCTCGCTGTCCGGGCGACCGACGACGCTGACCCGGTGATCGAGGGCTCCAGCGGAGCTCCCTGTCCCCCGCCGACAACCGCGCCCTCGCTGCGCTGTGCCCCACCGACCGCGGCAAATGGGACGACCGTCCACGCCGGTGCACCAGCGCGTCGTTCGACGGCAACCTCCACGACCGCGGCATCTGGGGCGTCCTCCGGAACGGACTCCCACGCCATCTGCACCCACCCCTCGTTGTCCGCTGGCGAACATCGACAGATACCACTACACGTAGTTATAACACCACTTCACGCAATGTTTCCTCCTCGGGACGGCACGCCGGACGACCACGGTGCGCGGGTCGCGGGCTCGGGACGTCCTGCCGCCGTCAGGTCGGCTGCCGCCGTGAGGTCGGCTGGCCAGGACGTTCGACCCTGGTCACGTCACAGGCAGAGGCGCATGGTGGGAGTGCGGTGGGGCCCACGGCACGTCCCTACCGCGAGCCTCCAACAGGAGGGAAGGAGGAGCGCGATGCGCGTGGGACTGCTGACAGGGGGCGGCGACTGCCCCGGTCTGAACGCAGCCATCCGGGCCGTCGTGCGGGTAGCCACCCGTGATGGCAACGAAGTCGTCGGCTTCCACCACGGCTGGCGCGGCGTCGTGGACGGCGAGGCGTCGCTCCTCAGCTGGGAGACGACGCGAGGAATCCTCGGAAGCGGCGGAACGGTCCTGCGGACGGCCCGCTACCACCCCCACGAGCACGTCGGCGGGCTGGATGCCGTGGTCCGCACGGTTCGACACGAGCGGCTCGATGCCCTGGTCGTCGTCGGGGGAGACGGGACCCTCGGCGCCGCGGCACGGGTCGCCGACCTCGGTGTCCCCGTGGTGGGCATCCCGAAGACGATCGACAACGACGTGCCGGGCACCACGCGTTGCATCGGCTTCGACACCGCGGTTGGAATCGCAGCAGAGGCGGTCGACCGCCTCGAGACGACCGGCGAGAGCCACGACCGGCTGATGGTCGCCGAGGTGATGGGCAGGACGACGGGCTGGCTGGCCGTGGAAGCCGGCATCGCCGGTGGGGCGAACGCGGTGTGCCTGCCCGAGGTCCCCACCGACCTCGACGCGCTCGCCGCGGCCATCGTCGACCGCCACGACACCGGAACTTCGTCCTCGGTGGTGGTCGTCGCCGAAGGGGCGGCTCTCGTGGTCGACGGGGAGCCCGTCATCGGCGGCCGTGGTGCGGCCGTCGCCGAGGCCCTGGCCAAGCGGACGGGCTTCGAGACTCGCCTCACCGTCCTCGGTCACGTCCAGCGGGGCGGTCCCCCCTCCGCCTACGACCGCTTTCTCGCCACCCAGTACGGGGTGGCGGCGGTCGCCGCCGTCCACGCCGGCGCAGCATGCCACCTGCTCTCCGTGGGGGCCGAGGGCACCGAGCTCGTCCCTCTCGGTGTGACGTCGACGGGACCTCGCCGAGTCCCACGGTCGCTGCTCGACCTCGTCGACCAGATGACCATTGGCTAACCAGCGAGCAGTCGCCTGCGGGTGGCCGTGACGACCCAGGCCCGGACGTCGGCCCGGACGTCGGCCCGGACGACTGTGCAGTCGGGGCGATGTGGTCGGTACCATCGCACCGTGAACCCACCACCAGCCCACGGCCCGGCGGCGCTCCCTCAGCCTGGCCCTGGGGGACAGCCAACTGGTGCGCCCGGCGCGCCGACGTCCGCCCTCCTGGGACCCAAGGCTGTCGGGCAGTGACGACCGACACCATCCACATCTTCCTCGTCGACGACCACGAAGTGGTCCGCCGAGGCCTCGTCCAACTGCTCGAGTCGGAGGCGGACCTGACTGTCGTGGGCGAGGCGGGATCCGTCGCCGAAGCGCTCGACCGGGTACCGAAGAGCGGCGCCGACGTCGCCGTGCTCGACGTCCGTCTCCCCGACGGCAACGGCGTCGAGCTCTGCCGGGATCTCCGCTCGGCGTGCCCAGACCTCTCCTGCCTCATGCTCACCTCCTTCGCCGACGACGACGCCTTGCTGTCGGCCGTCGTCGCCGGGGCCAGCGGGTACGTGCTCAAGCAGGTCCGCGGTATCGACCTGGTGGACTCGGTACGCAAGACCGCAGCAGGCGCTCGCCTCTTCGACCCCGCCGACCTGGCACGGGTAGCCGAGCTCGCGACGTCGGCTGCCGCCCGTAGCGACGTCGCCAGAGCGAGCGGCAGCGGTGCCGGCAGTGGCGCCGACCAGGACGACCGGATCGGCCACCTGACCCCCCAGGAACGGCGGATCCTCGACCTCATGGCCGACGGACTGACCAACCGCCAGATCGGTGA
Source organism: Actinomycetes bacterium (assembly GCA_021798955.1). Classification (GTDB taxonomy): domain Bacteria; phylum Actinomycetota; class Acidimicrobiia; order Acidimicrobiales; family RAAP-2; genus JAJZJT01. The sequence goes on from JAJZBK010000016.1 coordinate 26,282, forward strand.
ACAGCTCTACCTGGCCGAGAAGACCGTCAAGAACTACGTGTCGAACCTACTGGCCAAGATGGGCTTCTCCCGTCGCACCGAAGCGGCCGTCTACGCCGCTCGTTTCCTCGACCACGGTGGGCACATCACGGGCTGACCGAGCCGGTCGATTCTCCGTCCTCGTCCGACCCCGTTTCACCGGGAGCGGCAGTCGGCGGTTCCCCTGCCTCCGGCATGGCGAGGCGGTTCGCCAGTCCGGTGAGGAAGCGCCGGAAGGTCCCTTCGGCGATTCGATGCAGCATCAGGCGGTCGGCCGCCTTGCCCAGGGACCCGAACGGCACCACGTATCGGCCGGTCAACCCGAGCCGGCAACGCGAGGGACCGAGCGTCGACAGTTCGAGATCGGCGTCGAGCCGTGGGAACAGCCCGGTCGGCCCGGTCGCCTCCCACCGCAGGGGCACCACCACCGAGCCACCGTGGGACCTGGGCTCCCCGGTGGTGACCCGGACCGCCTTGGCGAGGCCACCGCCCGGGCCGACGCGGAGCGGCTCCTCATCGAGGGGGACCAGGCGGGCGGCAAGCTCGGCCAGCCACGAGCCCCCGTCGACGACCAACCGTCGCTCGACGTCGTCGGCGTCGAGGTCGAGATGGACGAAATCGGCCACCAACACGGCCCGGTCCCGACCAGCGGCGGTCACCGGCGGCCACCTGGTCGTCGCCGTTCACTGATCAGGAGTGCCACCGAGCTTGGACGGCCGAAGCAACTACGCTGGGAGCGATGGCCCAGGCCGACGGGACACTCGAGCCCAGCGCCGACCAGCCCAGCGCCGACCAGCCCAGCGCCGACTGCGCCCCAGAGTGGCCGGACCGGGTCCACGAGCTTATCGATGCCATCGCGACGACAGCGGGCGACCTGAGCCTCGACCGGGTCCTCCACCGCATCGTCGAGTCTGCGTGCTCGCTGGTGGGGTCCCGCTACGGCACCCTGGGCGTCCTCGAGCCCGACGGGAGCCTCGGTGAGTTCATTGCCACAGGCGTCGACGACACCGTCGAAGCCGCCATCGGTCGGCGGCCCGAGGGTCGGGGCGTCCTCGGCCTCCTCATCGCCGGAGGAAACCCGATCCGCCTCGAGGACCTGTCGTCCCATCCGGCCTCGGCAGGACTGCCCCCCGGACACCCGCCCATGCGGTCCTTCCTCGGTGTCCCGATCAGGGTCCGCGGCACCGTCTATGGCAGCCTCTACCTGGCCGAGAAGTACGACGGCACCAACTTCACCGACACCGACGAACGCCTGGTGGTCGCCCTGTCCGCCGCCGCCGGCGTCGCCATCGCCAACACCCGCCTCCACCACCAATTGGCCGACCTGGCGCTCCTCGAAGACCGTGAACGCATCGCCCGTGACCTCCACGACACCGTCATCCAGCGCCTCTTCGCCGCGGGCATGAGCCTGCAGAGCACCGCCGGCCTGGCCGAGCCCGGCCTGGTACGCGACCGGCTCGAGGACGCCGTTAGCGCCATCGACGACACCATCGCCGACATCCGGGCGACCATCTTCGCCCTCGAGGTCCACCCGCGCGGACTGGGGCGAGCCGTGCTCGACATGGTCGGGGCGCTCGGCGACACGCTTGGCCTCCACCCGACCGTCGTCCTCGACGGCCCCCTCGACGCCCCCATCGATCCACTGCTCGTCGATCACGTCCTCGCCACGGTACGCGAAGCGCTCACCAACGTGGCCCGGCATGCCGAGGCCGACACCGTCACCGTGGCTCTCTCGGTAGGCGACGACCTCGTGCTCACCGTGACCGACGACGGCCTGGGCCTCCCGCACGTGCCACGGACCGGCAGCCACGGCCTGCAGAACCTGGCCGACCGAGCACGCCTGCTCGGTGGCCACCTCGAAGTGGGCCCCGGACCGACCAAGGGGACGCAGCTCGTCTGGCGGGTACCGATCGGACCCGTTCGTCCCTGACCACCGGTCCGTCACGAGGTAGCGCCGGCCACCGTGGGGGGCTCGGCCGGACTGACGGTGAAGCGCCGACCCGTCACGGCGTCGAGCCGGATGGCGACGATCCGGTGCCCAGGGTCGGGGACCGACGGAGCGGGGACGGCGTCGCCCAGTGCGGCGATGTCGTCGACGGTCAGCTCCGAGGCCAGGCCGCGCACGAGGATGCTCCATGCCGTCCCGCCGCTCCGGTCCACCTCGTCGACCTCAAAGGCGACCAAGCGGCCCACCGTCAGCTCGCACAGGCGGCCGGGACCGAGACGCACGAGGACCCGGTGGTCGTCCACGACGAAGTCCACCGGGACGACGAGCGGCGCCTCGTCGGGGTTCCCGACGATCGTCACACCCAGTCGACCGTGGTCACGCCGGGTGGCAGCCACCGACAACAGGCGAAGGGCCTCCGGCCGTTCGATGATCTCCGATCCACGTTGGTCGATCCACATTGCAACCTCCTTGCGGGTCACGTCCTCGGTCAGGGTCGGCGCCGCCGCCCGGGGTACCAGGAAGGCGCCCTTGCGCCTTCCACCACCGGTTGTGGTGACGGCCGCTTCCACGCAGACCACCTTGGTCGGCAGAGGGGGACCCGCCGCGCCTGTGGAGCGGCGCCCGTCGGCGAGCGCCGGTGCCAGCCTCGAAGGTCCACGTCCGCTGTCGGCACAGCTGCTCCGTTCACCGTCGCCCAATCCTCCACATCGCAAGGCACGGCCCCTGCTCCTGACGACAGGCGTCCGAGCAGGCGGTGCGCACCACTACTCCACAGTCTGGTGGAGGACCGAGCCGAGTCCTAGGGTCCTAGGTCCTCATCACGGCTCGCCCCGACGGGAACCGGTGCGGGAGCTACCTCCCGCCACTGCTCACCGCTCGGACCGGCCTGCCTCCGGACGATCGTGCTCTTCGACGGCGCGACGCTCTTCGACGGCGCGACGGAGGCGCTCCTGCACGACGGTCGTCGTCACGTCAGAGCGACTCCGCTCGAGCACTGCCCGCAACGCGTCGGTCGTCCGTCTCAGCCCACCCGTCACCGCGTCGGGCCAGTCGACCGTCACCAACAGCTCGTAGCACGCCTCCATGGAGCCGAGCAGCTCCTCTCCCCGTTCGAGCTCGCCGGCCCGAAGCCGATCGAGAAGGTGCCGGCGGAGCTCGGAGGCTGCCTCGGCCAAGCCGTTCAGCCATGCCGCCCCCGAGACGCCGACCGCGTCCCTCCCGGGCAGCGCTCCACCAGTCACCAGCGCGCTGGTGAGGACGGCCTCGGCGTACTCCTTCTCCGCATCGTGCAGGAAACCGGCAGCGGCCAAGCGGGGATAAGGGGCCAGCACGTCCTGCGCCACCCGGATGGCGGACTCGGCCGCACTGGCCTCGCCGGCGGCCCGTTCCGGGTCGAGCTGGTGGATCGCCCGAATGGACAGGCCGCTGTGACGGATTGCCTCACGACACGAGCGGAGCGCCTGCTCACGAGCAGCGTGCGCACCTCCGAGCTCCATCCGTACCGCCTCGACGGCAGTGGCAAGGTCCGCCCACAGTCGATCGGGCGGCCCCTCGACGTGGCCGACTGGGCTCACCCCGACGTCCGCACCGCGATCACCGCGAGGCAGTCCGTCGACGAGCGGTGTCCGGTGCCCAGTCGTCGAGCACGTCGGCGCCGTCGCCGTACCCCCGGACGTCGCCGACGTCCGGCCACCCGCCCTCGTCCCGCGAGCTCCACGAGGCGCTCGGGTCGACGTCCGCCACGCCACCCCCGACGCTGCGGCGGCCGAAGAGAGGCCTGGCGTCGTCGTAGAGCACGGCGCGGCGAGCCGGGTCCCCGAGGTACCGCAGCTTCCGCTCCCGCTCGAGCGCCAGAGCGCGGCGGTGGGCAAGCAAGGCGACGTACGCCGCTGACGCTACGGCGAAGACGACCGAAGCCAGCCATGCCAGACCTGCCCCCGGGACGAACCCGATGACGAACGTCAGGAGCGTTGCCGTCACCAAGCCCGTGAGAATGTCGCGGCGGCGGCGGCATGCGAGCTGTCGAGCCTCGGCGACGTGGTCGAACCCTTGGACCGGACCATGGCGCCGCCTCGGTGCCGACCTCGGTCCGTACGCCCTCCGGCCACCACCACCATCTATCCGGCCCTGGGGTACCGGGCCGTCGGCGGCGGCCTCGTCGGCCAGACAAGCGAGCGCAGGACGAGGCAGGCGGTCGGCACCCACGACCGAGAGGACCGGCCTCGGCTGCCCGCCCGACCCGGTCGGTGCCACCGGGTCGTCTGAGCCGTCGACCGATCGCAGCCGGAACGCCGGCAGCACTAGAGGCTGTGGTTCGGCGTCCTCGAGGACGCGCAACTGGCGATGGAAGTGGAGGACGGAGGCCACGCTGTCGTACTCGCGGTACCGGCGCCAGACGCCGGGGCCCAGCACCGCAAGCCACACCACCCCCAGGATCACTACGAGGTCCATACGCGTCCACTCCTCGACCGACGGCACCCGTGTTAAACGGTACCGAACGAGACCGCCGCGTCGGTGGATGGTCGGAGATCGGCGTCCGGTGCAGGCCACGTAGTCATCCGGGCCAGGAGACCCAGGCCCGCCACCGGCCTCGTCGGCCGACCCCGCCACGCGGCCGTGGTCGCCGTCGGCCAGGCCCTCCACCGGCCTCGTCGGCCGGCCCCGCCACGCGGCCGTGGTCGCCGTCGGCCGGGCTCAGTCGAAGATCGGCGAGCGGGTACGCGTGCGCTTGAGCTCGAAGAAGCCGTCGGTTCCGGCGACGGCAAGGACGCCGTCCCACAGCCGACCGGCGGCCTCGCCTCGGGGAGCGGGCGATACCACCGGTCCGAAGAAGGCGACGCCTCCCACGCTGATGACCGGTGTGCCGACGTCCATGCCGACTTGGTCCATGCCGGCGTGATGGGATGCCTTGAGCGCCTCGTCGTAAGCGTCGGTGTCCATGGCGTCAGCCAGCTCCGTCGGCAGCTTGGCCTCGGCGAGCGCCGCTTCGACCGTGGTGCGCTCTCGCGGAAGGCCCTCGACGTGGAACCTCGTGCCGAGCGCTGTGTACAGCGGGAGGAGCACGTCGTCCCCATGTGCCTGGGCGGCGGCGATGCACACCCGGACCGGACCCCACGCCTCGCTCAGGAGCTTCCGGTACTGCTCGGGGAGGTCATCTCGACCGGCGTTCAGGTAGGCCAGGGACATGACGTGCCAGTGCACGTCGAAGGAACGGACGGCCCCCGCTTCGAGGATCCAGCGCGATGCCAACCACGCCCACGGGCACACCGGGTCGAACCAGAAGTCGGCCACCGGCCGCTCGACCGACCCCGCCACACCATCGCGCTGCTCGTCGTTCACCGTACGTTTCTCCTTGCCCTGGTCGACGGGGTTCGTCGTCGAGTGGTCGAGGTCTCCGGGGTCGAAGTCCCCGAGTGCGCCACCCACCGACGTCGCCCTGCAACACCGCCGCACCCCGGCCTCTTCCCGTCGGGTCCTCCTCCGGGTCCCGGTCCCTCTACACGGCGGGGGGTCGGCAGTGGGCTCACAACCGTGCCCTGGCCGTGTAGCGGTCGCCGTGACGGCCGACCTCGACGGGCAGGCCGAAGGCCTCCGATACGGCGTCTGCCACGAGGACCTCCTCGACCGGCCCAGCCGTCAGCAGGTGCCCGTGCCGGAGCAGTGCGGCGTGCGTCGTACCCGGCGGGATCTCCTCGAGGTGGTGAGTGACCAGGACCAGCGGCGGCGTGGACCGATCGGCAGCCAGCGTTGCCAACCGGGCGAGGAGGCGCTCTCGGGCGCCAAGGTCGAGGCCGGCCGCCGGTTCGTCCATCAGGAGGAGCTCGGGTCGGCCCATCAGGGCGCGGGCCAACAGGACCTGCTGGCGCTCGCCTTCCGACAGGAGGCCGAACGGCCTGGTCTCCAGCTCCTCGACCGGTAGGCCGGCGACAGCAAGCAGCCGTCGGGCCTCGATCCGGTCGCCGTCGTCGTAGGTGTCCCACCACGTCTCGAGGGCGGCTGTCCGTCCGGTCAGCACCACGTCGAGGGCGGCGATGGCCGGCCGGAGCGCTCTCGTCACCGAGGCCGACACCACGGCGATCCGTCGCCGCAGCTGGCGCAGGTCGACGGTGCCCATGCGAGAGCCGAGCAGGGTCACCGACCCGCGGGTCGGCCACAGCGCTCCGCCGGCGATCCTGAGGAGCGTCGTCTTCCCCGAGCCGTTCGGGCCGAGCACGGCCCATCGCTCGGCGTTCCCGACCCGCCAGGTGACCTCGGTCAGCAGCTCGACGCTCTCGCGGACGACACCGACGCCGACCAGGTCGATCGCGTTCGGTGCCGGGTTCCGGCCGGCGAAGGACGGCCGAGGGGTCGTGCCGGCAGCCTCAGACATTGAAACGGAACTCGACGACGTCACCCTCCCGCATCACGTACTCCTTGCCTTCGAGCCGCACCTTGCCCGCCGCCCGAGCCGCCATCAACGAACCGGCGGCGATCAGGTCGTCGTAGGAGACCACCTCGGCCTTGATGAAGCCCCGCTCGAAGTCGGTGTGGATGACGCCAGCCGCCTTTGGCGCCGTGTCACCGGCGTGGATCGTCCAGGCGCGCACTTCCTTCTCGCCGGCGGTCAGGAACGTCTGGAGGCCGAGCACCCGGAAGCCGATGCGGGCAAGCTGGTCGAGGCCGGACTCGTGCTGACCGTAGCTGGCGAGCAGCTCGGCGGCGTCACCGGGGTCGAGGCTAGAGAGCTCGGCCTCGAGCGCGGCACAGAGCACCACCGACTCGGCGGGAGCCACCAGGGCCGCGAGCCGGTCGGCCAGCTCGCTGTCACCCATCGACGCCTCGTCCACGTTGAAGACGGTGACCACTGGCTTGGCCGTGAGGAGATGGAGGTCCTCGAGCAGCTCGGCGTCGACGTCGCCGGTCCGGGCGGCGTCAGCGATGGTCCGGCCCGAGTCCAGCACCAGGCGTGCGGCCTCGGTGGCAGCCAGGACGGGGGCCAGGGCTGGTCGGTGGCGCGCCTCCTTGGCCAGCTTGGCCAGCCGGCCGTCGACCGTCTCGAGGTCGGCCAGCACGAGCTCGGTGGTGATGGTTGCCATGTCTGCGGCCGGGTCGACGCGTCCGTCCACGTGGACCACGTCCTCGTCGGAGAAGACGCGGACCACCTGGCAGATGGCGTCGGTCTCGCGGATGGCGGCGAGGAACCGGTTGCCGAGCCCCTCGCCCGCCGAGGCCCCCCGCACCAGCCCGGCGATGTCGACAAAGGTGACCGTGGCAGGGACGATGTGCTCGGTGTGGACGAGCTCGGCCAGTCGTGCGAGCCGGGGATCGGGAACGGCGACCACGCCGACGTTGGGCTCGATGGTGGCGAAGGGATAGTTGGCCGCCAAGACTTGGTTGCGCGTCAAGGCGTTGAACAGCGTCGACTTGCCGACGTTCGGCAACCCGACGATGCCGATGGACAGTCCCACGTGTGCTCCTTGCCCTCTGGCGGCTTCGGCGGGCGCACCGACGATCTGGGTGCACCGACCACCGGGGACCGCCGATGCTGCCGGTCGTACCGGCGTTGCCGGCCGTACCGGGTCGGACAGTGAGCGTAGAGGACGCGACGGGCTACCCGGTCCGCCGACGGCCGCTCACGTCAGTGGTCGCCCTCCGTGGTGGCTCGCCGCAGCGGCACCGGTGGGAGCACGCCGCAGCACCCGCCCGGCCAGGCCGGTCACGTAGTGGTCCCACTGCCGTTCGCCCCGCACCCAGAGGACCTGTTCGCGATGGGTCCGGACGACCTCGTCCACGAACTGGTCGCGTGTGTAGCCGAGGGGCTCGAGGGCCGGCTGCCACCGCTCCCACAGCCACACGCCCACGCAGGACACCTGGGCCCCCACGCCGTCGGGCGCAGTGGCGAGCAGGCGCAACTTCTCCTTCAGGTCTGCCGGCTCGTCCGGCAGCTCCAGCAAGGCGACGCCCGCCGCGTCGAACAGCTCCACCGGGGCGAGCGTAGCCGGCCGGGGCAGGCGGCGCCCGGGTGCGCCCGCCTTCACTGCTCGGACACGACCACGGCGCGGTCGCTTCCCTCGTAGGCGGCAACGTGGTCGGCGAAGTCGATGAAGAGCGGGCCGTCGGGGTCGAACGGACGGCGCAGCGCTTCGACGGCAGCCCGCTTGTCGAAACGGTCGAGCCGTTCGAGAGCCCGAGGATCGTCGAGGTCGCGCAGGTCGAGCCGAGGGCGCGCCCGCTCCAGGGCACGCCGTCCTTCCTCTGTCCGCACGAGGACGCTGCTCCAACCTGGGAGCGACCCGACGCTGCCCACCGACAGGTCGGCGGCCCGGCCCACAAAGTCGGCGCACTCGTCGCACCCCTTCAGCGCTGCTTCGTGGAACAGCTTGATGGGCTCGTCGACCGCCACCTGGCCGTCGACGTACTCGACGACGAAACGCCCGTGGACGACGTCGACCTTGCCGACCCGCTCGAGGTCGACGCCCCGTTCGTCGCGCAGCAGCTGGAGCACCAGGGTCCGGTAGTCGAAGCTCTTCGTGCACAGGAGCGCGATGGTGAGGACCACGGCGTCGACCCGGTGGGCACCGGTCGGCCACTGCCGCGCCTGCATGGCCCGGATTCCCTCGATCTCGCACGGGGTCCCGACGACGGCGAGCCGGGGTTGGTCACCGAGGTCGAGCCCCGACAGGTCGAGTGCGGCCAGGGCCATCGTCTGGTTGTAGAAGCTCCCGCCCGCCCGGGCAATCTCGCCAGCGGTCGTGGCGACACGAGCGATGCCCCTGAGCGGCTCGTCGGGATTGTCGGAGGGCACAGCCACGAGAGCGCCGTCGATCTCGCCTGTAGCCAAGGCGGCCAGCAGGACAGCCGTGACCACGCTGCCGTCCTGGCCCACTGCGGCATCGGTCGATGCCCGGGCAGCGTAGGACCCGAGCACCGCGCCAAGCCCGTCTGCCGGTGGTCCTCCGGTGATGCGAGGCACGCCGGGGACGAACGAGGGGCAAAGCGGCGTCTTCGCCTCGGGAGCGGGCTCGGACGCTGGCTCGGACGGCGGCGTCGACGGTGGCCACAGCGCCTCGGCCCGAAGCCCACCCCGCGGGCAGAAGTCCCAGCACAGCGAGCACCCCGTGCACATCTTGACCAGCTCGGGCAGCGCGCTGACGGCGCTCACGCCAATGGAGCCCGACGGGCACACCGCCACGCAGGTGCCGCACTGGACGCACCGACCGGCGTCCACGACCCCGGCGGCGAGCTCCCAGAACCACGTCTTGCCAGGCGCCTCGGCGATGCCGTTCATCTGGTAGCGAATGGCCTGGCCCTTCACGGCACGACCTCCACGGCTGGTGGCGTTCCTTCGACGGCTGATAAGGTTCCCTCGACGGCCTCCCGCAGTTGCTCGACGGGCGTCCGACGAGCCCACGCGGCGAAGCGCTCGCCGGTGCGGCGTTCGCCGCGGTACCGGCGCACGAGACGGACGAGGGCCATGGGCACGTCGTCGACCGGGAGCGCTCCTGACACCCAGTCGACGAAGGCCGGGTCGGGGCCCAGGCTTCCACCGAGCCCCACGTCCACGGCTTCGACGAGCCGGTCACCGACGTGGGCGACAGCGCCGCGAAAACCGATGTCGGCCACCTGGGGCTGGGCGCAGCTCGCCGAGCATCCCGAGAAGTGCATCCTCACCACGTCGGCCTCGCCGCGGCGACCCTCGGCCGGGCCGGCGCCGCCACGCTGGGACGAGTGGCGCGGCTCGTTGACGGGCTGGTCACCGAGCTCGGCGTCGAGCATCCGGGCCCACCGCAGCGCCCGCTCCTTCGTCTCGACGACGGCGAAGCGGCAGAACTCACTTCCGGTGCAGGCCACGATGCCTCGGGTGAACGGACCGGGGAACGGCGAGTAGCGCGCCAGCACCTCCTCGGCCAGCAGGTCGTCGAGGCGTCGTTCGGGGACGCCGGTCACGACGAGGTTCTGGTCGGTGGCCAGCCGTAGGGTTCCGTCCCCGTAGCTCTCGGCCAGGCGGGCCAGCTCGACGAGGTCGCATCCGTGCAGCCGACCGACGGGAACCGAACAACCGACGGCAAGCAGTCCGTCCTGCTTCTGGGGCTGGACCCCCACGTGGTCGCCCCGGTGCTGGTGAGTCAGCTCCTCACCGGCTGGCTCGAGGTGGACACCAGCACGGGCCACCAGCTCGGCGCGGAACTGTTCAGGTCCCAGCTCCTCGACCAGGTAGCGCATCCGTGCCAGTCCGCGATGTTCGCGGTTGCCCAGCTCGCCGAAGAGCTGAGCCACCGCCCGGACCACTTCGACGGCCTGGTCGAGGTGGACGAAGACGTCGATGTCGCTCGCCATCCGTTCGCCGTCCGACAGCCCGCCGCCGACGAGGAGGTTGAACCCGAGCGTCCCGTCCTCGGCTCGAGCCGGCCAGAGGCCGACGTCGTTGATCTCAGCTCGTGCGCAGTTCTCGACGCAGCCCGTCACCGAGATCTTGAACTTCCGAGGCAAATTGGCGTACTCGCGCCGCCCGGTGAAGAACGCCGAGACAGCCCGGGCGATCGGGAGCGCGTCGAAGGCCTCCGAGGCGTCAAGGCCCGACAGCGGGCAGCAGAGCACGTTGCGGGCCGAGTCCCCGCAGGCCTGCACCGTCGTGAGCCCCACCGCGTCCAGCCGGCGCCAGATGCGGGGGATGTCCTCCATGCGGAGCCAGTGGAACTGCACGGACTGACGGGTGGTGAGGTCCACGTAGCGCGAGCCGAACTCCCGGCTCTCGCTTCCCGCTGGCCCCTCGGCGAACGCGTCGGCGATCCGTCCGAGCTCGCGAGCTTGGGCCGCGGTGAGCACCCCACCGGGCACCTTCACGCGCACCATGAACGCGTCCCCGCCTTGGCGCTGGGGGTAGATGCCGGCCCACTTCAGGCGTTCGACCTCTCCGGGCACGGTGGCGATCGCCGCAGGGCCCTCGTGCGCATAGCGGTCGGCGATGGCGTCGATGACCTCGAGGGGATGTCGCTCGAGCTTCCACCGTTCGACCTGGTTGAGCCGGCCCGTCGACCGGTAGGGGTCGACGAAGCGCAGCGACCGCCCCCGACCGCTCACCGGCGGTCGGAAGGCACCGTCACCCGGGCTGCCAGCCGCGGTCATCGGTGCAGTCCGCACTCGGTCTTGGTCGACCCGGGCCACCGGCCGGCGCGGGGGTCGTCGTCCGGACCGACCGGGCGAGTCGTCGGCGCACAGCCGATCGACCGGTAGCCGCGCTCGAGCAGCGGATGGCGGGGCAGCTCGTGGTCGCGCTCGTAGCCGGCCACGTCGTCGTCCGTCCAGGTGGCCAGTGGATTGACCTTGACGAGACCGAACACCGGGTCGGTCCCCACCACGGGCGCATCGGCGCGGGAGGGAGCGTCGACCCGCTTCACCCCGGTGATCCACGCCTCCCGCCCAGCCAGGACCGCCCGGAGGGGTGCCACCTTGCGGTGCTCGCAGCACCGCTCGCTGCCACACGGCCATGCCGCCGCGTCGGGACCCGGCGCCACCACGGTGAGGTTGAGCCCGTAGCGGTGCCGCAACGCCTCGACGTAGGCGTACGTCTCGGGGAAGTGCGCACCGGTGTCGAGGAAGACGATCTCCACGGCGGGGTCGACGGCGACAGCCACGTCGACGAGGACGGCGTCTTGAAAAGACGAGGCGACCACCAACCGCCCGTCGAACCGCCGGAGCGCCCAGGCGATCACGGCGGTGGGGGGCGCCGTGGCCAGCTCGCCGTCCACTGCCGCCAGCTCGGCGTCCAGCGCCCCACCCCCTGGTCTTGTACGGTCCGCCCCGGTACCTCCGGCGGAGGTCTGCTGTCGTGCCTGGTTGTCACCTGTCACCTGTCAGCTCCTTCCGTCCGTCTCCGGTCTTGCCCGGCGGTCTTGCCCGGCGGTCTTGCCCGGCGGGCCGTCCTGGCACTATACATGACTAAGTCGATCAGAATTTGCAACAATCATCCCTTGCCGACGGCGCGAGCTCCTGTTCCGTCGTCGGCCCGACTGCGGAGGACCCGATGACCAGCACGCTCGACCCGAGCGCCCCCGGCGGGTGGCGCCACCGCGCCGGCGGCCTCGACCGGCCGGGAGACGAGGACGGCGCCGACCATCTCGACCTGCTCGAGTCCCACGCCATCTTCGTGCTACGCGAAGTCGCCGCCGAGTGCGAACGCCCCGTGCTCCTCTTCAGCGGCGGCAAGGACTCTGCCGTGCTCCTCCGGCTCGCGGAGAAGGCGTTCTCGCCCGGACGCCTCCCCTTCCCCGTCCTGCACGTCGACACCGGGCACAACTTCCCCGAAGTCCTCGCCTTCCGGGACCGCCGCATGGCCGAGCTCGGTGAAGAGCTCCTCGTGGCCTCGGTGCAGGACGCCATCGACCAGGGACGCGTTCCCGATCCGGGTCCCGGCGGGTCCCGCAACCGGCTCCAGAGCGCCGTCCTCCTCGAGGCCATCGCCCGGCACCGCTTCGACGCCTGCTTCGGTGGTGGGAGGCGAGACGAGGACAAGGCCCGGGCAAAGGAGCGCGTCCTGTCCTTCCGCAACGCCCTCGGGCAGTGGGACCCCAAGCGCCAACGGCCCGAGCTGTGGAACCTCTACTGGGGACGAGTCCTGCCCGGTGAGCACGTGCGAGCCTTCCCGCTGTCGGACTGGACGGAGCTCGACGTCTGGCGGTACGTCGCCCGCGAAGCGCTCGAGCTCCCGTCCCTCTACTACGCCCACCCCAGGCGCGTCGTCGAGCGCGACGGCATGCTGCTGGCCGTCTCCGAGCACGTCGAGCCACGCCCCGGCGAACGCGAGCGCGTCGAGACGGTCCGCTTCCGGACGGTCGGCGACGCCACGTGCACCGGCGCCGTGCGCTCGGAGGCGTCGGACGCCATCGCGGTCGTGGCCGAGGTGGCGGCCTCGACCGTCTCGGAGCGAGGGGCGACCCGGGCCGACGACCGAGTATCGGACAGCGCCATGGAGGACCGGAAGCGAGAGGGGTACTTCTGACCATGGGCCAGCGCACCGCGGACCGCACCATCGTCCCCACCAGACCAGGTGACCTTCTTCGCTTCGCCGCCGTCGGCTCGGTCGACGACGGCAAGTCGACCCTGATCGGTCGGCTCCTCCACGACACCCGACAGCTCTTCGACGACCAGTTGGCGGCCGTCGGCGCGGCATCGCGTCGGCGAGGGGCTGGCGACCTCGACCTGTCCTTCGTCACCGATGGGCTGCGCGCCGAGCGCGAACAGGGGATCACCATCGACGTCGCCTACCGGTACGCGGCGACGCCTCGACGCAGCTTCGTCATCGCCGACTGCCCCGGGCACGTCCAGTACACGCGCAACATGGCAACCGGCGCGTCCACCGCCGACCTGGCACTGGTCGTGGTCGACGCCACGACCGGGCTCCGAGAGCAGACCCGGCGTCATGTCTGCATCGCCTCGTTGCTCGGCGTAGGAACGCTCGTCGTCGTCGCCAACAAGATGGACCGGGTGGCATGGGACCCCGACGCACACGGCCGAGTTGTCACCGAGGTAGAGGAACTGGCCGAAACGCTCGGGCTGTCGGTGGCGGCCGTGGTCCCGGCGTCGGCGCTCCTCGGCGACAACGTCGCCGTCCGGTCCGCTGCCACGCCGTGGTACCAGGGCCCCACCGTGCTCGACGCGCTCGAGGAGGCTCCCGCCGGGGTCTGGTCCGGCGCTGGCGGGTCTCGCCTGGCGGTCCAGTGGGTGATCCGGCGCCCCGGAGGCGGGCGGGCCTACGCGGGGATGGTCACCGGCGGGCCGATGAGGCCCGGCGACGCCGTCGCCGTGCTCCCCTCGGGACAGGTGGCGACCATCACCGGTCTCTCCACCGCCGACGGTCCGCTCGAGAGGGCGGCCCCCGGGCGGTCCGTCGCCGTGGAGCTCTCCGATGACCTCGACGTCGGTCGTGGCGACCTCCTCGCCGCGGGAGACGAGCCGCCCACCGTCACCCGGAACGTGGAGGCAACCGTGTGCTGGTTCGCCTCCGCTCCGCTGCACGCCGGCGACCGCTTCCACGTCAAGCACACCACCCGGGTCACCCGAGGGACCATCGACACGGTCATCGAGCGCGTCGACATGGGCTCGCTGCACCGCCAGCCGGCGACGTCCCTGACCGAGAACGACATCGGGACGGTCCGCCTCACCACGGCGGACCCGCTCGTCGTCGACCCCTACCGGGACAACCGGGTGACCGGCAGCTTCGTGCTCGTCGACCCGGCAACGCACGCCACCGTAGGCGCCGGCATGGTGACGCGACCTGTCGCCACCGAGCCTGACGGCCTACCCGCTCTCTGAGGCCCGCCCGTGCCCACCGCACCCGTCTACCCCGTCGCCCTCGTCGTCGAAGGCAAGCCGTGCCTCGTCGTCGGCGGCGGGGCCGTCGCCGCCCGCAAGGTGGCGAGCCTCGTCGAGTGCAGTGCCGACGTCACGGTGGTCGCCCCCGAAGTCGGGGAGGCTCTGCGGGCCCTGGTGCGCTCTCCCGGCGAGGTAGGAGGATCGGTCCGCGTCGAGGCGAGGTGCTACCGGCCCGGTGAGGCCGCCCGGTTCCGCTTGGTCGTCACGGCCACGGGCCGGAGCGAGGTCGACCAGGCCGTGGCCCACGACGCGGACGCCGCCGGCGTGTGGGTCAACAGCGCCGACGACCCGGCCCGGTGCTCGTTCTTGCTGCCGGCGGTCCACCGCCAAGGGACGGTCTCGATCGCCGTCTCGACCGGCGGAGCGAGCCCGGCGCTGGCGGCGTGGCTGCGCTCGCGCCTGGCCCGCCTCGTCGGCCCCGACACGTCGACGATCGCCCAGCTCCTCCAACGAGTGCGCGGCGACCTGCGGGCGGCCGGCCGCAGCACCGAGGAGGTCGACTGGCAGGCCGTCCTCGACGGCGAGGTGGCCACTCTGGTGGCGGCCGGCCGGACCAGCGAAGCAGCCGCAGCCCTCCGGCGCGCCGTCGGGCTCACCCGCTCCGGCTGAAGTAGCAAGGGCCGGCCGGCGGCGACCAGGACGTTGGCGAGCTCACGGCTTGGCCACCATCACCACGGCGACGGCGACGAGCACCACCACCATCCATCCGGCTGTCACCGCTACCCGAAGGCACAGGGCACGGCGCTGCCTGAGCGCGACCTCCGGTTCGTCGAGCCCGACCTCCGGTCCGTCGAACAGGGCCCCCGGGGCGGAGACGGCCTCCGGGGGCTGCGCCGCGGCTTGGGCGCCGACCGAGGTCGGCGAAGGCCACGTGGCCACCAGCTGCTGGAGCCGGCGCTCGGCCGGCCACAGCACGAGCTCACCGGCGAGCGCTACCGCCGCCCACGCCACCAGGCCCACGACGATCCAGGTATCTCCGTACGACCACGCCCCCCCAGAGAGGGCCACGAGGGTCGCTCCGAGGACCGGGACGAGGAAGAGCACCCGTCCACCCCAGTTGACCGCCGGGCGGTAGTAGCGGCGCACCGCCGGTGACAGGTCCGAGGAACGCCGGAGCACCAGCGCCTGGGCACCGGCGATGGAGACCACCGCCATGCTGGCCAGGGCAGCCAGGACGTGAGCGAGCAGGACGGTGTCGTAGAGCGGACCCCGGTTGCTCGAGACGGCCAGGGTCACGAGGGGTGGCGGTGGCACCGGCAGAGTCTGGCACCGCGATGCCGCAGGGTCGTGTCGCGGCGAGGCGCAGTGTGACCACGTCCTCGACCGGCGTTGCTAGGTTGGAGCGTGTGGGTACGTACCGCGCAACCGGCTCAGGATGACCGCCAGACGTGCCGATAGGAACGACGTGTGATGACAGCAAGCGTGCAATGAACGCAGCCCGACGAGCTCCTGCCGCCTCGGCCCTCGTGGCCCGTTGGCGGCACTGCCGGGGTGCGAGGTAGCGAGGTCGGACATGGACCGGAGAGCCTCCCAGCAGAAACGACGGGCAGTGCGATGAACCAGCTGCGGCTCGACCCGCTGACGGGCCGATGGGTGGTCGTGAACACCGACCGGGCCAAGCGCCCCCGGGCCTTCTCCCCGCCGGTCCCCGTCCAGGCCGACACGTCGCGGCCATGCCCGTTCTGCCCGGGCAACGAAGAAGCCACGCCTCCTGCCCTCGAGACCTATGGACCGGAGGGGCACTGGTCGGTTCGGGTCGTGCCCAACCTGTACCCCGCCTTCGAGGGAGACGACCCCTTCGTCGTGACCAACCGTGGACCGGTGTTCACCCAGGCGACTGCGGGAGGCATCCACGAGGTCCTCATCCTCTCGCCCGACCACCGGGCACCATGGCCGTTGCTCGACGATGACCAGACCGCCATGGTGATGGCTGCCATCCGCGACCGCATCGACGAGCACTCGAACGTCCCAGGCCTCCGCTACAGCCAGGCCATCCTGAACGCCGGACGAGAGGCGGGCGCCTCGGTCGAGCATCCGCACGCGCAGTTGCTCGGGATGTCGTTCGTCCCCCGCGAGCTCGTCGAGGAACAGGCCGGGTTCGCCCGGTTCGCCAGCCGATGCCTCCTCTGTACCGTGGCCGACGCCGAGGAGAACGTCGGCTACCGGGTCGTCTACGCCGACGACCGGGTCCTCGTGGTCTGTCCGTTCTGGAGCGGCGTCCCCTACGAGATGTTGCTCATCCCCCGCAATCACGGCCCCCACCTGCACCACAGCCAGCCGGCCGACCTCGCCGCGGTCGGCCGAGCCATCAAGACGGTGCTCGGTCGCCTGCGCGACGTGGTCGGTGACGTCGCCTACAACCTCGTCTTCCACTCGGCGCCGTACCGGGCCCCCGAGCCCTACCACTGGCACGTCCACATCCTGCCCAAGCTGACCACGATCGCCGGGTTCGAGCTGGGGACCGGCGTGCTCATCAACATCGTCAACCCCGAGCAGGCCGCCGAAGAGCTGTGCGTCCCGGGGCACCACGGCGCCGGAGCACCGGTCGCCGCCGTCGCCACCGGTTGAGGCTCGGCCACCGGTTGAGGCTCGGCCACCAGCTGCACCCCGGGGCAGGCCGTCAGGTTCGGGCGACGATGCCGACGGCCGAGCGCTCGAGCTCGAAGGCGGCGGCGAGCGTCCTGACCAGGTCACGACCGGGGGGCACCAGCCCGCCGATGCCGGGGGTGGCCAGGTACCCGGCCAGGTAGGCACGGCGGTTCCGGACCTCCCATGCCTGGGTGAGCTGGCGAAGCCCTGCCTCACCGGTCGGGTCGCGCTCCACCGCGGCGACGTCGGCGACCCGGTGGAGTGACCAGAGCATGTCGGCGACGTCGGCCAACGGCGACCGGAAGACCGGCTCGGTGCCACCACCTTGGGGCACCCCGCCAGGGTTGCAGTCGAGGACGAGCCAACCGAGGTCCGTCCGGGCGACCCGCCCCAGGTCGAAGTCTCCGTGCGTGCGGATGGCGACGCACGGTCGGGTAGTCCGCCGGAGCTCGGCCAGGAGGGACCGGACCCCGGCGTCCTCGGCGATGGCTGGGTCGGCAGCCCTGACCGAGGCTTCGACGGCGTCCGTCCATGTCGGGACGTCCCCCGGGCGGCGCCCGAACGCAGTATCCAGCGCCAGGTGCATCCGGGCGGTCATCGTGCCCAGCCGGTGCGCCTCGGCAGCGAAGTCGGCGCCAGCGTCCTCGGGGGCCACGCCCGACTCGGCGAGGTCGCGCAACGAGGCCAAGGCGAGGTCCCACCCTGCCGTCGTGCCCGGCTGGTACTCCAGCACGACACCGAGGTCGGCACCGTCACGCTGCCACAACGCCACCGGGGCGAGCAGCTGGTTGAACCCGGCACGGTCGAGGCCCAGGTAGAGCTCGAGGGCGGGGTTGCGCGCTCCGGGGGGAGGCAGCTGCTGGAAGACAGTGAAGGCAAGCCGGTCGTCGTAGGCCAGGCTGACCGAGTCGGGCGTCTCGGCGATCCGGTGGACCCACTCGACGGTGCCCTGGTCGCCAGCGACCGCTTCGAGGAGCAGGGTGGCCAGCTCGGCGTCGCCGAGGGCATCGAAGACGACCGCCAACCCGGCATCGTCTTCGACGATGCCGAGCGGGGCATCGTCGGCGTCGGCGAGGAAGCGGACCTCGTCACCCGGGGCCCGGAGCCCCAGGACTACGTGGCACCGGACCGACCCGACCGTCGCCACCACGCTGACCAGTCCGGGCCGGCCGGGCCGGACGACCTCGGCATCGTGCACCACGACGTCTTCGTCGGCGACCGGCGCCGGCTCGTCACCACCGGCCGTCCGGCGGTGCGCCACCGACGCGGCGACGAGCTCGCCGAGGGCGCCTGCGTCGAGCACTGCCGGAAGGTCCCCGCCACTCCCGACGACGTTCACGAGGGCTCCTCGGCTCCGCCGGCTCCCTCGGCCAGGCCCGGCTCGCCCGGGAGCATGGCGGCGGGCTCGACCAGCTCGAACCACTCGGTCCCGTGGGGGGCCATCGTCACCGGGTACGGATCCGTGCCCACGAGGGGAAACGGTACCCTGCCGAGGACCTCGACCGGCTGACGACCCGCCCACCGGCCCAGGAAGAGCTCGGCAGGCTGGGCAAAGCGGCTCAGGTTGTGCAGGCAGAGCATGGGGTTGCTCTCGGAGCGCTCGTCGAACCGGACAAAGGCGAGCACGGCAGGGTTCGAGCAGGCGAGGATGTCGATCTCGCCAGTACCGAAGACGGGGAACTGGCGCCGGATGCCGAGCATCCTGCGAACCCAGTGGAGGAACGAGCTGGGGTTGCGCTGCTGGGCCTCCACGTTGACTGCCGTATAGCCGTACACGGGGTCCATGAGGGGCGGCAGATAGAGCTGGGCGAAGTCGGCGCGGGAGAACCCGGCGTCGCGGTCGGGTGTCCACTGCATCGGGGTGCGGACCGAGTCGCGGTCACCCAGGTAGACGTTGTCGCCCATCATGATCTCGTCGCCGTAGTAGAGGACGGGGCTGCCGGGCAGTGACAGGAGGAGCGACCAGAGCAGCTCGGACAGCCGCCGGTCGCGGTCGAGCAACGGGGCCAGGCGGCGGCCGATCCCCATGTGGCGCTTCATCCGAGGGTCGGAGGCGTACTCCCTGAAGAGGTAGTCCCGCTCCTCGTCCGAGACCATCTCGAGGGTCAGCTCGTCGTGGTTGCGAAGAAAGATGGCCCACTGGGCACCGTCTGGGATGTCGGGGGTCTGGGCGAGGATCTCGGTGATCGGGTAGCGCTGCTCGCGCCGGACTGCCATGAACAACCGGGGCATGAGCGGGAAGTGGAAGCACAGGTGGCACTCGTCGCCGTCGTCATCGCCGAAGTAGTCGGCAACGTCGGCCGGCCATCCGTTGGCCTCGGCCAGCAGGACCCGGCCCGGGTACTCGACGTCGAGCACGGCGCGGACCCGACGGATGAAGGCGTGGGTCTCCGGGAGGTTCTCCCCCGTCGTCCCGTCCCGCTGGTAGAGGAAGGGGACCGCGTCGAGGCGGAACCCGTCGAGGCCGAGGTCGAGCCAGAACCGGACGACGCCGAGCATGGCCTCGACGACCTCCGGGTTGTCGTAGTTGAGGTCCGGCTGGTGGCTGTAGAAGCGGTGCCAGTAGTACTGGCCGCGCTGGGCGTCGTAGGCCCAGTTGGACCGCTCGACGTCGACGAACACGACTCGTGCCTCCGGCCAGCGCTGGTCGTCGTCGTTCCAGACGTACCAGTCGGCCTTGGGGTTGTCCCGGCTCTGGCGGGACTCGAGGAACCAGGGGTGCTGGTCGCTCGTGTGGTTGATCACGAGGTCGGCGATCACCCGGATGCCACGGCTGTGGGCTTCGTCGAGCAGCTTGCGGAGGTCGTCGACCGTGCCGTACTCGGGATGGACCGAGTAGTAGTCGCTGATGTCATAGCCACCGTCACGCAACGGCGAGGGGTAGAAGGGCAGCAGCCAGAGGCAGTCGACACCCAGCCACTGCAGGTAGTCGAGCTTGGCGATGAGACCAGGCAAGTCCCCGGTGCCGTCGTCGTTGCCGTCGAAGAACCCACGGATGAACACCTCGTAGAACACGGCTCGCTGGTACCACCGAGGGTCCTCGGAGGCGTCCGGCAGCGGACCGCCGGCGACCGGCAGCGGAGACGGTACGAGGGGCACGAGGGGCTCGGTCGGCCCCGTCAGGTCCGGGGCGATCGGGACGTCGCCGACGGCGAGCCCGGGCGCTCCCTCCGGGCCGTTGGCGACCAGCTCTGGATCGCTCGCGTCGGTGGTCACGATGGCAAGCTACCGGACGGAGCCCACAGGCTCCCCTGCACCGGACGCGTCAGTCGGTCGCCGGGGCGACGGCGTCGAGGAGCCGGTCGGCCGCCTCGTAGGGGTCGAGCGCTCCGGCCACCAGCTCGTCGGCGAGGTCGGCGAAAGACGCCCCCGCCCGCAGCTCGCCGACCCGCTCGCGCAGGCGGGCGAGGAGGACCTGTTCGAGCTCGTGCTCGACTCGCTCACGTCGGCGCTGCCCGAGCTGGCCCGAGGCGACCAGGTAGGACCGGTGGCGTTCGACGGCGTCCCACAGTTCGTCGGTTCCCTCGCCGGTGTTGGCGACCGTCTCGACCACCGGGGCCCGCCAGTCACCGGGCGTCGTGAGGTCGAGCATGAGCTCGAGGTCGCGCCGCGTCTCCTTCACCCCCGGGCGGTCGGCCTTGTTGATCACGAAGCAGTCGGCGATCTCGAGGAGACCGGCTTTGTTGGCCTGGACGGCGTCACCCCATCCGGGGTTGACGACGACGACGGTGGTGTCGGCGGCGCCGGCCACCTCGACCTCGACCTGGCCCACCCCGACCGTCTCGACCAAGACGACGGGCAGACCGACAGCAGAGAGGACTCGAAGCGCGTCCGGGACGGCAACCGCCAGGCCACCCAGGTGGCCGCGGGTAGCCATCGAGCGGATGAAGACGTGCTCGTCGAGCGCGTGCCCCTGCATGCGCACCCGGTCGCCGAGGATGGCACCTCCGGTGAACGGCGACGACGGGTCGACGGCGAGCACGGCGACGTCGGAACCGGCGTCGCCAGGATGCCCACCGGCGTCGCCGGAGTGCCCCTGCCCGAGCCCCCGGCGGCGGGCGACGCCGATGAGCCGGTCAGTGAGGGTGGACTTGCCGGCACCCGGTGCCCCGGTGATCCCGACGGTGTAGGCGTCCCCCCCGCCACGGTAGGCCAGGGCCGCCACGGTCCTCGAGGGGTCACCACCCCGTTCGACCAGGGTGAGGAGCCGGGCGAGCGCCACCCGGTCGCCGCCGACGGCGGCGGCGAAGAGGGCCTGTGGGTCGCGTGTCGGGCGGGCGCACATGAGGTGCCGAGCGTACCCGTCCCGGCCCAAGGCGGAGGCACTCGCTGACGGGGCCAGCTCACCGGCTGGGTGCTCCGTCAGTCCCGCAGCACCTTGGCGCCCAGCGCCGTCAGGCGGCCGTCGAAGTCCTCGTAGCCTCGGTCGACGTGGTAGGCGTCGGTCACGATCGTCTCGCCGTCGGCCACCAGCCCGGCCAGCACCATGGCCGCCCCGGCCCGGACGTCGACAGCCCGGACAGTCGCACCCGACAGCCGCTCGACCCCTCGGACGACGGCGTGGTGGCCCTCGGTGCGGATGTCCGCGCCCATCCGACGAAGCTCGTCGACGTACCGGAACCGCCCGAAGAAGAGGTTCTCGGTGACGATCCCGACGCCGTCGGCGACGGTCAGCAACGTGACGATCAGCGGCTTGTAATCGGTGGCGAAGCCGGGGAAGGGCAACGTGGCGACGTCGACGGCTCTGAGCTGCTCGGAAGGGTCTCGCCGGGCGCGCAGGCCGTCGGGCCCTGACGACACCTGGATGCCGGCGCACGACAGCTTGCGAAGGAGGACCTCCATGTGCTCGGGCCTGCCGTCCTCGACGAGGACGTCGCCGCCGGTCAACCCGGCCGCTACCAGGAACGTGGCCACCACCAACCGATCGGTGATCACCCGGTGGGTCGCCGGGGTGAGCGTCTCGACCCCTTCGACGACGAGCCGCGACGTGCCGGCGCCCGTGATCTTCGCCCCCATCGACTGCAGGAAGGCGACGAGGTCGCAGACCTCGGGCTCACGTGCCGCGTTCTCGATGACGGTCACGCCTTTGGCCAGCGCCGCGGCCATCAGCACGTTGTCGGTGCCGGTGTGGCTGGGGTAGTCGAGGACGACCGTGGTTCCCATCAGGCGGGAACGACCACCGTCGACCGAGGTCACCACGCCCTCGACCGCTTCCTCGGACGTCTTGAACGTCGCTCCGAGGGCCGACAGGGCGGCGAGGTGCATATCGATCGGCCGCGGTCCGAAGTCGTCGCCGCCGGGCAGGCCGACCCTCGCCTGGCCGGTGCGCGCCAGCAGGGGGCCGAGGACGACGACCGACGCCCGGATGCGCTCGACGAGCGCCAGCGGGGCCTCGGGCACCACCGTGGCGGGGACGTCGACGATCAGCTCGTCGTCGGCGCCCCGCTCGACGGTCACGCCCATGGCCCGGAGCACGTCGGCCATCGTGTCGACGTCGGTGATACGCGGCACGTTGGTGAGGACATGGCGCCCCTCGGCCAACAGGCAGGCGGCCATGAGCTTGAGGACCGAGTTCTTCGCCCCGCCGGCCCGCACCGAGCCGGCAAGGGGCCCGTTGGGGGTGACGACGAAGCGGTCCACGAGGGCCAGTATTGCCGATGCCGGCACCGCGGCCCGCCATCTACGAGCCTGCCTCCTTCGGCCAGAACTGCCGGCCGAGTGGACGTTCCGCCACGGAGGGCGAACGTCTCCCGGCGAAGCGGACCGCGCACGGTATCGTCTCGGACGTGAGCGGAACCAAGAGCGCCCCGGACCGAAACCTCGCCATGGAGCTCGTCCGGGTCACCGAGGCAGCGGCCCTCGCCGCGTCGCGGTGGATGGGCCGGGGAGACAAGGAGGGCGCTGACGGCGCGGCCGTCGAGGCCATGCGCATCGTCCTCTCCTCGGTGTCCATGGACGGCATCGTCGTCATCGGCGAGGGCGAGAAGGATCACGCGCCGATGCTGTTCAACGGGGAGCGCATCGGGGACGGCGCCCCGCCCGAGTGCGACATCGCCGTCGACCCCATCGACGGCACGACACCCACGGCACTCGGACGCGGCGGTGCCCTGTCGGTGATCGCCATGTCCGAGCGGGGCACCATGTTCGACCCGGGCCCGTGCGTCTACATGGAGAAGCTGGCTGTCGGCCCCAGGGCGGCCGGCTCGATCGACATCACCCGGTCCGTCGCTGACAACCTCGAGGCCGTGGCCAAGGCCAAGGGGACTTCGGTGCGCGACGTGACGGCGGTCATCCTCGACCGCCCCCGCCACGCCGAGCTCATCGCCGAGGTGCGCGACACCGGAGCGCGCATCCGGTTGATCACGGATGGTGACGTGGCCGGTGCCATCGCCACCGCGTGGCCCGACTCGGGGGTCGACATCCTCTTCGGGGTGGGTGGGACCCCCGAAGGGGTCATCGCCGCGGCGGCGTTGAAGAGCATGGGGGGAGAGATCCAAGGTCGGCTGTGGCCTCGCGACGACACCGAGCGCACGGCTGCACTCGACGCCGGCTACGACCTCGACGCCATCTTGACCACCGACGACCTCGTCGCCGGAGAGAACTGCTTCTTCGCCGCCACCGGCATCACCGACGGCGAGCTCCTCCACGGCGTCCGCTACGACGAGTTCGGCGCCACCACGCAGTCACTGGTCATGCGGTCGCGCTCTGGCACGGTGCGCCTCGTCGACGCCCACCACCGGCTGCACAAGCTCTCCGAGTACAGCTCGATCGCCTTCCGCTGACCCGCCGACGGGTCCTCGAGGACCCCGGAGGCGGCCGCTCAGGCGTGGTCTGCGGTACCGGCCGCTTCGAGCCGGACCTGAGCACGTCGGAGGGCGGCACGAGCCTCAGCGAGCTCGCTACCGGCGGGCTCCTCGGCCTCTCCGGCAGCTCCGCGACGCTCGCTCTCCAGACCGGTCGTGCGTGCTTCCGCCCGCTCGAGGGCGGCGCGGGCGCGATCGACGTCGATCTCCGAGGCAAGCTCGGCCACCCCGGCCAGCACGGTGACGCGCCCTCGGCTCAAGAGAGCCGCCTCCTCCCCCTCGACCACAGGGGGTACCGGGGGAGACGACTCGACCTGCACGAAGCCCCCGTGGAGGGCGATGCGCAGCTCGCCGCCGTCGAGGCTGCTACCGGACACCCGGAGCACGCCCGGCTCCACGGCACCGACCAGGTCGCTGTGGCCGGCCAGGTAGGTGCTGTCCCCCTCGGCTGTGCGCAGCACGACCTCGGCGGCAGCGCCCTCGAGCAGGATGCGCTCGGGGGTCACTACCGAGACGGCGAACTCGTTCTCCTCAGCCATGGGCCCTGTCCGTCCTCTTCGTCGTCCGTCCGGTCACTCGTTGGCCAGGGCGTGGGCCTTGGCCAGGACCGACTCGGCGCCACCCACGTTCAGGAACGCCTGCTCGGGCACGTCGTCGAGCTCGCCGTCGACGAGCGCCTCGAACGACTCCACGGTCTCCTCGACCGGGACCGTCACACCCTTCAGGCCGGTGAAGACCTCGCCCACGTTGAAGGGCTGGGAGAGGAACCGCTGGATCTTCCGGGCTCGGGCCACGGTCACCCGGTCCTCCTCGGAGAGCTCGTCGAGCCCGAGGATGGCGATGATGTCCTGCAGCTCCTTGTAGCGCTGGAGCACACCCTGGACCCGCCTCGCCACGTTGTAGTGGCGCTCCCCGACTACTTCGGGAGCGAGGATGTTCGACGTCGAGGAGAGGGGGTCGACGGCCGGGTAGATGCCGAGAGAGGCAATGTCGCGGCTGAGCTCAGTCGTGGCGTCGAGGTGGGTGAAGGTGGTGAACGGCGCCGGGTCGGTGTAGTCGTCGGCCGGCACGTAGACGGCCTGGAGCGACGTGATCGAACGCCCCCGCGTGGACGTGATGCGCTCCTGCAGCTCGCCCATCTCGTCGGCCAGGGTCGGCTGGTAGCCGACGGCCGAGGGCATCCGGCCGAGCAGGGTCGACACCTCCGAGCCAGCCTGGACGAACCGGAAGATGTTGTCGACGAAGAGGAGGACGTCCTGGTTCTTCACGTCCCGGAAGTACTCCGCCATGGTCAGGGCGGCGAGCGCCACCCGCAGCCGGACGCCGGGGGGCTCGTCCATCTGCCCGTAGACAAGGGCGGCCTTCTCGATGACGCCCGACTCCTGCATCTCGAGCCAGAGGTCGGTCCCCTCGCGGGTCCGCTCCCCCACCCCGGCAAAGACCGACACACCACCGTGGTTGGTGGCCACCCGGTTGATCATCTCTTGGATGAGGACCGTCTTGCCCACGCCGGCCCCTCCGAACAGGCCGATCTTGCCGCCCTGCACGTAGGGCTCGAGGAGGTCGATCACCTTGATGCCCGTCTCGAACATGACGGCACGAGGCTCGAGGGTGTCGAAGGCCGGAGCGGGCCGGTGGATCTCCCAGCGGTCCTCCACGTCCCCGATCGAGTCGGTGTCGAGCGGCTTGCCCAGCACGTTGAAGACGTGCCCGAGCACGGCGTCACCCACCGGGACGGTCAGCCCGTGGCCCAGGTTGCGCACCGCCGCTCCCCGCGTCATGCCGTCGGTGGGCCGGAGGCACACGCACCGGACCCGACCGTCGCCGATCTGCTGGGCCACCTCGGCGGTGACGACCTCTTTCGTCCCCTCGAGCTCGACGTCGACCTCGACGGCCATGTTGATCTCGGGAAGGGCGTGGGGCGGGAACTCGACGTCGATGACGGGCCCGGCGATGGCCACCACCCGGCCGTTGGGGCGGGCGTCGTCGCTGGCGGCGATGGGCGCTGGGGCGGTCGTGGTCATGAGTGTGCTGCTCCCTCGGTGTGGTGTGGTCCCTCGGTGTGGTGTGGTCCCCGGACGGAGTCGAGCTCCGCTCCGACCGGTTCGGGGTGGGCCAGCGGTGCAGTGGGCGTGCCGTGCGCGGTCGTCACGTCAGCTACCTACCTCGATCACCAGCCCGCTCTCGTCGCCCGCTGCGCCGGCCCGCAACGCCTCGGCGCCGCCGACGATCTCCATGATCTCGGTGGTGATGGCGTCCTGACGAGCCCGGTTCATGATGCGCGAGTACTTCTTGATCAGCTCCTCGGCGTTGTCCGTGGCTGCCGCCATGGCGCGCTGCCGGGCCGTGAGCTCGGAGGCCGACGCCTCCAGGAGCGCCCCGAAGATGGCCGTCTCGGCGGCCCGGGGGGCGAGCGTCTCGAGGAGCACGGCGGCGTCCGGCTCGAACTCGGTGTAGCCGAGCCGGGCGGGCGCCTCGGCGTCGTCGACCGGAGCGGCGTCACCATCAGGGCGGCGGGGGTCCTCGAGCGGGAGGAGCTGGCGGACCTCGACCCGTTGTGAACCGGCCGACAGGAACCGGGTCGACACCAACAGGACCTGGTCGACCTCGCCCTCGACGAACGGTCCGAGCACGGCGGCGGCGACCTCGCGGGCGTCGGTGAAGTTCGGCCGCTCGCTCATCCCGGTGAACGAGCGCTCGACCGGCTGGCGACGGAAGCGGAAGTAGCCCTGGGCCTTCTTGCCCACCGTGAAGAGGCGGTGCTCGACACCTTGGGCTCGCCCATCTGCCAACAGCCGCTCGGTGGCTCGCAGGACGAAGGCGTTGTACCCGCCGCACAGGCCGCGATCGGCGACGATCGAGAGCACGGCCACCCGCTCCACCCGCTCCGGAGCACCGAGCAGGCGCCCGGCGGCCACCGGGTCACCGGCGGCCGCCTCGAGCACCAAGCGAGCCATGCTCGCCTGGTACGGCCTCGCTGCGGCGATGCGCGCTTGGGCGCGGACGATCTGGGAGGCGGCGATCAGCTCCATCGCCCTCGTGATCTTCTTCGTCGACTGCACGCTCCGGATACGTCGCCGGAGGATGCGCTCCTGGCCGCCAGCCATAGGTCAGCCGTCCGTGCCGGTGTCGAACGACTGCCCGAAGGCCTTGAGGGCCTTGTCGAAGGCGTCGGTATCGGGAAGAGCGCCGGTGGTGCGGATGGTCTCGAGCAGGTCGGCGTGGTTGGCCCGGAAGTAGCTCCGCACCTCGGACTCGTAGCGCTGGACCTCGGAGATGGGCACGTCGTCGACGAAGCCGCGCGACCCGGCGTAGATCACCAGGACCTGCTCCTCGACGGGCACCGGCGCGTTGAGCCCCTGCTTGAGCAGCTCGGTGAGGCGGTAGCCCCGGTCGAGCTGGGCCTGGGACACCTTGTCGAGCTCGGAACCGAAGGTGGCGAACGCCTCGAGCTCGCGGAACTGGGCGAGGTCGAGCTTCAACGTGCCGGCCACGGCCTTCATCGCCTTGATCTGC
The DNA here is from genome assembly GCA_021798955.1 of Actinomycetes bacterium. Classification (GTDB taxonomy): domain Bacteria; phylum Actinomycetota; class Acidimicrobiia; order Acidimicrobiales; family RAAP-2; genus JAJZJT01. Next base: position 53,507 of record JAJZBK010000016.1, read on the forward strand.
GCGGCGCTACCCACTCGGCTGACCGAGATGCCGACGTTGATGGCCGGACGGATGCCCGCATAGAAGAGCTCGCTCTCCAAGAAGACCTGGCCGTCGGTGATCGAGATGACGTTGGTGGGGATGTAGGCGGACACGTCGCCCGCCTTCGTCTCGATGATCGGCAGAGCGGTCAGCGACCCGCCGCCGCGCTCGTCCGACAGCTTGGCGGCCCGCTCGAGCAGACGGCTGTGCAGGTAGAAGACGTCGCCAGGGTAGGCCTCGCGACCCGGTGGCCGTCGCAACAGGAGAGACAGCTGCCGGTAGGCCTCGGCCTGCTTGGAGAGGTCGTCGTAGACGATCAGGGCGTGCTCGCCGTTCTCCATCCAGTGCTGGCCCATGGCACAACCGGCATAGGGAGCGAGGTACTTGAACGGTGCGGGATCAGAGGCCGCCGCCAGCACTACCACCGTGTAGTCGAGCGCGCCATGTGCCCGCAGCGTCTCCACCGTCTGGGACACCGACGAGCCCTTCAGGCCGATGGCGACGTAGATGCACTTCACGCCCTGGCCACGCTGGTTGAGGATGGTGTCCACGGCAACGGTGGTCTTGCCCGTCTTGCGGTCCCCGATGATGAGCTCCCGCTGGCCACGCCCGATGGGCGTCATGGCGTCGATGGCCTTGATGCCGGTCTGCAGCGGCTCGCTCACCGGCTGGCGGTCCACGATGCCCGGCGCCTGGATCTCCATCCGGCGCGGCTCGGTCGAGGCGATCGGCCCCTTGCCGTCGATGGGCTCGCCCAGGGCGTTGACCACCCGTCCGAGCAGTCCGTCGCCCACCGGCACCGAGAGGATCGTCCCGGTGGCCTTGACGAGCTGCTCCTCTTCGAGCTTCGTGCCCTCGCCGAGGATGACGGCACCGATGGTCTCCTCGTCGAGGTTGAGGGCGAGGCCGACCGTGCCGTCCTCGAACTCGAGGATCTCGTTGACGGCGCACCCGGGCAGCCCGGTGACCCGGGCGATCCCGTCGCCGACCTCGACGATCCGGCCGACCTGTTCGGTCCCGACCTCCGGTGTGTACTCCTCGACGTGACGCCGGAGGGCATCGGCGATCTCGTCGGCGTTGATGGTCAGCTCAGCCATCAGGCGTCTTCCCTTCCTTCGGGGTGTCCGTTCTCGGCGGGTGGGGCTTCGTGGAACAGGGAGGCGGCGGCCCCGGTGACGAGGACGTGCTCCCGCAACTGGTCGAGGCGATGACGGGCGCTCCCGTCGACGAGGAGGTCGCCGATCTCGACGACCGCCCCGCCGAGGAGGGCCGGCTCGATGGTCACGTGGAGCTCGACCGGCCCGCCGGTCAGTCGTGCGAGCGACTCGGCCAGCTCGCCCTGCTGGTGGTCGTCGACCACCGCAGCTGCCCGGATGCGAGCGACCCGCCAGCCGCGACTGGTGGCGGCGGACTCGACGAGCGCGTCGAGCAGCGAGACGAAGTCGCGGGCGCTGCCGCCCCGGGTGGCGTACCGGGCGAGGCGCACCGTCGCCGGGATGGCCTGGCCCCCGAGGAGGTCGGTGACCAGCGCCTGACGGACGGCGACGGGCAGGTCGCGGTCGCCCAGGGCGACCCGCAACGGCCGGTTCGCCTCCACCACACGGGCGAAGCGGAACAACTGGTCCTCGATCTCCTCGAGGTCGCCGACCGAGACGTCCTCGAAGACCGCCGCCGCGTACCCCGTGACCCGGTTGCGGGCAGCGAGCTTGCCGAGCACCGGCTCGTCGTCCGGCTCGTGGGCGCCGGATGGTCGGGACGCCGCCAGCACGAGCTGGTCGGCCATCCACCGGAAGGACACGATGACCTCGGACGCCGGCACCACGGCGACCGCCCGGTCGACGAGACGGCGCACCTCGGAGCGGACCCGGCCCTCGAGCAGGTCGGCGAGCACGGCGCGCCGGGGCGGCAGAGGGATCGAGGCGTCGACCAGGACGAGGAGGAGCTCCGCGTTGCGCTCGACGAGGTCGGCGACCGCGCCGAGCTCGGCCCCGGCTTCCGCCAGGGTGCCGGAGTCGGCGAGCGACTCGCCGATGGCGGCCAGGTACCCCTGGAGGGCTGGGATCACCGGCGGGCCCCCGTGGCCGCGGCGCGGTCCTCGGCCGAACCCGACTCGGCCCGGACGGCGGCGATGGCCGCCTCGATGAGGTCGCGGTGGTCCTCGGCCCGGATCTCGCGGCCCACGACCCGCTCGGCGGCAGCCAGCACGAGCTGCCCGACGCGGGCGGAGAGCTCCTCCACCGCTGCCTGCTTGGCCACGGCCACCTCGGCGTCGGCCGCCTGCACGATGCGATCGTGCTCGGCCTGGGCCCGGGCCTGGGCGGCGACGGTCATCTGCTCGGCAGTGGCGTTGGCAGTGGCCACGATCTCACGTGCCTGGTGGCGAGCCTCCTCCAGCACCTGGCGGCGCTCGGCGTCTGCCGCGTCGGCATCCGCCTTGGCCCGGTCGGCCGCCTCGAGCTCGGAGCGGATCTGCTCCTGGCGCGCGGTCATGGCCTTGTTGAGCGGCGGGAGCACGTACTTGCCGAGCACGGCGAGCACGATCAGGAAGGCGATGAGCTCGACGATGAGCGTCCCGTTGGGGACGAGGAAGTTGCTGGTGGCGAGAGGCATCTGGTTCACCCTTGCTAGCTGCGGCGTCGGCGGTCACCGGGCACGGCGCGCCCACCAGGGCCGTCGGCGCCAGTGGGCGCCGGCGCCGATCGCTCGGAGGTTTTCACGTGGCTACTTCTTGTACAGCGAGAACACGAAGAGCGCGGTGAAGGCCAGGTTGATGAAGTACATGGCCTCGACGAGACCGACGGTGAGGAACATGATCGTGAACAGACGACTCTGGGCCTCGGGCTGGCGGGCCACGCCGGCGATGGTCTGGCTCCCGGCGAGGCCGTCACCGACGGCGGCACCGACGGCACCGCCACCGAGGGCGAGACCACCGCCGACCATGGCGCCGGCAAGCTTGACGGCTTCGGCCATTCCGGTAGTTGCTGCCATTAGTACTTCTCCTTTTGGGTTGTGCTCGCTACTGCGATCGAAGGTCGTTGACGAAGGTCGTCGTGGGTCCGGGCGTCGCTCAGTGGGCGTCGCTCATGGCCACGTCGAAGTAGAGGATGGCGAGGAGGGCGAAGATGAACGCCTGGATGACCCCGATCAGGATGTCGAAGAGCTTCCAGACGGGGTTGAAGATCACGGCGAGGATGCCGCCCACCGGCACCGGCCCGATCTTCCAGACCACCAGGTAGGCGAGGAGGGCGAGCATGAGCCCGCCCGAGAGCAGGTTGCCGAAGAGCCGAAGGGCGAGGGTGACGGGCTTGGCCAGCTCCTCGACCACGTTGATGAAGATGTTCCCGATGAAGAGGAACTTGGGGAACGGCTGGGTGACGTAGTGCTTGAGGTAGCCGACGATGCCTCGGGTCCGGATCGACGCCACGTGGACGAGCACGATCACGAAGAGCGCCATGGCTAACGGCAGGTTGATGTCGGCAGCAGGCGGCAGCAGCAGGTCGTACTTGGCGCCGAGGCCGACGACGCCGAACAAGTTGCACACGAAGATGAACACGAACAGCGTGATGGCGAGGGGCACGATGCGGGCGCCCCGCGGCCCGATCGACGACTCGACTTGACGCTGGGTGGCGTCGACCACCACCTCCCAGAAGACCTGTAGCTTGCCGGGCACACCGCTCGTGGCACGACGTCGCACCGCCAGGCCCAGGGCGATGGTGATGACCATCGCCACCCCGGTCGACCACACGAGGTCCATGTCGAGCTTGAGCCCGAGCACGGTACGGGTGATGTGGTCCCCGACCGTGATACTGGCCAGGAGGACGTGTGGAAGTGCCACCCTGTCGGCGAGCCCCATGGCTCAGTTCCCTCCGTTCGCTTCGTCGTCGGTCGCCTCGGCGCCGGACGCCGTGGCCTCGATCACGTCACTCCCGACCGGCTCGGGCATCGGGCCCATCCGGGCCATCGACCGCGCCACGTTGACGAGCAACGTGAGCTGGAAGACAGCGAGCCCGGCGAGCACCCCGAAGCCGAGGTCGAAGGCGACGAAGAGGAGCGCCAGGGCCACCACCGAGACGACCCCCAGGCGAGCCATGGTGTTCATGGCCAGAGGGCGCCGCTTGTTCTCTTCCTCGCGCCGGGAGACCTTGACCACCGACGCGCCGACCATGCGGAAGTTGAGGGTGCCGAGGGCCAGGCCGATGCAAGCCCCGACCCCAACCAGGGGCTTGCCGAAGGACACGCAGGCGACGAGGGCGGCGACCCCGAGGACGAGGGCGCCGGTCATCGTCCGACGCGACACGGCGGGGATGTCGGGCAGCGAGAAGTGGGCGAACACGACCGGCTCCTAGGACAGCCCGGTCGCCGAGGCGGCAGCGCCACTGGGCCTCGGGGTGCCGGTCATCGGAGGAACCGCCGAACATGCGACACGGTCACGGAGACCGCTGCGGCCACACCGAGCGCCAGGCCCACGAAGGTCAGGATCGGCGCGGTGTGAGCGACGTCGTCGAGCAGGTAGCCGATGCCCCCGCCCAGCACCAGGCACAGCACGATGGCCGTTCCCATCGTCAGGAAGTCGACCACCCCGGGCTCCGCCAACGGCACACCCTCCCCGGGCCGGTCCGACGGCTGCGGCTCCCCGAGCTGCCGGTCGGGCTCGGAGGACGGGCGCGCCCCATCCGGCGGAGTGCCGGTCACGGCCGCGTCGGGCCGCGTAGGTCGATGTTGAGGGGTGGTGCGTCACGAAGGATCCCGGGCTCACGCAGGACGTCGGCATCGGCCGCTCGACGCGGCACGCGTCGGGAGGTCAGCCTCCCCGATGGGGCCACGTCGGTCGAGCACGCCGTCATCTTCGCATCTCCGAGCGCTCAGCGCCAAAAGCGGGCGAGCCCACCGATCCCCCGCTGCTTCGGCCCAGGTCGTCGGGGTGCCCGGGCTCGGAGCTCCGCAGCTCCGGGGCTCCGGCGCCGCCGATCGGCACGAGCGGATGCACCCCGGATGGACCGGGGTCCTCTGCCGGGCCGCCGCCGGCGTCGCCCGGTGGACCGAGGCCGGCGGCGTCGTCGGGGTCCTCGTCCTGACGCCGCAGGGAGGGGTGGAACAACGTGTAGAGGAGCACCCCGAGGGCGAGGGCGCCGAAGGGGATGAAGGCGTTGACGCTCGACACGTAGAGCGGGAAGAGGATGAAGCCCGACAGCAGTGCGGTCCACGCCCACAGGATCAGCACACTGCGCCGGTGGCCGTGACCGAGCCGGAGCAAGCGGTGGTGGAGGTGGTTCTTGTCGGGCGTCGCGAACCCCCTCCGGGTGGCGGTGCGGCGGACGAAGGCGAACGCCATGTCGAAGAGCGGGACCCCGAGGATGAAGAACGGGATGAAGAGGGGTGCGAAGAAGAAGTACGTCTGACCACTCTGGAACGTCCCTGCCGAGCGCCCCCCGATGAGCATGGTCCCCGCTGCCATCAGGAGGCCGAGGAGCAACGCGCCGCCGTCGCCCATGAAGATCCGGGCAGGGTGGAAGTTGTGGGGCAGGAAGCCCAGGCAGATCCCACAGGTGACCACGGCCACGAACGGCCCGATGTCGTCGGTGGGGAGGTTGCCCAGCGCCTGGAGGTGGAAGCCGTAGACGGCGAGCGCCCCCGAGGCGATGGCCACCACGCCGGCAGCCAGGCCGTCGAGCCCGTCGATGAGGTTCACGGCGTTGGTGATGGCGATGACCCACACCGCCGTGAGCAACGGGGTGACGTCGGTCGAGAGGACCACGAACCCGGCGAGGGGGACCTTGAACTGGAACCAGGTCACCCCGAGGAAGTAGAGGATGCTGGCCGCCAGCACCTGGCCGGCCATCTTGGCCGGTGCCGACATGTTGCGCAGGTCGTCGATGACCCCGACGATGAACACGGCGGCGGCCCCGAGGACCAGCCCGAGCGGTTCGGACGACCCCGCGAAGAGGCCGCGCAAGGACGGCACGAACGCCGCGAAGCACACCGCCACGAGCAGGGCCAGGAACATGGCCACGCCTCCCGCTTCGGGCGTGACGCGCTGGTGCACCTTGCGGGCATCGGG
>JAJZBK010000017.1 GCA_021798955.1 Actinomycetes bacterium
AGCCGTGTTCGTCGCGGGCCAACGGCGGGGCGTTCGGCGGCAAGACGGCCGGGGCTGCCGAGGCAGCCGCCCAGGAGCTGTGCGCCCGGAGCGGCTCGGCAGTTCGGGTCGTGTGGTCGCGCGAAGACGTGGTGCGGCTCGGACCCAAGCGGCCGCCCGTCGCCGGAGCGGCACGTGCCGATGGCACCGGCGTCCTGCGGGTGGCCGCACCGGCAGAGGGCGGGTGGTCCGAGGAGGCATGGGCCGACCTGGTCGCCGCCGTGGCGGCGGTCGCCCCCGGCCTGGCCCTGGAAGCGGTGCCGGTCACCGGTCCCCCGCTGGCTCTGTCGCTGCGTGCTGCCGTGTGGGCCGAGGCGGCTGTGCTCGACCGGTGCGCCCGGACCGGCCGAACGACCGGTGCACCGGTGTTCGACCTTCCGGTGGCCGTGGAGGCGCCTGAAGGAGGTCGGGCCGTCGTGATGGCCCGGGCCGACGGGTCCTTCGACGTCGAGGTAGACGGTGGCCCCGCCCTCGACGAGGTGGTCCTTCGCTCGTACGCCGTCGGGGCCGTCCACCAGGCCCTCGGCTGGGTCCGGTCGGAGGGTGTGGCTGTCGACGAGGCTGGCGTGGTGCGCGACCTCACGGTGCGCTCGTTCGGCATCGTGCCGGCACGGGCCATGCCCGAGGTCACGGTGGTGGTGTCCGAGCGGGGCGCGGGGGACCCGGTGAACGCCTCGGACGCGGTCTTCGCCGCCACCGCCGCCGCTTGCTGGTTGGCCGACGGTCTGCCGCCGGCCTGGCCCACTCGGTCTGTGCGGCTCGGGGGCACGTAAGCTCCCCGGACCATGGACCACTCCCGGACGATGGGCAACGTCTCCGACTCGCGCCACCAGCAGGTCCCCAACCGGTGAGCGCACCGATCGGGGCCTACCGTCCTGTGGTGGAGGCGGGCCCGTGGCTCATCTGCTCGGGTCAGCTGGGCTTTGCCCCCCACGCCATCGGGGGTGACACGGGCCCCCGGTTGGTCGAGGGTGCCGCGGCGCAGGTCACCCAGGCCCTCGAGGGTGCCCGCCGACTGCTCGCCGGGCACGGGGCAGGACTTGGGGACGTGGTGAAGACCACGGTCTTCCTGGTCGACATGGACGACTTCACGGCCGTCGACCGGGCGTACGCCGCCTTCTTCGGTGACCACCGACCGGCCCGCTCGATGGTGGGGGTGGCCGCCCTGCCCCTTGGCGCCCGGGTCGAGGTCGAGGTGTGGGCGTACCGGACGGACCGGCAAGGAGCGTGACCGGGGGAGCGTCCCTGCGCCCCGATGCTGCTCAGGGTGACCACGGGGTCTGGCCGAAGCGGTAGCCGACGGACCGGACGGTCTGGATGAGGTGGGCGTGCTCCTCGCCGAGCTTCGCCCGGAGCCGACGAACGTGGACGTCGACGGTGCGGGCCCCGCCGTAGTACTCGTACCCCCAGACCCGGCTGAGGAGTGTCTCGCGGGTGAAGACCTTGCCGGGGCGAGAGGCGAGGAACCGCAGGAGCTCGTACTCCATGTAGGTGAGGTCGAGGGACCGCCCGTCGACGGCCGCCTGGTAGGTCTCGAGGTCGAGGACCAGCGGACCGTGGGTCACCAGGTCGCGGTGGACCTCTGTCCCGTGGCGGTGCAGGAGGAGGACGATCCGGAGGGCGAGCTCCTCCGTGCGGACCGGTTCGACACAGAGGTCGTCGAAGAGCTCCGCGCGCGTCTCGAGCTCGCCGAGGTGGGCAGCCGGCACTACGAGGAGGAGCGGGGCGCGGTGGACGTCGCGGGAGCGGAGGTGTCGGCAGAACGCGAAGGCACGGTCAGGGTCCCTTCCGATGGCCACCACCGCTCCGGCCCACCCACCCGCTGGCCCAGCGGCCTCGATGCCCGCCACGCTCCGCCACGCCAGGCCGGCGCGCTGGAGCGCCTCGGTCAGCGCCGTCGGAGGCGGATCGGGATAGCACAGGATCGGCTCCATGGCGGTGAGTGACCCTGTCTCCTCGGGTGGGACGGCAGTCCTAGAGGGACGGGAGGTAGCGGGTGAGCTCGAAGTGGCTCACGTGGGCCTTGTACGCGCTCCACTCCTCGCGTTTGTTGCGCAGGAACCACTCGAAGACGTGCTCGCCGAGCGCCTCGGCGACGAGCGGAGACGACTCCATCTCCGCCAGGGCCTCGTGGAGGCTGCCGGGGAGGGGCCGGATGCCGGTGGCGGCCAGCTCGGACGGGCTGGCGTCGAAGAGGTTCCACTCGGCCTCGGGCGGGAGCTCGTAGCCTCCGGTGATGCCGGCGAGACCGGCGGCCAGCACGACGGCGAACGCCAGGTAGGGATTGCAGGCGCTGTCGGGGGCTCGGTACTCGACACGAGCCGACTCGCCCCGGTGCGGCTTGATGACCGGGACGCGCACCAGTGCCGACCGGTTGTTGCGGGCCCACGAGACGTGCACCGGTGCCTCGTAGCCGGCGACCAGGCGCTTGTAGGAGTTGACCCACTGGTTGGTCACGGCGGTGAGCTCGGCGGCATGGCGAAGGAGCCCGGCCACGAACTGCTCCCCCGTCTCGGAGAGCCCGGAGGGTCGCTCGGGACCGGCAAAGGCATTGGCGCCTTCACGGAACAGCGAGAGGTGGGTGTGCATGCCCGATCCCTGCACCCCCTCGAGGGGCTTGGGCATGAAGCTGGCGTGGACCCCGACCTGACGGGCGAGCTCCTTGACGACTTGCCGGACGGTCATGACGGTGTCGGCCATTGTCAGCGCGTCGGTGTAGCGCAGGTCGATCTCGTGCTGGCTCGGCGCGTCCTCGTGCTGCGCGTGCTCGACGGGGATGCCCATCTCCTCGAGCGTCAGCACCGTGCGCTGGCGAAGCTCGCTGGCCGGGTCGGCGGCCGTGAGCTCGAAGTAGGAGCCCGAGTCGAGGGCTCGTGGTACCTGGTCGCCCCCCGTGCTCGTCCCGTCGAAGTAGAAGTACTCGATCTCGGGGGCGGCGTAGAAGGAAAAGCCGGCAGCTCTGGCCCGGTCCAGGGCTCGTCGGAGCACGTGACGCGGACATCCTCCGAACGGCGTGCCGTCGAGGTTCACGATGTCGCAGACCACCCGGGCGACCGGAGCCCGGTTGTCGGGGTTGGTCCCGCCGTGGCCGTGCCAGGGCAGGATGTGGAACGTCGTGGGGTCCGGACGGGCCAGCACGTCGGACTCCTGCACCCGGCTGAAGCCGTCGATGGCCGAGCCGTCGAAGGTCATCCCCTCGCGCAGGGCGTTCTCGAGCTCGGCTGGCGTGATGCTGAAGGCTTTGGGCGTGCCCAGCACGTCGGTGAACCACAGCTGCACGAAGCGGATCCCACGCTCCTCGACGGTGCGGAGGACGTACTCCTGCTGGTTCTGCATGGTGGTGGCTCCGGTCTAGATGGGTGGAGACGCCGGTCCGTCCGGGCCATTGGACGGCGACCGGCCCTCCAAGCGCAGGGGGTCGAGGGCGCTATACGCACCGCAGCGGTCACGAGCCGGGCCCGAGGGGACCCGGCTCGTGACCGGTGACGGTTGGGGCCCGGCGCCACGCCACACCACGCTGTCCGTCGCCTGCAGCCGTGGCGCGTCGCGGCGCGTCACCTCGTCGCGCACGGCCCACCGAGCCGGTGTGCGCTCCGGTTCAGCGGGACGCGGCGTCGCCGCACACCGTCTCGACGAGGAGGCGGCTGACCACGTAGGGGTCCATGTTGGCGTTGGGCCGTCGGTCCTCGATCCAGCCCTTCTTCTCCTTGGCCACGCCCCACGGGATGCGGATCGACGCGCCCCGGTCGGACGTCCCGTAGCTGAACTGCGAGTAGTGGGCGGTCTCGTGGGCGCCGGTCAGGCGGCTCTCGATCCCCACGCCGTAGTTCGAGACGTGCTCTTCGACCCGCTTGCCCAGCGCCTCGCAGCCGGCGATGATGGCGTCCCAACCACCCTCCTCGCGCATGGCCTTGGTGGAGAAGTTGGTGTGGGCACCGGCACCGTTCCAGTCACCGAGGATCGGCTTCGGCTCGAGCGTGGCGTAGACCCCGAAGTCCTCGGCGATCCGGAAGAGCAGCCAGCGGGCCACCCACAGCTGGTCGCCGATGAGCGGTGGCGGCAGGACGCCGACCTGGAACTCCCACTGGCCCATCATGACCTCGGCGTTGGTGCCTTCGATGGCCAGCCCCGCCCGGATGCACGCAGCAGTGTGCCGCTCGACGATCTCCCGGCCGGGCATCTTGTCGCCGCCGACGCCGCAGTAGTAGGGCCCCTGGGGAGCCGGGAAGCCCATCTCAGGCCAGCCGAGGGGGCGTCCGTCCTTGAAGAACGTGTACTCCTGCTCGATGCCGAACAGCGGCTCGTCGGCGGCGTAGCGCTCGGCCATCTCCACACAGGCCGCCCGGGTGTTGGTCGGGTGCGGGGTGAAGTCGGTGAGGAGCACCTCGCACATCACCAATTTGTCGTTGGGACCCCGGAGCGGGTCCGGGCAGGTGAACACCGGACGCAGCACGCAGTCCGAGTCGTTGCCGGTGGCCTGGTTGGTGCTCGAGCCGTCGAACCCCCAGATGCCCGGCTCCTTGCCGTCGGCGATGACCTTCGTCTTGCTCCGGAGGAGCGGGGAAGGCTCCGTCCCGTCGATCCAGATGTATTCCGCTTGGTACGGCACTCGCACTCCTTGTCGCTGCGGGGCTTGGCCTGCCGGGTCTTCGGTGGTGCCGTCCGCGCCCGGCGAGCCGTTCCGGTTGGCGGTTCCGTGCCCTTCGGCACGCCGCTCCGGCCGTCCAGGCCAAGACGTCCGACGACCACCCTGCCAGAAGGCCGTTTCGCCGCTGTTTCGCCCGTGTGAACACACGATGAACGGCAGGTCCGACGCCTTCTGGCACCGGTCACGGTACCCCTCTTGGGGACCAGGTGCCCACCGGAGGGCCGGCCCACTCCCCGGCCCGCTCCGAGGATGGTCGAGACGGGCCGGCCCACGGTGGTGGGACCCCCGGGAGCCGAAGAGGGCTCGACGAGCCCACTACGCTGTGCCGATGGCCCGACTGCGGCTGGCCATCTGCCAGATCGACACCGTGGTCGGGGACCTCTGGGGCAACGCCGCCCGGGTGCTCGACGCCCTGTCGTCCGCCGAGTCGGCCGGAGCCGAGGTGGCGGTCTTCCCCGAGCTGGCCGTCACCGGTTATCCCCCCGAGGACCTGCTCGAACGACCCGCCTTCGTGGCGGACAACCTGGCCGCGCTCGAGCACGTCGCTGCTCGGAGCGGGTCGTGCGCCGCCGTGGTGGGCCATGTCGCCCGGCGTCCCGACGGCCGGCTCGTCAATGCCGCGACCCTCTGCCGCGACGGTTCGGTGGTGGCCTCCTACGCCAAACGCCTCCTCCCCAACTACGGCGTCTTCGACGAGCAACGGTGGTTCGTGCCGGGCGAGGGTCCGCCCGAGCTCGTCGAGGTCACCGGCGTCCCCACCGCGTTGAGCGTCTGCGAGGACATCTGGTTGGACGGGGGCCCGGTCCACGCCCAGGCGGAGGCAGGGGCGCGGCTCGTCCTCAGTCTCAACGCCTCGCCCTACTCGATCGGTCGCCAGGGCGAGCGGCTCGAGGTGGTGCGCCGACGGGCGGTGGCGACCGGGTGCGTCGTCGCCTATGCCAACCAGGTCGGCGGCCAGGACGAGCTGGTCTTCGACGGGGGATCGCTCGTCGTCGACCCGACGGGGTCGCTCGTGGCTTCGGCACCACTGTTCGAGGAGGCCGTCCTCGTCGCAGACGTCGAGCTCCCAGACGTCGAGCTCCCCGGGCGGCTCCCCCGTCCCCCGTCGCCTGCTTCCCGACCCGGCCCGACGCCCGGCCGGGTCCAGCTCCCGTCCCCCGGCCGGGTCCGCTCGGAGGACACCCGGGTCGCGGCCGCCGTCGGGGACGGCCTGGCTCGTGCCCTGCCGCCATCACTCCCGCCCGTGGTCACTGGCGTCGCGGCCACCCTCGACGCCGACGCCGAGGTCTACCGTGCCCTCGTGGTCGGGACCGCCGACTACCTGGGCAAGAACGGCTTCCGTGATGCCGTCGTCGGGCTGTCGGGGGGCATCGACTCGTCCCTGGTGGCCACCGTCGCCGTCGACGCCCTCGGGGCAGACCATGTCCACGGGGTCACGATGCCGTCGCGCTACTCGTCGGCTGGGTCGGTGGACGACGCCCGGGCCCTGTCGGAGAACCTCGGCATCGCGTGTGCCACCGTGCCCATCGAGGCCGTGCACGTCGCGCTGGCCGACACCCTGGCACCGGTCCTCCACGGCGTCCCGACGGGGTTGACCGACGAGAACCTGCAATCGCGTATCCGGGGCGTCCTGCTCATGGCGATGTCGAACGCGAACGGGTGGATCGTGCTCACCACCGGCAACAAGAGCGAGATGGCCACGGGCTACTCGACGCTGTACGGGGACTCCGCTGGTGGCTTCGCGGTCATCAAGGACGTGCCGAAGACGCTCGTCTACCGGTTGTGCCGCTACCGCAACCGGGTGGCCGGACGCCCGCTCGTGCCCGAGACGGTCCTCGACAAGGCGCCCTCGGCCGAGCTCCGCCCCGACCAGCGCGACGCCGACTCGCTCCCGCCCTACGACGTGCTCGACCCGGTGCTGGCCGGTTACGTCGAACGCGACCGGTCGGCCGAGGACCTGGTCGCCGCCGGGTTCGACCGCGACGTCGTCGAGCAGGTCGTCCGCCTGGTCGACCGGGCCGAGTACAAGCGCCGGCAGACGCCGCCCGGCGTCCGCGTCACCACGAAGGCCTTCGGCAAGGACCGCCGGATGCCGATCACCAACCGGTACGGCGCCGCTTCCCGGGGGCAGACGGGAGGCGGCGCCGCTGTGGGCGCCAGGTCCGGCGAGCCGGAGGCGGAGGCCCCGGGTGCCTGACCGTCTTCCCAGGACCGGTCAGCCGACTGCGCTCTCGCTCGGCCGGTCGGCGGAGCTCGTCGGCGCCTACCGCTGGGTCGAGCTCGCCCTCTTCCGCGCCCTCGGCGAGTGGTCGACAGCCGACCCGCTGCCCGAGGTCCAGCTCGTCTTGGCGGAACAGAGTGCCCGGCACGGGTGGCACGCCGAGCTGTGGGCGGACCGCCTCCCCGTCCTCGACGGCCTCGATCCCGACGCCCTCACGGCCCCTCCCGGCCCGGCTGCCTCGGTGCTGGCCGTCCTGGTCGGCACCGAGGCGGACGAGGCGCTCCCTGGTGTCCTGCCCCGCCTGGTCGGCTTGTTCCGGGTCGTCCTGCCCCGCCTGGTCATCTCCTACCGCGACCACCTGGCCCGGACCGTCCCGGCGACCGACGGACCGACGGCACGCGCCCTCAGACTGGTCCTCGCCGACGAGGAGGAGGACTGGCGCACCGGTGAGCGTCTCGTCCAGCGGCTGCTGTCGCGTCCGCACGACGTCGAGGCCGCCGCGGGGGCCTTCGCACGGCTCGAGGGTGTCGCCGTGGCAGCGGGCCTCCGGACCGGTCTCGTCACCCTCCCCGACGCCTGAGCTGCGGTCGGCGCGGGCCTCCGCCGGCGTTGGCTCAACGGTGCGCCACCACCTCGGCCGGCCGCTTCGCCCGACCGGTGAGGGCTGGAGGACTTGACGAGTCCGGTAAACTTCGATGACAGCGACAGTGATGTGCCCGAAGACGCCCCCTGGGGCCGCGGCACCCGGGCCACGGACCGGGGGCATGGCGGCGCCGGGCGGCACCCGCTTCGGCGGGACAGATGCTAAGGACCCGGTGAAGGTGGCGAAAGAGCGGCTCGAACGAGACGACGAAGACCTGGTCCGGCTGTACCTGACCGATATCGGTCAGTACCCGTTGCTCACCAAGGACGACGAGGTCCGTCTCGCCCAGGCCATCGAGGCGGGCCGCGAGGCCGACGCCGAGCTGGCGGCGACCCCGAAGGGGTTGCCGGCGGCCCGCAAGCGCGAGCTCCGCAGGACGGTGATCCAGGGGGAGCAGGCCCAGCAGACGTTCGTCCAGTCGAACCTGCGCCTCGTCGTCTCGATCGCCAAGAAGTACCAGGCGTCTGGCCTTCCGCTCCTCGACCTCATCCAAGAGGGCAACCTCGGCTTGATGCACGCCGTCGAGAAGTTCGACTGGCGCAAGGGGTTCAAGTTCTCGACGTACGCGACTTGGTGGATCCGCCAGGCCATCACCCGAGGGATCGCCAACACCGGGCGGACCATCCGGCTACCCGTCCACGCCGGGGACACCCTCGCCCGGGTGCAGAAGGCGCAAGCCCGCCTCGAGCTCAAGTTCGGTCGCCCGGCCACCCTTGCCGAACTGGGTGCCGAGGTGGAGATGCCCGAGGACAAGCTGGTAGAGGCGCTACGGTTCCGTGCCGAACCGCTCTCGCTCTCCGAGCCGTTGCGTGAGGACGGGGATGCCGAGCTCGGCGACGTGGTGGAGGACCGCTCGGCTGAGTCGCCCTTCGAGGTCGCCGCCGTCTCCCTCCTCCCGGACGAGATCGGGCGGCTCCTCTCGCCGCTCGACGAGCGGGAGCGCGAGATCCTCCGGCTCCGCTTCGGGCTCGATCGCGGTGAGCCGCGAACGCTGGAGGAGGTGGGTGAGCACTTCAACCTCACCCGGGAGCGCATCCGGCAGATCGAGGCCCGGGCGATGTCGAAGTTGCGGCACCCTTCGTCGGACACCGGAGCGCGCGACCTCCTCACGGTGTAGCACGTCTGGTGGCCCCGGCCGCCGGCCGGGCGCCCGTTCGGGTCCGTCGAGTACCGCCCGGTGGTCAGGTGGCGACAGCATCCCCCGGCGGGCCCCTGGTGCCACGTGGCCGTCGACCTCGAGTGGAGCTACGATCGGCTCATGAAGAAGCTCCTGGTCCTCGCCGTCCTCGTCGCCCTGGGTGTCGTCGCCGCCAAGCGGCTCAAGGCGGCCTGAGGCGACCACTCTCACACCAGGCTCCTCGGCCACCCGATGGTGGCAACGGGGTCGCCCCGATGGTGGCAACGGGGCGCGGACGGTGTACCACTCGCGGTGTGACCTCGCAGTGTGACCGGTCGAGGGATGGCTGGCCTCGCCGGCGCGACTGGCTGTTACCTGCCGTGGACCCGTGACGGGCTGCCGGCTAGCGAGCCTCCGCAGCCATCCGCAGGCCTGGACGGCGGAAGCCTGGGCGGCGGCTCAGGCGCCATGCCAGCACCGCACCGGCAGCGGCCACCGAGGCCGTGGCTGCGGCGATGGCCGTCGTCGGCGACACGGTCCGTACGCGTACCCGGTCACGCAGTCGAACCGGCTTGGTGAACTCGACGACGTCCCACCCCCGTTCGCGGGCCGTCTTGGCGAGCACTCGGTCAGGGTTGACCGCCACCGGATGACCAACCACCTCGAGCATGGGCAGGTCGGTGTAGGAGTCCGAGTAGGCCGAGGACGTGGCGAGGTCGAGGCCCTCCCGCTCGGCCAGTGCCCGGATGGCCTCGGCCTTGAACGGCCCGTAGGCGTAGAACTCGACCTCGCCGGTGTAGTGCCCCACCTCGTCGACCACGGCCCGAGTGGCGATGGCGCCGTCGACCCCCAGGTGCTCGGCCAGCGGCTCGACGATCTCCTCGGGTGACGCCGAGACGAGGTAGACCCGGTCACCGTTGGCCCGGTGCGCCTCGATCAGGTCGAGGGCCTCGGCGTAGATGATCGGCTCGACCGTCTCTTCGAGCGCTTCGCGGACGATCTGGCGGGTGCGGTCACGGTCCCATCCCTTGGTCAGGGCGAGCATCGACTCGCGGACCCGGGCCAACTTCTCCTCGCTGGCGCCGAGGTGGAGGTAGATCACCTGGGAGACGAGGGCCCGGACGACCAGCCGTCGGTTGATGAGCCCACCCCGGTAGAAGTGACGCCCGAAGGCAGCGACCGACGCCTTGGCGATCACCGTCTTGTCGAGGTCGAAGAAGGCGGCCCGCACCGTCAGCCTCCGATGAGGAGCTGCTGGACGGTGTCCTCGGCCTCGGCCGTGACCAGGATGAGCACCTCGTCGGCGACGGCGAGGCGGGTGTCACCCCGCGGCACGACGAGCCGGTCGTCGCGCACGACCGCGACGATGGTGGCGTCGCGGGGGATCCCGAGCTCGGCGAGCGTCACGCCGACGGCCGGCGAGTCGTCGGCCAGGGTCACCTCGACGAGGTGGGCGCTCCCGCCTTCGAAGCGCAGGAGGCGGACGAGGGCGCCCACCGAGACGGCCTCTTCGACGAGGGCGGTCAGGAGCTGGGGGGTCGAGACCGACACGTCGACGCCCCAGCTCTCGGTGAAGAGCCACTGGTTCTTCGGGTGGTTGACCCGTGCCACCACCCGTGGCACGGCGAACTCCTGCTTGGCCAGCAGCGAGACCACCAGGTTGTCCTCGTCGTCCCCGGTAGCCGCCACCACCACGTCGACGGAGGCCAGGCCGGCGGCGTCGAGCGAGGAGACCTCGCAGGCGTCGGCCGTCACCCAGGTGACGTCGAGCTCGTCGGTCAGACGGGCGACCAAGTCGGGGTCCCGTTCGATGACCAGCACGTCGTGGCCGTTGCGGTGGAGCTCGGCGGCGATGGCCGTGCCGACGCTGCCACCTCCGGCGATCGCTACCTTCATCGTGCCCCTCCGATCGAGGACGGACTGGCCGCCGGAGGCGTCTGGACGCCTTCGGGCGCGGGTCGACCGGACTCGAGCCGCTCCGCCAGTGCCTCGATCGACGACGGGGGCACGGCGAAGTGGAGGACGTCACCGTCCTGTCCGACCAGATCGGCCACGTCGAGACGGGCCACCCCGGCTCGGGTCACCGACACGAGGGAGAACGCTCCGGGCACGGACAGGCTGGCGAGCCGTCGACCGGCCCACCACTCCGGCAGGTCTCGCTCGACCAGAGCGAGAGTCCCCGTGGTGTCCGTCCACTCGACGTCGGGCCCACCGGGCAGGAGCCGCCGACGCACCTGGTCGATGGTCCACGACACGGTGGCGACGGTGGGGATGCCGAGACGGAGGTAGATCTGGGCCCGCCGGGGGTCGTAGATGCGGGCGACCACGTGAGGGATCTCGTAGGTCTCACGGGCGATCCGAGCCGTCAGGATGTTCGAATTGTCGCCGCTCGTCACCGCGGCCAAGGCGTCGGCGCGCCCGGCCCCGGCCTGCTCGAGGTCGTCGCGGTCGAACCCGGAGCCGACCACCGCGGTCCCCGTCCACTCGGAGGGCAGGCGCCGGAACGCCTTGGGATTGCGGTCCACGATGGCGACCGTGTGCCCGAGGTTGGCGACCTCGAGGGCGAGGCCCGATCCGACCCTGCCACAACCGACGACGATGACGTGCACGGCGACCATGCAACACGCACGGAGCATCGATGACAACTCGTCCCCTCCGACCCGCGCCCGTCCGGAGCACCCAGGTGGCGCTGCGGATGGATCTCCCAACCGTGGTGGCGTGGTTGACTTGGCGGGTGGACGAACCCGCAACCGGCGGCGACCGTGCCGCGGCGACCGTGGTTGCCGGCTCGAGCTTGGGCGAAAGCGCCCTCCGGCGGGCCGGGCCCGCCCGCCCGCCCGCGCCCGCCCGCTCGCTGTCCCCGCGACCCGACGTTCCCGCCGCGGTCGACCTCCCCGAGACGCTGCGCTACCGCCTGAAGAACGCCCTCCTCGGTCCCCCGCTCGTCAACGAGCAGCTGAGCAGCGAACGGCTCGGCCGGCCCACCGCCCTCGGCGTGCTGGCACCGGACTGCATCTCGTCCTCGGCCTACGGCACCGAGGAGATGCTCAACCAGATGGTCCGCTTCGTGGGCGTCGCCGCCTTCACGCTGGTGGTCCCCATCACGCTCGCCATCCTCGGCGTCCTCTTCTTCGTCACGCTGTCGTACCTCGACGTCCTCAAGCTGTACACCAAGTCGGGCGGGGCCTACGTGGTGGCCCGCGAGAACCTCGGCCCCAACATCGCCCAGGTGGCTGCCGTCGCCCTCCTCATCGACTACACGGTCACCGTCGCCGTGCAGACGGCGGCCGGCACCGCGGCGCTCACCTCGGCGTTCCACCAGCTCATGCCCTACACGGTCCCCATCACCGTTGGGGTGGTGGTCGTGCTCCTCTACGGCAACCTCCGGGGCATCCGCGAAGCGGGCCGCATCTTCGCCTTCCCCACCTACTTCTTCATCTTCTCGCTGGGCGCGACCATCGTGGTCGGCTACGTCCGGGCCCTGCTCGGCCAGCTCCACGCCCACCCGCTGCCGACCAGCGGCATCGGGCCGGTGGGGAGCCCGGGCCACGGACTGTTGATGGGCCTGGCCTTCATCACCCTGCTCCGGGCGTTCGCCAACGGCGGGTCGTCGCTCACCGGCCTCGAGGCCATCTCGAACGGCGTGGCGTCGTTCCGCCCCCCCGCCGGGCGGAACGCCCGGTTCACCCTCATCGTCATGAGCTCGGTGCTTGCCTTCCTCGTCTTGGGCGTCACCATGCTCGCCCACTGGACCCACGCCGTGCCCTATGCGGCGGGCTCGCCCACGGTGGTCTCCCAAGAGGTCCGCTTCGTCTTCGGCAGCGGTCCCGTCGGGACGACCATCTTCTACGTGGTCCAGCTGGCCACCCTCCTCATCCTCTACACCGGGGCCAACACCAGCTTCAACGGCTTCCCGTTCCTCGCCAGCTTCGTGGCCGAGGACTCGTTCCTCCCCCGGCAGCTCACCCGACGCGGCCATCGCCTCGCCTTCTCCAACGGCATCATCGTGCTGGCCATCGTGGCCGTCGCCCTCCTGCTCGCCACCGGTGCCAAGGTCGACAGCCTGGTCGCGCTCTACGCCATCGGCGTGTTCACCGGCTTCGCCATGGCCGGTGCCGGCATGACGCGCCACCACCTCACCCACCGCGAGGGGCGGTGGCGCCGACGCGTCGTCGTGAACGCCTTCTCGGCCGTCCTCACCGCCTTCATCGTGCTCATCTTCGCCGTCGTCAAGTTCACCGAAGGAGCCTGGGTGGTCGTGGTGCTGGGCCCGCTCATGTACGTCGGGCTTCTCCGCATGCACCGGCAGTACGGGCGCGAGTCGGCCCAGCTCGAGCAGGGAGCCCAGGCCGCCGCCGAGGCCCCGGTGCTCGGTCGACACCTGGTGGTCGTCCTGGTCGACCGGCTCGACTTGGCGACGGCACGAGCCCTCCAGTACGCCCGCACGCTCCACCCGGACGAGCTGCGCGCGGTCCACTTCTGCATCGACAACCGCGAGGCTCGCGCCCTCGAGGCCGAGTGGAGCCGGCTCGGGCTGAGCCGTCTGCCCCTCGACGTCGTCGAGTGCCCCGACCGGCGGCTGACCCGGGCCACGCTCGAGCTAGCCGCCGACTCCGTGGCCGATGGGGACACCGAGCTCTCGATCCTGCTGCCCCGCCGTGGCTACGGCGGCGGGTGGCACCGGTTGCTCCACGACCGGACCGCCGACCGGATCGCCACGACGGTAGGCCAGCTTCCCCACGTCAACGCCACGGTCGTGCCCTACCAGCTGTCGGGCGGTTGGCTGTCCCGTCGGCGCCAGTGGGGTCGCGACCGGACCGGGGCCGTCAACCCCCGAGCGGTCACCGAGCGTCGCCAGGAGGTCCGGCAGGACGACACCGACACTCCGGAGGCCGGTAGTGGGTCCGACCCCATCGGCTCGGTCGAGTGGCGCTCTCGAGCCCGCGTGGCCGGTCGGGTGAAGTCGGTCCGCGTCCAGCCCCGAGCGGGAACGGCCAACCTCGAGTGCGTGCTGGCCGACGACACGGGGACGCTCCTGCTCGTCTTCCAGGGCCGCCGCCGCATCCCCGGCATCCAGCCGGGGACGCGCCTGGTCGCCGAGGGGATGGTGGGTGACTGGCTGCGCCGACAGGCGATGCTGAACCCGGACTACGAGATCGTCGCCGGTCCCGATGTCGACGAGCTCTGACGCCTTCTCACCGGACCCCCGGAGGTCGTCGTCCTTGCCGCGCCTCCCGGTTTGTGGTTATGTTCGGCCCGCATCACCAGGGGAGGCAGCGCACCCGGTGCGCAGCCGGGAGCGGCCGTCCGGCCACCCGGCAGGCTCCAGGGCGCGCAAGGGAGGCACGCCCGGTGGCGCCGACGAGGTCCGACAGATGGCGAACGAGCCCGCACGCCCCGCTGCGGTGAACCGAAGGGAGCAGCACCGATGATCCACCTCTTCGCCGAGGGGGGGTACCAGAGCTTCGTCCTCACCGGAGGGGAGAAAGGCTGGCTGGGCTTCGCCCTCGCTGCCGGGCTCATCTCCCTGGTCGTCGGCGTGCTCCTCATGCGCGGCGTGCTGGCCGCCGACCAGGGCACGACAGCCATGAAGGACATCGCCAAGGCCATCCAGGAGGGCGCCCAGGCGTTTCTTGCCCGCCAGTTCAAGACGATCCTCATCATCGTCGTCCCGCTGGCCGTCCTCATCTTCTTCACCGCCACCAAGGTCACCCGCCCCGACCATTCGGTGGCGCTCTCGTTCGTCTCGGCCGGCCTCTACCGGGTGCTGTGCTTCCTTGCCGGCGCCCTGTGCTCGGGCCTCACCGGGTTCATCGGGATGAGCCTGGCAGTGCGCGGCAACGTGCGCACCGCGGCCGCCGCACGCGACGGCGCCATGGCGCCCGCCCTGCGCGTCGCCTTCCGCACCGGTGCCATCACCGGGCTGTTCTGCGTCGGCCTCGGCCTGCTCGGAGCGACCACCATCGTCTTCATCTTCCAGAACAGCGCCACTGCCGTGCTGGTCGGCTTCGGCTTCGGCGCCTCGCTGCTGGCCCTCTTCATGCGGGTGGGTGGCGGCATCTTCACCAAGGCGGCAGACGTGGGCGCCGACCTGGTGGGCAAGGTGGAGGTCGGGATCCCCGAGGACGACCCGCGCAACGCCGCCACCATCGCTGACAACGTGGGCGACAACGTGGGCGACTGCGCCGGCATGGCGGCCGACCTGTTCGAGTCCTATGCCATCACCATCATCGCCGCCATCATCCTCGGCTTCTCCGCCTTCGGCTCCATCGGGCGTTCGGCCGACGCCGCCAAGGCGGTGGTCTTCCCGCTGATCGTGCCTGGCATCGGCATCCTCGCCACCATCGTGGGCGTGTTCGTCGTGCGGGCGACGGCCCGGGACAAGACCGCTATGGCGCCGATCAACCGGGGCGTGTGGACGGCCGGGATCCTGACCATCGCCGGCACTGCCGCGGTCGCCGGGGCGTACCTCCACTACTGGAAGGCGTTCTTCGCCGTCCTGATCGGCGTCGTCCTCATGGTCGTCGCCAGTGCCATCACCGAGCAGTTCACCTCGACCGAGCGCAGCCCCGTCCGCGAGATCGCCGAGGCGGCCCGGACCGGACCGGCCACCACGGCGCTCGCCGGCATCGCCATCGGGCTCGAGTCCTCGGTGTGGGCGATCATCGCCATCGCCGTCGCCATCGCGGCGGCGGTGGGTCTCGGCGGCGGGAACATCGAGCTCACGCTCTACCTGGTCTCGCTGACCGGCATCGGGCTGCTGTCGACCGCCGGCATGATCCTCTCCGAGGACAGCTTCGGCCCGGTCTCGGACAACGCGGCGGGTGTCGCCGAGATGTCGGGCGAGTTCACCGGTGAGGCCGAGCGGGTCATGGTCAGCCTGGACGCCGTGGGGAACACCACCAAGGCGGTGACCAAGGGCGTCGCCATCGGTTCGGCGGTGATCGCCTCGGTGTCGCTGTTCGCCTCCTTCATCGAGACGGTCGGCTCCCAGCTCAACCTCCCCCACCAGATCGGCAACGCCCTCTTCCGCGATCCGGCCACCCAGATCAACGTGTCGAACCCGACCGTGTTCATCGGCCTGCTCGTCGGCGGCTCGATCGCCTTCATCTTCTCGTCGCTGGCCATCCGGGCCGTGGGCCGTACGGCGGGGACCGTCGTCCAAGAGGTGCGTCGCCAGTTCCGTGAGCACCCCGGCATCATGGACTACACGGAGAAGCCCCAGTACGCCCGGGTCATCTCGATCTGCACGACGGCGTCGCAGCGTGAGCTGACCACTCCGGCGCTGCTGGCCGTCTTGAGCCCGGTCATCATCGGCTTCGGCATCAACTACCTGGCACTTGGGGCCTTCCTGGCCGCCGCCATCCTGACCGGCCAGCTGATGGCCAACTTCTTGTCGAACTCCGGCGGGGCGTGGGACAACGCCAAGAAGTACATCGAGGACGGCCACGAGGGCGGCAAGGGGTCCGATGCCCACAAGGCAGCGGTGATCGGCGACACCATCGGCGACCCGTTCAAGGACACCGCCGGTCCGGCGCTCAACCCGCTCATCAAGGTGATGAACCTGGTCTCGCTGCTGATCCTCCCTGCCGTCATCACCCTGCACTCCCATACCGGTGCCCGCCTGGGGATCGCCGGAGGGGCGCTCGTGATCCTGCTCGTGGCCATCGGCTTCTCCAAGCGCAAGTCCGAGGCGATGGACGTCGACCTCACCGCTGGGGCCACGTCGACCCCGACGCCCGTCGGAGCGCACGACTGAGGCCTCCTGGCCCGCTGTCCACTCGGACCGCACGTGCTGGCCACCCGTCCTGTCGGGACGAGGTGGCTGGCCTGCCGGTATTGACAGTGACGCCACCGGCCACCACCCTGTCGTGACGACCATGCCAGCGACCGAACCCGCCGGAGGACCAGCCGAGGACAGCCGGCCGGCTCGTCGCGGCCGCAGGAGCGGTGCCCCAGGGGGCAGGCCGTTGGTCATCGTCGAGTCGCCCGCCAAGGCCAAGACGATCGCCAGCATGCTGGGCCCTGACTACGTGGTCGAGTCCTCCATCGGCCACATCCGCGACCTGCCGCGTCGGGCGGACGAGGTGCCGGCTGCCTACAAGGACCAAGCGTGGGCCCGTCTCGGGGTCGACGTCGACAACGGCTTCAAGCCGCTGTACATCGTCTCGCCCGACAAACGGGCCCAAGTGGCCCGGCTGAAGCAGCTGGTGCGGGAAGCCAACGAGGTCTACCTGGCTTCGGACGAGGACCGCGAGGGCGAGTCGATCGCCTGGCACCTGCTCGAGGTCCTCGCACCGCAGGTCCCGGTGAAGCGGATGGTCTTCCACGAGATCACCCCGGCGGCCATCCAGCGTGCTGTTGAGGAGTGGCGAGACCTCGACCGACGTCTGGTCGACGCCCAGGAGGCCCGGCGGATCCTCGACCGGCTCTACGGCTACGAAGTGTCTCCCGTCCTGTGGAAGAAGGTCATGCCGCGGCTCTCGGCGGGCCGGGTGCAAAGCGTGGCCACCCGCATGGTCGTCGAGCGCGAGCGGGCACGGATGCGGTTCCGGTCGGCGTCGTGGTGGGGCGTGGACGGCACCTTCGCCGTCACCGTGGAGGTCGCGGCCGGCACGCCGGCGACGTTCGAGGCTGCGCTGGTCGCCGTCGACGACGTGCCGCTCGCCACCGGTCGAGACTTCGACGAGGGCGGCCGGCTCGCCGCGTCCGGACCGGTCACCGTCCTCGACGAGGACGGCGCCCGGTCCCTCGCCAGTCGCCTGGCCGGTGCCGAGTTCACCGTCGCGTCGGTCACCCACCGCCCCTTCCGACGTTCGCCGGCCCCGCCCTTCATGACCTCGACGCTCCAGCAGGAGGCGGGTCGCAAGCTCCGCTTCAGTGCCCAGCGAGCCATGCAAGTCGCCCAACGGCTGTACGAGGGCGGGTGGATCACCTACATGCGCACGGACGCCACCACGCTGTCGGACCAGGCGCTGACGGCTGCCCGCGCCCAGGCCACCGCCCTCTACGGCCCGGACTACGTTCCGGCCCAGCCGCGTCGCTACGAGCGCAAGGTGAAGAACGCCCAGGAGGCGCACGAGGCCATCCGTCCGGCCGGCGAGGTGTTCCGGACGCCCGAGGAGGCAGCGGGCCACCTCGTCGGCGACGAGCTCCGCCTCTACGAGCTCATCTGGAAGCGGACGGTGGCGTCGCAGATGACCGACGCCACCGGCACGAGCGCCCAGGTGCGCCTGGTCGGGACCGTGCCCGCCGGCGACGGCACGGCAGAGACGAAGGCGACCTTCTCCGCCAGTGGCAAGGTCATCCAGTTCCCCGGGTTCCTTCGTGCCTACGTCGAAGGGGAGGACGACCCCGAGGCCGAGCTGGCTGATCGCGAGGTCCACCTGCCGCCGCTCGTCGAGGGCGATGCCGTCGCCGCCCGGACCTTCGAGCCCGGTGGCCACAGCACCCAGCCGCCGGCCCGGTACACCGAGGCGTCCTTGGTCAAGGCCATGGAAGAGCTCGGCGTCGGTCGGCCCTCGACGTACGCCAGCGTGATCGCCACCATCCTCGATCGCGGGTACGTCTGGAAGAAGGGCACCGCGCTCGTCCCCTCCTTCACCGCGTTTGCCGTGGTGGGTCTCCTCGAGCGCTACTTCGCCGAGCTGGTGGACTACGGCTTCACGGCGGCCATGGAGGACGACCTCGACGCCATCGCCGCGGGCAGCGAGGAGGCGTTGCCCTGGCTGACCCGGTTCTACTTCGGCCAGGACGGCGGCGACGGAGGGGCGCCGACGGGCAACGGGCACGACAAGTTGACCCGGATCGGCCTCAAGCGCGAGGTCAGCGAGAACCTCGGCGTGATCGACGCCCGCGAGGTCAATTCCATCCCCATCGGGGTAGCGGGCGACGGGCAGCCGATCGTCGCTCGCGTCGGTCGCTACGGGCCGTACCTCCAGCGGGGTGAGGACCGGGTGTCCATCCCCGACGACCTGCCACCCGACGAGCTGACCCCACAGCGCGCCGAGGAGCTGTTGGTCGCGCCATCGGGGGACCGCGTGCTCGGCACGGACCCGGCGAGCGGTCTGCCCGTCTGGGTGAAGGCGGGCCGGTACGGTCCCTACGTCCAGCTCGGCGACGTGGTCGATGGGAAGCCCAAGCCGCGCACCTCGTCGTTGTTCTCGTCCATGTCACCCGACACGCTCACGCTCGACCAGGCGCTCCAGCTTCTGTCCATTCCCCGCACCGTGGGCACGGACCCGGCCAGTGGCGAGGAGATCGTGGCGCTGAACGGCCGCTTCGGCCCGTACCTCAAAAAGGGGAACGACAGCCGGAGCCTCGCCGGCGAGGAACAGTTGCTCACGGTCACCGTCGAGGAGGCACTGGCGCTCTTTGCCCAGCCCAAGACCCGACGAGGCCGGGCAACCGCCGGACCGTTGCGTGAGCTCGGTCCCGATCCGGACACGGGGCTGCCCATGGTGGTGCGTGACGGCCGCTTCGGTCCCTATGTCACCGACGGCACGACGAACGCCTCGCTGCGCAAGGGTGACGACGTCGAGAGCCTGACCGTCGAGCGGGCCGCCGAGCTCCTCGCCGAGCGCCGGGCCGCCGGGCCGTCCACGCGGCGGGCCCCGGTCAAGAAGGCCAGCGCCACCAAGAAGGCCAGCGCCACCAAGAAGGCCAGCGCCACCAAGAAGGCCAGCGCCACCAAGAAGGCCAGCGCCACCAAGAAGGCCAGCGCCACCAAGAAGGCCAGCGCCACCAAGGCGACGGCTGGCGAGTGACCATGTCGGCGCCAGGCCGGCTGGTGGCACTCGAAGGGATCGACGGTTGCGGTAAGTCGACCCAGGCAAGACGGCTGGCGAAGACGCTGGGCGCCACGGTGACCCACGAGCCGGGTGCGACGGCGCTGGGGCGGGAGGTGCGCAGCCTGGTCCTGAGGCCGGGAGCGTCGCTCGATCCCCGCGCCGAGGCGTTGTTGCTGGCGGCTGACCGGGCCCAGCACGTGGCCGAGGTGATCGCCCCGGCGCTCGGACGTGGTGGCTGGGTGGTCACCGATCGGTTCTCGGCCTCGACCCTCGCCTACCAGGGCTACGGGCGGGGCATGGACGTCGAGGAGCTCGACCGGCTGGTCCGTTGGGCGACCGGAGGACTCGCCCCTGATCTCGTCGTGCTGCTCGACGTCCCGGTGGCGGTGGCGGCAGCCCGCCGCCGGGGCCACGGTGCCGATCGGCTCGAGGCCCTTGGCGCCGAGTTCCAACAGCGGGTGGCTGCCGGTTTCGCCGCGCTGGCCGAAGCCGACCCAGCGCGCTGGGTCGTCGTCGACGGCACGGGGCGTGCCGAGGAGGTGGCCGCTGCCACCCTCGCCGCGGTCGTCGACCGGCTCGGTTGGCCGGACGGGGCGGTGACAGGGGGAGCGGAGTGAGCACCGGGGTCGACGGGCACGAGGCGGTCGACCTGCCGGCCGCCTCGCTTTTTGCTGCCGTCGTCGGACAGCCCCGGGCCGTCGCCTCGCTGCGCGCTGCGGCGCGCCGTCCCGTCCACGCCTACCTGCTGCACGGGCCAGCCGGTTCGGGGACCCGGTCCGCCGCACGAGCGTTCGCCGCTGCCCTCCTCTGCCCCCGAGGCGGTTGCGGCGCGTGCGCCACCTGCCAGCGGGTGCTTGCTGGCAACCACACCGACTTCGTCGAGGTCGAACGCACCGGTGCCTCTGTCGACGTCGAGACGGCCCGTCGGGTGGTGGCCCAGGCACAACGCCGACCTCGGGAGGGCGGGCGCCAGGTCCTGGTCGTCGCCGACGTCCACCTCGCCGCGCTCGCGGTACCGGCGCTCCTCAAGACCGTCGAGGAACCTCCCGAGGGAACGGTCTTCGTCCTGATCGCCGATAGCGTGCCCGAGAGCCTGACCACACTGGCCAGCCGTTGTGTCCGCGTTCCCTTCGACCCGGTTCCCGACCAGGCCGTCGCTCGTTGGCTCGAGGACG
Organism: Actinomycetes bacterium; assembly: GCA_021798955.1. GTDB lineage: Bacteria > Actinomycetota > Acidimicrobiia > Acidimicrobiales > RAAP-2 > JAJZJT01. Next base: position 20,634 of record JAJZBK010000017.1, read on the forward strand.
CGGGCGTCGACCCCGCCACGGCGGTCGCGGTGGCTCGCCGGGCCGGCGGGAACCTCGACCGTGCCCGGCTGCTCGCCACCGATCCCGGCTTTGCCGCTCGCCAAGAGCAGTGGCGAACCGTCCGCTCCCGTCTCGACGGCACGGGGTCGGCGGCGGTGCGCGCTGCCGACGCGTTGCTCGCCGCCGTCGACGAGTCGCTCGGGCCGCTCCGGCGCAGGCACGAGGAGGAGGTGCAGCTCGCTGCCGAGCGTGCCGAGCGGGCCGGTGAGCGCTCGGTGCCGGGGCGGCGCGAGCTGGAGGACCGACATCGGCGCGAGCAACGACGCTGGCGGACCGACGAGCTGCGGGCAGGCTTGGCCGAGCTCGCCGGGGCGGAACGTGAGCGACTGGCCAGAGGGGACCCTCGGGCCGTGGCGGCCGTCGACCGGATCGCCAGTGCCGCGGCCGCCCTGACGCGGAACCCCAACGAGGCGCTCCTCCTCGAGGCGCTCCTTGCCGCCCTGTCCGATCTCGACGCCTGACCAGGTCGCAGCCGCTCGGTCTCGGGGGCGAGTCGTTGGGCTGTCGGGGCAGTGGGCTAGGGTGTGTGGCCTCGCCTGGGTAGCTCAGACGGCAGAGCAACGCACTCGTAATGCGTAGGTCAGGAGTTCGATTCTCCTCCCAGGCTCGCGGGCCGCAGGGCCGGTGCATGCGAGTGCCCGGCTGGGCGGTGGCCCGGTCGGTGGTGGCCTGGTCGGCGGTGGCCCGGTCGGCGGTGGCCCGGTCGGCGGTGCCGAGGGGCGCGTTGCGGTTCCGCCGGAGCCGTCGGTACCATGACGACCGGGATGCGCAAGTACTTCACGTGGCGGAACATCGCCCTCCACGTGCTCGTCGCCGTACTGGTCCCGGTGTTCCTCTGGTTGGGCGACTGGCAGTACCACGCTGCCGAGAGCGGCAACACCTTGAGCTGGGTCTACACCTTCGAGTGGCCGGCGTTCGCCCTGTACGCCCTCTACGTGTGGTGGCAGCTCATCCACGACCGCTCGACCGCCCTCGACAAGCTCCGAGCCGCTCGCGAGCGCGCCGCCGCCGCGGCCTCGGGCGTTCCGATCGAAGAGGTGCCGGGGTGGGCGCTCGACCGGCGGCTCTCCAAGGCGCTGACCCGGGCGAGCCTCGGCAAGCCTGATGCCCCTGCCCTGGCCTCCGGTGCCGTTGCCCAGGCGATCGCTTCCTCGTCGGAGCCCGGCGGTGGGGCGGCGGGCATCCGGCGAGACGACCCGACGCCGATCGGTGCGGCGCCTGACGTCGGAGGGGGAGACGCCGTGGCCGTGCCGGTCGCCGGCCGGGAGCCGGTGCTCGTCGGGGACAACGGGCCCGACATCGTCGACGCCGACGTCCTCGATGTCACCGTCGAGGTCGACGAGGAGCTCGACGCCTACAACCGCTATCTGGCCGAGCTGAGCCGCAGCGACCCGCCCAAGCGCTGGTGACCCGGAGCCCGGGTGCCAGAGGTCTGCGGTCTGCGCAGACTGTGGCGCTTGGGCTGTGTAGGGTGCGTCTATGGCCGATCAGGCGGACTTCACCGACCTCGCCATGGAGCACATGCCGGCGCTCTACACCGCCGCCCTGCGGATGACCCGCAACCCTGCCGACGCCGAGGACCTCGTACAGGAGACGTTCCTCAAGGCCTACCGGTCCTTCGGTAGCTTCGAAGCCGGCACCAACCTGAAGGCCTGGCTCTACCGCATCCTCACCAACACCTACATCAATTCGTACCGCGCGAAGAAGCGACGGCCCGAGGTTGCCGACGTCGAGGACGTCGAGGACCTCTACCTCTACCACCACCTGGGTGCCGACCACCCTGGTGGCTTGGGACGGAGCGCCGAGGAGGAAGCGCTCGAGCGGTTCACGGACGACGACGTGAAGGCCGCCATCGAGGCCTTGCCCGACGCCTTCCGGATCGCCGTCCTGCTCGCCGACGTGGAGGGGTTCTCCTACAAGGAGATCGCCGAGATCACCGACGTTCCCATCGGAACGGTCATGAGCCGGATCCACCGCGGAAGAAAGGCTCTCCAAAAGGCGTTGTTCGAGGTCGGGAACGCCCGAGGCCTGGTGGGTGCAGCGGGAGAGGGAAGGTAGGAGCTCGGGACCGTGCCGGAGCCGATGACAGAGCCTGTACCCGATGGTCGTGAGAGCGGGGCCGGCGGTGACCCGTGTGACGAGCCCACCGCCGGCTTCATCGACTGTGACGAGTCCATCGGGCGCCTCTACTCGTACCTCGACGGTGAGCTCACCGAACAGCGTCGTATCGAGATCGCCCGTCACCTCGACCTGTGCGGACCATGTGTGTCGGCCTTCGGTTTCGAGGCCGAGCTGCGCAAGGTCATCGCCAACCGGTGCAAGGACTACGTCCCGGACACCCTGATCGCCCGGGTGGCCGAGGCGATCCGCAGCGAGGCCGACCTGCGGTCGAACTGAGCCGAGTGCCGGCGTTCGCCCTCGGCGCTCGACGGGAACGTCGACGGGGCAAGCCGACCGGGCAGGCAGCCTGTCCCCGAGGCAACCGGTCCCTCCAGGGCAACCCAACCGGGGCCCACCGGGCAGGAGCCAGGGTTGCCCAGGGCTGACCAGGGCCAGCCAGTGAGGGTGTGACCGTGGCGGCGCCGGATGCCGCAGGTGGTTCCTGTTCCCTACACTGGTCTGGGTGAGCGAGCCTACGGGGCGATCCGGTCCTCTGGTGTCACTGGGCGACGGTGACGGCGCAGGTCGGCAGGACGAGCCCCGGCAGCCCGACGCGGTCTCGTGGGACGTCGCCCAGCGGATCGCCGAGTGGGTCGCGCGTCGCAGCCCCGTACCGGCTCCGTACCGGCCCGACCTCCTCCAGGCCGACGTCGCCGACGTGACGGCCGAGGCCGAGGCGTTGGTGGAGGCGGCGACGGGGCTCCGCTCGCCGGGCGGACCGACCCGTGCCGAGGTGACCGACCGGGCGGGCTGGGTAGCGGCCAACATCGCCGGCTTCCGGCGGCTGGTCGGCCCGCACCTCGATCGGCTCTCGCCACACCGTGCAGGGGAGCGCTTCGGGCTCGACCCTCGGGTCACCCGGTCGCTGACGGCGGCAAGCCGGGCGGCCACCGGCGCACAGATGGGCACCATCCTCGGGTGGCTCTCCACCCGCGTGCTCGGTCAGTACGACCTGCCGATGGTCGACGATGCACCCGACGAACACGACGTCGTCTACTTCGTGGGCCCGAACATCGTCGCCCTCGAGCGCGAGCACGGCTTCGACCCACACCAGTTCCGGCTGTGGCTCGCCCTCCACGAGGTCACCCACCGCTACCAGTTCACCGCCGTCCCCTGGATGCGCCAGTACTTCGTCTCCTTGGTCGACTCCGGTCTGGCCAGCCTCGGACCGGATCCTTCCCGGTGGGCCGAGGCGTTGCGGCGGTTGACCGAGGACGTCCTTGCCGGGCGCAACCCCTTGCGTGAGCACGGGGCGTTGGGCCTTGTGGCGACGCCCGAGCAGCTCGAGGACTTGCGACAGATCCAGGCGCTCATGAGCCTGCTCGAGGGGCACGGAGACGTCACCATGGGTCGTGCCGGAGCCGACGTCGTCCCGTCGGCACCCGAGTTCGCCGCTGTCCTCCGACGCCGTCGCAACCAGGCGCGTGGCCCGGTTCGTCTGCTCCAGCAACTGGTTGGTCTCGAGGCCAAGTTGCGGCAGTACGAGGAGGGTGCGCGCTTTGTGACGGCCGTCGAGGCGTCCGGCGGGCCCGAGCTGTTCCGACGAGTGTGGACCGGGCCCGAGTGGCTCCCCTCGCTCGGCGAACTGCGAGACCCCGACCGGTGGATCGCCCGTGTCGGACCGGCTGCCGCCCGCTGAGCAGGCCTGTGGCCGTCCGCTGGTGGTGCCGGCGGACCTGGTCGCCCCGCTGTTGACCCGGTGCACCTTTCCGCCCGCCGGCACGCCGCTCACCTGCGCCGTCTCGGGCGGACCTGACTCGCTCGCCTTGCTCGTCCTGGCCGTGGCGGCAGGGTGCGCGGTCACCGCGGTCCACGTCGACCACGGCCTGCGCGCCGACGGTGCTGCCGAAGCGCTCGTCGTCTCCGATGTGGCGGCGAGGTTGGGCGCCCGGAGCCGTTCGGTCCGGGTGGAAGTCGGAGAGGGGCCGAACCTCGAGGCCCGGGCACGCGTCGCCCGGCAGGGGGCCATCGGCCCGGAGGCAGCAACGGGTCATACCGCCGACGACCAGGCGGAGACGGTCCTCGTCAACCTGCTGCGGGGGGCTGGTGTCGACGGGCTGGCCGCCATGCGGCTGGGCGTTCGGCATCCCATCCTCCGCCTCCGGCGGACGGAGACAGCGGGCCTGTGCGCGTCGCTCGGGCTTGAGCCGGTGCGAGACCCGAGCAACCACGACCCGCGCTTCGTCCGCAACCGGGTCCGCCACGAGCTGCTTCCGCTCTGTTCAGCGATCGCCGGCCGGGACGTCGTCCCGGTCTTGGCCGGGCAAGCCGAGGTCCTCGCCGGTGACGCAGACGTGCTCGCCGCCCTGGCCGCCGTGCTCGATCCTACAGACGCACGGGCGCTCGCCGGAGCCCCCGAACCGGTGGCCCGGCGCGCCATCCGGCAGTGGCTGACTGGGGCGGGTCGCTACCCTCCCAGCCGCGCCGCGGTGGCCCGCGTGCTCGATGTCGCACGAGGCCGGTGGCGGGCGACTGAGCTCGCCGGCATGGGCCGGTTGTCCCGGCGCGACGGCCGGCTCACGCTCGGAGGCCCCTGCCCGTCCGCTGGGCCAGACGAGGGCGTCGATGACGGCACCGCGCCAGCCCAGGGGCGAGGGGTGCCGGAGGGAACCGGCCCGGAGGGCGAGCGGGTGGTCGCAGCGTGCTCGGATAGTCTCGGCCCGTGACCACGCCAGCCGGGGACGCCAGCGCCGCGCCGGCCGCCTCGGCCGCCACTTCGGCGCCGCGGCTCGGCGAGTCGGTCGGGCCGGTCGTGGTCGGCGCCGGTGAGCTGCGCCAGCGGGTCGCCGAGCTGGGGGCTGCGATCACGGAGGACTATGCGGGGCGTCCGCCGCTCCTGGTTGGCGTGCTGAAGGGTGCGTTCGTGTTCATGAGCGACCTGTCGAGGGCCATCGACCTCCCCGTCGACGTGGACTTCATGGCCGTGTCGTCCTATGGGAGCGCCACGCGTACCTCCGGCGTGGTGCGGATCGTCAAGGACCTCGACGCCGACCTCTCCGGGCGCCACGTCCTGGTGGTCGAGGACATCGTCGACAGTGGCCTCACCCTCAGCTACCTCCAGCGCTACTTGATGGCACGGGGGCCGGCCAGCCTGGCGGTCTGTGCGCTCCTGGTCAAGGAAGGCCAGCAGCGGGCCCCCCTCGACCTTCGTTACGTCGGATTTCGCATTCCCGCCGAGTTCGTGGTGGGCTATGGGCTCGATGCCGACGAGCGTCTGCGCAACCTCGATGCCATCCACGTGCTGGCCGACCCGTCGTCCTCGGCGAGCTGAGGACCGGTGAGCGTCGACGTCGCCCGCATCGAGCGGGCCGTTCACGAGCTGCTCGAGGCCATCGGCGAAGACCCCGACCGGGACGGCCTGGCGAAGACCCCGACGAGGGTCGCCCACATGTACGAGGAGCTCTTCGCCGGGCTCGACGAGGACCCCGGCAACCATCTCGAGGTGACCTTCGCGGCCGACCACGACGAGATGGTCATGGTTCGCGACATCCCCTTCGCTTCGTTGTGCGAGCACCACCTCGTGCCGTTCATGGGACGGGCCCACGTCGCCTACATCCCGGGGGTCGACGGCCGCATCACCGGGCTGTCCAAGCTGGCCCGCCTGGTCGACGGGTACGCCAAGCGCCTGCAAGTCCAGGAGCGCATGACGACGCAGATCGCCGACACGGTCGAACAGGCGCTCGTTCCCAAGGGCGTGCTGGTCGTGGTCGAGGCCGAGCACCTCTGCATGTCGATGCGCGGCGTGAAGAAGCCGGGGACCGTGACGGTGACCTCGGCGGTCCGGGGGCTGTTCCGGACGGACGCCGCCACCCGTGCCGAGGCGATGCAGTTCGTCCACGGCCGCTGAGCAGCGCCCTCGGGGTCCACCCGACGGGGCTCGGAGCGCCGCCAGGCCCATCGCGGGTGGTTTACGCTGGGCTGTCATGTCCGGGCCGACTGCGATCGAACGACCGTTGGTGATGGGCATCTTGAACGTGACCCCCGACTCCTTCTCCGACGGCGGCGAGTGGTTCGAGGCCGAGCGGGCCGTCGCCCGGGGGCGGGAGATGGTGGCCGAGGGCGCCGACATCGTCGACGTGGGCGGGGAGTCCACCCGTCCCGGCGCCACCCCGGTCCCGCTCGAGGAGGAGCTCCGGCGCGTGGTGCCGGTCGTCGAGGCGCTGGCAGGGGTCGTCCGGGTGTCGGTGGACACGACCAAGTCGCAGGTAGCCGAGGCCGCCATCCGTGTCGGCGCCACCCTGGTCAACGACGTGTCGGCCTCCCTGTCGACGGTGGCCGCCGAGCACGGGGTCGGCTGGGTTGCCATGCACTCCAAGGGGACCCCGGCCGACATGCAGCGAGCACCGAGCTACGACGACGTGGTCGGCGAGGTGACCTCCTACCTCTGCGAACGGGCTGCCAACGCCCGGGCCGCCGGAGTGGCCGAGGTCTGGGTCGACCCCGGCATCGGGTTCGGCAAGACAGGAGCACACAACCTCGCCCTCCTTGCCGCCCTGCCCGAGCTCGTGGCGTCGGGGTTCCCCGTGCTGGTCGGGACCAGCCGCAAGAGCTTCCTCGGGGCACTGTGCGGTCCACCTGGGCACCCTGCCCCGGTCCACGAGCGCCTGGCCGGCTCCCTTGCCTCGGCCACCTGGGCCATGGCGTGTGGGGCGTCCATGGTGCGGGTCCACGACGTCGCCGCCTCCGTGCAGGCGGCGACCCTCCTCGGTCCCACTCGTGCCGTCACCACAGTTCAGGCGGCTCAGGCGGTTCAGGCGGCTCAGGCGGCTCAGGCGGCTCAGGCATGAAGGGCAAGTGGGCGGCGGGCATCCCGCCGCGCAACTTCACCTGGGTCATCCGCGACGCTCTGGCCATCAGCGAGCGGCCTGGTGGCTTCGCCCCGCACCACCGGCGGGTCCGACGCCACGAGGAGATCGTCTGGTTGCGCAGCCAAGGGTTCACCACCGTCATCTCCCTGCTGCCGTCGACCCACAACCTGCAGGCGTATGCCGACCTCTCGCTGCCGGCGCTCCACCGGCCGTTGCCGATGGCGGGGGACATCCGCCCCGCCCTGGCAGACCTGTTGCGCGAGCTGCGCGGCCTGCTGCAGGCCGGGGGTCGGGTCCTCGTCCACCAGGACGAGCTGAGCGACCGGGTGGTGGGTGTGGCCGCTGCCTACTTGTGGTGGTCGGGCCGGTTGGCCAACGCCCAGCAGGCCATCATCGCCCTCGAGCACCTCGTCGGCCACCCACTTGCCCCGGCCGGGCGCGAGCTGGTAGCCATCGCGGGCACGCTGGGGGGAGGCGGTGTCACCGGGGACGCCAGGGCCACCTGAGCCGATGCCCCCCGCTGGCACCCCGAAGACCTCCCGACCGGTCGGCCGCATCGAGGTGCGAGGGCTGCGCCTCGTCGGCACCCACGGGGTGCTCGACGAGGAGCGGACACGACCGCAGCCCTTCGACCTCGACCTCGACCTCGACCTCGACCTGGAGCGTGCCAGCCGCACGGACCGGTTGGACGACACCGTCGACTACGGCTCGGTGGTCGAGGCGGTTGCCGCCGTGGTCACAGGACCCCGACCCTTCGCCCTCCTCGAGGCGCTCGCGGCCGAGGTGGGGGCCGTGGCACTGGCGACGTCTCCGCTCCTCGAGACGGTGACGGTCACCCTCCGCAAGCTTCGACCGCCGCTCGCCGCCGACGTGGCCAGTGTCGGAGTCCGGCTGACCGTCGGTCGGCAGGACGCTCGGACGGCTGGCGCCGGAGGGCCCCAGGCCTCGGCGGACAGCACCCCGGGGGACCGATGACCGGCACCGGAGGCCCGACGGACAGGTCGCAGGGTGCCAGTGGGGCTGGCGGCCTGGGGCCGACGGCACGGGCGTTCGTCGGGCTGGGTTCCAACCTGGGCGACCGGTGGGCGGCTCTCCGGCGCGCCGTCGACCAGCTCCGCGGTGCTGGCCACGTAGCCGTGGTCGCCGTCTCGCCTGTCTACGAGACGACGCCAGTGGGTGGTCCCGAGGGCCAGGGCCCGTACCTGAACCTCGTAGTCGAGCTGGCCGTACCGGTGCCGGTCGACCCCTACCGCGTGCTCGAGGAGTGCCGTCGGCTCGAGGCGGCGGCCGGGCGGGTGCGATCGGTCCGGTGGGGACCGCGAACCCTCGACGCCGACGTGCTGTGGATCGACGGGACGACGTTGTCGGACGACCAGCTCACGGTCCCTCATCCTCGCTACGCCGAGCGTCGCTTCGTGCTCGCACCCCTGGCCGATCTCGCCCCCGACCTGGTCGACGAGGCGATGGTGGCCGCCGCAGTGGGCGAGGTGACCGAAGTGGGTACACTGTGAGGGTTCCACTGAGCTTCTGACGCGAACGGCACCCATCGGGGCCGGAACGTCGAAAGGGGTCTCGTGACCACCATCCGTATCCTCGGGCCCGGACGGGCAGGCCGCTCGCTTGCTGCTGCGCTCACCGCATGCGATGGCATTCGCGTCGTCGGCCTCCACGGGCGCGACTGTCCCCCGGCCCAGGCGGCAGCGGGTGTCGACGTGCTGGTGATCGCCACGCCGGATGGGGCCATTGCCGAGGTCGCCCGGTCGGTCGAGCCTCAACCGGGCACGGCGGTGCTGCACCTGTCGGGGTCGCTGGGGCTCGACGTGCTCGCTCCCCACGAGCGACGGGGCTCCCTCCACCCCCTCGTCCCCCTGCCGACGCCGACCATCGGTGCGGCACGGCTGCGATCGGGGGCGACCTTCGCGGTCGCCGGTGACCCCGCTGCCGGTGCGTTGGCCAGAGCCCTGGGGGGCCGGGTCGTCGAGGTCGAGGAGGACCGGCGGGCGGCCTACCACGCCGCTGCCTCCATCGCCGCCAATCACCTGGTCGCCCTGCTGGGCCAGGTCGAGCGGGTTGCCGCCGCCGCCGGCCTGCCCCTCGACGCGTTCGCCGGGCTGGTGCGGTCGGCCGTCGACGACGCCTTCGCGTTGGGTCCCGGGGCGGCCCTGACCGGCCCTGCTGCTCGGGGCGACTGGGGGACGATCGCTCGGCACCGAGCCGTGCTCGCTGCTCTCGACCGCGCCGCCGGGCGCGGGGAGCGTTCCCCAGGCGACGCGGCCGGCCCAGGCGACGCGGCCGGCCCAGGCGACGCGGCCGGCCCAGGCGACGCGGCCGGCCCAGGCGACGCGGCCGGCCCAGGCGACGAGGTCGCCGCCTACGACGCCCTGGCGGTCCTCGCCCGGCGACTGGCAGTCGTCCCGGAGGCGGTCGCCGACGTTGGCGAGCTTTTGGACCGGCTTGGCCCCGAGGCGTCTCCCGGTGTGGCGCGACCACGACCAGCCGGCGCGGGGAGCCGGTCGTGACGCCCCCGGTAGCGGTCGTCCACCCGGCCGGTTCTGACGAGGTCGAGGTGCCGGACGGCCTCGACCTCCTGCGGCGGGGAGGCGACCTCGTGGCTCGCTTGGAGGCCGAGCGGTCGTCCGGCCGGGTCGTCGGGCTGGTGCCCACCATGGGGGCCTTGCACGCCGGGCACCGGGCCCTCATCAGCCGAGCGGCGTCAGAGTGCGACGTCACCGTGGTCACCGTGTTCGTGAACCCCCTCCAGTTCGGTGACGCCGGTGACCTCGCCACGTACCCGCGCACGCTGGCAACGGACCTCGCCGTGGCACGAGCTGCCGGCGCGTCCGTCGTCTTCGCCCCCGAGGTGGTGGAGATGTACCCCTCGTACCCGGAGCCCCCCGCCACCTCGGTGTCGGTGGCCGGCATCTCGGACCGGTGGGAGGGTGCGTGGCGCCCCGGTCACTTCGACGGCGTCGCCACCGTCGTGGCCAAGCTGTTCGCGCTGGCCGGGCGGTGCCGCGCCTACTTCGGTGAGAAGGACTACCAGCAGCTTGCCGTCGTGCGCCGGCTCGCTTCCGACCTCTCCTTCCCGGTCGAGGTCGTCTCCTGTCCCATCGTGCGGGAGCCAGACGGTCTCGCCCTGTCGAGCCGGAACGTCCGTCTCGGCCCAGACGAGCGGCAGGCGGCCACGGCACTGTGGCGTGGCCTCGAAGCGGGAGCTCGTGCGCTCGCCAAGGGGGAGCGCCGGCCGGAGTCGGTGGCGGCGGCCGTCTCCGACGAAGTCGAACGCGAGCCGCTCGCCCAGCTCGAGTACGCGGCGCTGGTGCGGGCGGACGACCTCGAGCCGGCTGCGACCGTCGACGGTGGTCCGCTACGCCTGCTGGTGGCCGCCCGGGTCGGGTCCGTCCGGCTCATCGACAACGTCGACCCGCAAGACGAGGACCTCGTCCGCTGTTGCCGTCGCCACGACGACGGCGCCTCGCACGAACGACCAGTTGCCACCGGGCCACAAGGGAAAGGAGGCGTCTGACCGATGCGACGCCGGATGATGAAGTCCAAGATCCACCGGGCCACGGTGACGGACGCCAATTTGAACTACGTCGGCTCGATCAGCCTCGACCCCGATCTGATGGCTCTGGCGGACATCCTCGAGTGGGAGCAGGTGACGGTGCTCGACATCGACAACGGGGCCCGCTTCGAGACGTACGCCATCGTGGGCGAACCGGGCGACGTCTGCCTGAACGGTGCGGCGGCGCGTCTGGTCCACCCCGGTGACAAGGTCATCGTCCTCACCTATGCCGACTACGAGCCAGCGGAGCTCGAGGGCTTCGTGCCCCGTGTCGTCCACGTGGACCGGGCCAACCGGGTGATCGACGAAGCCTCTGCTCAGCTCGACGCCGAGCTCGACGGCGTGACCCGGGGGTGACGACGGTCGCACGCACGGGGGACGTCGGGCCGAAGGCGCTCGACGTGCTCGTGCTCGGCAGCGGCGTCGCGGGGCTGTCGGCCGCCGTGCGCCTGGCCTCGGGTGGAGGTGGTGCGAAGGGCTTGCGGGTCGGGGTGCTGACCAAAGGCCGGTTGTCCGAGTCGGCCACGTGGTGGGCGCAAGGGGGCGTGGCTGCCGTGCTCGGCAGCGACGTCGACTCGACCGATCTCCACCTGGCGGACACCCTGGCTGCTGGCGCGGGCCTGTGCGACGTCGACGCTGTCCGGGTACTGGTGGACGAGGGCCCGGTGCGTGTCCAGGAGCTCATCGCCTTGGGCGCCGTCTTCGACCGTCAACCGAGTGGTGACCTGGCGCTGGCTCGCGAGGGCGGTCACTCGATGGCCCGAGTCCTCCACGCTGGCGGCGCCGCCACCGGGATGGAGGTCGAACGGGCGCTTGTCGCGGCGACCCGGAAGGCGGCGACGGCCGTCCTCGAGTCGTGGTTCGCCGTCGACCTGCTCCTCGACGGCGGCCGCTGCGTGGGGGTGGTCGCCCTCGACCCGACCGGTGCCGTTCGCGAGGTCCGTGCTCGCCACACGGTGCTGGCGACGGGTGGCGCCGGCCAGCTCTTCGCCGTCACGACCAACCCGGCCGGGGCGACGGGGGACGGGCTGGCCATGGCGATCCGGGCAGGAGTGGCGGTCGCCGACGTCGAGTTCATGCAGTTCCACCCGACCGCCCTCCACCATCCGGCCATGCCCCGGCCGCTGCTCTCCGAGGCGCTGCGGGGGCACGGGGCACTGCTCCGCGACACCGAGGGCGAACGGTTCGTCGACGAGCTCGCTCCCCGTGACGTGGTCAGTCGGGCCATGGCCAGTCGGATGCGGGACCAGGGGGTCGACCACCTGTGGCTGGACGCCACCGGGCTGGAGTCGTTCGCCTCGAGGTTCCCGACTATTGCCGCCTCGCTCGACGAGATCGGCCTCGATCCGGGTTCTGAGTGGCTGCCCATCGCTCCGGCCGCCCACCATCTGGCCGGTGGTGTCGTCACCGACCTTGTCGGAGCGACCGAGCTTCCCGGTCTGTGGGCTGCCGGCGAGGTCGCTTGCACGGGCGTCCACGGTGCCAACCGGCTGGCATCCAACTCGCTGCTCGAGGGGATGGTGTTCGGCGCCCGGCTCGCCGAGGCGCTCCGAGCGGGCGTCGAAGGCCCGTCTCCGACCGGCGTGCTGGCTTCGTTGGCGTCCGCCTCCCTCCGGGACGAGCCTTGGTCACCGGACACCGGCGAGGTCGTCCCGAGCGAGGGCGCAGCTCGGTCAGAGGCGGGCACGCTCCGCGAGGCACTGGCACGCCTCGAGCGAGCTCAGGCGCACGTGGCGGGAGCGGTGGCCCGGGGGGGCTCGGGTGACGGCGTCAAAGGGCTTGAACGGCTCCAGCGAGCGATGTTCGACGGCGCTGGGGTGGTGCGGTCGGCCGCGTCCCTCGCCGCCGCCGCCACAGCCGTCGCCGACGTGGCCGACGAACTGGTGGGCGAACCGGCAGCGGGGGGCCCACCAGTGGCTTCCCGCGTGTCGGCCGCGACGACGACCGCAGCCGGAGAGCTCGCCAACCTGGTGACCGTGGCGACCGCCCTGCTGCGGGCGGCTGCGCTCCGGACCGAGACGCGCGGGGCCCACGCCCGCAGCGACTTCCCTGGTGTCGACGAGCGGTGGCGTCGACGGATCGCCCGGCTCCGTGGAAAGCTCGCGGTCCTCGACCCGCTGGTGGGACCGGGCACGGCGAGGGCCGAAGCCGCAGGCCCCCGGCGTCCACCGGAGGAACCGTCATGACCACCACCGCCGAGCCGGTCCCGTCGGGCGAGGCACCGACGCCGGACGCGTCGGCTGCCGCTGTCGACCCGCCGCCGCTCGCCGTCACCGACGCCGTTGCTCGCGCCCTCGCCGAGGACTTGTTGCCGCTGGGTGACCTGACGGCGTCGCTGGTCCCCGCCGCCGCCCACGCCTTGGTGCGGATCGTCAGCCGCGCCCACGGCGTGCTGGCCGGACGGGCGTGCGCCGCGGAGACCTTCCGGCAGGTCGATCCGGGCCTTGCCGTCACCTGGTACGCGGCCGACGGCTGGCGTCTGGCGCCGGGGTCGGTGGTGGCCCAGGTCGACGGGCCGCTGCGGAGCATCCTGTCGGCCGAGCGAACGGCCCTCAACTTCTTGGGTCACCTGTCCGGGGTGGCCAGCCTGACCCGGAGCTACGTCGATGCCGTGGCCGAGGCCAACCCCGCTACCCGGGTGCTCGATACCCGCAAGACGCTCCCGGGCCTCCGGGCCCTGCAGAAGGCGGCGGTCCGGGCCGGAGGTGGGTTCAACCACCGGGGGAGCCTGTCGGAGGCGGTCCTGGTGAAGGACAACCATCTCGGTGGCGTGAGCATCGCCGACGCGGTGGCCCGGGCTCGCGAGGCGTGGCCCGGGCGCATGGTCGAGGTCGAGTGCGATCGGGTGGACCAGGTCGAAGAAGCGGTGGTCGCCGGGGCCACCGTGGTGATGCTCGACAACATGCCCCTCGACGTCGTTGCCCAGAGCGTCCGACTGGTCCGGTCCAGCGGCACCGCCGCGCTGGTGGAGATCTCGGGTGGTGTAGACCTCGTTACGGCGCCCCTGTTCGCCGCGGCCGGGGCCGACCTCATCTCGGTGGGCCGGTTGACCCATTCGGCACCCGTGCTCGACCTGGGCTTCGACCTCGTGGCGCCCGGGTCGACCGGCTCGGGGGCGACCGGCTCGGGGGCGACCGGCTCGGGGGCGACCGGCTCGGGGGCGACCGGCTCGGGGGCGACCGGCTCGGGGGCAGCCTGAGCATGCTCCTCGCCATCGACGTCGGCAACACCGAGACCGTGGTGGGTCTGTTTACCGACGACCCCACCTCCCTGGTCGCGGCTGCTGCCGGAGAGCCTACGGGCCTCGCCCACCACTGGCGCCTCTCGACGGTGGCGGAGCGGACTGCCGACGAGCACGCCCTGCTCCTCACCCAGTTGCTCGACCTCGACGGCCTCGAGATCGAAGACGCGGTCACCGGTATCGCCGTCACCTCGTCGGTGCCCGCGGTCACGGCGAACCTTCGCCAGATGGCGACCAGGTGGTTCGACGTCCCCACCGTCGTCCTCGAGCCCGGGGTGAAGACCGGGATGCCCATCCTCTACGACAACCCCAAGGAGGTCGGGGCGGACCGGATCGCCAACGCGGTCGGGGCCTACGACCTGTTCGGCGGCCCCTGCGTGGTGGTCGACCTCGGGACGGCCACGACGTTCGACGCCATTTCGGCTGCCGGCGAGTACCTGGGTGGTGCCATCACGCCGGGGGTGGCCATCAGCCTCGACGCCCTCTTCGCCCACGCTGCCGCACTGCGGCGGGTCGAACTGGTCGAGCCGAGGAGCGTCGTGGGCAAGTCCACGGTCGAGTCGATCCAGTCGGGCGCCCTCTACGGGTTCGCCGGCCAGGTGGACGCCCTCTGCCGCCGCTTCGCCGCCGTGCTCGGGGAGGCCACCGTGGTGGCCACCGGTGGGCTGGCCGAGCTCATCGCCCCCTACGCCGAGGAGATCGAGTACGTGGAGCCGTGGCTGACCCTTCACGGGCTCCGGCTCGTCTTCGACCGCAACGCCTGACTGTCTGCCTCCGGTCCGTGGGGTGACCGGCGCTGCTCAGGCGCCGGGAAGACCGTCGAGCAGCGAGTTGGCTAGTTCGGCGAGGCTCCGCGCCAGCTCAGGCGACGCGCTGCCGGCAGCGGCTCGCTCCGCCTCTTGGACGTAGCGACGGGCTACGGCGACGGCGTTGGGGATCGCCGGGGAGGCGGCGATGATGCTCCGTGCCTTGTCGCGCTCGGGTTGCTCGAGCGGGCGTCCGAGCAGGACCCGCAGCTCGCGTCCGGCATCGGCGTCCCCCAGGGCGAGGAGGACCGGCAGGGTGTAGATGCCCTCGGCGAGATCTTGGCCGGCCGGCTTGCCGAGATCGTCCTCGGTGCCGACGACGTCGAGGATGTCGTCCCTGACCTGGAAGATCATGCCGAAGCTGCGACCGTAGGCGGTCAGTGCCTCGACTTCGGCACGGGGACGATGGCCGGTCAGGGCGCCGATGCGGCACGAGGTGGCCATCAGCGAGGCGGTCTTGCCCGAGATGGCGGCCGTGTACTCCTCGAGTGTCCGGTTCACCTGGAAGGCAGCCCGGACTTCGGCCACTTGCCCCTGGCAGAGCTCGCCGAGGGTGGCGGCGAGCAGGCCGGCGATCTCGGTGCCGAGGCCGGCAGCGATCTCGGCCGAGCGAGCGAGCAGGAAGTCGCCGGCCACGATGGCGACGAGGTTGCCGAACCGGGCGTTCACGCTCGACACGTTGCGGCGCACGGTCGCCTCGTCCATCACGTCGTCGTGGTAGAGGGACGCCAGGTGCACGAGCTCCACGGACACTCCCCCGAGAAGGTCCGCTCGAGTGGCCTCTTGTGCACCCGCCGTGGCTGCAGCCAGGGTGAGCGCCGGTCGCAACCGCTTGCCGCCCGCGGCGATCAGGTGCGTGGTGACCCCGTCGAGGAACTCGTCGCCGGTCACCACGCAGTCGCGCAGCAACGGCTCGAGCCGGAGGAGGCTCGCATCGATGACGGGAAGACCGAGAAGCTCGACGACGTTCACTTCCTACAGACGATAGGCGAGGATGCCGATGGTCGAGCAAGCGAACTGACGCGGGTGCGACCACGAGCGACGCCTGTAGACTTCCCAGAGTAACCGAGCCGCGGATGGAGGCGGTCGAGTGTTCGAGCGATTTACGGACCGGGCGCGCAGAGTGCTTGTGCTAGCACAAGAAGAGGCGCGCCTGCTCAACCACAGTTTCATTGGCACGGAGCACATCCTGCTCGGCCTGATCCACGAGGGAGAGGGCGTTGCCGCCAAGGCGCTCGAGTCCATGGGGATCACGCTTGAGGCCGTTCGCGAGAAGGTCGAGGAGACGATCGGCCTCGCCGGGTCGGCCCCGACTGGCTCGCCGCCGTTCACGCCGCGGGCGAAGAAGGTCCTCGAGCTCTCCCTGCGCGAGGCCCTCCAGCTCGGGCACAGCTACATCGGCACCGAGCACATGCTCCTCGGGCTCGTGCGTGAGGGCGAGGGCGTGGCCGCCCAGGTCCTCCAGAGCCTGGGGGCGGACCTGCCGCGGGTGCGTCAGCAGGTGATCCAGCTGCTGTCGGGGTACCAGGGCAAGGAAGCCGTGGGTGCCGGTGCGCCGGGCTCGCAGGTAGCCGACACGCCCGCCGGTTCTCCGGTCCTCGACCAGTTCGGCCGCAACCTCACCGCCCTCGCCCACGATCACAAGCTCGACCCGGTCATCGGGCGCGAGAAAGAGATCGAGCGGGTCATGCAGGTGCTGTCCCGGCGCACGAAGAACAACCCGGTGCTCATCGGCGAGCCGGGCGTGGGCAAGACCGCCATCGTCGAGGGCCTGGCCCAGCGCATCGTGGCGAACGACGTTCCCGAGACCCTCACCGGCAAGCAGCTCTACACGCTCGACTTGGGGGCGCTCGTGGCGGGCAGCCGGTACCGGGGTGACTTCGAGGAGCGTCTGAAGAAGGTCCTGAAGGAGATCCGGACCCGGGGCGACATCATCCTGTTCATCGACGAGCTGCACACCTTGGTCGGCGCAGGCGCCGCCGAAGGGGCCATCGACGCTGCTTCGATCCTCAAGCCCATGCTGGCCCGGGGTGAGCTGCAGACCATCGGGGCGACCACGCTCGACGAGTACCGCAAGCACCTCGAGAAGGACGCTGCGCTCGAGCGGCGGTTCCAGCCCATCAAGGTCGAGCAGCCCAACGTGGCGCTCACCATCGAGATCCTCAAGGGCTTGCGCGACCGCTACGAGTCGCACCACGCGGTGACGATCACCGACCAGGCGCTCGTCGCCGCGGCCAACCTCGCTGACCGCTACCTCGCTGACCGCTACCTGCCGGACAAGGCCATCGACCTGATCGACGAGGCAGGAAGCCGGCTGCGGATCCGACGGATGGCCACCCCTCCCGCCTACAAGAAGCTCGAGGAGGAGATCACCCGGCTGCGGGCCGACAAGGAGGCCGCACTCGAGAAGCAGGCGTTCGACCAGGCGAAGAAGCTGGCCGAACAGGAGAAGGAGCGGCTCGAGCGCAAGGAGTCCATGGAGGCCGAGTGGCGCGCCGAGGGCGTCGAGCTCTTCGACGTCGTCGACGAGGAGGTCATCGCCGAGGTACTGGCCAACTGGACCGGCATCCCGGTCTACCGGCTCACCGAGGAGGAGACGGCGAAGCTGCTCCGGATGGAGGAGGAGCTCCACAAGCGGGTCATCGGACAGGAGCCGGCGATCGCCGCCCTGGCGCGCTCGATCCGCCGGACTCGTGCCGGCCTGAAGGACCCCAAGCGACCCAGTGGCTCGTTCATCTTCCTCGGTCCGACTGGTGTGGGGAAGACCGAGCTGGCCAAGACGCTCGCCGAGTTCCTCTTCGACGACGAGGACGCCCTCATCCAGCTCGACATGTCCGAGTACATGGAGAAGCACACGGTCAGCCGACTGGTCGGCTCACCGCCGGGCTACGTCGGCTACGAGGAGGGTGGCCAGCTCACCGAGGCCGTGCGGCGCAAGCCGTTCTCGGTCGTCCTGTTCGACGAGGTCGAGAAGGCGCACGCCGACGTGTTCAACGCACTGCTCCAGATCCTCGAGGACGGGCGCCTGACCGACGCCCAGGGCCGGTCGGTGGACTTCAAGAACACCGTGCTGATCATGACGTCGAACCTGGGGACTGCCGACTTGCGCAAGTCCTCGGTCGGGTTCGCCAAGTCGTCGGAGGCCGTCACCTACGAGCGGATGAAGACGAAGGTCAATGAGGCGTTGAAGGCCCACTTCCGGCCGGAGTTCCTCAACCGCATCGACGAGGTGGTGGTCTTCCACGAGCTGTCGAAGGACGAGGTCGTCCAGATCGTCGACCTGATGATCCAGCGGGTGGCCACGCAGCTCGAGCTGCAGGGACTGGGCCTCGAGCTCACTCCCGAGGCCAAGCTGCACCTTGCCGAGCGGGGCTACGACCCTCAGCTCGGGGCACGGCCGTTGCGGCGGGCCATCCAGCAGCTCATCGAGGACCCGCTCTCGGAGCGGATCCTGTGGAAGGAGTTCCGGGTGGGCGAGACGATCGTCGTCGACGTCGAGACGATCACCGAGGAGGCTGCCGCCGAGGCGGCCGGGCACGGCGATACATCGCTCGTGGTCGGCGAGCGGCGACTGTCCTTTAGGGCCATCGAAGGCTTTGAACCCCCTCCGGTGGCGCTAGCCGGGAGCGGCGCCGGCACGGAGTGACCCGTTCGGGTCGCCCGTCCGGATCGGCCAGATGCCGGTCGGGCCGGCCAGGGATGGCCCGGCTCGGAGGCACTGCGAAGACCACTACCGCCGTCTGGTCGCCCCTACGGGGGCGACCAGCGCGTCGGGGCCCCGCCCGGGGGTCGTCGGGGCCCCGCCTGGGGGTCGTCGGGGCCCCGCCTGGGGGTCGTCCCGACCGAGCTGTTGGCGCTCGGCGGTCAAGTCGCGGCACAGCCGGTCCCTACCATGGCGACATGGCCAAGGCGACCACCCGACACCGCTGTCTCGACTGCGGTGCGACGACGGTGCGTTGGGTCGGGCGTTGTCCGTCGTGTGGCGAGTGGAACTCGCTCGTGGCCGAGGCAGCGCTCGACCCCCTGGTGCAGGCTGTCGATGCGCTCGACTTAGCCGCCCCGGTGCCGCTCGGCGAGGTCGACCCGTTGGCGGCGGCGGCGGTTCCGTCTGGTGTGGCCGAGTTCGACCGGGTGCTCTCCGGGGGGCTCGTCCCGGGTTCGGCGACCCTGCTCGGCGGTGAACCGGGCATCGGCAAGTCGACGCTCCTGCTGCAAGTCCTGCGGTCGCGTGCTGCGGACGGGGCGCGAGTCCTGCTGGTCTCCGCCGAGGAGTCGGCTCACCAGGTGCGGCTGCGGGCCGAGCGGCTGGGGCCCGTCCCTGCGTCCCTGCTCGTCCTGGCGGCTACTGAGCTGGAGACGGTCGCCGCCGCCCTCGCCGCTACGGAGCCCGCCCTCGTCGTCGTCGACTCCGTCCAGGCTGTCTCGGCCGGCTCGAGCACCGGTGGAGGCGCTGGAGCCGGGCCGGCGGGACCGCCGGGGACCGTTGCCCAGGTGCGAGCGGTGGCGGACCGGCTGGTGTCGTTGGCCAAGCGTCAGAACGTCGCCCTGGTGCTCGTCGGTCACGTGACGAAGGACGGTGGGCTGGCCGGTCCGCGGACCCTCGAGCACCTGGTGGACACCGTCCTCTCCTTCGAGGGCGATCGCCACCACGCACTTCGTCTCCTGCGTGCGGTCAAGCACCGCTTCGGCCCGACCGGCGAGCTCGGCCTCTTCGAGATGGGCGACCAGGGGCTGACGCCCGTTGCCGACCCGGGGCGCCTCTTGCTCGGGGACCGGGTGACCGGTGTGCCGGGAGGGATCGTCCTCCCCGCGGTCGAGGGGCGCCGGACCCTGCTCGTCGAGGTGCAGGCGCTGGTGACGCCCATGGCCCAGGCTCAGCCCAAACGGTCGGTGGTGGGGCTCGACGGCAGCCGGCTGGCCATGGTGCTCGCCGTGCTGGCCCGCCACGCTGGCCTCCCGGCGCTCGTCGCCGACGTCTTCGCGTCGGTGGCCGGCGGTGTCCGCGTCCTCGAGCCGGCTGCCGACCTGGCCCTCGGGCTCGCCGTGGCCTCGGCCATCGCCGGCGTCCCCCTGCCAGCTGATGCTGCCGCCGTGGGGGAGATCGGCCTGGCGGGTGAGGTGCGGCAGGTCACGGCGCTGGCGCGACGGCTCGAGGAGTGTGCCCGGCTGGGCTTCCACCGAATCGTCGTCCCCCGATCGGCGCCGTCGGGGCCACGAGGCGTCGAGCTCGTCCGGGTGGACACTCTGGGTGCCGCCTTGGCCGCGCTCGGCCTTGCCGGAAGCGGTCTCGACAGTGCCGGGCCGAGCCCCGGCGGAGGTCCGGGCCCAGGTACGATCGCTCCGTGAGCACGGCCCAGAGCTCCGCGTTGGGCGATGCCCTGGCGCTCGCGGCACCCGGCCGCCCCTTGCGCGAGGGCCTCGATCGTGTCCTCCAGGCCAAGCGCGGAGCGCTGGTCGTCGTGGGGGACCAGCCCGCCGTGCTGGCCATCTGCTCAGGCGGTTTCTTGCTCGACGCCGAGTTCAGCCCACAGCGCCTCTCGGAGCTGGCGAAGATGGACGGCGCCATCGTGCTCACGCCGGATGCGACGCGGATCGCCCGGGCCAACGTCCACTTGATGCCCAAGGCAACCATCCCCACCACTGAGACGGGGACCCGGCACCGGACCGCTGAGCGCGTAGCCCGTTCCCTCGACGTACCCGTGATCTCGGTGTCGGCCGCCATGTCGGTCATCACCGTCTACCGCAACGACCAGAAGTACCGACTGCAGCCCATCGGGTGGCTCCGTGATCGAGCCGACCAGGCGCTCGCCACCCTGCAGCGCTTTCGCAGCCGTTTCGACCAGGCCCTCAGCGCGCTCTCGACCCTCGAGGTCGAGGACACCGTTGCCGTCGGTGACGTCGTCGGCGTGCTGCAAGCAGCCGAGATGGTCGTCCGCATCGCCCGCGAGGTCGCCGGCTACGTCATCGAGCTTGGAGACGACGGGCGGCTCGTTCGGCTCCAGCTCGCCGAGCTGATGGACGGGGTGGCACCGGCCTTGCGGCTCGTCATCGAGGACTACCTCCACGACGCACCGGCCGAACCGACCGAGCGGGCCAAGGCCGTCGACCGAGCGGTGGCACTGCTGGCCGAACTGCCGTCGGAGGAGCTGCTCGACGTGCGTAAGGTGTCCGAGGTCCTGGCCTTCCCACCCGGCCTGGCTGAAGCGCAGGAAGGCGTCGAGCCCCGCGGCTACCGGCTCCTCCACCGCCTCCCCCGGTTCTCCGAGGCGCTCATCGACCGTATCGTCGACCGCTTCACCAGCCTGCCCCAGATCATGGGGGCGTCACTCGCCGACCTCGAGGAGGTCGAAGGGGTGGGTGAGGCCAAAGCTCGCTCGGTGAAGGACGGACTCGCCCGCCTGGCCGAGGCCAGCATCCTCGAGCGCTACCAGTAGCAGCGGTCTGCCCGGAGTTGTCTCCGTGGGCGGGGGGGACCCTGCCCGGGGCGGAGGGGCCGGCGCCAGGGTGTACCCTAGGAGGTCCCGTCCGCTGGTCTCGGCGTGCCAGACCGCCCACGACCGGGGCCCACCGCCAGGAGGCTCGGTGTTCGACATCGGTGACAAGGTCGTCTATCCGCACCACGGCGCGGCTGTGGTCGAACGGCGCGAGACCAAGGAGGCCTTCGGCAAGAAGCAGGAGTACCTGGTCCTCCGGCTCGCCTACGGCGACCTCACCTTGATGGTGCCGGCTGACAACACCGAGGGTGTCGGCTTGCGTGAAGTCATCAACGACGAGGAAGTCGAGGAGGTCTTCGCCGTCCTCCGCAAGAAGGAAGCGCGGATGCCGACCAACTGGTCGCGGCGGTACAAGAACCACTCGGAGAAGCTTCGTTCGGGCGACATCTACCAGGTGGCCGAGGTGGTGCGGAACCTGTCGATCCGCGACAAGGACAAGGGGCTCTCGGCCGGCGAGAAGCGCATGCTGAGCCGGGCTCGGCAGATCTTGGTGTCGGAGCTCACCTTCGCGCTCGGCGTGGACGAGGAGGCAGCCGAGCAACGGCTCGACGAGGCCCTGCCCTGACTGTCTCCGGTCCGGTGTGGACCGTGGTGGTCGCCGGCGGTTCGGGGCGTCGGTTCGGAGGTCTCAAGCAGTTCGCCACCGTGGGGGACCGACCGCTTGTCTCGTGGTCGATCGCTGCCGCCCGGTCGATCTCCGAGGGGGTGGTGGTGGTCGTCCCCGCGCAGGCGCATCACGCCGCCGCCGAGTGGGCTGACGCACTTGTCGGCGCCGACGCGGTGGTTGCCGGAGGAGCGACACGTGCCGGTTCGGTGCGGGCCGGGCTTGCAGCCGTGCCCGACGAGGCTGGCGTCGTCGTGGTCCACGACGGTGCCCGGCCCCTTGCCACTCCCGACCTGTTCCGCACCGTGCTGGACGCCCTCGAGGACGCCGACGGTGCCGTGCCGGTGGTGCCGGTGGCCGACACCCTACGTCGTCAGGACGGAGCGGCCCTCGCCGATGCCGTCGATCGCACCGGGCTCGTGGCCGTGCAAACACCGCAGGGGTTCCGGGCAGGCATCCTGCGTCGGGCCCACGCCGGCGATCCCGAAGCGACCGACGACGCTGCACTGGTCGAACGAGTCGGCGGGTCGGTGGTCGTCGTCCCAGGTGAACCGACCAATCTGAAGGTGACCGGACCAGACGACCTCGCCATCGTCACGGCCCTTCTGGCGGTGGTCCGATGAGGGTCGAGGGCGGGAGCCACGTGGAGGGACACCGATGAGCCCCCGCAGCGCAGGTGAGAAGCCCGCCACCCCGGCACTCCGGGTGGGCCAAGGGTTCGACGTCCATCCGTTCTCCGACGACCCCAGCCGCCGCCTTCGCCTGGGTGGAGTCCACGTGGACGGACCCGGAGCGCGTGGGCTCGCCGGGCACAGCGATGCCGACGCCGTTGCCCACGCCTTGGCCGATGCCGTGCTCGGGGCCGCTGGCCTGGGCGATCTCGGGCGGCACGCTCCCGACACCGACGACCGGTGGGCGGGGGCCGACTCACTGGCCATCCTCGCCATGGTGGTCGAACGGGCGCGCCAGGCGGGTTGGGTGGTGGTGAACGGCGACTGCACGGTGGTAGCCGAGCGCCCTCGGTTGGCTGCCTTCGTCGAGGCCATGGCGGAGCGTCTTGCCGTGGTGCTCGACGCGCCGGTGAACGTCAAGGCGACCCGCGCCGAGGGGCTGGGGGCGATCGGACGGGGCGAGGGGATCGCGTGCACGGCGGTCGTGCTGCTGGCCGCGGCCGGGAGCACGTCGGCTGCCGAACCGCTTGGCGCCTCGCAGGAGGAGTGGTGAGCCCGGGCCGGCCGCGGCGACCGGGTGGGTCGTCCGACCGCTCGGGGCGTGGCGGCGCTCGTCCTGGCGCTCGTCCTGGCGCTCGTCCAGGCGCTCGTCCAGGCGCTCGTCCAGGCGCTCGTCCAGGCGCTCGTCCTGGCACCGGCCGGGCACATGGAGCCACCGGGCGGGAAGCGTCGAGCCGGGGGGTTGCCCCGCCCCGGCGGCGAGACACCGAGCGTGCGGGGCTCGGCGGTGACCAGGTCGAAGGCCGGCAGGCCGTACGAGAACTGCTCGCCGCCGGCGCCCGACGGGTTCGTGTGGTCTACCTCGCCGAAGGGATGGAGCCTTCGCCCGTGCTCGATGAGATCGAAGCGCTGGCTCGGCGGCGGAAGGTCCGCCTCGAGGTGCTCCCCCGCCGGCGGCTCGACGCGCTCGCCCGGACCGACGGTCCTCAAGGTGTGGTGGCTCAGGCGGACCCGGTCGGTGAGGTGCCCCTCGACGACCTGTGTGGCCCGACGCAGCGGGGCCGGGTTCCGTTCCTGGTTGTCCTCGACGGCGTGACCGATCCCACCAACCTCGGGGCAGTGCTGCGCAGTGCTGAGTGCGCAGGCGTGACCGGCGTCGTCCTGCCACGTCACCGTGCCGTCCACCTGACGCCGACGGTGGCCAAGGTGGCAGCCGGGGCGGTCGAGCACCTGCCGATGGCCGTGGTGCCCGGCGTGCCCACCGCATTGCGCCGCCTTGCTTCCCTCGGAGTGTGGACGGTCGGCCTCGACCAGGAGGCATCGCGATCGATCTACGAGCTGGCGGTGGGGGACCAGCCAGTCGCTCTTATCCTCGGGTCGGAAGGATCGGGGCTGGCTCCGCTCACCCGGGCGCGATGCGACGAGCTCGTCGCTATCCCGCAGTACGGGGCGCTCGCATCGCTCAACGTGGCCACCGCCGGTGCCATCGCCTGCTTCGAACTGGCCCGGGCCCGTGCTGCCGGTGGACGCTTCCCGGCGTGAAGACCGGGCGGTCCGCCCGGGCCCGGGCGCTCTAGCTGGCAGGAGGAGGGAGCGCCGTGCTCGTCGGCGACGGGAGGACGGCCGGTCGCTGGCCCGAGCGAACGGGGGTGGCGTGCCGAGACCAGCGGCCTCCTCTTGTGCTCAATTCGGGTGGGAAATCGAAACGCGATATCGATGACCGATATCCATCGTCGACGTGAACACTGCCTTCTCGCGCGCAGGTCTCCGGGAGCGGTAACGGCTGACGCCGGTGCTTACGACTCGGTCACCTCGACGCCGTGCCAGAAGGCGACGCGTCCAGCGATCTCGGATGCTGCTTCCTTGGGCTCGGGGTAGTACCACGCGGCGTCGGCGTTGCGCTCGCCGTCCACCACCACCGAGTGGTAGCTGGCCACGCCCTTCCACGGGCAGGTGGTGTGGGTGTCGCTCGGCTCGAGGAGGTCGGTGCGGACGTCTTCGGGTGGGAAGTAGTGGTTGCCCTCGACGACCACGGTGCGGTCGCTCTCGGCCAGCACCGTGCCGTTCCAGCTCGCTCGTACGGTCATGGTCGTCTCAACGCTGACCGCTTCCGGGTACTTCCCGGACGGCCGTGGCGCTCCAGTCTCGTGCTGCTCGGTGCGCACCGAACTACCTTGGGCCTGCCCGAAGGGTCGTGGGACGCCTTCCTCGAGCGGCGCCCGGAGAGGTGCGACGACGGGGCGGGGAGGACCAGGTTGACGGGAACGACGAGATGGGGGTCGGCAGGCGTCCTGGTCGCCGTCGCCCTCCTCGCCGCGGCGTGCGGCAGCGGTGAGGGGACGGCGGGCGTGAAGTCGTCGCGGGCCACAGCCACGACGGCACCCACAGCCACGACGGCACCCACAGCCACGACGGCACCGTCGACGTCGTCACCGGGCGCGACGACGACCGCCGACCTCCCGGTGGTCGCCTGCCCTACCAGGTTCGCCGTCTCCACCGCGGCCGTGCCGCTGCCGCCTTCGGAGGCATTGACGGTGCCGGCTGCACAAGCTTCGCAGCTCGCCGTCTACGCGGACACGGCCGACCTCACCCGCCTGCTCGGCCCGAAGGGTTGGACGTGCGTGGCGATCTACGCCGCCGACGGGAGCGGAGGCGTCGCCCTCTACGCTCCCGGCGAGACGGTGCCGGCGGACGATCCCGCAGCGCGAACGGGGCCGCTCGAGCCGCCGTCGGCGGACGAGGCGGTCACCGTGACGGAGACGGGCGGGAGCCAGGTGCAGGCGGCGGCAACCGCGTGCCCGTACTTCGCCTCGGCGGCGGCCGCCACCCGGCGCGACCTCCAAAAGGGGTGCGCACCGCCGCCCCGCGGCGAGACGGTGGAGCACCTCAGCTCGACGGTGATGCTGTTCGGGGACCCGCCCGGGGTGGCCGGAGGGGGCGTCCCGTCCGGCGGCCCCTACCCGGCTAACGGCGTCGTGACGTACACGCCCGTCTCGCCGTTGTCGGCACCCGGCAGCCACGTGGCGACGTGCACGCTGCCTCCAGCCGAGCACGCCGTCTGCACGACCGTGCTCGACGACATCGTCTCCCGCTACGGTCACTAGCCCTCTGCGGCGTCCGCCGAGCTCCCGCGGTGTGGGGGGGCGCACCGGGCCCGCGCCGGTACCGACGAGGCAGTCCGGCCTGCCGGTCAAGACGCCCCGGCGACGGTACGCTGCGGCGTGGCCGGAGGACGACGCGGCGGGCAGAGGCGGTCGGTGGCGCCGGTTCGACGACGTGCCACGAGCTCGCTCGCCCGCGCCGGCGCCGTGCTCTTCGTGGCCGCGGTGCTCGCTTCGTGTGGGGGTGCTCCGTCCGCGGTGGCCCACGGTAACGGTCAGGGCGCGCTCCCGTTCGACCCGCCGCCAGCGCCAGTTGCCTGGCACGCCTGTGCCGGCTCACCGGGCGAACGGTGCGGAACGGTCCCGGTGCCGGTCGACTACGCACATCCCCGGGGTCCCGAGATCGACCTGGCGGTCGCCGAGCATCCGGCGACCGACCCCGCCAAGCGGGTGGGAGCGTTGGTGTTCAACCCAGGCGGCCCGGGGGAGAGCGGGGTACAGCTCCTCCCCGTGGTCGTGGCGCTCCTCCCTCCTGAGGTCGTGGCCCGCTTCGACGTCATCGGCTTCGACGAGCGTGGCACCGGCCAGAGCGACGCCATGACCTGCGGGCCCTCCCCCGCCCAGGCGGCGAGCGCCACGTCCCTGCCGAAGGCACCGGGCGACCCGCTGCCGGCCGCCGCCGTCTACCGGACCCTCGAACAGACGTGCGCGGCGGGCCACCCCGGCGTGCTCGCCTCGATCGACACGACCAACGCGGCCCACGACCTCGACCGCATCCGCCAGGCGCTCGGGGAGCGCCGCCTCACCTTCCTCGGTCTCTCCTACGGCACCCTCCTCGGTGCTGCCTACGCGGCCCTCTTCCCCCACCACGTCCGGGCCATGGTGCTCGACGGCGCGGTCGTACCCGGACAGTCTCTGGCCTCGGAGGCCAGGGCCGAGGCGCCGGCGCTCGAGGCCTCCCTCCGGCACTTCTTCGCGACGTGCGCCGCGGAGCCGGCCTGTCCGGCCGGACCCGATCCCGCCGCCACCTACGCGGCCGTTCACGCTGCCCTGGCCGCCCACCCGCTGCCGCCTCCGGGCAACGGCGACACCGTGCCTGTGACGGTCGGCGACCTCGACAATGCCACGCTCTACTACTTGAGCCTGCCGGCCCTCGCCTCGTCGTACCCCTCCGCGCTGGTCGCCGCCGAGCACGGCAACGGCCAGCCGCTGGCCGCCCTGTCGGTCGGGTTCTGGGAAGACCTCGACGGAGCATCGCTGGTCGGTCCCCAGTGGGCGTACCTGTGCCAGGACGCGGCGGACCACCCGGGGCCCGAGGCTGCCGGAGCCCTTGCCACCTCCCTGCACCGGCGGTACCCGCTGCTCGGGGCGTTCTCGGTGACCGTCAACCTGGCCGGATGCACGTCGTGGCCACGGCCGACGCAACCGGTCGTCGCCAGCCGGGCTGCTGGGGCGCCGCCGATCCTGGTGATCGGCAACAAGCTCGATCCCAATACTCCCTTCTCGGCGGCGGTCGCCCTTGCCCGCCAGCTGGCCAGCGGGGTACTTGTCGAGTGGGAGGGGTACGGCCACACCTGGCTGCTCAACGGGTCGACCGACGCCTGCATGCGCGCCCTGGTCAGCCGATACCTGGTGGCTGGCATCGCGCCGGCGAACGGCACCCGCTGCCCGTAAGCAGGAGGGGCCGGCCACGTCGTGGCCGGAGTCGTCGTCGAGGCTCGGCGGACGCCCGGGGCCGATGCCGGCGCGCTCAGCGCGAGGGGCGGCTCAGGGTGACGAGGAAGGCACCGTCGTCGGCCAGCCACTGCTCCTCGACCTCGAAGCCGCACGACGCGAACTCGTCGGCCAGACCGTCGGGCGTGAACTTGGTGCTGATCTCGGTGAGGAGCTCCTCGCCGTCGTCGAAGACGACCTCGAGGTCGAGCGCGGCGACGCGCACCTGCTGGGGCCCGTCGGCCCGGAGCCACATCTCGATGCGGTGGTCGCCCTCGTTCCAGCGGGGGGCGTGGGAGAAGGCATCGGGCACGAAGTCGGCGCCGAGCTCGCGGTTCAAGACGTGGAGCACGTTGCGGTTGAACTCGGCGGTCACCCCGGCGGCGTCGTCGTAGGCGGCGAGCAGCGTGCCCCGGTCCTTCACGAGGTCGGTGCCGAGCAGGAGCCGGTCGCCGGCGTCCAGCACGGTGTCGAGGTCGGCGAGGAAGCGGCGCCGCTGGTTCGGGTCGAGGTTGCCGACGGTCCCGCCGAGGAAGGCGAAGAGCCGCCGGCCACCGCCGGGGATGTGCCCGAGGTGGCGGTGGAAGTCGCCGGCGACGGCGTGGACGCGGAGCCCCGGGTAGTCGCTGGCCAGCTCACCGGCGGCACGCTCGATGGTGGTGGCGCTCACGTCGAAGGGGACGTAGCGCGCGAGGCGGCCGGTGGCGGCCATGGCGTCGAGGAGGACGCGGGTCTTCTCGCAGGTGCCCGCCCCGAGCTCGACCAGGGTGTCGGCGGCGGCGAGCTCGGCCATCTCCTTGGCGGAGGTCTCGAGGATGCCGCGCTCGGCCCGGGTCGGGTAGTACTCGGGCAGGCGGGTGATCTCGTCGAAGAGCCGGCTGCCCCGGTCGTCGTAGAAGTAGACGGGCGGCAGGCTCTTGGGTGCGGACGTGAGCCCGTGGCGGACGTCGCGCTCCATGGCGGCTCGCAGGTCGGCCGCGGTCACGTGCACGTCGAGCACCGGGGGGACGGCGTTCTCGTGTGGGCTCACGTCAGACGCTCCGGGCGAGCCGCAGGCCGCTGAAGGCCCAGCGCGCCGAGGCGGGGAAGAAGTTGCGGTAGGTGGACCGGGCGTGCCCCGGGGGCGTGGCGCACGAGCCGCCCCGCAGGACGTACTGGTTCACCATGAACTTGGCGTTGTACTCGCCGACCGCCCCCGGAGCCGGGGTGAACCCCGGGTAGGGGGCGTACGCGGACGACGTCCACTGCCAGACCTCCCCGAGGAGGCCGGGTGCGGTGCCGGCTCCGAGCGGCCGGGGGTGGGGGCGCGCCGGGTCGAGGAACCCGTCGGCGTCCTCAGCCGGCGCCGGCGTCGACGCCGTGGCCGCCGGTGCCGTGGCCGTGGCCTCCGGCGTCGACGCCGTGGCCTCCGGTGCCGTGGCCGTGGCCGTGGCCTCCGGTGCCGTGGCCGTGGCCGCCGCCTCCCACTCCTGCTCGGTTGGCAGGCGGGCGCCCGCCCACCGGGCGTACGCGTCGGCCTCGAGGTAGCTGACGTGGCACACCGGCTCCGCGGGGTCGACCGGCCGGGTCCCCGCCAGCGTGAAGACGTGCCAGTCGCCGTCGGACCGCTCCCAGTAGAGGGGCGCCTCCCAGCCCTGCTGGGTCACCGTCGCCCACCCCTCGGACAGCCACAGCTCGGGTCGTCGGTACCCGCCATCGTCGATGAACGCGCACCACTCGCCGCACGTCACCGGGCGGTCGGCCACGGCGAAGGGAGCGAGCAGCACCTCGTGACGCGGCTGCTCGTTGTCGAAACAGAAACCGTCTCCGTCGTGCCCGACCGCCACCACCCCACCGCCGTGCTCGAGCCAGCGAAGCGGCGGGAGCTCCCTCGGCGGTGACGCGGGCCAGTCGACGTAGGCGGGGCGCAGGGGGTTGCGCGACAGCACGTGCTTGGCGTCCATCAAGAGGAGCTCCTGGTGCTGCTGCTCGTGGTGGAGGCCCAGCTCGACGAGGGCGGCGACAGAAGGGTCGAGCGGCTCGGCGAGGAGCGCAGCCATGGCGTCGTCGACGGCGTGGCGGTAGCGGGCGACCTCGGCGATGCCCGGTCGCGAGACAAGGCCGCGCTCGGCGCGCGTGTGCCGGGGGCCGACGCCCTCGTAGTACGAGTTGAAGAGGAACCCGAACCCCGGGTGGAACACCTCGTACCCGGGTCGGTGCGGTTCGAGGACGAACGTCTCGAAGAACCACGTGGTGTGGGCACGGTGCCACTTGGTAGGGCTGACGTCGGGCATCGACTGCACGGTCTGGTCCTCGGCGGACAGCGGCGAGGCCAAGGTCTCGGTGAGGGCGCGCACGGCGTCGTACGCCGAGGCGAGCCGGGCGTCGGTGGTGGTCGTCGAGGTTTGGGCCATCCCCCTCCTTCCGGTTCTGGTCCACTTCGGGACCGGCGCCGCGGCCGGGTGCCACCCGGCCACACCGGCCGAACTTACCCGGCGCACCTCGCAGTCGAGCGCGCGAACGCGCCCAGTACTGCCTCCGGCGCGATCGGGCGTCGGCACCAGGCGGCGCCAGGCGGCGCCAAGGGGTGGGAGGCGCCGGGGGGCGGGCCCTCGGGGATCGGCCCGCCGGCCGGTCCGCCCGGCCACAATGGCGGCATGGAAGGCCACCTGCTCGCTGCCGAGGGCGCCGCACGCGACGTCACCGCTCGCGACGTCACGACCAGTGAAGCCGCGACGTCGTCCGTCGCCGGGCTCCTCGCCACCGGGAACGACTTCTGGCTCGACCTCGACGGCTTCGACGCCGCCGACGCCCCTGCCCTGCTCGGCGACACCCTCGGCTTCCACGCGCTGGCCGTCGAGGACGCCGAGCACTTCGGGCAGCGCCCGAAGCTCGACACCTACGAGACCGCCAACGTCCTCGTCGCCTACGGGGCGACCGCCGGAGGCCGTCTGGTCGAGGTCCACTGCTTCTTCGCCGAGCACTTCCTCGTGACGCTCCACCACGATCGCTGTCCCGAGCTGGGCGCTCTCGCCGAGCGACTCGAGCGGCGAGGCGCGCCGTTCCCCGGGCCGGCCATGCTCCTCCACCACGTGCTCGACGCCCTGGTCGACGGGTTCTTCCCGACGCTTGCATCGCTCGACGACGAGATCGACGCCCTCGAGGACGAGATCCTCCAGCGTCCGACCGAGGCCCAGCTCGGGCGGCTCTTCGACCTCAAGCGCTCGCTGATCGCCATGCGGAAGGTGGTCACGCCCGAGCGCGACCTGCTCGCCTCGCTCACCAGTGCGCCCGAGCTGGTCCCGGGCATGACCTCGGAGGCCGAGCACTACTTCCGCGACCTCTACGACCACCTGATCCGGGTGAGCGACCTGGTCGACAGCTACCGAGACCTGCTGAGCGGGGCGATGGACACCCACCTCTCGACGGTCTCCAACCGCCTCAACGTCGTGATGAAGCAGCTGACCATCATCGCGACGGTGTTCCTGCCGCTCAGCTTCCTCACCGGCTTCTTCGGCCAGAACTTCGGGTGGCTGGTGACGCGGCTGTCGGGCTTCCCCGTCTTCGCCGGAGTCGGCATCGGCCTGCAGGTCGTCGTGGTGGTGGGGCTCGTCGTCCTCTTCCGCCGGCGCGGCTGGCTGAGCCCCGACGGGACGGCGTCTTCGTCGACGGCGCGTCCCGCTCGTCCGGCGGCCGACCGGTGGCACCAGCTCGTCACCCTCCGCCACGACGAGCCGCCGGGGGTGAGCGAGGAGGTCGCCGCGACGCCCCGCTGTCGACGTGACGTCCCTCGGCGGCCAGCCGCTGCAGGCGAGGTCAGCCGGTGACGCCGAACCTCTCGCTCGAGGGGCGCGACGTGGTGGTCGCCGGGCTCCTCGTCAGCGGCCGGCGGGTCCTGCTCGGCCACCGTGACCCCGGTCGCTCCTACTACCCGGACTGCTGGGACGTCCCCGGCGGCCACGTCGAGGCCGGGGAGGAGCCCGCCGCCGCGCTCCGACGCGAGCTCGCCGAGGAGCTCGGCGTCGACGTGGACGAGCCACGACGCCCGCCGGACGCCGCGCTCCTCGGCCCGGAGGTCGACTTCCGTCTGTGGGTGGTCCCACGGTGGCGGGGCGAGGCGGCCAACCGGGCGCCCGAGGAGCACGACGAGGTGGGGTGGCGCACGCTCGCCGAAGCGGTGTCGCTCCGCCTCGCCCACCCCGGGCTGCGCCGCATCCTCGCGGCGGCGCTGGGCGTCGAGTACTGGGCCGCCGCCGTCGCCCACGACGCCGCCGGCCGGGTGCTGCTGCGAGCTGCCGGGTCGGACGTCGCGTCCGGACCCGGACCCGAGCCCGGGGGCCCGCTGCCCTCGTGGGAGGTGGAGCCCGGCAGCGCCGACGCCGGCACCGTCCGCCACGGGCTCCAGCGGGCGGCCGGGATCACGGTGCACGTGCCCGGGGAGACCCCCGTCGCGCTCGTGGAGGCGCCCGGCCGGGCCCTCGCCGTGTGGGACGTGCCGTGGCCGGAGCCCGAGCCGGCTGCCGCGGCCGAGCGCGCACCGGGGGCCGCCGTCGAGCGCGCACCCAGCCTCGTGTGGCACGAGCCCGGGGCTGCCCGGACCCGGCTCGCCGCCGCTCCCGCCCTCCTCGCCGCCGTCGACCGCGTGCTCGGATGGGGGGAGGCCGGCCGCCGCTGACCAGCTCGGCACCGACCGCTCCCGTTCGGAGGCAGACTGCAGGGGTGGGTGACGACGGCTACCTGCTCGACAACCGGCAGGCCGAGGCGGGCACGCGCTTCGACGCTTTCATGCACCTCTTCGACCCGGTTACCTTCCGCCACCTCGAGGCCGTGGGGATCGGCCCCGGCTGGCGGTGCTGGGAGGTGGGGGCCGGCGGGCCCTCCATGCCGACCTGGCTCTCCGGGCGCGTCGGCCCCACCGGCTCGGTGCTGGCGACCGACGTCGACCTGTCCCAGCTGCCGAAGGACCCGCCCTTCTCGGTCCTCCGGCACGACGTCGGCACCGACGACCCGCCGGGGGCGGGCTTCGACCTCGTCCACGCCCGTCTCGTGCTCGTGCACGTCCCGGCCCGCGCCCGGGCCCTCGACGCCCTCGTCGCCGCCGTGCGCCCGGGGGGCTGGCTGGTCGTCGAGGACGCCGACCCGGCCCTCCAGCCGCTCGCCTGCCCCGACGAGCACGGGCCGGCAGAGGCGCTGGCCAACCGGCTCCGCCGCGGCTTCCGGACCCTCCTGGCCGAGCGGGGCGCGGAGCTTGCCTTCGGCCGGACGCTCCCGCGTCTGCTCCGCGAGCGGGGGCTCGAGGACGTCGGGGCCGAGGCGTTCTTCCCGATCGCCTCGCCAGCGTGCACGCAGCTCGAGCTCGCCACGGTGTCCCAGGTGCGCGACCGCCTGGTCGCCGCCGGCCTCGCCACCGACGCCGAGGTCGACGAGCACGTGCGCAACGTCGCAGGCGGCTCGATGGACCTCGCGACCGCGCCGCTCGTGAGCGCGTGGGGCCGCCGCCCGGCCTGACAGGGGCAGGCCCGTCCTGCCGCCCGGCCTGACGGGGGCAGGGCCCGCAGCACCGTCAAGCCCGGGTGCGGAAGGCGAGCCCCTCGAAGGCGCCCGTGCGGCGCCAGGCGTCGATGTAGTCGAAGTAGGCGAGCGGGCCGTCGGGGTACCCGCTCATGCCGAGGCGGTCCTTGGCCTCGATCGCGCGGCCCTCGTTGTTGTAGTACCCGGGCGTGCAGTCGGGGTTGCCGAGGAAGCCCCGCTCGCTGCTCTGGAGCAGGGCGACCCACGCCGCTTCGGCCTCGGGTGTCACCTCGACCTCGTCCGCGCCCGTCTCGAGGGCGTGCGCGACCACGCCGGCGACCGTGGTGGCCGCCTCGACGAGGTTGTGGGTGACGTTCGAGACGAGGTTGGCTCCCTGGGCGAGCCCGACGACGAAGGCGTTCGGGAAGCCGTGGACGTGCATGCCGTGCAGCGTCCGCATGCCGTCGGCCCAGTGCTGGCTCAGGGTCTCGCCACCGCGACCCACCGTCTCGAAGCCGGAGCGCCGCGCGTACACGGTGCCGACCTCGAAGCCGGAGGCGAAGATCAGGCAGTCGACCTCGGTGTAGGTGTCGCCCACCCAGACGCCCCTCTCGTCGATCCGGGTGACGCCCTTGCCGTCGGTGTCGACGAGGTGGCAGGTGGGGACGTTGTACGCCTCGAGGTACTCGTCGTGGAAGCACGGGCGCTTGCACAGCTGGCGGTACCAGGGCTTGAGCGCCTCGGCCGTGGCCCGGTCCTCGACGACGACGTCGACCCGTGCTCGGATCTCGCACATCTTCTCGTCGTCGCTCTCCTCGTAGGCGCGTCGCATGGTGTCCGGCCCGAGCTCGGCACCCGCCTCGACGAGCTCGACGACCCGGTCGCGGATCCGCTGGGCGATGTCGGTCCACCCGTCCATCACGAGGTCCTCGTCGGCGAACCCGCCGGTCTGGAGGGTGCAGAAGTTCCGCAGCCACCGCTGCTGCCACCCCGGCCCGAGGGAGGCGAACCACGCGGGATCGATCGGCCGGTTGTCGCGGACGTCGATGGAGGACGGCGTGCGCTGGAAGACGAAGAGCTCGGCGGCGTCGCGCACGAGCCGTGGGACGCACTGGACGGCGGTCGCACCCGTGCCGATGATGCCGACCCGCTTGCCCGCCAGCCCCGTCATCGGCGCACCCGACGGGTCACCGCCGGTGTAGGTGTAGTCCCACCGGCTGGTGTGGAAGCAGTGCCCGGCGAAGGTCTCGATCCCCGGGATGCCGGGAAGCTTGGGCCGGTGCAGCGGGCCCGTGCCCATCGTGACGAAGCGGGCCCGGAACTCGTCGCCGCGGTTCGTGCGCACGACCCACCGGGCGGTGTCGTCGTCCCAAGCGAGCTGCTCGACCTCGGTCGAGAAGAGGGCGTCCTCGCAGAGGCCGAACCGCTCGGCGATGCGCTGGGCGTGGGCGAGGATCTCGGGCGCGAAGGTGTACTTCATCGAGGGGACCGTCCCGGTCTCCTCGAGGAGCGGCAGGTAGACCATCGCCGCCGTGTCGCACATGGCCCCCGGGTAGCGGTTCCAGTACCAGGCACCCCCGACGCCGCCGCCGCCCTCGACGATGCGCAGGTTGTCGACCCCGGCCTGGCGGAGGCGCGCCCCGGTGACGAGGCCGGCGAAGCCGCCGCCGACGATCGCCACGGTCACCTCGTCGTGGCGAGGCGGACGTTCGCTCCGGGTTACGTAGGGGTCGTCGAGGAAGTGGGCGAAACGGCCGGTGGGCTGGAGGTACTGGTCGTTGCCGTCGGGCCGGATCCGCTTGTCGCGCTCGGCCCGGTAGCGGGCGTGGAGCGCCTCGCGCTCCTCGGGCGTGAGCGTCGTGGTCACCGGGCCTCCCCTTGGTGGACGGCCGGGACTACGTGGCCCGCCGAGCCCCTCGCTGGCGTCGTCAGCTGCATGCGAACCCCCCGGTGCGTTGCCACCAGGTTGGCAAGCGCGTGCCGCCTGCGCCAACTCGGGCCCGACGGCTCAGACTGCTCCTGCCGCGGGCGCGAGCCCGTCGCGCCCGGCCCAGTACCGGTCGCGCAGGAGGCGCTTGTAGAGCTTGCCGGTCGGGTGGCGCGGCAGCTCGGCTTCGAAGTCGACCGAGCGCGGGCACTTGTAGGCGGCGAGCGAGGCCCGGCAGTACTCGATGAGCTCGCGCTCGAGCGCGGGACCGGCCTCGGCTAGGTCAACGGGTTGCACGACGGCCTTGACCTCTTCCCCCATCTCGTCGTTGGGCACCCCGATGACGGCCACGTCGAGCACCTTGGGGTGGGTGACGAGGAGGTTCTCGGCCTCCTGGGGGTAGATGTTCACCCCACCCGAGATGATCATGAACGCTTTCCGGTCGGTGAGGTACAGGTACCCCTCGTCGTCGACATAGCCGATGTCGCCGAGCGTCGACCAGCCCGCTTCGGTGCGCGACGCCGCCGTCTTGTCCGGGTCGTTGTGGTACTCGAACTCGCCACCGCCCTCGAAGTAGACGGTCCCGACCTCGCCCGGCCGGAGCTCCTCGCCGTCTTCGCCCACGATGTGCACGGTGCCGACGAGCGCTCTGCCGACACTGCCCTTGTGGGTAAGCCACTGGGGCGTGTCGATGGCGGTGAAGCCATTGCCCTCGGTGCCGGCGTAGTACTCGTGGAGGATGGGTCCCCACCACTCGATCATCTGCTCCTTGACGGGGATCGGGCAGGGTGCTGCGGCATGGATGACCGCTTCGAGGCTGGAGACGTCGAACGCCTGGCGTACCGACGGGTCGAGCTTCAGCATGCGCACGAACATCGTGGGCACGACTTGGGAGTGAGTGGCGCGGTAGCGCTCGACGAGACGCAGGTACTCGGTCGGATCGAAGGACTCCATCACGACGACGGTGGCCCCCGCCCGCAGCCACGACATGGTGAAGCGCAGCGGCGCGGCATGGTAGAGGGGGGCCGGGGAGAGGTAGACGCTGTCGGGACGAAGCCCGTAGAGGGCCACCGATAGCGTGTAGACCCCCGACGGAGTGCCGATGGGCACGACCTCTCGCATGGGGACCTTGACCCCCTTGGGACGTCCGGTGGTCCCCGACGAGTAGAGGAGGTCGAGCCCCTCGCACTCGTCGGCGATGGGGCTGGCGTCCTCGGCGTCCCGCACGGCCTCGTAGGGCTCGAACCCCTCGACCGTGCCGTTGCACATCAGCCGTGTGTGCACGCCTGGCGCCAAGGCGACCGCTGCAGACGCCACGTCGGCCTTCGCCCGCGAGGTGACGAGGGCCCCTGCGCCGCAGTCGTTCAAGATGTAGGCGACCTCGCCGGGGGTGAGCCGAGAGCTGATGGCGGTGTAGTAGAGCCCCGAGCGCTGGGCGGCCCAGGTGGCCTCGAGGTACCGGGCGTTGTTCTCCATCACGATGGCCACCACGTCGCCGCGCTCGAGCCCGCGTCGACGAAAGAGGCGGGCCAGTTGGTTGGACCGGCGATCGAGCTCGCCGTAGGTGACGGTCTCGCCGCTCCCAGCCAGGACGTACGCGGGCTTGTCGGGGGTAGAGGCGGCGACGGCTCCGGGGTACATGGAGGGAAGCTACCGCCTCCGCCGGCAGCCCAGTCGGCGGACCACTGGGCGGCGACGTCGGTTGCGGCACCGGGCCGCCCCTCGGCCTCCCGGTGTGCTTGCGTGCGTCCTCACTGGGGCAGGTTGGCCAGGAACTCGAGGAGGAGCCCGCTCACCTCGTCCGGCCGTTCCTGTTCCGTCCAGTGCCCGCACCCTTCGAGGACGACGGCCCGGGTCAGCCCGGGCATCGAGTACTGGCGCAGGGAGGCCACCAGGTCGGCGAAGCCGGGCCAGGCGAGCACCGGGTCGCGGTCCCCGCCGACGAAGAGCGAGGGGACGAGCAGCGGCGCGCGGTGCCAGGCGGCGAGAAGCTCCCAGTTGCGCCGGGCGTTCCGGTACCAGTTGAGCCCGCCTCGGAAGCCGGCCCGACGGTGCTCGGCGACGTAGACCCCTACGTCCTCCTCGGTCAGCCACGGCGGTAGCGGGAGGTCGCCGAGGTCGGGGACGAGGTCGGCTGCCGTCGTGACCTCGGCGAGCAGCCCGCGCCGGGGGGTGTCCCCCGACAACCCGACGAGCAGCGTCACCACCGAGGCGCGCACGTCGGCCTCCAGAGCGGCCTCGGCAATGCCGGGCTGTTGGAAGTACACCTGGTAGTTCCGCGGGCCGAGCCGGCGGGTAAGGCCGGTGAGCTGGTCGACGTCCCCCCGCGGCGTATAGGGAACGCTGAGGAGGGCGACTCCCCGCACCCGGTCGGGGCGGAACAGGCCAACGGTCGAGGCCACCGGGGAGCCCCAGTCGTGGCCGACCACGGCGAAGCGGTCGGCGCCCAGGGCGTCGGCGACGGCGACGGCATCGCCCGCCAGGTGGCAGAGCGTGTACGCCGCGACGTCGTCGGGGGCATCCGAGCGCCCGTAGCCGCGCTGGTCGGGCGCGACGGCGTGGTAACCGGCCTCAGCCAGTGCCTCCAGCTGGTGGCGGTAGGAGTACCAGAGCTCGGGCCAGCCGTGGAGCAGCAGGACGAGGGGTCCTTCGCCGGCCTCGGCGACGTGGAGCCGGATGCCGTTGGCCTCGACGGTGCGGTGCGTGATGGGCACGGTGCCTCCCTCGTAGCGGCGCGCCAGACGGAGCACCCGCCGGGAGCTTAGGGATCCAGAGACCGGGCGGCTCGGTCCTCCTCGGCAAGGTGGGAGGATCGGTGCGGTGGCACGCCTCCGCGCACACACAGTCGCCCAGCGCCAGGCCGTACGTGACGTGGCCTCGGCG
The DNA here is from genome assembly GCA_021798955.1 of Actinomycetes bacterium. Classification (GTDB taxonomy): domain Bacteria; phylum Actinomycetota; class Acidimicrobiia; order Acidimicrobiales; family RAAP-2; genus JAJZJT01. Next base: position 58,157 of record JAJZBK010000017.1, read on the forward strand.
ACGGCGGCCACCGTGGCCGGGTCGTTCACGGTGTTCCTGGTCGGCTCGCTCGCCGTCCAGATGCGGGCGTCCCTCCACTTCGGCACGGCAGGTCTCGGGATCGCCGTCTCCGTCTACTACCTCGGTGCGAGCCTCGGGTCCGTTCCCTTCGGGCGCCTCGCCGAGTCGGTGGGTGGTGTACGGGTGATGCGAGCGGCCGCCTTCGCCGCCGCCGCCGTGCAACTGCTGGTCGGCGCGGTGACGCCGTCGTGGGGTGTGCTGGTCGGGCTGCTCTTCGTCGCCGGGCTGGTCAGCTCGGCCATCCAGCCAGCGGCCAACCTGTTCCTCGCTCGGCGTACGCCGCCAACCCACCAGGGGCTGGCCTTCGGCTTCAAGCAGGCAGCCGTCCCCTTCGCCGCCCTCTGCGGTGGGGTCGCCGTCCCCGCTCTGGCGCTCACCATCGGCTGGCGTTGGGCGTTCGCCGCCGCCGCCGTGCTCGCAGTGGCGGCGGCCGTCTCCGTCCCGCGACCTCGCACGAGCCTGTCGGAACGACGCAGCCGCCCGGTGGTCGTACCGGCCGCCGGGTCCCTCCGCCCACTTGTCATCCTGGCCGTGGGGTTCGGTCTCGGGGTCTTCGCCGCTACCGGCATGACGGCGTTCATCGTCACCTCGGCCGTCCACGACGGACTGTCGTCGTCGCAAGCCGGGTTGCTCGCCGCCCTCGGGGGAGCGGTAGCTGTCGCCGGGCGGCTCGTGGCCGGCGCTCGAGCCGACCGCCGCGGCGGCGCGCACTTCACAGCGACGGCCGTGCTGCTCGCTGTGGGCAGCGCCGGCTACGTGGTGGTGGCGATCGGCTCAGCGGTCGGTCTGTCGGTGCTCTACGTGCTCGGCGTGCTGCTCGCTTACGGTGCCGGCTGGGGGTGGAACGGGGTGTTCAACTTCGCCGTGGTGCGCAGCCACGCCGACGCGCCGGCACGTGCCACGTCGATCACCCAGGTCGGTGGTCGTCTGGCCGGCGCCCTCGGGCCGGTGACCTTCGGGCTGGTGGCCGCTCACTGGTCCTTCGGGGCGGCGTGGGCCCTGGACGGCGTCGCCGCCCTCGGTGCGGCCCTCGTCATCGTCGCCGGGCGCGCCGCGCTGGTCCGCCACCGCTCGGCACGTGGATGATGCTGGGTGCTTGCCCGACAACGGCTACCCGGCCGTC
>JAJZBK010000018.1 GCA_021798955.1 Actinomycetes bacterium
TCGGAGCCCACGTCGCCGCCATGGACGCCCTGTTTGGGTCCGCATCGGCGTAGCTCCCAGCGACCTGGTAGCTCCCGGTTTAGCTCCCTGCCGCTTCGAGCGACGATCACTCGGCGGCACATCTAGCCGCTGAACTGCACCTCTCTGGTCGGGCTGCCGGGATTTGAACCCGGGACCTCTTGACCCCCAGTCAAGCGCGCTAACCAAGCTGCGCCACAGCCCGTCGTACTGCCTGCCCCATCAAGGGCCCCGTTCGCCACAGCGCCCCGACCAGTGCCTGCTCGCCGCCTGCGGCCACCTGAGGGAGCAGGCGGACGTCGATGGAGGTTGACGAGCGGACGCCACTGTCGGAAGTTGCGACCGGGCGGCCAGTGTAGTCGGGTTGACCTCCACGTTGGAGTTACCGAGCCCCGGCCGGAGGAGGTGGTCCCTCCCGGTCTGCACGGCGGCCAGCCCCGGGCCCACGGCGAGCACGTTCAGACCGTGGGGCCTCCGCTCACGTAGAGGATCTGGCCGTTGACGAAACCAGAACGCTCGTCCACGAAGAACGACACGGCCTGGGCGATGTCCGCCGGCTCGCCCACCCGGCGCACCGGCGTGTGTGCTGCGGCCTGCTTCTGGAACTCCTCGAAGTCCATGCCCATCCGCTGGGCCGTTGCCTCCGTCATCGCCGTCACGATGAACCCGGGGGCGATGGCGTTGACGGTGATACCGAACGGCCCGAGCTCCACGGCGAGCGTACGGGTGAACCCTTGCAGGCCTGCCTTGGCTGTCGAGTAGTTGGCCTGGCCGCGGTTGCCCAGCGCCGAGGTGCTCGACAAGTTGACGATCCGGCCCCACCGACCGTCCACCATGTAGCGCTGGGCCGCCTTGCTCATGAGGAACGAACCCCGCAGGTGCACCCCCATCACCTGGTCCCACTCTTCGACGCTCATCTTGAAGAGCAGGTTGTCGCGGGTGATGCCGGCGTTGTTGACCAGCACGGCCGGCGCACCGAGCTGGTCGGCGATCCGGGCGACTCCGGCCTCGACCGAGCCCGGGTCCGACACGTCCAGCCCCACGCCGAGCGCCTTGCGCCCCTGCGCCTCAACGGCCGTGACGGTCTCTGCCGTGGAACCTTCGTCGAGGTCGACGACAGCGACGTCGAAGCCATCCTCGGCCAGGCGGAGAGCGATAGCAGCGCCGATCCCCCGGGCAGCTCCGGTCACGATGGCGGTCCTCGTGGTGTCTGGGCTCATGGTGGCTCCTCTTCTCGTAGCTGGCCTGAATGGACGACGCCCGGCTGGCCCCAGGCCCTGCACCGTACATCGGTTCCGCCAGCGCAGGACCCGCCAGCGCAGGACCCGCCAGCGCAGGACCCGCCAGCGCAGGACCCGCCAGCGCAGGACCCGCCAGCGCAGGACCCGCCAGCGCAGGACCCGCCAGCGCAGGCGTCTAGCCTTGCTGGCAAGATGATCCCCGCCCCCGCCGACCGGGAGCGTCCCACGCCGTCACCGACAGCTCGGCCGCGCCGACAGCTCGCCAGCGTGACCCTTGCCATCGCGCTGGCGACGACCGGCGTGCTCCCGGTGTTCCTGACCGGTGCCCTCGCCGTCCAGCTCGAGGCCCACCTGCACGTCGGAGCGACGGCGATCGGGGGTGCCGTGGCGACGTACTTCTGTGCCTCGGCGCTGAGCTCGGTGAGGGCAGGGCGCCTCGCCGAACGGATCGGGCCCTTCCGAGTCCTCTTCGCAGCCATCGCCCTGGCGATCACCGCCCTCTTCGGCATCGGCCTCCTGGTCACCGCACTGCCGGTCCTGTTGGCCTTCCTGTTCGTCGGCGGGCTGTCCAACGGGGCGATACAGCCGGCCGTCAACCTGCTGTTGGCCAGAGCTGTCGACGAGCACCGTCGGGGCCTGGCGTTCGGCATCAAACAGGCCGCCATCCCCACCGCGACCCTCTTGTCCGGGCTCGCCGTGCCGGCGCTCGCCCTGACCACCGGCTGGCAGAGCGCCTATCTGGTGGCTGGCGGCCTGGCGCTCGTCGTGGCGACCGCACTGGTCACCGGCGGACGCCGGCTGATGCCCGCGCGCGACCGAGGGTCTTCGCCGGCGGGAGGCCGGACCGACCGCGAAACACCCCCCTTCGACCTCCGGCCACTCGTCTTCCTGGCCGTGGCCATGGCCTGCGCCGTGGCGGCGGCGAACGCCTTGGGCTCCTTCGTCGTCCCCGGAGCCGTCCACGACGGCATCGCCCCCGGGCTGGCCGGTCTCCTCTCGGCGGCTGGGAGCGCCGTCGGACTGTCCACGCGGGTCGGGCTGGGCTGGCGGGCCGACCGATCCAGCCATCGGGGTCCGTGGGCCGCCGAAGAGCACCTGAAGACGGTCACGCTCCTCATCGCCATCGGCGTGCTCGGCTACGCCGGCCTGGCCACGGGCGAGCTCGGCCTACTCGTCCCCGGAGTCCTGCTCGCCTACGGCGGCGGATGGGGGTACAACGGCCTGTTCAACCTCGCTGTGGTGCGCGCCTATGCCCATGCCCCGGCCAGGGCCACGGGGATCACCCAGGTGGGGACCTATCTGGGCGGGATGGTCGGGCCCCTCGGCTTCGGCATCGTCGTCGACCACCTCGGCTACCACGTCGGCTGGATGCTGTGCGCAGCACTGGCGGTGCTGGCGATCGTCGGCTTCCTCGTCAGCCGGCGACGCCTGCACACTGCGCTCACCACGACGAGCGACGTGACGGAGTCGCCGGCCACTGCCGGTGCGTCCGCTCCGAGCCAACCGACGCTCACCCGATCGGCCGGAACGGCCGTCTAGCCCACCGCCGGGACATGTCACCGAGGCGTCATGCCGCCGTCATGTTGGGAGGTCACACTGGGTGGCATGGGCCACGCCGCCATGCGCCGTCACTCCCGGACGACAGCAAGGGGATGCTTGCCAGCGGGGACACCCCGGTGACGTCGGTCACCTTCGAGGCACCACGCGACTCGGCGCGCCGCAGAGGCGCCCGCGACACTGCCCGAGGTCCGCTCTACCGGCCCGCCCCGGCACCTCGTCCGTGGATCGGCACCGCTCTGACCGTCGCCGCTGTCGCCGGCTTCGTCGCCGTCATGGCCCAGGGCATCTCGGTGGAGACGGCTAGCGAGCTCCACGCCCCCGGAGGGGTCGCCATCTTCGTCGGGTCGCTCGCCGGCCTCGCCGGGATGTACCTCGCCCTCATCATGGTGGTGCTGGTGAGCCGCATCCCCCCCGTCGAACGGATCCTCGGCCAAGACGGGCTCCTCCGGTGGCACCGACGCCTCGCCCCCTGGCCGCTCTCGCTCATCGGGCTCCACGCCGTCATCATCACCATCGGCTACGCCCAGGCGGCCAAGGCCGGCTTCTTGGCCCAGCTCGGGCAGTTCATCTCCTCCTACCCCGACATGTTGGCCGCCACGGTCGCCCTCGCCCTGATGGCGCTGGCCGGCATCGCGTCGATCCGGGCCATCCGCACCCGGCTGCGTCGCGAGACCTGGTGGGTCATCCACCTCTACCTCTACCTCGCCCTCGCCCTGTCCTTCGCCCACGTCATCGCCCTGGGTCCGTCCTTCGTCGGCCACCCCCTGGCGCGTGCCCTGTGGGTCGCCATCTGGGTGGCGACGGCCGGGTCCGTCCTCGCCTTCCGCTTCGGGCTTCCCCTGGTACGCAGCCTCCGCCACCAGCTTCGTGTGGCCGAGGTCCGCCCCGAAGCCCCTGGGGTGGTCTCCGTCATCCTGACCGGCCGACAGCTCCAACGGCTTCCCTTTGCCGGCGGGCAGTTCGTCGAGTGGCGCTTTGTGGCCCGGGGCCTGTGGTGGCAGGCACACCCCTACTCCGTCTCCGCGCTTCCCCGCCCTCCCTACCTGCGCCTGACGGTCAAGGCCGTCGGCGACCACTCGGCGGCGGTCGCACGGCTCGCTCCCGGTACCCGCGTGTTCTTCGAGGGCCCCTATGGAGCGTTCACCCGCCACGCCCAGCGCAACCGACAGGTCGCCCTGGTCGCCGGGGGGATCGGGCTCACCGCGCTCCGCTCGCTCCTCGAGGAGCTTCCCGCCCGCTCGGCACCCGCTGTCGTTGTCCGGGTCAACCGACCCGAGGAGTTCGTCTTCCGCTCCGAGGTCACCGAGCTCGCCCGTCAACGCAAAGGCACCCTCCACGAGGTCGTCGGCGACCTCGGCGCCGTCCCCTTCGACGCCGATGTCCTGCGGGACCTCGTCCCCGACCTCGTCCGCCGCGACGTCTACGTCTGCGGCCCGCCGGGCTTCGTCGAGCACGTCACCGCGCTCGCCACCTCCCTCGGCGTCGACCACCGATCCGTCCACCACGAAGCCTTCGCCCTGTGACCCCTGTGCCCATGAACCCGCATTGCTCGAGCCGGAGCGACACGGCGACCCAGGAGGAGCGGACCCGATGAGGCGCGCCCCCTTCGTCGGTGTGGCCACCGTGGCCGGACTGATCGGCGTGCTCTCGTTCCACACCAAGTCCCTCTCGGCGTCACTGGCGACCCCCTCGACGACCACCCCACCACGCTCGGCGAGCCAGGGGACGACCCCCTCGACGACCCCCTCGACGACCACCCCTGCCACCGGGCACTCCTCCGGGGGCTCACCGTCCTCGGCGACAGGAGGGAGCACCCCTGCCGCGAAGGCACCCTCCACCACCACGACAACCCCGCCGACCACGGCAACGGCCACCGGCACCCTCGAGCAGTACGGCTACGGTGAGCTCAACGTGAAGGTCACGGTGTCGGGCGGCAGGATCCGCGATGTCACCGTGCCCAAGCTGCTCGTCGCCGAGCAGTACTCCCAACAGCTCGCCCAGTCCGTCATCCCCATGTTGCGCTCCGAGGTGCTCAAGGCCCAGAGCGCAAACATCAGCGGCGTCTCCGGAGCGACCTATACGAGCGAGGCCTACGCCCTCTCCCTCCAGGCGGCGTTGAAGCAGCTCCACTTCGCGTGAAGGAGCCGACGGGCCCCGGCTCGTCCGAAGCTCCTGACGACGTCGCCCGAGCCGACCGAACCGTCAGATCGGCCCACCCTGGCGCGCTGGTCCACGACGAAGCGGTGATGGGGACCGTCTGCTCGTTCCTCGTCCTCCCCGGTGCCGTCGCCACCGAAGAGGTCCGTACCGCGATCGCCGATGCCTGTACCATCCTCCACCAGGCCGATGCCACCTTCTCGACCTGGGTGGACGACAGCCCGCTCAGCCGCCATCGCCGGGGTGAGCTCGCCCTTACGGACTGTCCGGACGAGGTCGCAGAGGTCCTCCGGCTCGCCGCCGTGGCTCGCCGGGCCACGGCGGGGTGGTTCGACCCGTGGGCGCTTCCGGGGGGGGTCGATCCCACCGGCCTGGTGAAGGGATGGGCCGTCGAGCGGGCAGCGGACGTCCTTGCCGACGCCGGGGTACCAGGTGGCCTGGTGAACGCCGGCGGCGACATCGCCACCGTCGGCCGCGCCGGGGACGGCGACGCCTGGCGGATCGGCATCCGCCACCCGTGGCGGCCCGATGCCCTGGCCTGCGTCCTCGCCGTCACCGGGGCCGTCGCCACCTCTGGCACCTACGAACGGGGAGCGCACCTGGTCGACCCCCACACCCGTAGACCGTGGTGCGCAGCCGCCTCGGCGACGGTCACCGGCCCCTCACTCGCCCTGGCTGACGCCTTCGCCACCGCGCTGGCCGTCGGGGGTGACGAGGCCTTCGACCTCATCGAGGCGGTCGACGGCTACGCCTGCTACCTGGTGCGCCCCGATGGCAGCGAACGGGTCGGTGCCGGCATCGACGTCCGCTCCTGAAGCTGGCCCCTGAGGTCGGCCCCTGAGGTCGGCCCCTGAGGCCGGCCCCTGAGGCCGGCTTCCGAGGAGGCCACCGGCTGCTTCCGCCGGCACCACTCCGCTCAGAGGTGCAGATGGGCGTGGTGGACGACCCAGGTGATCCCCTGGTAGGCGCGATAGCCCAGGTAGATGACCGTCGCCACCACCATGAACTTGAAGTACCACGGGGACGGTCGGTGCTCGGCGAGCGGGCCACCGCAGGCCGGGCAGCCACCGTCCTCCTCGTCGACTTCCTCGTCCCCGAGGACGAGGTCGCACTGCTCGCACCACGGCACGGCGCACTACCTCCCCTGCGTTTGCGTTCCCACTCGGGGCAACGTGGCTCCCGCCAGCCCTGCGGTCACCGCCTGCCTCGCCGCGTTCCACCCTTGGCCCGCACCCGAAGCTTGACCGGGGTCGGCCCCAGCTCGAACCGCTCCCGCAGTCCTCGCTCGACGTAGCGCAGGTACGTCGGCTGCAGCCGACCGTTGGTGAACAGTGTGAACGTCGGCGGATCGGAGGCTGCCTGGACCCCGTAGAGGATCCGGGCCCCGGCCGGCGGATGGGCGGCCTGGATGGCGGCCAACGCCCGGTTGAGCTCGCCAGTCGGCACCCGCGAGTGATAGGCGACCTCGGCGACGGCCACCGCCGGCAGGATCCGGTGGACGCCGAGGCCGGTGCGAGCGCTCACCTTGAGGACCGGTGCTTCTCCAAGGAAGGCCAGACGGTCGCCGACATCCGCGAGGACCTCAGGCCGGTCCTCGGTGGCCACGAGCTCCCACTTGTTCAGCACCACGACCACGGGGCACCCAGCCGCGGCCACCCGCTCGGCGAGGCGCTGGTCCTGATGGGTGACGCCGGCAGTGGCGTCGATCACCAAGAGCGCGATGTCGGAGGCGTCCAGCGCCTCCAGAGCCCGGAGGACCGAGTAGTACTCGGTCCCCCGCTCTGTGCGCGACGCCCGCCGCATCCCCGCGGTGTCCACGAAGCAGACCGCCCCGTCAGGCGTCTCGACCACCGTGTCGATAGCGTCACGGGTGGTCCCCGGGGCATCGTGGGTCACCGACCGTTCGTCGCCGACCAACCGGTTGAACAGTGTCGACTTGCCGACGTTGGGACGGCCCACCAGTGCCACACGGGGAACTCCGGCGGCGGCCGGGGCTCCGAGGGCTGTACCGGCGTCAGGCACGCCGGCGTCAGGCACGCCGGCGTCAGGCACGCCGGCACCTGCGTCCGACGGCGACACCGCCTCGCCTCCGTCACCGCGAGCCTCCGTGGCTTCCTGCGGGGGCTCGAGCTGGTCCAGCACGGACACCACGACGTCGAGGAGGTCGCCGGTGCCCCGGCCGTGGAGGGCACTGACCACCAGCGGGTCCCCGAAGCCCAGCGAGACCGTCCGCCACGCGTCCGCTTCCCGCTGCTCGGAGTCGACCTTGTTGGCGACGACCCGTACCGGCGTGCTGCCCCGGCGCAGCAGGCGAGCCACGGCGAGGTCCTCCTCGGTCACCCCGACCGTGGCGTCCACCACCAGGAGCACGAGGTCGGCGGCGCCAACAGCCCGTTCTGCCTGCAGGCTGACCTGGGCATCGAGTGGGTCGGCGGTGGCCAGCCATCCCCCGGTGTCCACCACCGTGAAGGTCCGCCCCGCCCACTCAGCCTCCACTTCCTTGCGATCGCGGGTCACCCCCGGGCGTTCCTCGACCACCGTCGCCCGTCGGCCCACGATCCGGTTGACCAACGTCGACTTCCCGACGTTGGGCCGACCGGCCACGGCGACGACCGGCTGCCGCCCGGGGTTCCCCCGGACTGCCCCGTCAACAGCCGGATCCGACATGCCCGCGCGCGCTGGCACCGTCACGCTCCGCGCCGACCGAGGGCCACGGGTACGGGAGCACCGCTGCCGGTGCGCCCGTCTGGCCCGGTTGCCTGGGTGGCCACGGGGGCAGTGCCGTAGCCGGTAGCACTGCCGTAGCCGGTAGCACTACCGCAGCCGGCGGCACAGCCGTCGAGGTCAGGACTGCCACCGAGGGCGCTCCGGAGCGAACGGCCGTCGGCAGGCACGACCTCCACGGCGACCGGCAGGTCGCCGATCCCGAGGTCGTCGAGGAACCGGCCCTCGGACAGGCAGGCGTCCGGCAGCAGGTAGCGCCGGTCGTCACCTCGGCCGGCCAGCGCCCGGGCGACGTCCGAGCCGGTGAGCAGTCCGGCGACGCCGATATTGCCCCCGAAGTACTCGTTGGTCACGGCGAGCACCTCGACGTCACGGTGACCGTGGTCGTCGAGCACTGGCCGGAGGACCTCGGCACCGTACGTGCCCGTCACCACCGTCACCGGCCGGGCCGCCGCTCTTACGTCCCTTCGGCCTGCCTGTCCAGCAGGTGCAGGGGCACGGGGTGCCCGGTACCCGGTGGCTGGCGCGCCGTCGACCCAGGCGAAGAACCCCGGGCGAACGCCGAAGGCAGTGGTGTCGTCACCGGCGAACGCCGCCTCGAACGCCCGGGCCATCCCGATGCCGTTCTCGTGCTGCGGGAACCCGTCGTAGTGGTCGGCCGGCGGGAAGGCCTCGCCGGCCAACAGGTAGTACTCGTCGGCGGCGTAGACCATCCTCCTCCCCACGGCGGAGACGAACACCTCCTGCCACGCGGCGACCTGGGACACGATGGCGGCCGCCTCCGACGGCGTGTGCGGGCGCATCGACGGCTCTCTCGACGAGCGGCTCACCCCGAGCGGCACGCACGCTACGGTCGCCAGACCGGGATACCGATCGAGCACGCCAGCGAAGGTGTCCTCCAGCACGTCGCCGTCGTTGACGCCGGGACAGACCACCACCTGCCCGTGCACCTCGATCCCGGCGTCCAGCAGGGCAGCCAGCCACCGGAGACTGGTGGCCCCCCGCCGGTTCCGCAGCAGCCCGGCGCGCACGTCCGGGTCGGTGGCGTGGATCGAGACGAAGAGCGGGCTGAGGCGCTCGGAGACGACCCGCTCGAGGTCCATCTCGGTGAAGCGGGTGAGCGTGGTGAAGTTGCCGTAGAGGAACGACAGCCGGTAGTCGTCGTCCTTGAGGGACAGGCTCCGTCGCATGCCCGGGGGCAACTGGTGGATGAAGCAGAAGGCGCAGTGGTTGTCGCACGTGCGAACTCGGTCGAAGACGGCTGAGGACACCTCGGCGCCGAGCGGTTCGCCGGCGTCCTTGGCGACGGTCAACGAGTGGACCGAGCCATCCCGCCGTACACGCAGCGTGACGTCCGGCTCGTCGGCGAGGAGCCGGAAGGCGATCACGTCGCGTGGCACCTCCCCGTTCAGCGAGAGGATCTCGTCGCCCGCCACCACCCCAGCCCGCGCCGCTGCCGAGCCGGCGCGCACGGCCACCACCCGGGGTGGCGCGGCGCCCCGGGACGAGACCGGTTCCCGGGTCGACTGCATGCGCCCAGGCTACCCGGGCCTCGGTCGCCGACCGGTACGCTAGCCACGTGGCCGTCGACCGCGTCCTGCTCGCCGAGCCCCGGGGCTTCTGCGCCGGTGTCGAAAAAGCTATCAAGGCCCTTGCCTGGATGGTCCGGGTCTTCGAGCCGCCCGTCTACTGCTACCACGAGATCGTCCACAACCGGCATGTCGTCGATGCTTTCGTCGCCCAGGGCGTCGTCTTCGTCGACGACGTGGACGACGTCCCCGACGGCGCGCCGTTGATGCTCTCGGCCCACGGGACGGCCCCCGATGTGGTCGACGCGGCACGCCAGCGTGGCCGAGTGGTCGTCGACGCCGTCTGCCCGCTCGTCACCAAGGTCCATCACGAGGTCCGCGTCCGGTCGCGCAAGGGGTACACGGTCCTCTACGTCGGCCATGCCGGTCACGAGGAGGCCACCGGCACCATCGCCGTCGCCCCCGAGGCCGTCCGGCTGGTCGAGCGCCCCGAGGACATCGACGCGCTCGAGGACCTCGACGCCGACACACCCTTGGCCCTGTTGGCCCAGACCACGCTCAGCCACGACGAGTGGTCCGACATCGTCGAGCGCGCCCGCCAGCGCTTCCCTGACCTGTGGATGCCAGGGCGCAGTGACCTCTGCTTCGCCACGACGAACCGGCAGGCGGCCCTCCGGGCGCTCGTCCCCAGCGCCGACGCCGTCGTCGTCATCGGCTCGCCCAACTCCTCGAACACGGTGGCCCTCACTGCCGTAGCGCGTTCGCTCGGGTGCCCCCGGGTGGTGCTCGTCGACGACGCCGCAGAGCTGCCCGACGACCTGACCGGTACCGTCGCGGTGACGGCCGGGGCGTCGGCCCCTGAAGCCGTGGTCGACGCCGTCCTCGAGCGGCTCATGCCGGTCAACGGCGTCGAGACGATCCCGGTAGTCAGCGAGGAGGAGTACTTCCCGCCGCCACCCGAGCTCCGCGAGCTCCTGCGGGCCGTCGAGACGGCCGTGTCGCTCTTCGCCGGACGACCGGCGGCACCGACCGACACCCCAGCCGCCGATCGCCTCTTGGCTGCCGCCCGCGTGCTCGAGGCGCTCCCGCGCTGACCGGGTACGCCGGGGGCCGGGGGCCGGGGGCCAAGTCACGTCCAACCCCCTCCCTCGTGCGATGCCGGGGACATGGCGAGCGGACCGGTAGGGTACGCCCGTGGCGAACGCGTACGACGCCGACGAGCACCCCAGGCAGGGACCCTCTGCCCGGGCAGCGAGGATCTCCATGACAACCTTCACCCGTTGGGGCACCGCGACGGTCGATCCACGGTCCGTCGTGCGCACCGGAACGAGCTCCCAGCAGGCGCTGGTCGCCGACCGGCGCTTCGACCACCGCCCGCCCGACCAGGCGCGCTCGGCCTGATGGCGACCCAGCGCCACCGTTGGCTCACCCTTCCCGACAGCCGCGACCGGCGCCGGGTTGCCGCCATGCGCGTCCACATCCTCGACGAGGCCCGCCGCGACTACGCCCAGCGCCACCCGGATGCCACGCTTGCCCCGGTCGTCGTCCTCATTGCCGCCTACGAGGAGGAGGCCAACCTCCCCGACGTGCTGGCGGCCATCCCCACCGAGGTCGCCGGCCTGCCCGCGGCGACGCTGGTCGTGGTCGACGGTGGTGAGGACGGCACGGCTCGCGTCGCCAAGGAGGCCGGCGTCCACACCTGCGTGCTGCCGGTCAACCTCGGCCAGGGAGCCGCCCTCCGCCTCGGCTACGAGCTCGCCCTCGACGGCGGTGCCACGATCATCGCCACGCTCGATGCCGACGGGCAGAACGACCCCGCCGAGCTCGACGCCATGGTCCAACCCATCGTCGACGGCGACGCCGACTTCGTCATCGCCTCGCGCCGCCTCGGCGTCGACCAGACGACCGACCGGTTCCGCCGGGCCGGCGTGCGCCTCTACGCCACGCTGCTCAACGCCATCGTGGGCCAACAGTTGAGCGACAGTTCGAACGGCTACCGTGCCTTTCGGGCCGAGCTCGTCGCCGACCTGCTCCCCCGGCTTCGCCAGGACCAGTACCAGACGGCCGAGGTCGTGATCGTCGCCGGCACCCGCGGCTGGCGCATCACCCAACGGCCCACCGTCTGGCACCCTCGGGCCTCGGGAGCGTCGAAGAAGGGCGGGAACCTCGTCTTCGGCCTGCAGTACCTCCGGGTCATCCTTACCACCTGGGCCCGGGTGAGGCTGAGGAACGACGCCCGGGCCTGAGGGAGACCGGCCGGCCACGGTCGGCCAGCTCGTCGTGACCCTTCAGTACCGGCCCGTCCGCTCGACCGACCGGTCGTAGAGGTCCTGGACCGCCTCACGCAACTGGGCCGTCGCCGAGCGGAGCTGCGAGCGCGGCACCCGGCCGGACGGGGTCCGTTCCATGGCCGGCAGTGGTGCTCCCACCACGATGTGGACGTGCCGGGGACGAGGGAGGCGCGAGCCCTTGGGCATGACCGAGGCCGAGCCGCCGATCCCGACTGGGACGACCGCCGCGCCCGTGCGGGCAGCCAGAAACGCCACCCCTTCGTGGAGGTCCTCGACGACCGGGCCGCTGCGGCGGGTGCCCTCGGGGAACAGGACGAGGACCTCGCCGGCCTCGAGCACCCGCTGGGCACGACGCATGGCTTCACGGTCGGCCCCGCCCCGGTGGACGGGAAAAGCGCCGATGGAGAGCAGGAACGTACCGGCCCGAGGGTGCTTCCACAGGTTGTCCTTGGCCATGTAGTGGAGCTTGCGGCCGGTCACCTCCGACACGACGAAGAAGTCCACGAAGGAGCGGTGCACCGGAGCGACGATGACCGGCCCGTGCTCGGGAACGTGCTCACGGCCCTCGACCGTGGTGCGGAAGAGCAGCCGGTTCAGGCCGTGGACGAGCAGGCGCAGGAACCGGTAGATCGGCGATGTCGCCGTGTCGACGCCCACGTCCATCCCCGCCGTCACGCCGACGTCGTCAGCCATCCCACGATCTCCTCCACGATGTCATCGACCGTCCTCCCCGTCGTGTCGACCACGCGCGCCCCCTCGGCAACCGTCAGCGGCGACGCCGCCCGCGAGCGGTCGAGCGCGTCCCGTCGAGCCAACCCGTCGGCCTGCTCGTCGGAACGCCGACGGGCCCGCTCCTCCGGCGTGGCATCGAGGTACACCTTCACGTCGGCGTCGGGAAGGACCACCGAGCCGATGTCCCGCCCTTCGACCACTGCACCACCGCGGTCCTCGACCCACCGTCGTTGCCGTTCGACCAGTGCGCTCCGGACCTCCGGGTGGGCGGCCACCACCGACACGCCGGCCGACACGTCCGGCGACCGGATGGCCGCGGTGATGTCGGTGCCGTCGGCCACCACCCGTTCCCCGATCTCGAAGTGGCCGTCACGGGCGAGACGCCCGAGCGCCGCCCCGTCGGCAAGGTCGACCTTGTGGGCGAGGGCCAGCCAGGTGACGGCCCGGTACATGGCCCCGGTGTCCAGTCGGTCGACGGCCAGGCGCGCCGCCAGGGCACGGGACACCGTCGTCTTGCCCGACCCCGCCGGTCCGTCGATGGCGACGAGCGGGCCCCGCCGCCCGTCCCGGCCCGCCCCGGTCACAGCCGCCCCCCCGTCGTCGTGCCGGTCAGCCGGTCGAGGTCGGCGAGGAACGCCGGGTAGCTCGTCGCCACGGCATCCCACCCGGTGATCGCAACCCCACCCGGGGCTCCCGAGGCGCCGGTGGTGGCCATGCCGGCGACTGCCGCCGCCATGGCCATGCGGTGGTCGAGCTCGGCGTCGACCGACGCCGAGTAGAAGCACCCTCCAGCCCCGAGGTCGACCCCGTCGACGACGAGGTCGTCACCCTCCACCGACGCCCGGGCACCGATCGCCCGGACAAGAGCGGCTGTCGCCGTCAACCGGTCGGACTCCTTCACCCGCAGCTCTCCGACATCCCTGAACCGCGACCGTCCCGCCGCCGCCGCGGCGGCGACAGCCAAGATGGGGACCTCGTCGAGCGACGGGATCTCCGCGGCCAGCACCTCGGTGCCAGACAGCCGAGCCGGGAGGACCCGGAGGTCGGCCACACCAGGCCCTCGGCGCTCGACCGCCACACGAGCACCCATCCGGTCGAGGACGTCGAGGAACCCGGTTCGCTCCGGGCTCACGTGGACGCCCCTGACCGCCACGTCGCTGCCGGGGACGAGCGTGGCCGCCACCACCCAGAAGGCTGCCTGTGAGGGGTCTCCGGGGACGACGGTGGCGAACGGCCGCAGCGGGCCGGGGCGGAGGGTGACGACCACGCCGCCACCGGAGCGCTCGACCGACACGTCGGCCCCCGCCACCGCCAGCAGCTCTTCGGTATGGGACCGGGTCGCCACCGGCTCGCGGACGACCGTGGGTCCTGCTGCCGCCAGGCCGGCCAGCAGGATGGCCGACTTCACCTGGGCGCTCGCCACCGGCGGGGTGTAGTCGATGCCGACCAGCCGGCCCCCCGTCACCGTCACCGGCGGCAGGCACCGCTCACCCGTTCCAGAGGCCGTCGCCCCCATCAGTGCCAACGGACGCGCCACCCGGTCCATCGGACGTGACCGGAGGGACGCATCGCCCGTCAGCGTCGTCGACCCGGACAGGCCCGCCACCACCCCCATGAGGAGCCGGAGCCCGGTGCCCGAGTTGCCGAGGTCGAGCGGTCCGGGCGGCACGTGCAACGTCCCTCCCGTCACCCGCAGCGAACCGTCGACCTCCTCGATCCGCGCCCCCAGCGCCTCGACGGCGGCCCGCGTCCGGGCGACGTCGTCTCCGTTCGAGAGCCCGGTGACCGTCGAGGTCCCCGGGGCGAGCGCCCCGACCAACAGGGCGCGATGCGAGATCGACTTGTCGCCGGGCACTGACACCGTCCCTACCAGTGGCCGACCGCCGGAGACGCGGACCACGCCGGTGGCTCCCCCGGGTACCTCCGGGCGGGAGGAAGGGTCCTCGCCGCTCACTGCCCCGACCCCAGCGGCACCGCCGTCGCCGCGTGCCCGCGTCCGATGAGTGCCTCCACCAACCTGGGTGCCACACCGCCGTCGACCACCAGGACGAGCACGCCGAGCGATCCCTCGACCGAATGAGCGAGCTCGAGGTCGACGATGTTGACCCCGAGCTCGGCCGCCAACGTCGTGACCTCGGCCAGCACGCCAGGTCGGTCGGGCACCGGCACCCGCACTTCGGCGAGTGCCTCGGGAACCGCCGCCCGGTCGGTCAGGGCCCGGCGGGCGACCGAGGCGCGCTCGAGCACCTCGAGGAGCGAGGCCCGGTCACCCTCGGCCACCCGCCGACGCATGGCCGACAACGCCTCGATCAGGCTGTCCAAGGTGGCGACGATGGCGGGGGCGTTGTCCTCGCAGATGTCGGGCCAGATACCCGGGTGGCCAGCGGCCACCCTCGTCATGTCACGGAACCCACCGGCGGCGAGCGGCAGGAGGGCGGCGTGGCGCTCGGCCACCCCGGCAGCCAGGTCCATCAACGCGGCGGCCGTCAGGTGGGGCACGTGCGACACCACGGCCACCAGGGCGTCGTGGTGGTCCGGTGCCAGGGCGATCACCTGGGCGCCGAAACCGGCCAGCACCGCCCGGACGCGGGCGTAGGCGGACGGGTCGGTGACGTCGGTGGGGGTGAGCACCCAGCTCGCCCCCACGAAGAGGTCGGGGCGAGCCCCGGCGACGCCGATCTGTTCCGAGCCCGCCATGGGATGCCCGCCGACGAACCGCGGGTGGTCGACCTCCTTCACCAGGGAACCTTTGGTCCCACCGACGTCGGTCACCACCAGGTCGGGACGGCGCGACGGGTCCTCGAGCAGCCGGCGGACCACGTCGGCGATCGCCCGGACAGGGGTCGCCACCACCGCCAGGGTCGCACCCGGGTCGTCGCCATCGCGATCGATGGCCCCACGTCGCAGGGCGTCGGCCGCCACCCCCGGCACGAGGTCGACCCCGCTGACGAGCCATCCGGCCCGGCGAAGGGCAAGACCGACCGAGGCGCCGATCAGCCCGGTCCCGACGACGAGCGCTCGTTGCCGGCCACCCCCCTCGACCGCGTCCTCGCTCGTCGCTCCCGGTCCGCCGCTCGCCGTCGCCTCAGTCGGGGAGGTCGTCACGGAGCCCTTTCGCCCCGGCCAGGTAGACGTGGTGCACCTCGGAGCGCGACCGGTCCGTCTCCACGTGCAGCATCACTCGGATGCAGCGCGGCACCGAACCGACCACGGCCAGCTCGCGGGCACAGATGAGGGGCACGGCACCGAGCCCCATGGTGCGCGCCGCGGTTGCCGGGAACGTCGAGACGATGTCGTCGGTGGCCGTGAAGAGGATCGAGATCAGGTCGTCCTCGGTCAACCCGTTGCGTTCGAGGATGGTCTTGAGCAGGGTCACCACGGCCTCGTTGATGGCCTCGGGGGTGTCCCGATCGACGGTGGTGGCCCCGCGGATGGCACGGACGGAGGCGTGGGTCGGCACGGGGGCATGTTACCCAGGGGCGACACGTCGCCCGGGCGGGACGTCCGAACCACTCGAAGGCGCGGGCGCCGAGGCGGCAGCCAGGAGTGCCCGAACCTCTCCGGCAGCCAGAAGGCGCCACGCCCCCGGCGGGAGGCGTCGGTCCACGATCGGGCCGATGCGAGTCCTCACCAGGCGGCGTACCGGATGGCCGACCGCCGCGCACATCCGTCTGACCTGCCGATTTCGACCCTCGTGGATGACGACCCGCAACAACGACGGTGCGACCACAGCCACCTGGGCCGGTGCCGTCATGCCGTCCTCGAGCTCCACCCCCTGGCGCAGGGCACGCACGGCCCCAGGGGAAGGAGTCCCCTCGACCTCG
Source organism: Actinomycetes bacterium (assembly GCA_021798955.1). GTDB lineage: Bacteria > Actinomycetota > Acidimicrobiia > Acidimicrobiales > RAAP-2 > JAJZJT01. The sequence continues at coordinate 16,077 of JAJZBK010000018.1, forward strand.
GCCAGGTACTCCTTGTCCACGCCGAAGGACGGGTGGGTGAGCCGGTGCGCCAGGACACCGTCGTTGGTCAGGACGAGCAGGCCCTCGGTGTCGAGATCGAGGCGACCGACCGGGAACACCCTCGGCTCCTCCGGGACGAGCCCGACCACCGTCGGCCGTCCGTGGGTGTCCGACGCCGTCGACACCACACCGGCTGGCTTGTTGACCAGGTAGTGCACCAGCCCCGGGGCGGTGGGCACGGGCACCCCGTCGACCTCGATGCGGGCGATCGACACGTCGACCCTCCGCCCGAGCCCGGCCGCCACACCGTCGACGGTCACCCGGCCGGCGGCGATCAGCTCTTCACAGGCGCGCCGCGACCCGATCCCGGCCCGGGCCAGCACCTTCTGCAGCCGCTCGCCGTCGTCGAGGCCGACGTCGGTCACGGCCGAACCAGTCGGTACGCCGTCACCGGTCGCCGGTCGGGAACCGTTCCTCCTCGAGCGCGGCCACGCGGTCGGGGCCGGGGAGGAGGTCCTCGGCCGGCGGGAGCTGGTCGAGGGTGTCGAGCCCGAGGCGCTCGAGGAACGCGTCGGTGGTGGCATAGAGCACAGCCTGGCCAGGCCCCGACGCTCGGCCCACCGGAGCGATGTAGCCGCGGTGCTCGAGCAGGCGCACCACGCCGTCCACGTTCACACCCCGAAGGCTGGCGATCTGGGCGCGAGAGACCGGCTGCCGGTAGGCCACGATGGCCAACGTCTCGAGGGCGGCTGCCGACAGGCGCGCCGAGACGCCCACGTTGGCGAACCGCTCGACGTAGGAGGCGAGGTCGGGACTGGTCTGGACGCGGTAGCCACCAGCCACCCGCACCACCTCGAACCCGCGCCCCTCTTCTCGGCACGACTCGGCCAGCTCGTGGCAGAGCGGCTCGACTCGTTCGACGGCGATCTCGAGCAGCTCGGCCAACAGGCCGGGGGGGACCGGCTCCACGGCGGCCATCAAGACGGCCTCGACGGACCGCGCCTCGGGCGACAGCATCGCTCTCCTATCCCTCGTACTCGTCGGACACCTGGACCGAAGCCACCATGGCCCCGTCTCCCGCCTCGCCCGCCGACCGATCGCCGGCCACCCAGGTCACCTCGAGCTCCCCGAAGGTCCGCCCCTGTTCGAGGCCGACCCTGCCACGCTTGTAGAGCTCGAGGACGGCCAGGAAGCGCACGATCACCTCCATGCGCGTCTGCAGGTGGCCGGTGAGCTCACGGAACGTCGCCCAACCGTGGCGGGGCAGGCGGACCTCGAGCTCGGCGACCGCCTCGGCCACCGAGACGGCGTCCACCGTGACGTGGGAGAGGTCAACGACCGGAACCGGTCGGGCCGCCGTAGCCCGCCGGTAGGCGGCAGCCAACTGCTCGAGGGTGACTCCCTCCAGGAGGTCGGGGGCGTGCACCTCGACCGACTCGTCGAGCCCAGCCGTCCGCGCCACGCTCCGAGCCGCCCGCTCGAAGAGGGTGGCGAACGCATCGCCAGCGGCCGCGTAGGCCTGGCACTCGAGCAGTCGTGCCAGCAGCAGGTCTCGCTCCTCCCAACCGACCAGCTCCTCGTCCGGCTCGACGTCGTCGGGCCCGGGAAGGAGCCGGCGCGACTTGAGCTCCACCAGCACCGAGGCCACCACCAGGAACTCCGAAAGCTCGGCGAGCTCGACGACGTCGGCAGTGGCCAGCGCGGCCAGGTAGTCGTCCACCACCTGGGCCAAGGGGACGTCGTAGAGCTCGACCTGGTGGGAGGTGACCAGCTGCAACAGCAGGTCGATGGGTCCCTCGTAGGCGCCGGTCGAGACGGTCACGGCCATGTGCCGACCCTACCGGAGCTGCCAGTCGCCGGGGTACCCCGCAGGCGACCTACGATGGCGTCCCATGCCACGGGTCTTCTCCGGCATCCAGCCGAGCGGCGAGCTCCACCTGGGCAACTACCTGGGCGCCATCCGCTCGTGGGTGCGATCCCAGCACGAGGCCGACGCCTTCTACTGCATCGTCGACCTCCACGCCCTCACCGTGGAGACCGACCCCGCCGAGCTGCGCGCCCGGACTCGGCAGACCGCGCTCGAGCTCGTGGCCGCCGGGCTCGACCCGGATGCCTGCACGCTGTTCGTGCAGAGCCACGTGCCCGAGCACCCTCGCCTCACCTGGCTCCTCGAGTGCACGGCGTCCATGGGCGAGCTCCGCCGGATGACCCAGTTCAAGGACAAGAGCGCCGGCGCCGAATCGGTCCGGGTCGGCTTGTTCACCTATCCAGTCCTGATGGCCGCCGACATCCTCCTCTACGACACCGACCGGGTGCCGGTCGGGGACGACCAGCGCCAGCACCTCGAGCTGGCCCGCGAGCTGGCCAGCCGGTTCAACGCCCGGTACGGCACGACCTTCGTCGTGCCCGAAGCCGCCGTCCCCCCGGTCGGGGCCCGGGTCATGGACCTCCAGCACCCCGAGCGCAAGATGTCGAAGTCGGTGAGCTCGCCTCTTGGCACCGTGCTCCTCTTCGACGAGCCGGCCGACATCGAGCGGAAGGTCAAGAAGGCCGTCACCGACACCGACGGCGAGGTCCGCTACGACCCCGAGGCCAAGCCGGGCCTCGCCAACCTCCTCGAGCTCCTGGCCGTGGCCACCGACCGAGCCCCCGCTGCTGTTGCCGCCGAGTACCACCGCTACGGCGACCTCAAGCGCGACGTCGCCACGGCCCTGTGCGACCTGCTCGCCCCTGCCCGCGCTCGACGAAACGAGCTCGCTGGCGACCCTGGCGCCATCGACGCCGTGCTCGCCGACGGAGCCGCCAAGGCCCAGGCCATCGCCGCCGACGTCTACCACCGGGCGGCATCGGCCATCGGGCTGCTCGCTCCCGCCTGAGCCCTCGGCCCCCGTCGCCGCTCCTGCTGCCGGCGGGAAGCCCCGTCGCGGGCGGGGTGGCAGGCGGTGACGTCAGTGGCGCACGTGGCGCACGTGGCGCACGTGGCGCACGTGGCGCACGTGGCGCACGTGGCGCACGTGGCGCACGAGGCGCACGAGGCGCACGAGGCGCACGTGGCTCAGGCGAACACCCCCGACCACCAGCCGACCACCGTCGACATCAGGTGCTGCCACTCGGGCTCGAAGAGCAGGATGAGCACGAAGGGCAGGAACATGAGCAACGGCTGGATGCGGTAGTAGTCGGGCAGGAGCCGTGAGGGCAGGAACCGCTCGAGCACGGAAGCCCCGTCGAGCGGCGGACAGGGGATCAAGTTGAAGACGGCGAGCACCAAGTTGGCCAGCCCCGCCATGAAGAAGATCTCGCTGACGAGGGAGGTCGAGGGTGGGAACCCGCCGTAGACGTGGACGATCTGGCGCACGATCCCCGGCGTGGTCGCCGCGTAGGCGAACCCGCACAGGATGGCGAGAGCGATGTTGGTGAAGGGCCCGGCGAGCGACACGACGACCGTGTGGTTCCGGGGACTGCGCAAGCGGCTCGGGTTGACCGGCACAGGCTTGGCCCAGCCGTAGGCACCGAGCCCCGACAGGGACAGGATGGCCGGGACGAGCAACGTGCCCACGGGGTCGATGTGCCGGAGCGGGTTCAGCGTGAGCCGACCGGCGCGCTTGGCGGTGTCGTCACCGAAGGCGAGCGCCACCACCCCGTGGGAGACCTCGTGGAGGATGATCGACGGGATGAGCACGAGGAAGTAGATGACCTCGAGCTCGCTCAGCCGGTGGGTCCGCAGCAGGAGGATCACCAAGGCGACCACCACAACGATGATCACCCGGGTCCGGGTCGAGCCTGGCAGGCTCCGTCGAGACGGCTGCGGTCGGCCTCCCCCCGAACGGTCGGGGCCCCAGCTGCTCACGTTCGCCGAGCCCGCTCAGTGCCGCGTGGCGTGGGCGATGCAGAACCGGGTGGCCGGCATGGCTTCGAGCCTCGCCTCGGAGATGGGCCCGCCGCACACTTCGCACCGCCCGTAGGTGCCGTCGTCGAGCTTGGCCAGGGCGTGCGCCACGTCGGCCAAGCTGTCCCGCAGCTTGGCGGCCAGCACTTCGACCTCACCGCGCTCGGCAGTCACCTGGCTCGAGTCGGCAAAGTTGGCGTCGTAGTCGAGGCCGACACCCTCCTCGTCCCCGAAGCCCAGCTCCGCGAGCTCGGCGCGCAGCTGCGACCGCTCGTCCTCGAGGAGGCGGCGGTAGTCGATGACCGGAGCGTCGCTGGACACGCCGGCCATCCTACCCCTCGGGACCGCCTCGGGACCGCGGATGCGCCTGGTCGTAGGCCCGGACCAGGTGCTCCGTGCCGAGCTTGGTGTAGAGCTGGGTGGTGCCGATGGACACGTGCCCGAGGAGCTCCTGAACCACCCGGATGTCGGCGCCACGGGCGAGGAGATGGGTGGCGCACGAGTGCCGGAGGACGTGCGGACTGACCCGCCCGCCGAGGCCGACCGCTTCTGCCCGCGACCGCAGCACCGCCCAGGCCCCCTGTCGAGTGAGCCGGCCGCCTCGGAGATTGAGGAAGACCGCCTCGGCGTCTCCCCGGCGGGCCCACCGGGCCGGTGCGAGCTGCTCGCGACCTGCCGGCGACAACCAGGCTGCAAGGGCGACCCGCGCCGCCTGTCCGAGTGGGACGAGCCGTTCCTTGTCCCCTTTGCCCCGCACCTTGACCAGGGCGTCGGCGTCTGCCACGTCGGTCAGGGTGAGCCCGACCACCTCGGAGATGCGCGCTCCCGTGGCGTAGAGGACTTCAAGCAGCGCCCGGTCGCGCCGGTCGACCGGGCTCGTGCCACCGACGGCATCGAGAAGCCGGGCCACCTCGTCCTCGCCGAGCGCCTTGGGAAGTCGGCGGGGCACCCGCGAGGCTGCCAGGTCCGCGGTGGGGTCCTCCCGGCTCAGCCCTTCGTCGACGGCAAAGCGGTACCGGCCTCGCAGCACACTCGTCCTCCGGGCAACCGTGGCCGGGCTCAGCCCGCGGCCCCTGAGCTCGGCGACGTACCGCTCGAGGTCTCCGGCCGAAGCACCTTCCGGAGCGACACCACCGGAGACGCACCAGGTCTCCCACGCCACGAGGTCGCGGCGGTAGGAGCGCAGGGTGTTGGCCGACCGGCCCCGTTCGACCGCCAACCACGACAGGTACTCCTCCGATCCGTTCGACAACGCCTCGGGCAGCACGTCGTCCGGGACCGCTCCGGTCGGTCCAGCCCGGTTCACCCGGTCCGGTCCGGGCCGGCCTGCCCAGCCAGGCGTCTCCGGGCCAGTCCCACGCCGAGGATGGTGACCGCGTCCACGATCGTCCCGTCGTCGACCAGCTGGTCGAAGGCGTCGAGGTCCACCTCGACCACCTCGAGATGCTCTTCCTCCACCCCCCGACGTCCGTCGGCGACCCGGGAGAGCCCAGTGGCCAAGAAGACCGCGGTCTCTTCGTCGCAGAAGCCCGGGGTGTTGAACGTGCGGACGAGGAGCTCGAACCGTTCGGCGGCCAAGCCCGCCTCCTCGGCCAGTTCGCGCCGGGCGGTCACCTCGAGCGCCTCACCGTCGACATCGCGCGTCCCGGCTGGCACTTCCGCCACCCACTGGTCGACGGGAGCCCGGTACTGGCGAACGAGGGTGACCGTTCCCGCCTCGCTGACCGGCACGACGGCCACTGCTCCGGGGTGGCGCACGACGTCCCGGTCGAACCGCTGCCCGTCTGGCCCGACGAACACGGCCGTGACCGTCGAAAAGACGTGCCCCCGGTAGACGACGCGCTCGCTCAGCCGGTGGAAGCCGTCGGCCCTGCCCGATTTGCCGGCCCCGCCCGACTCGCCTGCCTCGCCCGATTTGCCGGCCTCGCCCGACTCGCCAGCTGAGCGGCCCGAGCCCCGCCAGGACGAAGGCACGAGCGCGTCAGACCTCGAGCAGCCGGGGCGTCCGGCCTTCGGCACGGTCGAGGGCAGCCCGCAGCAGCTCGGTGAAGAGGGGATGGGGCTGGTCCGGGCGGCTCTTGAACTCTGGGTGAGCCTGGGTCCCCACCCAGAACGGGTGCCCGGGCAGCTCGACGAACTCGACGAGGCGCCCGTCGGGCGACGTTCCCGAGCACAGGAGCCCGGCGTCCTCGAGGTCTCGCCGGAACCGGGGGTTCACCTCGTAGCGGTGGCGGTGCCGCTCGGAGACCAGGTCGGTGCCGTATGCCTTGGCCACCTGGGACCCCGGCAGGAGCCTGGCCTCGTACGCGCCGAGCCGCATGGTGCCACCCTTGTCCACCACGTCGGCCTGGTCGTCCATCAAGTCGATGACGGGGGCCTCCGTCGTGGGGTCGAACTCACGCGAGTTGGCGCCGGGCAGCCCGGCCAGGCTCCGCGCCACGTCGATCACCATCACCTGCAGGCCCAGGCACAGCCCGAGCAAGGGGATCTGCTTCCTGCGCGCATAGCCGGCAGCGGCGATCTTGCCCTCGATGCCCCGCTCGCCGAAGCCGCCCGGGATGACCAGGCCGTCGAAGCGCTCGAGGTGACCGTCGTCGAGCAGGCCGGGGACGTCGGCAGCTTGGACCCACTCGATGGCGACCCGGGCACCCAGTTGGAAGCCGGCATGGCGGAGCGCCTCCACCACCGACAGGTACGCATCGGGAAGGTCCACGTACTTGCCGATGATCCCGATCCTGACCGGCCGCTCGGCGGCATCGACCTGCCCTACCAGGCGCTCCCATCCCGACAGGTCGGCGGGGTGGCTCGCCTCGTCGATGCGCAGGGTCCTCAGCACGTAGCCGTCGAGCCCCTCGTCGTGGAGGACCAGCGGGATCTGGTAGATGCTCGGTGCGTCGACCGCCGAGATGACCGCCTCGATGGGCACGTCGCAGAGCAGCGAGATCTTCCGCTTGAGGCCATCGGAGATGAAGCGGTCCGACCGGCAGACGATGACGTCGGGCTGGATGCCCCTGCTTCGGAGCTCGGTCACCGAGTGCTGGGTCGGCTTGGTCTTCTGCTCGCCGGTCGGGCCCAGGTAGGGCACCAGGGTCAGGTGGACGTAGCAGACGTTCTCCCGTCCCACGTCACGGCGGAACTGGCGGATCGCCTCGACGAAGGGAACGATCTCGATGTCGCCCACCGTTCCGCCGATCTCGACGATGACGACGTCGACGTCGTCGGTGCCGAGCGCCCGCACCCGCTCCTTGATCTCGTCGGTGACATGGGGGATGACCTGGACCGTCTTGCCGAGGTAGTCGCCGCGGCGCTCCTTGGCGATCACCGACGAGTAGATGAGCCCGGTGGTGGTGTTCGACCCCTTGGAGAGGTTCTCGTCAATGAACCGCTCGTAGTGGCCGAGGTCGAGGTCGGTCTCACCACCGTCCTCGGTGACGAACACCTCGCCGTGCTCGAAGGGGTTCATCGTGCCGGGGTCGACGTTGATGTACGGGTCGAGCTTGCACATCGTCACCTTGAGCCCTCGGCACTTGAGCAGCCGACCGAGCGACGATGCCGTCAGCCCCTTGCCGAGCGACGACGACACGCCGCCCGTGAAGAACACGTACTTGGCGGCCGAGCTCGCCCGCTCAGAGGCGGACGCCTCGCCCGTCGCGTCACCTCCGGTGTCGTCGCGGGGCACCTCGTGAGGTTAGTAGAACTCGGGCTGATTCCCGACGGGCACGCGGCTCACCCCGGAGAGCTGGCCCGACCCAGCAGCTCACGGGCATGTGCGCGGGCGACATCGCTGTCGCCGTCCCCCGACAGCATCCGCCCCAGCTCACGAACCCGCTCCTCACCATGAAGGGCGGTCACTGTCGACACCGTGCGACCGGACCGCTCGGCTTTCGACACGCCGACCTGGAGCGCAGCGCGTGCGGCCACCTGGGCGAGATGAGTGACCACGATGACCTGTGCTCGCTCCCCCAGTCGGGCCAGGGCGCCGGCCACCGCGTCGGCGGCACGACCGCCGATACCGGCGTCGACCTCGTCGAAGACCAGGACGCCGGCCGCTCCCCCGACGGCCAGACGGACGGCGAGCATGGTCCGCGACAGCTCTCCCCCGGACGCCGCCTTGGCCAGCGGCAGGAACGGCTCACCCCGGTTGGCGGCGAGCCGGAAGACCACGTCGTCGGCGGGACCCGGTCCGTCCACGTCCACCTGCACCCGTGCGCCAGCCATGGCCAGGTCCTGAAGCGTCCGCTCGACCTCGGCAGCCAGCCGCGGGGCTGCGCTCCGGCGGGCGGCGGCCACGACGGCGGCTGCTTGGTCGACCGCTCGACGGGCCTCGGCCACGGCTGCCTCGAGGGTGGCTGCCCGCGCTTCGACCGCTTCGAGCTCGTCCAGCCGGGACCGGGCGCGCGCGACGGTCGCCAGCACGCCGTCCAGTCCCGGGCCGTACTTCCGGGCGAGGTCCACGAGCAGCTGCCGGCGACGGCGCACCTCGTCGAGGCGGGCCGGGTCGTCTTCGAGCGTGTCGGCGACATGGCGGAGCTCGGCGGCCACGTCCGACACCTCGGCCATCAGCCCGCGCACCCGTGCCGCGGGCTCTGAGAGCCCGCGGTGGCCACCGAGCAGACCGGACGCTGCCGCCAGGACGTCGGTCACGCTGGCACCCCCGGCGTCCACCAACAGGTCGACGACACCAGCCGCCGCCTGACGGTGCTCCGCCACGCTCGAGAGGGCTTCTTCCTCGACGGCGAGCTCGACGTCTTCGTCCGCCGAGGCGATCTCGGCCGCGGTGATCTCCTCGACCTCGTAGCGGAGCAGGTCGGCTTCCCGCTCCCGCTGTGCGACGTCACCGCCCAGTGCCGTCAGCTCCTCCTCGAGCCGCGCCAGGCGCCGTCGGGCCTCGACGAGCGGACCGGTGTCGACCCGACCGAACGCGTCGAGTGCCTGGCGCTGCGCCGCCGCCGACACGAGCGCCCGGTGCTGGTGCTGCCCGTGCAGCTCGACCAGGTCGGCGCCGATGTCCGCCAGGGCAGCAGCCGTCACCATGCGACCGTCGACGTCGGCTCGAGAGCGTCCGCTCGCCGAGACGCTCCGGGCGAGCACGAGCTCTCCGCCACCTGCCTCGTCGACGAACCGCCCCTCGACGACCGCCTCCTGCGCCCCGGAGCGCACGACGCCCGCATCGGCTCGGCCACCCAGGAGCAAGTGCAGGGCGCCCACGAGCAGCGTCTTGCCCGCCCCGGTCTCTCCGGTCAGGACATTGAGGCCGGGCTCGAACCGCACGGTGACGTCCTCGATGACGCCGAGGTCACGCACCCGCAGGTCGGCGAGGAACCGTCGCGGCTCCCCGGTCACCACCCGCCCCCCGTCACCGGTCCGCGAGATGGAACTTGGCGCGCAGGATGTCGTGGAAGTCGTGCCCACCGAAGGTCACCAGCCGAGCCGGCTCTTGGGCTGCCGAGCAGGTGACCGACGAGCCGGGCTCGAGCGGAGCGACCGACGCGCCGTCTACGACCAAGACGGCCGGACGTGGCTCGAGCACGTCGAGCCGGACCTGTTCGGACGGGTCGAGGACGAGGGGGCGGTCGAAGAGCATGTGGGGCGACACCGGGGTCATCACGAGAGCACGCAGACGCGGGGAGACGATGGGCCCCCGAGCCGACAGGTTGTAGGCCGTGGAGCCGGTCGGGGTCGCCACCAACAGGGCGTCGGCGGCGAAGGTGACGAACGCCCGCTCGTTGATCGACGTGGCCACCCGGACCGTATGGCCGGGAACGGTCTTGTCGATCACGGCCTCGTTGAGGGCCAACCGGGTCGTCCTGCCGTCGCCGTCGCAGCCGGCCACCACAACCGAGAGGACCATGCGCTCTTCGATGCCGTAGTCGCCGGTGACGAACCGCTCCAAGGCACCGGCAAGCTCGCTGGGCTCGACCTGGGTGAGGTAGCCGAGCCGGCCGATCTTCACGCCGAGCACGGGAACGCCCTCCTCCGCCGCCAGCGAGACCGCCCGGAGCAGCGTCCCGTCTCCTCCGATGCTCACGAGCAGGTCGACATCGGCCCCCAGCCGTGCCTGGTCGCGGTCGACCTCACGACCGACGTGCCCACGCGAGGTGAGCCAGGCGATCGAGCGCTCGACCAGCGAGCGGGCGTCGGGTCGATCCGGGTGGCTGGCAAAGGCCACGACCGCCACGTCGTCAGCCCCACTCCGCGGCCGGGCCGGTCCCATGGGCCTCGGCGACCGCCGCCTCGAGCAGGCCGGTGACAGCGTCGGGAGCCGGCGCCTCAGGTCCGACGGGCGGCCGGCGGGCGTGGACGAGGAACTCGACGTTGCCGGAGGCACCAGTGATCGGCGAGGGCATGGCCCCCATGATGACCGCTCCGTGCTCCACGAGCGAGGACGCCACCGTGGAGAGCGCCCGGTAGTGGACGTCCGGGTCCGTGATCACGCCCCTCCCGCGGGACGCCTCGGCTCGTCCGGCCTCGAACTGTGGTTTCACCAGAAGGACCGCGTGCCCACCGGGAGCGAGTGCCGTGCCCACGAGCACGGGGACGGCGCGGGTCGCCGAGATGAAGGCCAGGTCGGCGACGACGACGTCGACGGGGGAACCGCCGAGCAGCTCGAGCGTGACCGACCGGATGTCGCACCGCTCTCGAGACACGACTCGCGGGTCACGCCTCAGCCGTTCGTGGAGCTGGCCGTGCCCGACGTCCACGGCTACCACCGACGCGGCGCCCCGCTGGAGCAGGCAGTCGGTGAACCCGCCGGTGGACGCACCGGCATCGAGCGCCCGGGCACCGCCCACCGGGACGCCGAACCTCTCCACCGCCGCATCGAGCTTCTCGCCGCCGCGGCTCACGAAACGCGGCGCTGGGCCCAGGAGCTCGACGGGCTCTCCCCGGGCGACCAGCCGGGCCGGCTTCTCTACGAGGGCGCCACCCACCGTCACCCGTCCGGCAGCGACGAGCTCTGCCGCCTGCTGGCGGCTGACGGCCAACCCTCGCTCGACGAGGACCCGGTCGAGGCGGCGACGATCCGAGCCGCTCAGGCCGACGGCCCCTCCGTCGGGCCGCTGCCCTGGGTCGGGACCTCCGTCGACGGAGCGGCGGGAGCAGCTGCTGTGGCCGAAGCCCGCTTGGCCGGAGCTGTGGCCGGGGCAGTCTTCGCAGCCGCCTTCTTGGCCGGAGCTCGCTTGGCCGGAGCTCGCTTGGCCGGGGCCTTGGCAGCGGGGGCCTTGGCAGCGGTCTTCGCTGCCGCCTTCGTGGCCGGAGCTCGCTTCGCCGGGGCCTTGGCAGCGGGGGCCTTGGCGGCGGTCTTCGCTGCCGCCTTCGTGGCCGGAGCTCGCTTGGCCGGGGCCTTGCCAGCGGGGGCCTTGGCGGTCGTGGCCGGGCCCGACGAGCGCCTCGCCGTCCCTCCCGTCATGTCGGCACCCGAGCGGCTCAACAACGCCGCCACCTGCCGAGCCACGTCCTCGATGCCGTGGATCCCGAGGGCATCGAGCTGGGCCAGGACCTCCGAACGGACGATGCCGACCAGTGCCTCACTGCTCTTGCGGCTGCGCTCGATGAGCTCCTCGACCTTGGCCTGGGCCTCCTTGCGCTGCAGCTCGCCGCCACTCACCAGCTCTTGGACGAGCTCTTCGGCCCGCGACCTGGTCATCTGCGAGAACGCCGCTCCGGCCTCCAAGTAGCGCTTCCAGGCACCAAAACCCTGATCTTTTGCCATACCGGCATGCTAGCAAGCGTGCTTGCTGGCAGCAAGCATCCCTGTTCAGGGGCATCGTTCGCCGCCACGAACGTCGTAGCGACCTCAGTGCGGCGGCCCGTGCGCAGCGACCAGCTCGTCGACCAGCGCCGACAGGTCGGCTGCCCGGTGGGCAACCGGGACGGTGCTCGGGGTCCCCGCCGGCGTCACGCCCGAGTCGACGAGGGCGAACGGCACGCCGAGCTGCTGCGCCAGGACACCGTCGGTTCGCGGTTGGTCACCGACCACCAAGCGGAGCCGGTCCGGCGGACCGATCCGCTGGCGGACGAGGGAGACCAACGCAGCGTGGGGCTTGCCGGCTACCTCGGGACGAAGCCCCGAAGCCGTCGCCACCGCTGCCAACAGCGAGCCCGTCCCCGGCAGCAGACCCTGAGGCGTCGGGTGCGTCGGGTCCTCGTTGGTCCCGATCAGCCGGCCGCAGCTCCGAGCCAGCGTTGCCGCCTCAGTCAGCTGGTCGAAGTCGAACTGCTGGGTCCACCCGACCACCACGGCGTCGACCGGTGGCTCAGAGGTGAGCACCACGCCTCGTCGCTCCAGCGCCTCGCGCAGGCCGTCTCCACCCACAAAGCCGGCACGCTGCCCGTCGGCGAGCAGCGAGGCGGCAGCGTCCGCCGAGCTCAGGACGTCCGCGGGTCCAGCGGTGACACCCGCTCGCGACAGACGCGCCAAGAGCTCGCCGGTCGACGGCGCCGAATTGTTGGTGACGAAGAGCACGTCGACCCCGACGCCACGCAGCCGCCCGATGGCCCGGGCGACCTCGCCGATGGGCTCCCCTGCCAGCCACACCACGCCGTCGAGGTCGACCACCCAGGTGCCCCCGGCGACCACCGTCGGCGAGCCGGACGTGGCGGTGGTCGCCGTGGCGCTCACCGCTGCTCGGTCGGTGCCGTGGTCGGGAGGGAGCCCAGTCGACCCTGCCGGGTGGACCGGGCCAACTGGTCGGCCGACTCGAGGGCACGGGTGATCAGCCACGACAGCGGCGGTCCGGCGGCTCCGTCTACTTCGGCCCGTTCTGCCGCACGCACCCACCCGGTCCCCCGATTGGCATCCGTGACGTCGGCGACGGGACGTCCGGTGGCGTCGCCCAGGCGTTCTCCCGCCAGACGGGCGGCACGCTCCCAGTAGGAGCGGAACATGCCGATGTCGAACGCCCCGTCACGCACGCGCGCTTGGTCGAGCAGGCGCGCCGGGGGTCGACGGAGCTCGCCGACGATGTGGAGCGCGGCGAGAAGGCGCAGTACGTACCACGTCGTGTCGACCTCCCACCACGCCAGTCCCTGGCGCGCCGACGACGGCAGGTAGTGATGGTTGTTGTGCCAACCCTCTCCCCCGGTGGCGAGGGCGAGCGGCCAGCTGTTCCGGCTGGTGTCCGCCGTGGCGAAGCGCCGACGCCCGACTAGGTGGGCCAGGGAGTTGATGGCGAAGGTGGCGTGCCAGAGCAGGACGGTCGAGCCGAAGAACCCCACCAGCAGGCCGCCCGGTCCTCCGACGACCCAGCACCCGGCGGCCAGGAGCAACGGGGGGACGAGGTGGAAGCGGTCGAGGAGGCGCAGCTCGGGTACCGCCGCGAAGTCCCGCACCGCGTCGAGCTCCGTCCGCTTGGTGCGCCTCGAGAGGATCCATCCGACGTGGCTCCACCAGAACCCGTCGCGCGGCGAGTGCACGTCGCCGTCGCGATCGGTGAAGCGATGGTGGAGACGGTGGTGACCGGCCCACCACAACGGTCCCTTCTGCACTGCTGTCGTGGCGCCTACGGCGAGGACGAACTGCGTGACGCGGCCAGCCTTGAAGCTGCGATGAGAGAAGTACCGGTGGTAGCCGGCGGTCACGAAGAACATGCGCACCACGTACAGTGCAGCGAACAGCGCCCAGTCGGTCCACGTGACCGACACCCAGATGGCGGCGAAGGGAGCGAGATGCGCCGCGAGGAACGGCGTGGCGGACACCCAATCGGTGCCGTCGCCCCGGTCCCGGCTCACGGCTCTTGCGGCCTGTCGGCCTCGTTCACGCACGTCTGCGACTCCCGGCACTGACGCTGGTCGACACCCACTGGTCGACACTCGGACTCCGGCCTCGCCGGGCCACCGTTCCCTCTGGGACCTGCTGCCGTCGGCGACAGCAGTGTACTCGGCAGCTCGGGCAGGCCCACCCCGTCCCGGGCACCCGGCATCGGCGGTCCGGCCGGCGGCGGCCGAGTTGTGGCCATGCCTGAATGGTCGGGACGCCGATCGTCCGCGTACCATGGACGCATGTCCGACGTCGCCGTCCCCGGAGCTCCCTCCTCGACCCGATCGGCCCGACAGTCGGCGACGGTGGCCCCGGGTCGCACGTCGCGACGCGCGCCACGGTCGACCTCGGCGCCCGACCGGGCGATGCGCTGCGTGCTCGGCATCGGCGACTGCCCCACCGTCGACGAGTCCGAGACCCACCGGATCTTCGGCACCTCGATCTTCCTGTCGGCGCTTCGGTGCCTGCTCAGCTACGTGGTCTTCCCGATCGTCCTGCCCGTCGCCGGCATCGCCTCGAGCGTGGGCCCCTACGTGGGGATCCCGGTTGGCGTCGCTGCACTGGTCTTCGACATCCTCGGCGTGCGGCGCTTCTGGCTCGCCGACCACCGCCAGCGGTGGGCGTTCACGGCGATCTACCTGGCCGTGGCGTCATTGGTCACGGTGCTGCTGGTGATCGACATCGCTCACCTCATTCGCGGCTGAGCTCCGCCGACACTGGCTGGCCCGCCGAACGCGGCCGACACGCACCAGGCCCGATCACCCCGACCGGGTCGCCGGGCTCCGTGTGCTCGCCCCGCCTGACCTCGTGCCCGACGTCCCTGACCTCGTGCCCGACGTCCCGGTGGCGGAACGGCTCGACCCGGTAGCCGACGGAGCGAGCCCGCTCGACAACGAGCGCAGCGGCGTCGCCCGGACCGACATGGTGATGAAGTCGCGATTGGTCGGGCCGAAGTACCGGCTCACCGGGCGCACCATGTCGCTCAGCAGCTTCGTCCCGTTCGCCGGCGAGGCCGCCTGCCCAGCGGGTGGCGAGAAGCTGAAGAAGTTGACCCAGTCGGTGTTGATGTCGAACTCCATCGCCCGGACGGCTCCGGCCCGCACCAACAGGTTGGCCAAGGTGGTGATGTTGAGCCCGGGGCCTCCCACGTAGACCAGCGCACCGTCCGCCGTGACCCCCAGGCCGGAACGCCAGACGTAGATCTGGTTCCCGAGCGTGGCACCCCACACCGTGGTGTCGTTGGCGTTGAGGCCAGGGACCGGCGCGCCGTTGTTGACCAGCAGGCTGAGGTTCTGGCGAACGGCGACCACTTGTGGGGTCATGGTCACGTTCGTGCCCCACGCCCCGACCGTGGCCGTGCCGTTGGCATAGACGACGAACGACGCCGCGCCGTTGCGAAGTGGAACGGCCGTCTTGCCATCCAGGTAGAAGCCACCGAGGGAGGCGTTCATCCGGAAGCCGGCGTTGAAGGCGGCGGTCAGTGTCTGTGCGGCGGTCGCCGAGATGGGTGCCATAGGCGACCAGTTGCCAGGCGTCCCGGGCGTCTGCGCACCGGCGTACAACTGGGCCCGCAACAGCAACGGGTCCATCCAGACGACACCGGCCACCAGGCTGGTGTGCACGGGGTCGGGTCGCAGGTACGCCGCGTACATGGCCGGCTGCCCCTCGACCGTCCTGCCGATCGGGTGCCACTGTCCCTCACCCGGTAGTGGCGGCGACGCCAGGGGGACGATGTCCGGTGGCGGTGGAAGCTGTGGGACGCTCGGCGCGGTCGTCGTGGTCGACTGCACGGGTGCAGGGATGGCGCCCGGGGCGGGACGCCCGCCCTTCGGTGGAGGATGGTGTGCGTACCAGATGCTCTCGGTCCACCGGACGAACCCGCCCCCGCCGTGGCTACGGACCCACTCGACGAACTGGACGGGCAACGGCAGCGTGTTGGCGCTGGCCATGGAGTCTCCGAGGGACACCCACACCGGCGTCAGGGCCAGGAACACCACCAGGGAGGCGATGGTCTTCGGGTGCCTCCCGAACCAGGTCCGCCGACCAAGCCGACGCTCCCGCCGCCAGGCTCGCCGAGCACGCGTGGCGGCCCGATGACGCTCCCACCAGGTCGGTGCCGCGTGGGCACCACGGACGCGAACGGTCTGCACGCGCTCCAGTCTGCACGGCCAACCTGACGCGTCCGTGACAGCCCGGCCGGGGAGGGATCCCGATAGCCTCGGGAGTGAGGTGACGACGCAGGACAACGAACTCTTCGGTGACGACGTCTTCGTCCGGACGTGCGGTCGGTGTGGCGCGCAGACGCCACCGCGGTGGTCGCAGTCGTCCAGCCTCGAGGTCGCCCGCCGGCTGGGCTGGAGACGGGTGGCCGCCTCCGACCGACCCGGTGCTCGGCGCCTCGACCTGTGCGGCCGGTGCGCCGAAGAGGCCGGCTACGGCTCGCCGCTGGCCCACTGGTGAACCCGGCTGGCCCGGCTGGCCCGGCTGGCCCGGCTGGCCCGGCTGGCCAGTCTTGTTACTCGCCCGTCTGGTCAGTCGCAGTCGGTGTTCCCGCCGTGGCGACCGACAGGAACGACACGTGGGCGTCGAGGGTGGCTCGCACCGGGGGTCGTCGACGTGGGCGGCCCGGATCACCCAGGTTGACCCAACCGAGCAGGCGCTCGTTGGCTCCGAGCTCGAAGGTCTCCCTGACCGCACGCGTCCCGACGACCGAGGCGCTCTTCCACACCGCGCCGAGGCCGAGCGAGCCGGCAGCCAAGACGATGGCATACCCCGTGCACGCTGCCGACGCGACCTGCTCCCACTCGGCCACCGTCGATCCCGGGTCCACGACGGCCACCAGTACCACCGTGCACGGCGCAGCCAGGGCTTTCGCTCGCATCTTGGCCACTGCTGCTTCGGGCACCCCATCGCCTCGTTGCTCCACCAGGCCGGCGACCAACGCAGCGCCGAACCGCTCCCGGGCAGCCCCGGACACCACCACGAACCGCCAGGGCCGGAGCCCGCCGTGATCGGGGACCGTGGTGGCCGCCCGCAGGATGGCGTCGAGCTGCTCGGTGCTCGGCGGACGACCGTCAGGCGCCGGCGCTGTCCGGGCCGCCGTCAGCGCCGCGTACCCGACACCTCGGTCGCTAGCAAGCTCGGACCCACCGACCGGTTCCGACCCCGAGCTACCCGCCCCCGTCCGACCGTCACCCGCAGCCGCCGGGTGGGCCTGGGTGTCCCTCATCCGTGCCCGGCCCCTGTCGTCGGACGGGCCTGGCCTGTAGACACGTCGAACACCGCGGCCCGCACGTCGTCGGTGTACCGGAGGAACGGACAGCGGCGAACCCGATCGGCACCGTCCTCGGCAAACGCGTCGACGTCCACGAAGGACCCAGGTGACCACGCCGGCCGCTGGCCTGCCCGTGCCGTGAGCTCGTCGGCAAACCCGTCCTCGTCGAGCCCGCAGAGCCCGCAGTCGGTGTGCGCCAGCACGACGACGACTCGAGTGCCGAGCAAGGCTTGCGAGATGGCCAGCGACCGCAGGACGTCGTCGGTGACCAGAGCGCCGGCGTTTCGGATCACGTGGGCGTCGCCCAGCTCGAACCCGAGCGCGGCCAGCGGGTCGATCCGGGCGTCCATACAGGTCACCACCGCCACCCGACGGGTGGGCACCTTCGGCGGGCCGGCGGCGACAGCCGCCGAAGCCAGTCCGGCGGCACGCTGTGGCTCGTCGTCGCTCATGGTGCCCACCTTGGCCGACGCGACCACAACCGGGCAACCGCCGGCAGCCTGCCTCCCGATCTGCCCACCGGATCACTCGGACCAGACGCGCCAGACCGCTGTCGGGACCACCGTTCGAGCGTGGGGCGCCGCCGTGTGCCCAGGGCACCCTCCGATCGCACTAGCGTGTCGGCCGGTATGGCCCACCGCATCGACATCGAGCTGACCGCCCAGGTCTCCCCCGACGCGTGGACGTGGCGCGCTGCGGGGGCCCGCCAGCCCCGTGGCACCGTCGTCGCCGCACTGGTGCCCGACGGCACGACGCCCGGGACCGTCCTGCGCGCCGAGGTCGAGACCACCCTCGACGGCACCACCGTCCTGGCGCTCGCCCCCAAACGGGCAAAGGACGACAGCCGTCCGGCCGACCGCATCGAGGTGCTCGGTACGCCGCGCTCCGGCCCTGACGTGAACGTCGTCCTGGCGTCCAAGGGTCGAGGGGACCGCCGGAGCACCAGACCTCGGGGTGGTCCAGACGGCCGCACCGGGGACGGCCGCACCGGCAGCGGGCGCACCGGGGACAGCCGCACTGGCGATGCCCGGAGTGGCGACGGGCGACGTCGCCAGCCAGCCGCTCGTTCCCCGCAGGGCGGCAGCGGGCGGCCGGGCCGCAGTGAACGACCTGACCGCAGGCCTGGACGTGGCGGGCCGACAAGCCGGCCACAGCCGGCAGCCTCGACCGTCCACCGCAACGCCGCCCTCGCCGCCTTGCAACCCGAGGAGCTCCCGGTCGCCGAACAGCTCCTGCGCGGTGGGATCCCCGCCGTCCGCCAGGCCATCGAGGAGCAGAACGCCCGCGCCCGTGCCGATGGCCGGGCCGAGGTCACGCCGGCTCCCCTGCTCGCCCTCGCCGAACGCCTTCTGCCCGTCGTCAACCTGGCGACGTGGAAGGACCGGGCGGCGACGGCACGCGCCACCGACAAGGACCTACCGCTGCGCGAGCTGCGTTCTCTGGTGGCGGCGTCCTCCACCGTCATCCTCGACGAGGAAGGCCGGGAGCTGGCCGCCGCGCTCCGCACGCAGCTCGACGCCCGGGTGACGGCACTCCGGGAGCAGTGGGTGAACCGGATCGTCACCGCGCTCGACGAAGGACGAGTTGACGACGCGCTCCGCGCCTCGGCCCGCTCGCCCGAGCCGGCGACGCGCCTGCCCGCCGAGCTCGCCGTCCGGTTGGCCGAAGCGGCCGGCGCCACCCTCAGCCCGGATGCGTCACCCGAGGCCTGGCTCGCCATCCTCGAGACCGTCCTCGAGACCCCGGTCCGCCGCTCGGTCAAGCCCGCCGGCCTCCCCGCTGGGGCCGACGAGCGGGTGCTGGCGGCGGCGCGCAACGCCGCCGGAGCGGTTCCCGAGCTGGCCCGCCTGCTGGGCATTCCCATCCCACCGCCGCCGGGCCCCCGGCGGGTCGGCGCTGGACGACCTGCCGGCGCGCCGCGTCGTCGCGTCGGCTGAGCACCACCCCCGAGGTGCCGCGCCCCGAGGGCACAGGCGACGGCACACGCGTTCGGTCCGGGGCCTCCAGAGGCGACGCGTGTCGGTGACGACGTCGGTCCCGTCTAAGCGCCAGGCGCGTTGGCTCCCCTACAGCGGCCGGTGCATCACGATCAGGCGGGCCTTGAACCCGTTGGCTTCGAGCAGGCTCTTCCCGTCCCGCCGGCCCGGGAGGGCGACGGTGTCGACCGCGTCGCACCCGGTCCGACCGAGCCACCCGACCACGTCGGCCAGGAGCGCCTCACCGACTCCTACTCGTCGGGCCCCCGGTTCGACGTAGCAGCAGTCGACGACCCCGCGTCGGCCCGCTCTCGTCCGCTGGTGGCGTGCCGACGCCATGCCGACGACGACGCCGTCGATGGTCCCGACGACCAGCCGTCGCCCGTCCAAGGGCTCCAAGGGGTCCCGCCCCAGGGTCAGGTCGCCCCGCGCCGCAGCCCGGACCAGGTCGAGGTGATCGCCGACGAGCTCGGGGCCACCCCGGGCCACGGTCAGCTCGCCGACGAGCCCGTCGAGGAGCTCGGCGACCGAGGCGACGTCGCCGCGCGCTACGTGGCGGACCGCGATCTCCACCTCACCGCCCCACGTCGGCGCCCGGGTGCACCCCGGCGACCTAGGCGCGTTCGGCCAGCAGCTGGTCGACCCGGCCGAGGACGGTCCGACGCCGTCGGTGTGCCGCCTCGTAGGCACGCACGGCAACGAGGTCGGCCCGTCCCAGTCCGTCGAGCCGCGGAACGACCTGGGATGCCGACAAGGTGTCGAACCCCGGGATGGCGAGCGACCCGACCGGCGGCACGTGCGACGCACCAGGCTCATGCGCAGCCTTCGCCGCAGCGGCGGCGCTCCCGGCGGCGCCCACCGTCCTCCCGGTGGCGTCCCCGGCCCTCCCGGTGGCGTCCCCGGCGCCCCCGGCGTCCCGGTCGACAGGGGCCACGACGTTCGCCGCGGGGGCCTGCTCGACGCGTTCGTCCCCACCGAGGTCCGCCGCTCCGGCCTCCCGCCCGCTCGAAGACGTGGTCCACGACGCTACGGCCTCATCCAGCCGACGCCGTCCGAACCGCACGGCCAGCTCGCCGACGACCCTGGCGGTTGCCACCTGACCGGCGACTGCCTTGCGTCCCCGCTCCCTCCAGTGCGGCAGCTCCTCGGCGGCGGAAAGCACCGCACCGACCGGGGCGTAGACCAGCACCTCGAGCAGACGCTCCGTTCCACCTGCCTCTGCCGGTCCTGTCACCGGTGCCTCGTCACCCACGGCTCCCTCCGTCTCCGACCTCGGCCTCACACGCAGTCCCGGCACAGCATCCGGGCGCTGTCGGCCAACTGGCTCGGATGCTTGACGAGGAAGCACGACCGGCACACGAACTCACCGGGCTGCTTGGGCAGGACACGCTCGACGCCGTCCGAGCGCTCGTCGACCTCAGCCAGGTCCTCTTCGTCGTCTTCGACCTCCTCGACGACCAGCCGCTCCTTCAAGATGACGTCAAGGCTCGCCTCGACCTCGTCTTCGTCCTCGTCTTCGTCCTCGTCTTCGTCCTCGTCGGCCTTCGCAGCTATCGGAGCCGGTTCGTCCGCGTCCTCGTCCTCGTCGTCGAGCAGGTCAGTGGAGACGCCGAGCTCGTCGTCGTCATCGTCGTCGTCGACCAGTGCGTCGGGCTCGTCGACACCCAGGTCGTCGTCGACCTCGAGATCGTCGTCGACCAGTGCGTCGGGCTCGTCGACTTCGTCCAGATCGTGTGGCATGGCCGCCCTTCAGTGGTGAGTTCGCCGGGAGCATAGACGGTTCGCTCACGACACCGTGCACGGTCCCCGGCTTCCCGGCCCCACCCGCGGGCCCGACCTCGGCGAGCCGTTGCCACAGCCGCCACGGCATCCGGGCGGCACTCCGCCGTGCGTCAGGCGGTCCGGCCCAGGGGCTCTTTGGCACCATTCCCCCGCGCTCTCCGACACCTCGGCCGGCGAGCCTTGGGGGGACGTTCTCTACTCGAGCCCCCGGGCCTTTCCTCCGCCTCTCACCGCATTCCCCCCGGGCCAGGGCAGTCATACCGCTGCGCCGCTCCGGGGACGACGGAACCCGCCGACGATAGGTCAGGGACCCCGGGTGCAGTCAAATGGTTTCTACCGGCCCTGGCCTGGCATTACGGGCAACGGTCCTGGTCGGAGACGTGTCCTCCTGACCGGTCGGAGCCGTCAGCCCGGGGCGACCGGGCCGCGCGCCTGGCGACGACGCTCGGCGTCCCGCTCGGCGTCGATCCGTCCGAGCTCGTGGCCACCGTGGTCGACGAACGCCATGGCCTCGGCCAGCAAGTGGTGACCGGCCCGCTCGGCGATCTGGCGGTGCATCTCCTGGGCGACCCAGCGGTAGCCGGCGTGCCCCTGGGGGCCGGAGCGCAGCTCGATCAGGTGCATGGCTTCACGAGCGTTCAATTGCAGCGTGTAGCGGACCCGGTAGGCGAGCGCCACGGCGTAGGACGCCTCGAGGGGGAACACCGGGCGGAGCTCCTCGAAGAGCTGGCGCGACCGCTCCATCGAGGCCACGTAGTCGCCCTCCAGACCGGAGTCGACGATCTCCGCGGGGACCTCGTAGCCGAGGTGGACGCCGAGGGGCAGCCACTCGACGGTGAGCATCCGGTGGCGCTGCAGGTCGCGGAAGGCGCCGTAGTCGGTCACCACCTCGAAGCGGTACGCGGTGCGTTCGAAGGCTCGTCCCGGTCGATGACGACGGTTGGTCCGCTCGCCCACGTAGGCCTCGAAGACCGCCCGGCGCTCGTCGGAGCTCAGGCGTTGGACCACCGAGGCGACCTCCGCCTCGGGCTGGTCGAGGTGAGCAGCGCAGATGGCGACCAGGACCTTCTCCTCGCCGTCGGGGTCGAAGTCGACGAGGGTCACCGAGGGTGCCCCAGCCGGACCGGGGGCATGCTCGTCGGCGTCGGGCAACAGGCCAGGGAAGAGCCGGGCCACCACCTCGTCGGTACGGCGTCTCGTCTCCTCGAGGTAGGAGGTCCAGCGCCCGCCACGCTCGGGACGATCCAGCCGCTGGACGAACGACGGGATGACCTTGCGGAGCTCCTCGAGGACGAGCTCGGCGTACTGGCGCGCCTCGGGGAGCGGATGGGAACGGAGCCGGAGCACCAGGTGCTCGTAGGACTGCCCGGTGCCGTAGATCCCCACGTTGGACAACGAGGCCGCTGGCAGCAGCCCCCGCACGACGTCGAGCGCCTTGGCTCGCACCGCGCGCCGGAAGGCCAGGTCGGTGTCGTCGGCAGCGGGGGCGTGCCGTGCCGCCAACCACACCTGCACGTCGGCCAGCACCTGCGCATAGCTGTCGAACATCCGGTCCATCGCCCCCACGTAGCGGGCGCCCACCGGCGACTCGAGCAGGTGCGGGTCACGGTAGTAGCGGTAGTGACCGGTGGGGAGCCGGGCGTCGTAGCCGATGTAGCGCGTCGACTGCTCGAGGTACGACATCAGCCGACCCCGCTCGAGCACCTTGGTCAGGAGGTTGGAGGCCTGTTCGCAGGCCAGGTGCACACCGCCGAGCTGGGCCACCGAGTCGTCCCCGTACTCGAGGAAGACCCGGTCGTAGAGCTCCTCGGCCCGGCGCAGGCCCATGGTGGCGTCGACGCCGGCGTCCCCGGTCACGTCGAGCTCGCTGACGAACTCGTCGAGGAAGAGGCGGCGCAGGCTCTTGGACGAGCGGGAGTACCGGGCGAACAACGCGCCCTTGACGACTTCGGGCAAGTTGACCAGGGCGAACACCGGACGATCGAGGTTCGTCACATACCGTCGGAGGACGTCCTCCTCCTCGGCGGTGAAGTGCTCGGCGGCGTAAGGGAGCATGCCCGGCTCACCTTAGAGCCGGGACCACCCTCCGGCGCGGACCCTCACGGCGGGGGTGCGCTCGGTGCCCGCCCTCGGTCAGCACCGTCCGCAGTCGTGCCAGCCGCGACCAGCCGGGCAGCTCCGGCGGCCCCCACGGCCCCCTCCTCCGGTCCCGTCGGGTCCTCGGCGGCGACGACGCCTCGGGCCATCAGCTCGGCCGCCCGGGCCGCCGCCGTCCCCACGCCGTGCCCGTCGACCATGGCCACCTGGCGCAGCACGTCGACCAACTGGCGGCTCGTCCGCACGAAGTCTCCCGGGCTGACCTCGGCCTGGTCGAGTGCTGTCGACAGCGGTCGACCTGACGCCCACGAGAGCACGGCCCGGGCGAGTGCTCCGTTGGGCTTGCGCGACCGAGGCAGCCGGGCACGCCGCTCCCCGGCCCGCACCACGTCGGCGAGGTCGCCGATGGCAGCGATGGCGGTTCCCACCGGGCGGGGCACCGGTCCCAGCTCGCCGCCGTGGTGGTGCCGCTCCTCGTAGACGAACGCCGACACGGCGGCGGCCAGGTGAGTCGGCGAGAGATCCGTCAGGACCTCGCGACGGAGGCTCTCGGCGACCAGCAGGTCGCACTCGTGAGAGATGCCCATCAGCACCCTCCCAGCGGGGGTGAGCGACCAGTCGTCCACGTAGCCGAGGGCACCGAGCACCTCGAGCCTCCGGTCGAGCTGGTTGACGAGCGAGATCGACCCCGGTGGTGCCTGCCACTGGCCGAACGAGGAGGCCAGCAGGGCCAGGGCATCCGGGCGCGACCAGCGGTGCACGAGGTTGACGCAGAGGTTGTAGGTGGGGTGGAAGGACGAGACGAGGTCGGGTGGTGAGGCCAGGGCGGTGGCGGCCACGGTGGCAACCGTCGTCTGGGACGACCACCGCACCACCGCGTGCCCGACCGTGTCGATCCCCCGACGGCCTGCCCGGCCGGTGAGCTGTTGGAGCTCTCCGGCGTGGAGCGCCGTACGCGTGGTCCCACGGAACTTGGAGAACCGGTCGATCACCACGGTCCGCGCCGGCATGTTGATCCCGAGGGCCAGCGTCTCGGTGGCGAAGACCACCGGCAGCAGGCCCTCGCCGAAGCACTGCTCGACGGCGTGGCGGAAGGCGGGGACCATCCCGGCATGGTGCGGGGCGAACCCCGCCTCGAGCGTGTCGAGCCATCGCCCGTAGCCGAGGGTGTCGAGGTCGTCGTCGCTCAGGTGCTCGACACTGGCCTCGGCGATGGCCCGAAGACGATTCCGGTCGGCGGGCGCAGTCAGTCGGAGACCGTCCTCCACGCAGGTCCGGGCGGCCTCCTCACAACCAGCCCGCGAGAAGATGAAGACGATGGCTGGCAGCATCCCGCTGGCGTGCAACGTCTCGACCAGCTCGGAGCGCCTCGGGGCCCGCCAGCGGGTCGAGCCCCCCCTCCCCCGCCCCCGGTCGAGAGCGGCGGCCTCAGGAGCAACCCGCCCGCCCGCCAGCAACGGCACCAGGGTGACGCCGTCGCGGGAACGCCGGGAGATCGCCAGGTGGTAGTGGAGGTCCACCGGGCGCCGACGCGCCACCACCACGTCGGTCGGACCGCGCACCGACGACAGCCACCCGCCCAGCTCCTCCGCGTTGTGCACGGTCGCCGATAGGCACACGAAACCGACCGACTTCCCGGTGAGCACCAGTACTTCCTCCCACACCGAGCCTCGAGACGGATCGGCGAGGTAGTGCACCTCGTCGAGGACGACGGTGTCGAGGTGGTCGAGCACGGTGGAACCGGCGAGCAGCATGTTGCGCAGCACCTCGGTGGTCATCACGACGAGCGGAGCCAGCGCCCGGTGGGACACGTCGCCGGTCAACAGGCCGACGCGCTCCTCGCCGAAGCGTGCCGCCAGCTCCCGGTACTTCTGGTTGGACAGTGCCTTGATGGGCGTCGTGTAGAAGAGCTTGCGACCGCGCCGGAGGGCCCGCCACGCCGCGAAGTCGGCCACCACCGTCTTGCCCGACCCGGTCGGCGCCGACACCAGCACGGAGCGCCCGGCGGCGATGGCACCGATCGCCCGTCGTTGGAACGGGTCGAGGACGAAGCCCAGCTCGTCCTCGTACCCCTCGGGAACGTCATCGACCGCCGAGCCACGGTCAGCCTGGTCGGCAACGTCGGCGTCCGCTGCGAGGTCGGGCGACCTCGGTCCCGAAGGTGACGACGTCACCTGCCGAGGAGCTTCCCGACGACGATCGAGAGCTCATAGAACACGTAGAGCGGGACGGCCAGGGCCAGCATCGAGAACGGGTCGGAGCTCGGGGTGATCACCCCGGCCACCACCACGACGGCGATGATGGCCCACCGTCGCCACGAGGACAGCTTGCGAGAGGAGAGCACGCCGGCGAGCTCGAGCGACACGAGCAGGACCGGGAGCTCGAAGGTGATCCCGAAGATAGCCATCATCAGCACGATCAGGCTGAGGTACTTGGTCGGATCGATGATCTGGTGGAGGCTGGGCCCGCCGATGCTGTTGAGCCAGCCCAGCGCGTGGGGGAAGATCACGAACGCCACCACGCAGCCGAAGGCGAAGAGCAGGACCGAGGCCACGACGAAGGGGACGGCGTACCGCTTCTCGTTGGGCTTGAGCCCCGGCGTGATGAACCGCCACAGCTGCCACAGGACCACCGGGGAGGCGAGGAACAGGCCGCCGTAGGCCGAGATGTGCACCCGGAGCGACAGGCCGTCGAGCGGGCCCGTCACGTAGAAGCTGCAGTGGGTCGGCGCAGCCTGGCAGTAGGGATGCTTGAGGAAGGCCAGGATCGGGTTGTAGGCGAGGAACGCCACCGTCGCCATCACCACGAAGGCGGCCGCCGAGATGACCACGCGACGCCGCAGCTCGGCCAGGTGCTCGGCGAGCGTCATGGCGTCCGGCGAGGCCTTGGCGCTCTGGCGACGCTTCAGGGTGAGGTTCATCGGGTCCGTCCTCGTGTGCCGGGCGGCACCGGCGCCTGCCCGGCCAAGCCGCCGGTCAGTTCATGCTCGGGTCGTCGAGGAACAGCGGCTGTGTCGCCCGGATGGTGTGGCGCACGCCCGGAGCGGCGGGCGCGGTCACTGCCGGGGCCGGCGTGGCGCCAGCACCGTCCACCGGCCGCTCCCACCACGGTCGCCGCGCACCGGTCGCACCAGGCTCTGCTCCGAGTTCGGCGCCGGGGCCGTCGCCGTTGGCGGTCATGCCCGCGGGCGCCTCGGCACCCTGCGCCTGGTCGAGCGCAGTGGTCGAGCCCTCCGACGTTGCCCCCAGATCTTCGAGCACGCTCAGCGGGGAGCGGACCGCTCGGGTGAGCGTTTCGGTCGACGGCAGGTCAGGGAACGTGCTCCGCACCTCCGACTCGAGCCGCTGGCGGAACCGTTGGAACTCCGACCACAGGGAGCCGATCTGTCGGGCCACCTGGGGGAGCTTGTTCGGCCCCAAGACCACCAGGGCCACCACCAGGATGACGAGCACCTTGTCCGTGCTGAGGAACGGCACAGTGCCAGTCTACCGATGCCCAGCTCTGGCGCCCCTCCGCTGCCCTGGTCACGGACCTCGGTCGGTCCTGCCGGGGACACGTGGCCGGGCCTGTCGGCGGCGGAGGGCGGCGGCGAGCACGGCGATCGCCACCAGCACGACGATGACGACACCGAGCGCCACAAAGATGCCCGTGTCGTGGCTGATCGGCCAGACGATGGCCACCATCTTGCCGACGATCAGGCTGCGGGGGATGGGACCGAAGTACCGGCTGTCTTGGGAGTCCTCGCGGTTGTCTCCCATCACGTAGTACTCGCCCTTGGGGATGACGACCGGGCCGGGCAAGTTGAACTGGGGGTGCGGGTCGCCAGGGAGGGCCCCGGTGTAGGTGCCGGGCGGCAGCCAGGGCTCGGCCAGCTTCTTGCCGTCGATGTAGACGGACCCGTCGTGCGAGGAGATCGTCTCGCCCGGCAGCCCGATCACCCGCTTGACCAGGTCGGCGAAGTCTTGCGGCTCGAGCGGGGGCCGGCGGAAGACGACGATGTCCCCCCGGTGGATGGCGTGGAGGTCGTAGCTCAGCTTGTCGACGATGATCCGGTCGCCGATCTGCAGCGTCGGCTCCATCGACCCGGAGGGGATGTAGAACATCTCGGCGACATAGGTGCGCACCACGATGGCCACCACGACCGCCACGACGGCGACGGCCAGCCACTCGACCGCCCACGGCACCCGACGGCGACCGGAGCGTCGTCCTCCCGGGCCGGCGCCTCCCGGGCTGGCGCCTCCCGGGCTGGCGCCTCCCGGGCCGGCGCCTCCCGGGCTGGCGCCTCCCGGACCCCTCTCGCTGGCCACAGACGAGTGCTCAGCCCCCGCTCCGGCGTACCCGTCGGTCGGTCGCAGCGACGCCGCTGCCGGCACAGACGACGACGGAGTGGTCCCCTGGCCGCTCCACGGGGCACCGTCGGGGTGCTGTGAAAGCTCCTCGTCCACAGTTCGGGCAGGCTAGCCCAGAGATGACCGTGGGTCGCGGGCGCGCCGGGCCCACGGTGCTCACAAGCTGGCGATCAGCTTCTCCACCCGCTCGTCGTGGGCCCGGAAGGGGTCCTTCAACAGGACCGTCCGCTGGGCCTGGTCGTTGAGCTTCAGGTGGACCCAGTCGACCGTGAAGTCGCGTCGACGCTCCTTCGCCCGTCGCACGAACTCCCCCCGGAGCCGTGCCCGGGTGGTCTGGGGCGGACGGGACATGGCAGTGGCGATGTCGGCGTCGTCGGCGATGCGCTCGACCTGGTCCCGTCGCTGGAGCCGGTAGTAGAGCCCGCGGGTGCGGTCCACGTCGTGGTACTGCAGGTCGAGGAGGCCCACCGTCGGATGCGCCAGCGAGACCTGGTGCCGTGCCCGGTAGGCCTCGATCAGGCGGTACTTGGCGGCCCAGTCGCACTCGCGATGCAGGCCGAAGGGATCGGTCTCGAGACCCTTCATGCAGTGCTCCCACATGGCAAGCGCCCGGTCCTCCTGCGGCGAGAGCCCTTGGCGGTCGCGGAAGCGGATCGCCCGCTGGAGGTACTCCGACTGGATGTCGAGGGCGCTCATCTCGCGCCCGTTGGCCAACCGGACCGGTCGACGGAAGGTGAGGTCGTGGCTGATCTCGCGGATGGCCCGGATCGGGTTCTCGAGGGTCAGGTCGCGCAAGACCGTCTGGGGGTCCTCGAGCATCCGCAGGACGATGCTCGTCGTGCCGATCTTCAGGTAGGTGGCGTACTCGCTCATGTTCGAGTCCCCGACGATGACGTGGAGGCGTCGGTACTTCTCGGCATCGGCATGGGGCTCGTCGCGGGTGTTGATGATGGGCCTGCTCCGCGTCGTCGCCGAGGACACGCCCTCCCAGATGTGCTCGGCCCGCTGGCTCAGGGAGAACACGGCGCCACGGGCCGTCTGGAGCACCTTGCCCGCCCCGGCGTAGATCTGGCGGGACACGAGGAAGGGGATCAGCACCTCGGTGTAGTGGGCGAAGTCGTCCCGGCGGCTGGTCAGGTAGTTCTCGTGACAGCCGTACGAGTTGCCCGCCGAGTCGGTGTTGTTCTTGAACAGGTAGATGTCCCCGCGGATACCCTCCTCCCGCAGGCGAGCCTCGGCCCCGTCCACCAGCGACGAGAGGATCCACTCCCCGGCCTTGTCGTGCACCACCAGCTGGGTGATGTCGTCGCACTCCGGGGTGGCGTACTCGGGATGGCTGCCGACGTCGAGGTAGAGGCGCGCGCCGTTCTCGAGGAAGACGTTGGAGGAACGGCCCCAGCTGACCACCCTACGGAACAGGTACCGGGCGACCTCGTCCGGGCTCAGGCGGCGTTGGCCCCGGAGCGCACAGGTGACGCCGTACTCGTTCTCGAGGCCGAAGATCCGCTTGTCCATCGTCCTCACACGGTACCGCCGCCCCGCTGCGGCCGTGCGGACACCCGCTCGCAGCCGGCCGTACCTCAGCCGAGGAGCGCGTCGACCTCGGCAGCGCTCAAGCGGCGGAAGCACCGCCGTCCGTTGCCCCGCTCGAGCACCGCGACCTCGAGCCCCTCGCCGGTGAGCGTCCGCTCCGGTCCGGCCAGGGCGGCCACGGCCGCCGTCAGCGCCTCGCCCAGCGTCCAGTCCGCACGCCAGGCATCCCCCATCCGCTCGCCGATCACCTCGGTCTCCCCGCCCAGGACGGCGAACCGGTCTTCGTCGGTGATGGTCCCCTCGTAGGCCACGTGGTAGAGCTGCGTCGGACGCAGCTCGTTGCCCAGCTCGGCCACGAGGATCTCGACCTCGAGGGGTTTCATCTCGTGCGTGAAGACTTGTCCCAGGTACTGGGCGTACAGGTTGGCGAGGGAGCGGGCGTCGACGTCTTCACGGCTGTAGGCGTACCCCTTGGTGTCGGCGTGGCGAACGCCTGAGACGCGCAGCTGGTCGAACTCGTTGTACTTGCCCACGCCGGCGAAGGCGATCCGGTCGTAGATCTCGCTGATCTTGTGGAGCGACCTCGACGGGTTGTCGGCCACGATGAGCACCCCGTCGTCGAAGGTCGTGGCGATCAGGGAGCGCCCCCGGGCGATGCCCTTCTGGGCGTACTCGGCTCGGTCCTTCATGACCTGCTCGGGCGCCACGTAGTACGGCATCGTCATGGCTGGTGGCCCTCCGCTCGGCGCCGGTCGATCAGTGCGGCGAACCGTGCCGCCACTTCCTCCTCGGCGACCGCGGCGAACCCTGCCGCGGTCACGGTGGCCACCAGGGGATAGATCCCCCGGACCAGGTCGGGACCGCCGGTCGCCGAGTCCTCGTCGGCGGCTTCGTAGAGGGCTTCGATGGCCAGCTCGACCGCGTCGTCGCGGGCCATGGCGTCGCGGTAGCCGAGCTTGATGGTCGTCCGGGCGTCGCGCCCACCCGAGCCGGTGGCACTGTGCTCGGTCTCCTCGTAGTGCCCGCCGGTGACGTCGTAGGTGAAGATCCGACCGACGCCCCGACCGACGTCGTAGCCGGCGAACAACGGCACGACGGCAAGGCCCTGCATGGCCATGGGCAGGTGCTCGCGCACCATCTGGCCCAACTGGTTCGCCTTGCCCTCGAGGCTGAGGGCGACGCCCTCGACCTTCTCGTAGTGCTCGAGCTGGGTCTGGAACAGCCGCACCATCTCGACGGCGGGACCGGCCGCCCCGGCAATGGCCACGGCAGAGTGACGGTCGGCCGGGAAGACCTTCTCCATGGTCCGGTGGGCGATGGCGTGGCCCTCGGTGGCCCGCCGGTCTCCTGCCATGACGACGCCGTCGGCGAAGCGCAGCGCCACCACCGTCGTGCCGTGGCGCACGGCGAGGGTGCCGGCGGCCGCCTCCGGGACGACCGGAGCTTCACGCTGCTGCGGGCGCATCCGCCGGAGCAGGGAAGCGAAGTCCGGGCCCGGGTCGTCCAACGGTGCGAAGATCGGGAGCGTCACGGCGGCTACTCGCCGCCCTTCTGGACATAGTTGCGCACGAACTCCTCGGCGTTGTCCTCAAGCACCTCGTCGATCTCGTCGAGGAGGTCGTCGAGCTCGGCCTTGAGCTTCTCGCCCTTGGCCGACGCAGCGGGCACGTCCTCCACTGCCTCCTCGGGGCGCTCGCTCGCCGTCTTCTTCTTCAGCTCTCGTTCGGCCATGGTCTGCTCTCCACTAGCTGCTCAGTCGGTCCAGCAGGTCGGCTGGGCTCGTGCTCGCCTGCAACAGCTCGTCTACGTGCTCGGCGGTCCCCCGCAGAGGGTCCATCATAGGGACGCGCCGCAGCGGGTCGGTACCGACGTCGAAGACGAGCGAGTCCCAGTTGGCGGTGACCACGGCGTCCGGCCAGCGCTGGAGGCACTGGCCCCGGAACCATGCCCGGGTCCGTCGCGGCGGCTCGGTCACGGCGCGTGCCACCTCGTCGGCGGTCACCAGCCGTTCGGTGTCCAGCCGGGCGAAGAGCGAGCGCGCCGGGCGGAGGTCGTGGTACTGGAGGTCGAGTGCCGCCAGGCGAGGGTCGTCCCAGCCGCAGCCGTGGCGGTCCCGGTAGGCCTCGATGAGCTGCAACTTGGCCACCCAGTCGAGCTGCCGGGCCAGCGAGGCGGGCTCGGTCTCGAGGGCATGGAGCACGTGCTCCCACCGCCGGAGCACCTCCTCCCCGACCGCCTCGTCCCCCATGCAGGCCAGGCCGCGCTCGTCCGCGTACTTGCGGGCCGCCCCGAAGAGCTCCCACTGCACGTCGAGCGCGGTGGCCGTCGTCCCATCAGCCAGGGCCAGCGGGTGACCGAGGGAGCGGTCGAGGGAGACCTCGTACATCGCCCGGACCGGGTCGGCGAGACCGAGCGGGCGACGCGCCAAGGCGTCGTCCTCGAGCATGGCCAGCACCAACGACGTGGTCCCCACCTTCAGGAAGGTGGCCACCTCGCAGAGGTTGGCGTCGCCGACGATCACGTGGAGCCGACGGTACCGCCGCGAGTCGGCGTGGGGCTCGTCGCGCGTGTTCACGATCGGACGTTTGAGCGTGGTCTCGAGGCCCACCGGCTCCTCGAAGAACTCGGCTCGCTGCGAGAGCTGGAACTCGACTGCGTGGCCGTCGAGAGTGGCCGTCTCGGCACCGACCTTGCCGCTGCCGGTGAAGATCTGGCGGGTCACGAAGTGGGGGGTGACGGCAGCCACCACGCGGTCGAAGGGAACGGACCGGTCGACCAGGTAGTTCTCGTGCGTCCCGTACGAGTTCCCCTTGCCGTCCGAGTTGTTCTTGTAGACCACCAGGGTGCGCCCGTCGGTGACGGTGGCGGCCGCCGCCTCCATCGACCGCACCAAGATCTCCTCGCCGGCACGGTCGTACCGGACGCACTCGAGCGCGTCGGCGCACTCCGGCGTCGAGAACTCGGGGTGCGCGTGGTCGACGTAGTACCGGGCGCCGTTGGTCAGAACAGCGTTGACCAGGTGGGTCTCGACCTGGGGGGGCAGTGCGTCAGGCCCCGGTGCTCCCCGGGCGTCGTTGCCCGGCGACTCGTCCTCGAAGTCCCACCCGGTGCGCTGACGGACCACCTCCTGCAGGTAGGCGTTGATCAGCACCGACGAGGCGGCGATCGGGTTGGGATCGCCACCCACGACGTGGATGCCGTACTCCGTCTCGATCCCGCAGACCTTGGGGATGGCCACGGCTCGACCCTATCCGAGCCAGAGCGGGCAACAGCCCGCATCGGCGGCGGCAGCCGGGGACCCGCGTCGCCAGCCGGCTTGCCGTGGTGCGGGCCAGCAGGTCAGAGGTACTGCCCGGTCCCCACCCGTTCGATGGACCGACCGCCCTTCGTCTCGCGGTCCTCGCTGATGAGCGTCCGGATGTAGACGATCCGCTCGCCCTTCTTGCCCGAGATCTTCGCCCAGTCGTCCGGGTTGGTCGTGTTGGGCAAGTCCTCGTTCTCCTTGTACTCCTGGCGGATGGACTCGATCAGGTCTGCCGTGCGGATGCCGCGACCCTCGCCCCGAATGGCCCGCTTGATCGCCAGCTTCTTCGCCCGTCGGACGATGTTCTCGATCATCGCCCCCGAGGAGAAGTCGCGGAAGTAGAGGACCTCCTTGTCGCCGTTCTGGTAGGTGACCTCGAGGAAGCGGTTGTCGTCGTCGGTCCGGTACATCTCCTGCACCGTGGCCTCGATCATCGCCAGGGCCGCCTTGGCCGCGTCCCCGCCGCCCAGCGAACGCACCTCGTCGGCGTCGAGGGGAAGGTCCGCCGTCAGGTAGCGACCGAAGATCTGGGCGGCGGCCGCCTCGTCGGGCCGCTCGATCCGGATCTTCACGTCCAGTCGGCCGGGGCGGAGGATGGCCGGGTCGATCAGGTCCTCGCGGTTGGACGCGCCGATGACGATCACGTCGCGAAGGGCCTCGACGCCGTCGATCTCCGCCAGGAGCTGCGGCACGATGGTCGACTCCATGTCCGAGCTGATGCCCGTTCCCCGGGTCCGGAACAGCGAGTCCATCTCGTCGAAGAACACGATGACGGGCACGCCTTCCTCGGACTTCTCCCGGGCCCGCTGGAACACCAGCCTGATCTGGCGTTCGGTCTCGCCGACGTACTTGTTCAGCAGCTCGGGCCCCTTGATGTTCAAGAAGTAGCTGCGGGCGTTGGTGTTGCCGGTCACCTCGGCCACCTTCTTCGCCAACGAGTTGGCCACGGCCTTGGCGATCAGCGTCTTGCCGCACCCCGGCGGGCCGTAGAGCAGGATCCCCTTCGGCGCCGGCAGGCGGTGCTCGGCATAGAGGTCGCGGTGCAGGTAGGGGAGCTCGACGGCGTCGGTGATGGCTTCGATCTGGGCATCGAGTCCACCCACGTCGGCGTAGGTGACATCGGGGACCTCCTCGAGCACCAGCTCCTCGACCTCGGGACGAGGGAGCTTCTCGACCAGGAGACCGGTCCGCGGCTCCATGAGCACGGAGTCACCGGCCCGGAGGCGCTCCCCGACCAGGCAATCGGCCAGCTCGGCGACCCGTTCCTCGTCGGCGCGGCCGTAGACCAGGGCGCGCCGGCCGTCCTCGAGGAGCTCCTTGACCACGACGACCTCACCAGAGCGTTCACCGGGTCGGGCGAGCACCACGTTGAGCGACTCGTTCAGGACCACCTCGTCGCCCCGCGACAGCTCCGACCGCTCGAGGTCGGGATGGAGGGAGACGCGCATCTTGCGCCCCCCTGAGAACACGTCGACCGACCCGTCGTCGTTGGCACCGAGGTAGGTGCCGTACGCGGCGGGGGGCTGCGTCAGCTTCTCGACCTCCTCGCGCAGGTTGGCGATGTGCTCCTTGGCCGTCTGGAGCGTGAAGGTCAGCTTCTCGTTCTGGGAGACCGCTTGGGCAAGCTGGCCCTTCACTTCGAGGAGCCGCTCCTCGAGCGCCTGGACCCGCCGCGGGCTGTCCTGCAGACGCCGCCGGAGCAGGGCGATCTCTGCCTCGGCCTCGTCCAATTGGACGCGGAGGCCTTCGGCGTCCTGGTCGTGCCCTCCGCCCAGCCCGGTCCGCCTCCGACCGTCTCCCCTGTCGCCGAAGTCAGTCGTCGCACTCACCCCTTCGCTCCGACGTCACGCGCACCACGCGGCACGCTCCGGCCCCGGTCGGGCGACCGCGGCCTCCTGGCGCGACCCTACTGCCCGCGCACCCGTTCCGGCGCCGACCCCGACCCCGCCGAGTGACCCCGACCCCGAGCACTGCTCGGCTCAGCTCCCCGCGCCTCGGGACAGAGGCTCGCCTCAGTCGCGGCTAGCATGCGTCGTGGGTGACCGGTCCGCCTGGGTCGGAGGCGCCTCCCACCGGTGCCGACCGCCCGTTGACGACGCACCCGGTCGCGCACGGTGGTGCCGGTCGGGCCGACTCTGGAGAGACGCGTACTGATGAAGGTCTGGATCGACCAGGATCTCTGCACGGGTGACGGCCTCTGCGAGGAGATCGCCCCGGCCGTGTTCACCCTCCTCGACGACGGCCTGGCCTACGTCAAGGAAGGCGACAGCGTGAAGAACGACCCCGGTGGGGCCGCCGGCATGGCGGCGGTGCCCGGGGAGCTCGAGGACGCAGTGGTCGAGGCCTCCGAGGAGTGCCCCGGCGAGTGCATCTTCATCGAGCGGGACTGACCACCCGCCAGGCCCCACCCGCCAGGACCCACGGGTACCGACGACCACTCGGCCGAAGGCAGGACGACCTGTCTGTCGCCTTCAGGCCCTGTCGGCTTCCGGCCCTGTCGCCGGGTCGGACAGCCCGGGAAGTACCCCAGGCGCCCCAGAAGTCTCTGGCACCCCAGGCGAGCCGGATGTTGCCGGGGCGGGCGCCAGCAGACGGGACGTGGTGATGAACCCGGTGTGGCCGACCATCCGGTGGTCGGGCCGCACCGAGCGAGCCTCGATGTGCCAGGTCCGGTGGAGGACCTCGACGGTCGTGGTCAGGCCGAAGGGGCCCTCGTCGAGCGCAGCCCTGAGCTGGGCCGTCTGGTTGATGGTGGGCAGGTAGGCGCACACGATGCCACCGAAGCGCAGCGCACCGGGCAGATGGGGCAGCACCCGCCACGGCTCGGGAAGGTCGAGGACGACCCGGTCGACCACCTCGTCGATACCGGCGTAGACGTCACGTAGCTCCACCCGGTACGGGGCCCCCTCGCCAGCCATGGCCACCACGTTGGCCGTGGCTCGCGCCGCGAAGTCCTCGCGCAGCTCGTAGCCCACCACCGAGGCGCCGGCGCGCAGCAACGCCATGGACAGCGCTCCGGAGCCCACGCCAGCCTCGAGCACTCGGTCTCCGGGGGCGATGTCCGCCGACGACACCATGACGGCGAGGTCCTTCGGGTAGACGACCTGGGCCCCACGGGGCATCTTCAGCACGACATCGGCGAGCGTCGGTCGCACCACCAGGAAGCGACGACCGGTCGACCCGGTCACCGTCGTCCCCTCCATCTGGCCGATCAGGTCGTCGTGGTCGACGATGCCGGCGTGGGTGTGGAACCGCGTGCCGGCCCGCAACGTGACGAGATAGCGCCGGTCCTTGGCGTCGACGAGCAGGACCCGTTCGCCGTCAGCCAGGGACCCGTGCCCCCGGAGCGCCCCCGGTCCCGCCCTCACGAGGTGGAGCGCCGACGGCGTCCCCGTCCCTCGGGGGCCCGGACGGCGACGACGAGCTCGCTCCCTTGGCGGACGACCGCCCGGTACGTCGGAGACGACGGGCGGCGCGCCCGGCCCAACAGCCACGCCGCCGTAGCGAGGACCAGCCAGAGAGGGTGGCCGCCTCGGCGCGCCCGCCGGAAGGCAGAGCGAGCCAGGCGGTTGGTCAGCCGACCCACCCGGTCAGATCCGACGGATCTCGACGACGGCCGACCGCGACCGCCCCCGGCGTCGACCAGCCAGGTACGCCACGACGAGCGCCACCAGCGCGGCAGCCAGGCCGGCGGTCACCAAGCCCGATCGCGCCGAGGTCGCCTCGGCCTGCGCTTCGCCCTGCAGGCGTCGGAACCCGGCTTCGAGGTCGTCACGGGTGATGGGGCCCACGTCCGTCGCCGTCCGGTTCACCGTTCCTCCTTCTTGCCGTCTCCAGCGCCGGAGCGCCGCGCCGTGCCCCGGCCCACCGCGGCGATCGCCG
This sequence comes from Actinomycetes bacterium, assembly GCA_021798955.1. Classification (GTDB taxonomy): domain Bacteria; phylum Actinomycetota; class Acidimicrobiia; order Acidimicrobiales; family RAAP-2; genus JAJZJT01. Next base: position 51,917 of record JAJZBK010000018.1, read on the forward strand.
CCCCGGTAGCGACCAGCACCACCACTGCGCACAGCAGGTAGGGAGCCCACGACCAATTGCCGGCGAACGTCGTGCCGGTCTCTCCCTGCAGGAGCCGGAGCAGCCCCACGGCGGCGACCACCAGCCCGACCGCACCGAGGACCGAACCGGCGACGCCGAAGACCACGAACCGTCCGAGGCCCTTCAGCGGCTCGAGCGTCTCCTGCTTGGCGTACTCGACGACCAGAGAGAGGGCGTCCTGGCCGGCCGTGCGCGTCCGGTCGCCCACCCGTCCTACCCGTCTCGACTGCGTCCGACCTGACAACAGGGCTCCGTTCGTTCGTCGCGGTGGTCGTCGCCGGGACCGTCGGGCCGACCCGTCCCGGCCCTGAACGGGTCGACTATAGATCGTGCGCATCGTGGACCACCGCGAGACGACGGGCGCCGACCGCGAGGCCAGGCGCCACCGCACCGTTCGGTCTACCTCCTGCGGCGCTCGGTGAACAGGTAGGTCGAGCTCGCCCTGGCCACCAGGCGACCGGCGTCGTCGACGATCTCGGCTTCGGCGAAGGCAACCCGCTGGCCACCGGTCACCACCCACGCCCGGCACTCGAGCACCGAACCGACGCGGGCGGGTGCGATGAAGGTGGTCTTCATCTCGACGTTGGAGGCAAGCACCCGCCGACCGGCCGCCCGGGCAAAGGTGATGGTGGCGGACCCCATCGCCGAGTCGGCCATGGCGCCGAGGAACCCGCCTTGGAGCACGCCGGCCGGGTTGGCGAAGCGTTCGTCTGCCCGCATCGTCCAGCGCGTCCGACCCGGCACGGCCTTGTCCACGCACCGCATCCCGAGGGTGAGCTCGCAGTTCGCTGGCACCTGCACCGGCGCGTCAGGACGTCCGTCCACCACCCCGTGAACCTACCGCGGACACCATGGTCGATACTGGGAGGATGACCTCTGCCGAGACCGGGCCCAATCGCTCCCCTGCTGGCGAGCCGTTCGTCCTCGTGGGCGAGCCCATCGAGGACTGGACCGGAGACGCCCGGTTCTTCGAGTACACCGAGGCCGTCGACCCGCTGCGCGGCGGGGCCATCACCGCGGTCACCCCCGAGCTCTTCGGTCCCGAGCTCCACCAGGGTGGGCCGACCCGGATCGTCCCACTCGACTGCTCCGACGCGTTGGGCGTCCCCTACACGGCGACCAGCCCGGCGTTGTTGGCGTCCTACATCGTCGTCCGGCCTGGCGAGATGGTCGCCACCGCCCCCGACGGGACGAGCGAGCTCTACTACTGCCTGAGCGGCTCGGGCCATAGCGACTTCGAGACCGCTGCGAGCGGCGACGACCTCTCCTCCGGGACGATGCCGTGGCGCTCGGGCGACCTCTTCGTCCTCCCGGCACGTTGCACCACGGTGCACTACGCCGATCCCGGCGATGCCGACGACGACCATGTCGCCGTCCTCTACCGGGTCACCGACGCCCCGCTCCTCCACTATCTCGGCGTGCGCCCCTGGGAGGCCCGGTTCCGGCCCACCCGCTTCGACGGCACGGCGACACGGGCCCGCCTGGCCGAGGTTGCCGCCCACCCCGACGCGGACGCCCGCAACCGCGTCAGCGTCCTGCTCGGCAATACCGCGACGCCGCAGACGCTCACGGTCACCCACACCCTGTGGGCCATGCTCGGAGTGCTCCCACCCGGACGCGTCCAGCGGCCCCACCGCCACCAGAGCGTGGCCCTCGACCTCGTCGTCGACTGCGAGCCCGGCTGCTACTCCCTGGTCGGCGAAGAGCTCGACCCCTCCGGCGCCATCGTTGACCCCCGACGGGTGGACTGGCAGCCGGGGAGCGCCTTCGTCACCCCGCCGGGCGCCTGGCACAGCCACCACAACGAGTCGACGACGCCGGCCCACCTCCTGCCCGTCCAGGACGCCGGGCTCCACACCTACCTGCGCTCCCTCGACATCCGCTTCGGGCCGTCGTCCACCTGAGCCCGCGCCGGAGCCGCCCTGCGGGGTACCGGCGCATCCGCAGGGCGCCCGGTAGGGTGGCCTCGATGAGCGGCCACTTCCACGACATCCCCGAGGTCCCGCGCGACGCTGCCCTCGAGCAGCTCGGCGTCGACGTCATCCGCGGGCTCGCCATGGACGCACCCCGGGCGGCCAACGCCGGGCACCCGGGGACGGCCATGGCCCTTGCCCCCCTTGCCCACGTGCTGTTCACCCGGGTCCTGCGCCACGACCCGTCCGAGCCCCACTGGCCCGATCGCGACCGGTTCGTGCTCTCCAACGGCCACGCCTCGATCCTCCTCTACGCCATGCTCTACCTGACGGGCTACGGGCTCACCCTCGACGACCTGCGTGCCTTCCGGCAGTGGGGCAGCCTCACGCCGGGCCATCCCGAGGCTGGGCACACCGTCGGCGTCGAGGTGACGACCGGCCCCTTGGGCCAGGGCTTCGCCAACGGCGTCGGCCTGGGGATCGCCGAACGCTGGCTGCGGTCGCGGTTCTCGCCCGAGGTGTGCGACCACCACACCTACGTCATCGCCGGCGACGGCTGCCTCGAGGAGGGCATCTCCCACGAGGCCGCTTCACTGGCCGGGCACCTGCGCCTCGGACGGCTCGTCTACATCTACGACGACAACCACATCTCCATCGACGGGCCCACCGAGCTCGCCTACACCGACAACGTCCCGGAGCGGTTCGCCGCCTACGGATGGGGCGTCGAGAACCTCGGTGAGGCCGCCAACGACGTAGATGTCCTCGAAGCGGCGCTGCTCCGGGCACGCGCCGACGAGGACCGCCCGTCGCTCGTCATCGTGCGCAGCCACATCGGCTACCCCTCTCCCGAGCTCACCGACACGGCCAAGGCCCACGGAGACCCCTTTCCCCCCGAGGAGATCCGCCGCACGAAGGCGCTGCTCGGGCTCCCTCCCGACGAGGCCTTCTGGGTTCCCGACGCCGTCCTCGACCTCTACCGGGCCTGCATCCCGCGGGGGCAGGCCTTCCGGGCCGCATGGGAGGCGCGATTCGCGGGCTGGACCGGCGACCGTGCCCGCTGGGACGCGGCCCAGGCCGGCCGCGGGCTGGCCGGCTGGGCGGACAAGCTCCCTGTCTTCACCCCGGACGACGGCCCGATGGCCACCCGCCAGGCCATCAAGGCCGCGCTCGACGCGACCTCCGAGGTCTTGCCCGGGCTGGTGGTCGGCAGTGCCGACCTGACCGGCAACACCGGCATGGCGGTCGAGGGCTTCGTGGCACAGTCGGCGGAGCGACCCGACGGTGCCCTCGTCCACTACGGCGTGCGCGAGCACGCCATGGGCGCGGTGCTGACCGGACTGGCCATGCACGGAGGTGTGCTGCCGGTCGGCGGGACGTTCTTCGTCTTCAGCGACTACATGCGCGGTGCCGTGCGCGTCGCCGCCTTGTCGCAGGCCCACGCCGTGTACTCGTGGACCCACGACTCCGTCGGGCTCGGCGAGGACGGCCCGACGCACCAGCCCGTCGAGCAGCTCGCCGCCATGCGAGCCATGCCCGGACTGCGAGTGATCCGGCCGGCCGACGCCAACGAGACCGCCCAGGCGTGGCGCCTCGCCGTCGAGCTGGACGGTCCGACTGCGCTGGTCCTCAGCCGGCAGAAGCTGCCCGTCCTCGAAGCTACGGCCCGGTTGGCCCCCGAGGGAGTCCCTCGCGGTGGCTACGTGCTGGCCGAGCCGGCGTCGTTCTCGACCGGACCAGACGGCTCGACCGGACCAGACGGACAGCGCGACCTCGACGTCGTCCTCATCGGCACCGGCAGCGAGGTGGCGCTGTGCCTGGCCGCCGCCGACCTGCTGTCGGCGGCCGGCGTGGCGACCCGGGTCGTCTCCCTGCCGTCGTGGGAGCTCTTCGCCGACCAGGAGGAGCCCTACCGTCGCCAGGTGCTGCCCGACGGCGTGCCCCGCCTCGCCGTCGAAGCGGCTTCGTCCTTCGGCTGGGAGCGCTACGCCGATGCCGTCGTCGCCGTCGACCGCTTCGGGGCGTCGGCGCCGGGCGAACGGGTCCTCGCCGAGCTCGGGTTCACGCCCGAGCACGTCGCCTCGCGAGCCCGAGCACTCCTCTCACAGGCTGCCGATCAGTGACCGGCGCACCGGCGGATCGGACGACACCGGAGGCCACCGGGCGCCGGCAGTCACCGCCGGTAGCGGGCGCCACCACGAAAGGACCACGATGACCACCCTCGACGACCTCTACCAGCACCAGGGCCAAAGCCCGTGGCTCGACAACCTTCGCCGCGACTGGCTGCGTGACGGCACGCTCGCCCAGCTCGTCGACCAGGGCATCCGGGGTGTGACCTCCAACCCGACCATCTTCGCCAAGGCGATCGAGGGCCAGGACACCTACGACGAGCAGTTCGCCTCGCTCGTCGCCGTCGAGCCCGTCGAGCAGGCTTACTGGGACATGGTCGTCGACGACATCACCGACGCCCTCGCCGTGCTCCGGCCCGTCCACGACGCCTCCGGGGGCGCCGACGGGTTCGTCTCCGTCGAGGTCGCCCCGTCCCTGGCCCACGACGGGCCCGGCACCGAGACGGCCGCCCGTGCCCTCCATGAGCGGATCCACCAGCCGAACCTGCTGGTCAAGATCCCCGCCACCGTCGAGGGTGTGCCGGCCATCCGGTCGATGATCGCCGAGGGGCGCAGCATCAACGTCACCCTGATCTTCAGCCTCCAGCGGTACGACGAGGTCATCGAGGCCTACCTGTCGGGGCTCGAGGCGCTCCTCGCCTCGGGGGCGGAGGACCTCTCTGGCGTAGCCAGCGTGGCCTCGTTCTTCGTCTCCCGGGTGGACACCGAGGTCGACCGGAGGATCGAAGCCGCCGTCGCCGACGGCGCCGACACCAGCCTGCTCGAGCTCCGGGGGCGCGCTGCCGTGGCCCAGGCCCGACAGGCCTACCGCCTCTTCCGGCAGCGCTTCTCGGGCCCGCGGTGGGAAGCGCTGGCCGCCCGGGGGGCACGGGTCCAGCGACCGTTGTGGGCCTCGACGTCGACCAAGAACCCCGCCTATCCCGATCTTGCCTATGTCGACACCCTGATCGGCCCGGACACCGTCAACACCATGCCCGAAGGCACCATCGCCGCCTTCCTCGACCACGGCACGGTGGCTCGCACGGTCGACGAGGCGCTCGACGAAGCCGACGCCGCCACCGAGCGGCTCGGGGCCGGAGGGATCGACCTGGCCGACGTGGCGACCACCCTCGAGGCCGAGGGCGTGGCCAGCTTCGCCGCTTCCTTCGACGACCTCCTCGCCACACTGCGGGCCAAGGCGGACCGTCTGACGGGGCGTGGCACCCCGCTGGCAGCGGGCGACGCATGACACCCTCAGCGGTCGACGGCACAGCGGTCGACGGCACAGCGGTCGACGGCACAGCGGTCGACGGCACAGCGGTCGGCGGCACAGCGGTCGGCGGCACAGCGGTCGGCGGCACAGCGGTCGGCGGCACAGCGGTCGGCGGCACAGCGGTCGGCGGCACAGCGGTCGGCGGCACCGCGGTCGGCGGCACCGTGGTCGGCGGCACCGTGGTCGGCGGCACCGTGGTCGGCGGCACAGCAGAGGAGACCTCCGACCGGTGAAC
>JAJZBK010000037.1 GCA_021798955.1 Actinomycetes bacterium
CCGGGGCGCGCAACGCGAACGCGAGGGCTGATGGGTGGCTCACGGGCGGAAGTTGTCGGCGTACCGGCTGGGGGTGGGACCCCACTGGCCCTGGTACTTGGAGCCAAGGCCATCCGAGCCGTAGGGCCGCTCGGCGGCGGTCGTCATCTGCAGGAAGCTGATCTGGCCGATCTTCATGCCCGGGTAGACGGTGATGGGCAAATTGGCCACGTTGGAGAGCTCGAGGGTGAGGTGCCCGTCCCAGCCAGCATCGACGAAGCCGGCCGTCGAGTGGATGAGCAGACCGAGGCGGCCGAGCGACGACTTGCCTTCGAGCCTGGCGACCAGGTCGTCGGGAAGGGCGACCCGCTCCATGGTCGAACCGAGGACGAACTCACCCGGATGGAGGATGAGCGCGCTGTCCTCGGCGATCTCGACCAGCTCGGTCAAGTCCTCCTGGTCCTCACGGACGTCGATGACCCGGCTGGTGTGGTTGCGGAAGACGCGGAAGTACCGGTCGACGTGCAGGTCGACCGAGGAAGGCTGGACGCAGCCATCGCCCAACGGGTCGATGACGATGCGCCCGGCGTCGATCGCCTCGCGGATGGAGCGGTCGGAGAGCACCATGCCGGATGCACGCTAGTTGACCGGCGACACCCCAAGTCGAGTCCGGGCCTCCGGGGGTCTGCGCGGACGGGCTCGGGCATCCGAGGCAGCCCGCGAGCGTGTGCCATCGTGGCCCGCACCGGGCCGGGGCCCCGGAGGCACCAGGGGACCCCTGGTGGGTGTTCGGCACCGCCAGAGCGGGTAGGGTGTCCTGCAATTCTGCGGGCGTAGTTCAGAGGCAGAACATCAGCTTCCCAAGCTGAGAACGCGGGTTCGATTCCCGTCGCCCGCTCTCGCCCCCCCCTACTCAGAGGCTCGGCCGACTGGGCGCGTCGGGGGTCATCGCGCGTGCGATCTCCAGACCGACCCGTGAGCCCGCGCACCGTCGTCCGCCGGATGCGACCGTGTCGCTCTTGGCTGCTGCTCAGCCGTTTGCTCGCTGGCTTCGGCGCTGTCGCCGACCAACCTGGCACCTTCTCCTCGCCGCCCCAACAGCACCTCCCCGGCAACCCGGGTCGCAACCGACGTTCGATGACGTTCTCGCTCACCGCACTAGCGCGCGTCCTGGGACACCTTGCGAGGAAGGCCCGTCCCGGATCGTCGAGCCTGCGCTCGCAGGTCTCCGCAGGCGGCGGCGACAAGCAGGTCGGGGACCCGAGGGCCTCGCTGGCTGCGGTCAGCCGGGTACCGCTGGACCTGCCAAGCGCGCCGACGGCGCACTGCGGTCGTCGGCGACGTGACGTGGCGCGACGTGACGTGGCGTGGCGTGGCGCTCACGGTGTCCGTGGTGGTCGTGGTACCGGGGCCGGCTCGTCAACCGAGCGCCGAAACGTCCAGCATCATCTCGCTGGCCGGCGACGAGCCCGTCGGGCCGACCGTGATGGACACTCCCCAGTGGGTGGCTGTCCACCCCTGGAGGACGGTGCCCGAGCCCGAGGACGACGAATTGTTGGCGAACCCGGCCGACCGGAGCTCTGCGTCGTAGACGCCCAGGGCCTTGCTGGCGGTAGTGGCCGAGGGGTACCGGTAGATCAGATTGAATCCGGCACCCGATGCCCCCTGGGTGGTTGCGGCATCCACCAGGACGCCACCAGAGGGGAGCGGCACGGCCGAGGGGAAGCCGCTCGGCACGCCCACCGGTGCACTTCCGCCGCTCACCGAACCTGAGACGCCCTGCGCGTGGTAGTGGTAGACGGACCCGCTGTGGTCCACGGTGATCCTCCCTACCTTCGCCGAGCTGACCGTGCTCCCGCTTCCACAGGCAGCCAGACTTGCGGCGGTCGCGGTCCCGACACCCGGCACGGACCATCGTCGACCCGCACGTCCTGCTGCCCGGACCCAACCTGACCAGTTCCCGCTCCCCACTGCGCACCCTCCTTTGCCTAGCCGCCGACGAGCTCGCACCGCCGAGCCACCTCCACCGAAGTGAGGCTGCCTGCAAACCTTGACGTTGACGTGAACTTATTCTTATTGTTGACGTGAACGTCTGCCTTGGAGGCCGTCATGTCCGGTCAAGCCGAATCAGTCGCGGTGGAGCCCGATCCCTACAAGGGCAAGTGGCTGACCCTGTCCAACACCACCTTGGGGATGCTGATGGTGGTGATCAACCAGTCGATCATCCTGATCGCCCTGCCCGACATCTTCCGAGGCATCCGCCTCAACCCGCTCACGCCTGGCAACTCCAGCTACTTCTTGTGGCTGCTGATGGGCTTCACGGTGGTCACTGCCGTGCTGGTGGTGAGCTTCGGGCGCCTCGGAGACATGTTCGGCCGGGTAAAGATGTACAACCTCGGCTTCGCCGTCTTCAGCGTGTTCTCGATCCTGTTGGCCGTCACCTGGATGCACGGGACGGCCGGGGCGCTGTGGCTCATCGTCATGCGGGTGTTCCAAGGCGTCGGCGGGGCGCTGCTGTTCGCCAACTCCTCGGCGATCCTCACCGACGCCTTCCCGCCCCACCAGCGGGGTCTCGCCTTGGGGGTGAACCAGGTCGCCGCCATCGGCGGATCGTTCCTCGGGCTGGTCCTCGGCGGACTGCTCGGCCCGGTCGAGTGGCACCTGGTGTTCCTGGTGTCGGTCCCCTTCGGCGTGTTCGGCACCTTCTGGGCCTACTTCAAGCTGGTCGAGAAAGGGGTGCGCACCGCCTCGCACATCGACTGGTGGGGGAACCTCACCTTTGCCGTCGGGCTGATCGCCGTGCTGGTCGGCATCACCTATGGCATCGAGCCCTACGGCGGGCACTCGATGGGATGGACCAACCCGTGGGTGATCGGTGCCATCGCCGGCGGGGTCGTCGTGCTCGGGATCTTCGGCTACATCGAGACCAAGGTGGCCAACCCGATGTTCCGCCTGCCGCTCTTCCGCATCCGGGCCTTCGCCGCCGGCAACGTGGCCAGCCTGCTCGCCGCGCTCGGCCGCGGCGGGCTCATGTTCATCCTGATCATCTGGCTGCAGGGGATCTGGCTTCCCCAGCACGGCTACAGCTTCGCCAACACCCCGCTGTGGGCCGGCATCTACATGCTGCCCCTCACCGCCGGGTTCTTGATCGCCGGGCCGATCTCGGGCTACCTGTCGGACCACTTCGGGGCCCGGCCGTTCGCCACCGGCGGCATGATCGCCGCGGCAGCGAGCTTCGGGCTGCTGGAATTGCTCCCGGCAAACTTCACCTACATCTGGTTCGCCCTGCTGCTGTTGGTCAACGGGCTGGCCATGGGGCTGTTCGCCTCGCCGAACCGGGCTGGCATCATGAACAGCCTCCCGCCCAACCAGCGAGGCGCCGGATCGGGGATGACCGCCACCTTCCAGAACTCGGCCATGGTGCTCTCCATCGGGATCTTCTTCACCCTGATCATCACCGGACTGGCGAGCGGCCTACCGGGAAGCCTCTACCACGGGCTCGTCGCCCAGGGCGTCCCCGCTGCGGCCGCCACCAAGGTGTCGCACCTGCCACCCACCGGGGCGCTGTTCGCTGCCTTCTTGGGCTACAACCCCATGGCGCAGCTCCTCGGGCCCGCGCTCGGCCACCTCTCCCATGCCCACGCCGCCTATCTCACCGGGCGGAGCTTCTTCCCCAAGCTCGTGTCGAGGCCGTTCATGAACGGCCTACGCGAAGCGTTCGATTTCGCTCTCGCCGCCTGCGCCGTTGCCGCTGTCGCCTCGTGGCTGCGTGGCGGCAAGTACCACTACGTAGAAGGTGACGAGCTGAAGGCGACCGACGACAGGTCCTCCGCGGCGATCACTGCGGTCGAGCTCGGAGTGGGGCTCGACGGCGACCTCGTGCGCACCAACGGAGCCGACCACTCCGACGGTGCCCTCGCGGGCAGCCCGGCCACAACGCTCCGCTCGGAGAAGCTCGGGGGCTCGGCAGCCGGCAGGCGTCGCGGTCGTCAGCGCGACCGGAGTGCCTCATGAGCACCCAACGAGCCGGGCGCAAGCACGACGCGGCGAGCCGCACCGCAGCCCCGAACCCGGTGGCGTCCGGCCAGCCGCCAGCCGACGCCACGGCCGACGCCACAGCCGACGCCGAGGGGCCCCGTGGCGGCCAGAAGGTGGGCGACTTGTTGACGAGCCAGGGGCCGGACGACCTGTTGAAGATCGGAACGGTGGCCACCCGCCTGGGGATCTCCGAGCGCACGTTGCGCTACTACGAGGAGGTCGGGCTCCTCGCTCCCCACCTCCGCCGTCCGGGGGGCTGCCGCCGGTACGGCACCGCCGACGTCGAACGAGTCCAGCGCATCCGCGAGCTACAGAGCCTGATGGGGTTCAACCTCGAGGAGATCCGCCGCGTCGTGACCGCCGAGGACCGCCTGCGCGCCTTGCGAGAACAGTTCCACAACAGCCCCGACCGCGACCAAGAGCGGCTCCTTGCAGAGGCCGACGAGGTGCTCAAAGACCTGCGTACCCAAGTCGAGAGCAAGATCGGCGCGCTGGCCGCGTTCCTCGAGGAACTGGACGCCCGCCTGCGGCGCCACCAGCAACGTCGGTCCGCCGTCGGGTCGTAGCGTTTGGGGACCCTCACGCCCCGATGGCGGCTCCGGTCTGAAGGTCGAAGAAGTGGAGGTGCTCGGTAGCGACGTCGAAGGCGATCTGGTCCCCCACGCGGACGGCGGTGGTCGGGGGCACGCGCGCCACCCCGGCCGACGTGGTCCGGCTGGCCGGACCGATCCTCAGGTCTCCGAGGTCCTCGTCCTCGGAAAGTGCCCCGCCCACCTGCACCTGGGTGGCGTCCAGCCGAAAGTGCACCAGCAGCTCGGGCCCCAACGCCTCGACCAGCTCGACGTCGGCCGCCAGGCGTGCCGCCCCGTCGTCGGTACCGGCCAGCTTCAGGTGCTCTGGACGGATGCCCACGGCAAACGTGCGGTCGCGGTAGGACGCCAGGCCGGGACGGGTGCGCTGGGCATCGGCCGGCAGCGTGACCGCCTGGGAACCGAGTCGGATGGCCTGTGCGTCGTCCGACAAGGTTGCCTCGTAGAGGTTCATCGACGGCGACCCGATGAAGGCCGCCACGAACAAGTTGGCGGGCTGGGCATAGAGCACTTGGGGAGCGGCGCACTGTTGGAGGACGCCGGAGTGCATCACTGCCACGCGATCACCCATGGTCATCGCCTCGATCTGGTCGTGGGTGACGTAGAGCGTGGCAACACCGAGCCTCCGTTGCAGCCGGGAGACCTCGGCCCGCATCTGGACCCGCAGCTTGGCGTCGAGGTTCGAGAGCGGTTCGTCCATCAGGAACACCGAGGGATCGCGGACGATCGCCCGACCCATGGCCACCCGTTGACGCTGACCACCCGAGAGCTGCCCCGGTTTTCGGTCGAGCTGGTCGGTGAGGCTCAGGATCGACGCTGCCTCACGCACCTTGCGGGCGATCTCGTCCTTGGGCAGCTTCCGCAACTTCAGTGCGAACCCGATGTTCTGCGCCACGGTCATGTGGGGATAGAGAGCGTAATTCTGGAACACCATGGCGATGTCGCGGTCCTTGGAGGGCACGTCGTTCATGACCCGGCCGGCGATCTGGAGCTCACCCGCCGTGATGCTCTCCAACCCCGCGACCATGCGGAGTGCCGTGGTCTTCCCGCAGCCCGAGGGTCCCACCAGCACGATGAACTCGCCGTCGGCCACGTCGAGCTCCAGCTCATGCACCGCTTCGACGCCGTTCGGGTAGACCTTCGTCACCCGATCGAGGCTCACCGTTGCCACGTGCCCTCCCCTTTTGGCCCACAGATGACCTCGTCATCGAGGTCGGGACGCCCGCCCAGGCACCGGTTCGACCGGCTGCCGCAGCGTGGCGGTAATAGATATGACCTCTTACCAACCTACAGGTTTCGGGTTATGCTGGCAACCAGCGCAGGCGAGCGTTGTCGCCGTCCAGCCAACGACCGGTGGGTGCTGGTGGGCACGGCGTCCTGCACCTCGACGCCGAAGGAGGCCGATGGACCCGCTCTGGAGCCCGATCAAGGAGGCCGGCAGCCTCGCCGACCGCATCGTCGCCCGCATCGAAGAGCTCATCGTCGCCGAACAGCTACAGCCGGGCGATCGGCTTCCGGCGGAACGCGAGATGGCACGGCTGTTGGGCGTGAGCAGGCCGGCGCTCCGCGAAGCGGTCAAGACGCTCGAGGCGCACGGCCGCGTGGTGGTCAAGCACGGCCAGGGGGTCTTCGTCGGCGAGGGGGAAGGGGACACCATCCGCTCGCGGCTCGCCCACCTCGAGGTGTCCCTGGCCGAGCTCTTCGCCATGCGCCAGGTGCTCGAAGTACCCGCCGCGGCCTGGGCAGCCGCCAACGCCACGCCGGAGGAGATCGACTCGCTCCGAGCCGCCTTCGAGGCAGAAGAGGAGGCGCGCCGCGAACCGATCGACTTCGACACGCTCGGCCGGCTCGACGCCGCGTTCCACCTCCGCATCGTCGAGATGGCCAAGAACCGCTTCCTCCTCCAGACACTCGGGATCCTCCAAGAGATGCTGGCCTCGGGCATGGACACCACGCTGGCCATTCCCGGACGCGTCCAGCAGTCTCGTCACGACCATCGGGTGCTCTTCGAGGCCATCCGGTCGCGCGACCCCGAAGCGGCCCGCGCCGCCGCTGCGGCCCACATCCTCGGTGCCCGCGAAGCGGCCCTGACCAGGGTGCGAGAGCACGCCGAAGCCCTCGGCTCCGAGGGGTGACCGGTACCCGGTGCAGAGCGTCAGGGGTCCCACCTCTGCCGCTTGAAGCTCCGCGGGCGCTCGGCTAGCCTGACTGGCAAGAGGTCATACCTTACGAGGAGGTCACCGTGCCACCAGTCGATCCGGCCCAGCCTGTTGGGAGTCCCCGTGGGAGGTGACCTGGGCTTCCTCGCCCACGAACCGGACGATGCCGTCGCGGTGGCCGTCCGGGACGTCGAGCCGGGGACTGCCACCCTCGCCGTCCTCGGCCGCGAGGGGCAACGGGAGGTCGCCGTCACCGAGCCCATCCCGCTCGGGCACAAGGTCGCACTCGTCGACCTGGCAGAGGGTTCCGAGGTCATCGAGTACGGACAGCCGATCGGCGTGACCAGCCGTGCCATCAACGCCGGCGAGCTGGTCCACGTCCACAACATCAGGAGCACCAAATGGCAACCACGGCACTGACCGGCTACCGCAGGCCCGACGGCAGAGTCGGTATCCGCAACCACGTCGTGGTCCTGGCGGTGGACGACCTGTCGAACGCTGCCGTGGAAGGCATCGCCCGCCTCGTCCCCGGAGCGCTGCCCATCCCTCACTCCTACGGGCGGCTCCAGTTCGGGGAAGACCTCGAGCTCACCTTCCGGACGCTGATTGGCACCGGCGCCAACCCCAACGTCGCCGCCGTCGTCGTGGTAGGGATCGAACCCGCCTGGACCGATCGGGTGGCCGACGGCGTCGAGAGGACCGGCAAGCCGGTGGTCCGCCTGTCCATCGAGCGCCACGGGGACCTCGAGACCATCGCCGAAGGGGCCCGTCAGACGGCGCGGCTGATGCAGGACGCGAGCGAGCTCCACCGGGTGCCCGTCGAGCGCCACGAGGTGATGCTGTCCATCAAGTGCGGGGAGTCCGACACCACGAGCGGGCTCGGGGCCTGTCCGACCACCTCCGAGGCCGTCGACCGCACGGTGGCCGCCAACGGTACGGTGCTCTTCGGCGAGACCACCGAGCTCACCGGCGGCGAGCACCTCATCGCCGCCCGTTGCGTGGACGACGTCGTACGAGCGAAGTTCCAGGCGTTCTTCGACGACTACTACGAGACCGTGGTGGCCGCTGGCGTGGACCTGCTCGGCTCACAACCCACCCAGGGCAATATCCGCGGCGGGCTCTCCACCATCGAGGAGAAGGCCATGGGCAACATCGCCAAGACAGGCACCGTGCCAGTCGTCGACGCCCTGGGGCCCGCCTGTCCACCGACCCGACCCGGACTGAACTTCATGGACACCTCCTCCGCCGCCGCCGAGTGCATCACGCTCATGGCGGCGGCCGGTGCGGTGATCCACCTCTTCCCCACCGGACAGGGCAACATCATCGGCAACCCGATCGAGCCGGTCCTCAAGATCACCGCCAACCCGCTCACCGCCTCCACCATGACCGAGCACGTCGACCTCGACGTCTCCGGCCTGCTCCGCCAGGAGTACAGCCTCACTCAGGCGGGAGACCGGCTGATGGAGCTGATCGACCGGACCATCAACGGCCGTCTGACCGCCGCCGAGGCCATCGGCCACCGCGAGTACGTCATCACCAAGCTCTACCGGAGCGCGTAGCCACCGGTGATCGACACCGCTTCCCTCGTCGGCTCCGGCCAGGTCGTCCCCATGTGGATCGGGGGCCAGTGGCTGCACCCTCACGGCGCCACCATGCTGCCGGTCGTCAACCCGGCGACCGGCGAGACCATCGCACAGGTGAGCTACGGGAGCGCCCAGCACGCCCGTGATGCCGCCGACGCCGCCCGTACTGCAGCGGAGGAGTGGGCCGCCTGGCCGGCCCGGCGCCGAGGTGACCTCCTTCGGCAGGCAGCCGATCTCCTCGACGAGCGCGCCGAGGAGATCGGCCGGCTGCTCGCCGCCGAGACCGGCAAGCGCGTGGTGGAGGCGGTGGGCGAGACGCGCTTTTCTGCCGAGTACCTCCGCTGGTTCGCGGACGCCTCCCGACAGCCGCACGGCGCGGTCCTCACCCCCGAGGACCCCAAGCGACGCCACCTCACCGTCACTTCGCCAGTCGGCGTGGTCGCGTCGTTGACGCCGTGGAACTTCCCCCTGTCCATCCAGGCCCGGAAAGTGGCCCCTGCGCTCGCCGCCGGGTGCACCGTGGTGGCCCGCGCCTCGGAGAAGGCACCGCTCGCCGTGCTCGAGCTGTTCCGGGCCATCGACGACGCAGGGCTGCCCCCGGGCGTCGCCAACGTGGTCAACGGGCCGGCTGCCGAGCAGTCCGACGCGCTCCTGGCCCATCCGGCCGTTCGGATGGTGACCTTCACCGGCTCCACCTCGGTCGGGTCGCGGCTCATGGCGACGGCGGCCAACCGGGTCGTGCGGTGCGCACTGGAGCTGGGCGGGGACGCGCCGTTCATCATCTTCGCCGACGCCGACCTCGACGCTGCCGTCGAGGGCCTCATGGTGGCCAAGTTCCGCAACAACGGGCAGTCGTGCATCGGCGCCAACCGGGTGTTCGTCGAGCGGTCCGTGCTCGACGAGGTCGCGTCACGCCTGGCAGCGGCGACGTCTCGGCTGTCGGTCGGCGACCCGCTCGGTCCGGGCGACCCCGACGTCGGCCCGCTCATCGACGTCGAGCGAGTGCACGCGGTCACCGCCCTGGTCGACGAGGCGCTGGGCTCGGGAGCCAGCTGGCTGGGCGACGCTCCGGAGGTCCCCTCGGGCCCGTGCTACACCCGCCCCGGGTTCCTGCTCGGTGCGGCCGAGACCACCGGCCTCGCCACCACCGAGGTGTTCGGCCCGGTCGCCGGCGTCTTCCCCTTCGACACCGACGACGAGGTGGTCGCCCGGGCGAACGACACCGAGCTCGGTCTGGCCGGCTACGTCTACACCCGTGACCCGAGCCGACTGTGGTCGATGGCGGAGCGGCTCGAGGTCGGCATCCTCGGGTGCAACCACCCACTCCCGTCGGTAGCGTTCGCCCCCATGGGCGGCGTCAAGCAGAGTGGTCTCGGTCGCGAGGGAGCCCACCAGGGCCTGGAGGAGTTCGTCGAGACGCGCTACCTGTCGATCGGCCTGTGAGGACCGACATGCCCGCACTGCGCAGCGCCGCCTGGTTCGGGGCCACCGGCAAGCTCGGCTTCTACCACCGCTCTCACACCAAGTCCGAGGGGTTCCCGGACGACCTCTTCGACGGGCGGCCGGTCATCGGCATCGCCGCCAGCTGGTCGGACCTGGCTCCCTGCAACGCCCACCTCCACCAGCTGGCCCAGTCCGTCAAGGCAGGGGTGTGGGAGGCGGGTGGGTTCCCCTTCGAGTTCCCGACACTCGCCTTGGGCGAGACGCTCATGCGGCCCACCGCCATGCTCTACCGGAACCTGGCTGCCATGGAGATCGAGGAGCTCCTGCGGGCCAATCCCCTCGACGGCGTCGTGCTCTTGACCGGGTGCGACAAGACCACACCCGCCGCCGTCATGGGTGCCACCAGCGCCGACCTTCCGGCCATTGTCGTCACGGGGGGCCCGATGGTGAACGGGCGGTTCCGTGGGGTGCCCGTGGGATCGGGGACCGATCTTTGGAGGTTCTCCGAAGACGTCCGAGCCGGGGTGATGACGCCAGAGGACTTCGTCGCGTCGGAGGCGTGCGTGTCACGCAGCAACGGGCACTGCACGACGATGGGCACGGCGTCGACGATGGCGTGCCTCACCGAGGCGCTCGGCCTCCAGCTGCCGGGGTCGGCCGCGGTAGCGGCGGTTGACGCCGCACGGAAGGTCTACGGCCACCTGGCCGGCCGGCGCATCGTGGCCATGGTCGGCGAGGACCTGCGGCCGTCGAAGATCCTCACCCGCCAGGCCTTCGAGAACGCGGTGCGGACCAACGTGGCCATCGGCGGGTCGACCAACGCCGTCATCCACCTGTTGGCCATGGCCGGACGCGCCGGGGTCGACCTCACGCTCGACGACTTCGACCGCCTGGGGACGGACGTCCCCACCCTGGTCAACCTGAAACCCACCGGTGAGTTCCTCATGGAGGAGTTCGCGGCCGCCGGAGGGCTGCCCGCCGTCATGGCCGAGATCGCCGACCTCCTCCACCTCGATGCCGTTACGGTCACCGGGCGCACCCTCGGGGAGCAACTCGCCGGAGCACCGTGCTACGACCGCTCGGTCATCACCAGCCGCCAGCAGCCTCTCCTCCCGCCGGGCCGGGGCACGGTCGTCCTCCACGGCAACCTGTGCCCCGACGGCGCCGTGCTCAAGCTCTCCGCCGCTTCGGAGCCGCTGCTGTCACACCGCGGACGGGCGTGGGTGTTCGACACGGTAGAAGAGCTCAATCAGGCGATGGACCGCGAGGACCTCGGCATCGACCCCGACGACGTGCTCGTGCTCCGGTACGCGGGGCCCACGGGCTATCCGGGAATGCCCGAGGTCGGCAACCTTCCCCTTCCGCGTCCGCTGGTCCGCCAGGGCGTGCGCGACATGGTGCGGATCTCCGATGCGCGGATGAGCGGCACGTCCTTCGGCACCGTCGTGCTCCACGTCGCTCCGGAAGCGGCCGTCGGGGGACCGCTGGCGCTGGTCGAGACCGGGGACTGGATCACGCTGGACGTCGACAGCCGGACCCTCCGGCTCGACGTCGCCGACGACGTGCTCGACCGGCGGCGAAGACGGTGGTCCCCGCCGCCGGAGGAACCCGGAGGAGGTTACGTGCAGCTCTACCGGTCCCACGTGCTCCAGGCCGACCGCGGTGCCGACTTCGACTTCCTCGTCGGTCGCCGCGGCGCCCCGATCCCCCGGCAGCCCACGTGAGCCCCCCGGACACCCCCGCCCCCTCGATGGCCGGGTGGCTCGACGGCCGAGTCGCCCTCGTCACCGGGGCGGGCGGCGGCATCGGCGCTGCCGTCGCCCGACGCCTCGCCGCCGCCGGTGCTTCGGTCGGCGTCGTCGACCGCGACGCGACGACCGCCGAGTCCACCGTCCGAGCCATCACAGCCGCCGGCGGCCAAGCGCTCGCCGTGGTGGCCGATATCGCTCGCCCTAGCGAACGGAACCGACTGGTCGAGGAGGTGACCGATGGCCTGGGCGGCGTCGACATTCTGGTGAACAACGCCGCCGACCACGGGAGCCGACACGGGTTCCTCGACGTCACCGAAGAGGAGTGGGAGCGCATCGTCGCCACCAACTTGACCGCCACCGCGTTCCTCAGCCAGGCGGTGGCCCCGGCCATGACGGCCCGCGGGCGCGGCGTCGTCATCAACCTGGCGGCGATCCAGGCCATGCTGCCCGTGGCCACCTACGTCAGCTACGTGGCGACCAAAGGCGGCATCGTCTCCCTCACCCGAGCCCTGGCGGTCGAGCTGTCACCGCACGGCATCCGGGTGAACGCGGTGGCCCCAGGTGCCATCGCCTCGGGCTCCACCGCCAACGCCTTGGCGGCGAGCGGGGACCCGACCGGATCGGCGCCCACCCTCCTCGGCCGCATGGGCACCGTCGAAGAGGTGGCCGACGTCTGCGTGTTCCTCGCCTCGGACGCAGCTTCGTTCGTCACCGGAGCCGTGCTCGTGGTGGACGGCGGGCGCAGCCTGTCCCGGGCGCCCGACCCGTTCGCCACCTTCGGGGTCCTTGCCCGGCCCGACGCACCAGCGTCGGGGTCCCCACCGCCGGGTGCCGGGCGACAGACGGGCTCGACGGGCGCGCACGTGGACGGCTCCTCGTGAGCACGCACCCGGCACCAGACGACCGGAGCGCTGGCACGAGAGCCCCGACGAGTGCAACGACGGGCGGCTCGACGGGCGGCTCGACGGGCGGCTCGACGGGCGGCTCGACGGGCGGCTCGACGGGCGGCTCGACGGGCGGCTCGACGGGCGGCTCGACGGGCGGCTCGACGGGCGGCTCGACGGG
>JAJZBK010000019.1 GCA_021798955.1 Actinomycetes bacterium
GGATCCGCTCTGCGGCCCGGGGCTTCCACGACCCCGAGAGCTTCATCACCATGATCATGCTGGATCGGGCCGGCATCGCCCCCAAGCTTCCCTGGGCCTCATGACCCACGAGACCGGCAGAAGACCCGTTCTTGCACGCCCGGCAAGGGTTCCTCGACGGGCCCGGTCTGACCGGCGCTCGTCCCGGGGACGGCGTCACCACATACCCAGCTGCAACCGGGCCGCCTCTGACATCCGCCCGAGCTCCCACGGCGGCTCGAAGACCAGCTCCACCTGGGCGTCGACGACCCCGGGGATCTCGCGGATCCGATCGGCCGCCTCGGCGCGCAAGATGTCCCCCATCCCGCACCCGGGGGCGGTCATCGACATCCACACTGCCACCCGGTACTCCCCCGAGTGCGTCGGGTGGACCTCGCAGCCGTAGATCAAGCCGAGGTCCACCACGTTGACGGGGATCTCGGGGTCATAGACACTCCGCAACCGGTCCAGTACCTCGTCCACGTCGGGCACGTGCCCGCCAGCGCCGTCGCTTGCGCTGTCGCTGTCGCCGACGTCGCGCTGGGGCGTCGGCTGCTCGCCACCACCCGGGTCGCCCGCCGCCAATACCTCGTCGATCCCGAGCGCGTCGGCGTCGGCCTCTGCGACGCGCGCCAACGCCCCGTAACCAACGCGGACGGTAACGCTGCCGCCGAGGCGCTGGACGACCACGACCTGCTCTCCCGCGGCAAGGACTGCCCGGCGACCGCTCGGGACGAGCACGACCGGGCAGTCCCGTCGCAGCTCGACGAGCTCGCTCACTGCGCTCTACCCCCTCGTCCGGGGTGAACTGTCCCAGCCGTGACCGCACCGCTGCTGCAGTGGTCTTCATCGAGGACGATCAGCCCCGCCGCCGCCGCCAACTCCTCGGCGTGCCGGCGGATCGGACCGGACCCGAAGCGTTCGAGGATCTCGTGAGCGAAGCCGGAGACGAGCACTGCCCGCGCCTCGCGCTCAGGGACGCCCCGTGAGCGGAGGTAGAAGAGGGCCTCGGGATCGAGCCGGCCGACGGCCGCGCCATGGCTGCAGGCAACGTCGTCGGCGTTGATCTCGAGGCGGGGGCGGGTGTCCACCTCGGCCCGCTCGGAGAGCAGGAGGTTCTTGTTGACCTGCACGGCGTCGGTCCCGTCGGCCCCGGGGCGCACCACGAGATGCCCGTTGAAGACGCCATGGCCATCGCTGGTCACGACCCCCTTATAGAGCTGGCGGCTCGTACAGCCGGGGGCGGCATGCTCGACCAGCACGGGGTTGTCGTGGTGCTGGCCCGCGCCCGTGAGGAACAGCCCGTCCAGGTCGACCTGCGACCCCTCGCCCGCGAGGACGACGTCCACCTCGTGGCGGCCGATCCGCCCGCCGGTGGCGAGCAGCCGCGAGGACAGCCGGCTGCCCTCGGCCAGGTGACCTTCGAGCGACGAGAAGTGGAAGCTGTCGGTGCGCTCACCCTGCAGCACGTAGTGCACGAGCTCGGCTTCGGTGCCGAGCTCGACCTGGGTGAGGGCGTTGGTGACCGACGGGGCGCCTGCCACGCTCAGGTAGGTCTCGACCAGCGTGGCACTGGCCCGCGCTCCAGCCACGACGATGAGGCGAGGATGTGACCACCGGGCGTCGCCAGTGGGCATCGAGACGAAGACGACTTCGATCGGGTCCTCGACGACCGTCCGCGCTGGCAGGTCGATGACCACCGCGTCGAGCGCTTCGGCATCGTTCAGCGCACGAAGCGCGTGCGGATAGCCGCCGAGACGCCTCGTCCACAGCTGTTGGAAGCGTCCCTCTGGCCGCCGCACGGCGCCAGCCATCGACTCGACACGCACCCCACCGGGCAGGGAGGTGCCGAGGGTGGACAGCTCGGGGACCATGCCTCCGTTCACCACGACAATCCGCGGGACCCCCAACTGCGGCGTGGGGAGGTCACTCGACGAGACCGAGCCCGGGCCGTCCTCGGCCCCTCTCCCGGAGGACGCTGCCAGGGGTAGGGCGAGGACCGAGTCGAGCTTGGTGTAGCGCCAGTCCTCGTGCTTGGTGCTCGGGAAGCCGTTGGCATCCACCCATGCCACTGCTTGCCGACGAGCAGCATTGAGCCACTCAGGCTCCCGTGCTCGCTCGGGAACCTGCACTCCCATCCCGACACCGGTGCCAGACGGTGGCCTTCGCGCGGTGGCGGGACGCGTCATGGCGGTCATCGGGCGGTGCCGGTCGAGATGGTGCCGGTCGAGATGGTGCCGGTCGAGATGGTGCCGGTCGAGATGGTGCCGGTCGAGATGGTGCCGGTCGAGATGGTGCCGATCGAGGCGGTACCGGCTGAGGCGGTGCGCGGCTCGACAGCCGGACTGTCGAGGGTGGCATAGCCGTGGGCCTCGAGCTCGACGGCCAGGTCAGGGCCGCCGGAGCGGACGATCCGCCCGCCGGCGAGGACGTGCACCCGGTCGGGGACGAGGTGCTCGAGGAGACGCTGGTGGTGGGTGATGAGCAGCGCCGAGCGGTCCGGGCCGCGCAGCGTGGTGACGCCGTCGGCCACCACCCGCAGGGCGTCGATGTCGAGGCCCGAGTCGGTCTCGTCCAGCACCGCCAGGCGCGGTTCGAGGATCAGCATCTGGAGGATCTCGTTGCGTTTGCGCTCCCCGCCGGAGAACCCGTCGTTGACCGCACGGTCCAACAAGGCGCGCTCCATGTCCACCAGGCGGCGTT
Organism: Actinomycetes bacterium; assembly: GCA_021798955.1. Lineage (GTDB taxonomy): Bacteria > Actinomycetota > Acidimicrobiia > Acidimicrobiales > RAAP-2 > JAJZJT01. Next base: position 2,722 of record JAJZBK010000019.1, read on the forward strand.
TGGTGTCGACCAGGGCGAGGAACTCGACGGGTCCGAGCTCCTCTTCGCCGCGGGCGCGGCGCTGGGCGTTGAGCGCCGTGCGCAGGAAGTACATCGTGGGCACGCCGGGGATCTCGACGGGCTGCTGGAAGGCGAGGAACACCCCGGCCGCGGCCCGCTCCTCGGGGGCCATGGCGAGCAGATCGACACCGTCGTAGATCACCCGCCCCCCGGTCACCTCGTAGGGGTCGCGGCCGGCGAGGACATGTGCCAGGGTGCTCTTCCCCGACCCGTTGGGGCCCATCACCGCGTGGATCTCGCCGTCGGGGACCTCGAGGCTGACCCCGTGGAGAATCTCGCTGTCGCCGATGGAGGCGTGCAGGTCGTCGATGAGCAGCATCAGCCGACCGCCCCTTCGAGGCTCACCGACAACAGCCGCTGGGCTTCGACGGCGAACTCCATCGGCAGCTCACGGAACACCTCCCGGCAGAATCCGTTCACGATCATCGAGGTCGCCTCCTCTTCGGGTATGCCGCGCTGGCGGGCGTAGAAGAGCTGGTCGTCGGAGACCTTCGAGGTCGTCGCCTCGTGCTCGACCTGGCAGGTTGGGTGCTTCACCTCCACGTAGGGGAAGGTGTGCGCGCCGCAGTCGCCTCCGATGAGCAGGGAATCGCAGCGGGTGTGGTTGCGCGCCCCGGTTGCCGAGCGCAGCATCTTCACCAACCCCCGGTAGGTGTTCTGCCCGTGCCCGGTCGAGATGGCTTTGGACACGATGGTGCTCTTTGTGTCCTTGCCGATGTGGATCATCTTGGTGCCGGTGTCGGCTTGCTGGTGGCCGGCGGAGACCGCCACCGAGTAGAACTCCCCCACCGAGCCGTCGCCTTGGAGGACGACCCCGGGATACTTCCAGGTAATCGCGGAGCCCGTCTCCACCTGGGTCCACGAGATCTTCGACCGCGCCCCGGCGGCCCGGCCGCGCTTGGTGACGAAGTTGTAGACACCGCCCTTTCCCTCGGCATCTCCCGGGTACCAGTTCTGCACCGTCGAGTACTTGATGGTGGCGTCGTCGAGCGCCACCAGCTCCACCACCGCGGCGTGCAACTGATGCTCGTCGCGCATCGGGGCGGTGCACCCCTCGAGATAGCTCACCGATGCACCCTCCTCTGCAACGATGAGGGTGCGTTCGAACTGGCCGGTGCCCGCGGCATTGATCCGGAAGTAGGTGGAGAGCTCCATCGGACAAGCGACGCCCTTGGGCACATAGCAGAACGTCCCGTCACTGAAGACTGCCGAGTTGAGGGCGGCGAAGAAGTTGTCCCGGGGCGGCACCACCGAACCGAGGTAGGCCCGCACCAGGTCGGGATGGTCCTGCACCGCTTGGGAGAAGGAGCAGAAGATGACCCCGGCCTCGGCGAGCTTGGCCTGGAAAGTGGTCGCCACCGACACCGAATCGACGACCGCGTCGATCGCCACGCCCGACAGGCGCTCCTGCTCGGCCAACGAGATGCCCAGCTTGTCGAACATGGCTCGGAGCTCGGGGTCCACCTCGTCGAGGCTCGAGAGAGCGGGCTTCTTTTTTGGAGCGGCGTAGTAGATGATGTCGTCGTAGGCGATCGGCGGGTACCTGACGTTCGGCCAGGTCGGCTCGTCGAGCGTGCGCCAGTGCCGGTAGGCACCAAGACGCCACTCCAACAGCCAGTCCGGCTCTCCCTTCTTGGCCGAGATCAACCGGATGACGTCTTCCGAGAGACCTTTCGGCGCGAAGTCGGTCTCGAGGTCGGTCGAAAAACCGTACGCGTACTCGCGACCGGCGAGGTCGGCCAACTCGGCTCGGGCGGCGCTCATGCCGGCTGCCCGGCGAGCCGCGCGATCCGCACCCGCCAGGTGTCGGGGCCGGCCTCCAGGTAGTCCCAGCTGTAGGCGCCGGCGTGCTGTGCCTCGAACTGGTAGCGCAACGGCTTGGGATCGTGGTCGTTCACCAGAACGAACCCGGCGCCCTCGGCCAGGGCGTCGAAGGTCGTGAAGATCACGTCGTGGCGCTGGCCGTGGGGGAAGTGGCGCACGTCGAGCTCAGGCTCGGCGCCCGCCGACGCGCCCGCCGCACCTTGCACGCCGGTCGAGGCGGCCGGTCGGCTGATCCGCACCCGCCACACGGTCGGCCCCGCCTCGAGCACCTCCCAGGTGAACCGACCCTCGTGCTCAGCTTCGAACTGATAGCGAAGCGGCTTGGGGTCATGGTCGTTCACCAAGACGAACGCCGTCCCCGGCCCGAGGGCGCCGTAGGTGGCGAAGATCTTCTCGTGGCGCTGGGCCGGCGCGAGCGCCCGCACGTCGAGGACGGCGGCCTCCGTCCCCTCTGGTGCGTTGCGTCCCGTCGACAACGCGACTGGCTCCGACGTCGCCGAGCGCACCAGGCGGTGTAGCGCGGCAGTGACCCGCACGGCGAGATCTGGACGCGCCAGTCGGACGGTTACCCAAGCCTCTGCGGCCAGCCTGCATGCGGCATCACCCTGCCCGACATCGGCCAGCTGGGTGGCGGCACCGAGCAACAGACGGATCAGGAAGGCCTCGGCGTCGGGAGCCACCAGATCGTCGGCAGCTGGTGCGTCGTCCTGTGCGGCCTCGGTGAGATGGTGCATCCGGACCAGCAGCCCGGACAGGTCTACGCCTGGGTCTGCGGCGAGCGGCGGCAGGATCACCTCGTTCTCCTTGGTCACATGCCCGGCGAAGAGCGTGCCGATCGCCTCGGCCGCCTGCAACGCCGCGGGGCCGTCATCGGCGGTTGCCAGCTGCTCGGCCATCGCCGTGAGCCTGTGGTGCTCGTCGACCATCCCGGCCACCGTCTCGGCGAGGTCAGCCTTGGCCGCGGCAGCCTGGTAGAGGGTGTGCTCCTCGGCCATCGCGTGGGGAAGGACGTCCCGCGCCAGGTAGGCGACGAGCTCCGCTGCCGGTAGCTCGTAGGCGCCCTGGACTTCAGTAGCGACCCGCAGCGTGGTGACCCGTCGGGCCACCCCGTCGGCCAACGCTGCATGGTGGGCCAGCATCGCATCCAAGGCACTGGCATCGGCTGCGGTGTCGGTGCTCGTCATGGTGAACTCCTCATTTCTCCGAACGGGCTGTCGCAGCCGAGTCTATCTCTAGTTGGTAGTAGAACAACAGATGGGAACGCGAACCCGTGGAGATCGGACCGGACGAAGGGAGCGACGTGTAGACGAACCCGGCGTTGGTCACGTTCGAGCTGCTAGCTGCCTCTGTCTGGGTGGGTAGTCTCGTGTGCCTGGCGGTAGTCGCACAGGTAGCCCGCGCCCCGCTCGATGGGCCGACCCAGGTCGTCTTCTTTCGTGCCCTCGGCCGCCGGCACACGGCCGCCGGTGCGGCTGCCCTCCTCGTCGCCATCGGGGTAGGCCTCGCCATGGCCTGGATTGCCGCCGGGAACACGCTTCGGTAGTCGATGCGCATCGTGCGTCCTGGCTGTTGGTGTCGATCCGGGTGCTGCCACGCCGTCGCACCCTGGCGGCGGCTGGCTGTTGGCTCCTGGCGGCGGCACGGAACGACTGGAATCCTCCGGAGTGTTCTTCTCTTGGAGGCTAGAACATCATCCGCGGGCGCGCTCTGCCCGCTCCAGCAGGAAGACCGGGGGGCCTCGGCACACGGAACCCGTGTGGGACGCGGTGACCAGAGAGGCTTCCTGCTCCGGCGCCCACCCGCCACCCGAGTCGACCGAGTGATCTCCAGTCAGTTCCCGTTGACGTCCGGCAGGCCTTCCCAGAGATCCGGGAGCTGACGAGCCAGGCGCCGTAGCTCTTCTAGATGGAGTGCCGACAGCGCGGCCAACCGGTCCTCACCGCTCGGCGTCAGCTGCAGCCTGACCACCCGATGGTCGTCGTCGTCCCTGACCCGCCTAAGCAACCCTGCCGCCTCGGCCCGATCGACGAGGCCCACGGTGCTGTGATGGCGAAGCAGCAGCAGCTCGGCGACGTCGCCGACCTTGGGCCCCCGAGGATCATCGTGCCCTCGTACCGCGAGCAGCAGCTGGTGCTGGGCGGGGGTCAGCCCGGCCGCTCTGGCCTGCGCCTCGCTCCAATGCTCAAAGCGCCGCAAGCCAGCGCGAAGCGCCAGCAGTCGCCGATAGGCATCGTCGGGCAGTGCCCGCTTCGACATTGGCATCGGCCTCACAGGTCGCGCCGATGCTGGTGGCGCCACGATCGTCGAAGGCGGCGGCGCTGACCGAGGGGCTTTGGGCTTGTCCCCTACCACACCGTCACCTCGACCTTGGGGTACGCACGTGCACCTGCTGGTGACCGTTGCCTGACACCACCGAGCAACAGCACACCTCTCTCCTCCTCCGCCAACCACCGGCCCACCAGTCTGATCTGCGATCACCACATCGCACTACGTTAGTATCGTTAGACGATGCATATGGACGCGCAGAGCCCCGAGGTCAGCCTGGGCACGACCCGCCGCCGTCTGGGGATGCTCGCGGGGGTTGGTTTGCTCCTTGGCAGCGTCGGCGGTGTCGCGGCCGACGTGGTGGTGCACCTCGTCGGGCTCATCAGCAACCTGGCGCTGCTGCACCGCTTCGGCTGGCAGCTGCCCAACCTCCGCCACTATCACCCGACTCCAGTGCTGCTGGCGGTGGCGGTCGGCGGTGCGCTGGTGGTGGTGGCCCTGGCGCGGTGGAGCCCGATCATCAAAGGCCACGGCATCCCCGAGTCGCTCGAGGCGATCCTGTTCCGCGACAGCAGGGTCATGCCCCGAGCCGCGGTCGCCAAGCCGATCTCCGCAGCAGTCGCGATGGGGACCGGCGGGCCCTTCGGTGCCGAAGGGCCGATCATCGTCACCGGGGCCGCGGTCGGCTCTCTGATCGGCCAGCTGGTGCCGGTCAGCCCAGCGGAGCGGAGGATCCTTCTTGCCACCGGCGCCGCTGCGGGCATGGCCGGCGTGTTCGCCACCCCGGTCGCGGCCGTGGTGTTGGCCTTCGAGCTGCTGCTGTTCGAGCGTTCGCTCCGATCCCTCGTGCCGCTGGTGCTGGCGACCTCGGTCGCCACCGTGCTCCACGATGTGCTGATCGCGCCCCGTCCCCTGTTCGCGGTCGTCCACCCGCTGGTCTTCCACGTGACCCAGCTGCCCCTGTTCGCCGTCCTCGGCCTGGCCGCCGGAACCCTCGCCGTGGTGCTCAACCACGGCCTGTTCGCCGTCGAGGCTGGCTTTCGTCGCCTGCCGGTCCCCGAGTGGGCACACCCCATCGTCGGGGCGCTCGGCTTCGGTGCGATCGGCCTGGCCGTGCCCGGCTCGCTGTCGGTCGGCTACTGGGCCATCACCGACGCCGTCAACGGTAGGTTCCTGCTGGGTGCGGCCGCCGTCCTCTTCGTCGGCAAGATGGTGTCGTGGTGGGTCGGTCTCGGGTCCAACACCTCAGGCGGCACGCTGGCACCGATGTTCCTGGTCGGGGCGACCATGGGAGACATGGTCGGCATCGCGTTCGCCCACGCCTTCCCCGGCGCACATATCCAGCCCGGGGCCTTCGCGCTCGTCGGCATGGGTGCGACCTTCGGGGTGGGGGCGCGGGCGCTGCTCACTGGTGTGGTGTTCGCCGCCGAGGTCACCGGCAGCTACGGCATGCTGGTGCCACTGCTGCTCACGACCGGTGTGGCCGAGCTCGTGGCCGAGCTCGGCCTCGATGATCGCGTCATGACCGACAAGCTTCTCCGCCGTGGCTACCGCGTCGACTTCGACGCCCAGACCGACCCGCTGCGCATGCGAGTCGCTGCACTGGTCATGAGGCCGGTGGACCTGGTCACGGACAACGCCGACCTGCCGAGAGTGGACCGATGGGCGTTCGTCTCCGAGGCTCTGTCGCTGGTGCTCGAGCCGGATACGCGGGCAGTGGCGGTCACCGACCACGACCAGGTCATCGGAACGATCACCTGGGACGAGATCGAGGCCGAGCTGCGTCGCCACAACTCCAACGAGCACGTCCAGCCTCCCACGCTCGGACCGTGGGCGCCGCGCGCAGCCCATCGCGGCGCAGAAGCAGCCGCACAAGGTGCAGACCTACCCGAGCCGGACGAGGACGAGCCCGCGTTGTCGGAAAGCGGCGACACGGAGCAGGAAAAAAGAAGCCGGGAGCCATTATCCCCGCGCCCGCGGTGCGGCCTCGAAGGGGCGCGGAACGATGGCAATATGCGCGGCCATCCTACGGATGCTGTCACGCGAGCGGCTGCCAGACCCACGATCATCAAGCCCCCGTCTGCGCCTCCCCCTTCCCCTCCCGCTCAGGGGGCTGAGGACTCGTCATGCCCGGACCTTCGGGAGTAATCGGTGGAATAGCGCCGCAGCGTGTCGATAGGCACGGCTGCAGTTCTTCATGTGACCGATAGAATATCTCTAATGAGGTCGAGTGGCGACGTCACAGCTGGCATTGTGCCCGCAAACGGCCGGGCGAGTGGCATTGTGCCCGCAAACGGCCGGGCGAGTGGCATTGTGCCCGCAAACGGCCGGGCGAGCGTGACGCTGCTCCTGACCGTCGGGCACGGCACCCTTCGAAGCGAGGAGCTCGCCGAGTTGCTCGCCTCGGCGGGTGTCCAGCTGGTCGTCGACATTCGCAGCGCGCCGGGCAGCCGACGTCACCCCCACTTCGGCCGGGACCAGATGGAGCAATGGCTACCTGCGGCAGAGATCGACTACCGCTGGGAAAAGGACCTGGGCGGGCACCGGCGACCCGTGGTCGGATCGGCGAACACCGCGCTGCGCCACCCGGGGTTCCGGAGCTACGCCGACTACATGGCGACCGGTTCGTTCGCCGCCGGGCTGGCCCGCCTGCTCGACGATGCCGCGGCGCGCCCGACGGCGGCGATGTGCGCGGAGACGCTGTGGTGGCGCTGCCACCGCCGCCTCGTGGCCGACGCCGCAGTCCTGCTCGAGGGCGCCTCCGTGTACCACCTCGGCCACGACGGCCGGCTGACTGCGCACCGGGTGACCGAAGGGGCCCGGATGGTGGAGAGCGACGGGACGACCAGGCTGGTCTACGACGACGCCTCGGCGACGTGCCACGGCGTGGCGTGAGACAGATCTGGAGAGAAAGAAGCAAGGGCATGGAGGAAGCAGGGTTCTTCGGCATCGGTCACCTCGACCTGTCGGTCTCCGATGTCGAGGCGAGCGCAGCGTGGTACGAGCGGGTGCTGGGCCTCCGGCGCGTGCGGCGGGTGGCCTTCCCCGAGCGCACCATGATCGTGCTGCGCCACGACGCCTCGGGTCTGGTGATTGGGCTCAACCAGCATCAGGGGTTCCCCGGGGAGCCCTTCGACGAGCGCCGCGCCGGGCTCGACCACGTCGGCTTCGCCGTCGCCCGGCGCCAGGACCTCGACGTCTGGCAGGAACGTCTGGCGGCGCTCGGTGTCGAGCACTCGCCGGTGGCGGACACCGAGGTGGGCTCGGCGCTGGTCTTCCGGGACCCTGACCACATCCAACTCGAGCTGTGGTGGTCCAAGCCCGCCGGGGATGCTCCGACGTCGCTTGTTGCCGATCGTGACGTCATCGAGCGCTCGAGCCCGCTCGGCGTCGACGAGACGGTCCGGCGCCTCGCCGACGCGGCGGCGGCGGCCGGCGCCACGGTGTTTGCCACCATCGACCATGCCGCCGGTGCACGGTCGGTTGGCCTCGACATGCCCGAGACCCAGGTGTTGATCGTCGGCAACCCAGCTGCGGGCACCCCGCCGATGCTCGCCGCCCCCGACCTCGCTCTCGAGCTCCCGACCCGCCTCCTCGTCCGCCAGGCATCCCCCGGCGCGCCGGGCAGCACGGTCGTCTTCTCCGACCCGACCGCCCTCGCTCGTCGCTACGGGCTCAGCTCCGAGCAGGTCGCCGGGCTGGTCGACCTCGTCGCGCTGGTCGACCGTGCGCTCGGCGGAGCATCCGATGGGTAGCGATCGGTGCATCGCGGGTGCGAGTACGCCAGCCCGACGACCTGCCCTCGAACCCGTCACAGCAAGCGGTACGAGCCGATGAGGGCCGTCCCGACCATCGCGGTGGTCGGCACCGGACCAGCGGGGATCGCCGCCGCCCGCCAGCTCCGAGACGGAGCCGACGTCCACGTCGTCCTCATCGCTCCCGAAGGGCGCTCGGAGTACCTGCCCGGCACGCTCACCGTGGCCACCGGTGACGCCTATGCCTCCCAGTACAAGACTCGGGTCGAGCTCGCCGGCGTCGAGGTCCTTCCGGCAACGGTCGATTCGATCGAGCCCGGTGGGCTCAGGATCGAGGGGTCCTTGCTCCGGGCTGACGCGGTCATCGCCGCTCCCGGGCTCGCACTCGATCCCGTCGGCCGCGCCACGCGCGGCGAGACTGTCGGCTTCTGGGACCCGACCGGGGCCGAGGCAGCCGCGCCACGGATCCGCGCCGTGGAGCGGGGTGTCATCGACGTCGTGATCTCGTCCCTCCCGTACCGCTGTCCGCCCGCGCCCTACGGCCTGGCCATGCGGCTCGCCCGGCGCGCTCGCCAGCTCGACCAACAGATCCAGGTCCGCCTGGTCACGCCCGAAGAACACCCGCTCGCCGCGCTCGGGCCCGTGCTGGGCGATGCATTGCTGGCAGGCTTCCGAAACGCTGGCGTCGAGGTCAGCCTCGGCGTCGAGATCGACCCCGATGCCTTGGCCAACGGGGTGGTCACCGCTGGTGCAGGCGACCGGGGCGGGGCGGATCTCACGATCGTGATCCCCCGGCACCGTACGAGTCCCCTGCTCGCCGACCTGGTCGACTCGAGCAGCCCGCTCGTCACCGTTGACGCCCGTTTCGCCACCGAGATGGCCGGGGTCTTCGTCGTCGGCGACGCAGCCGCCAGCCCCTACCCGCGAGCCGCCGATCCCGCCGCGTGGTCAGGAACGATCGCAGCGATGGCGGTGCTGTCCGAGCTCGGCTTCGATCATGCCCGGACCCCCCTGGCGCCCGCACCGGACTGTTTCGTGGACCACGGCGACGGCGCCTACGGGCGTATCCGGATCACCTACCCTGATGGGCCACCACCGCGGGGGCAGCCCGCCGTCGCCATCGATCACGCCGCACCGGCACTGGCCGCGGACTTCGAAGCGGCTCACCGGCACTGGCGGTCAGTACGCGTCGAAGGCGTGTGACCGGCGCCTCCGAACCGGTTCGCCCCCGACGCCACCTCCTCGTCACCACGACCATGGTGATGCCACTGTCTACGCAAATATTTCCACCCAGTGATAGACACTGGGTAAGGTGGCAGCCAGCCTCTCGTAGGTAATGCCGCCAGGCTGAACGGAGAGCGATGGCACGTGACACGGGGGACGTACCGGCAGCCGAGGACCGGCTCTTAGCCGACACCGGGCTCGTACGAGCGGCCCGCTACATCCAGCCGGGAGAGCCTTCGCCCGACGCTCGCGAGCTGCACCGCCAAGGGGGCCGGCGGGCCGAGGAGTTCTACCGGGAGCGTTGGCGCCACGACAAGGTCGTGCGCTCCACCCACGGGGTCAACTGCACGGGGTCGTGCTCGTGGCAGGTCTACGTGAAGGATGGGATCATCACCTGGGAGACCCAGGCCGTCGACTACCCCTCAGTCGGTCCCGGGTCTCCCGAGTACGAGCCTCGCGGCTGCCCCCGGGGGGCATCGTTCTCCTGGTACACCTACTCTCCGGCACGGGTGCGTTACCCGTACGTGCGGGGTGTTTTGCTCGAGCTGTTCCGGGCGGCCAAAGCCTCCAACGGCGGGGACCCTGTGGCAGCCTGGGCAGAGGTCACGGCCGACCTCGAGCGCGCAGCCACCTACAAGCAGGCCAGAGGCCAAGGCGGCTTCGTGCGTGCCTCGTGGGCCGAGGTGCTCGAGCTGGTGGCTGCCGCCCACGTGCACACCGTTGCCGCCTACGGCCCGGACCGCACGGCGGGGTTCACCGTCATCCCGGCGATGTCGATGGCCTCGTACGCCGCCGGCACTCGTTTCTACTCGCTGTTGGGCGGGACGATCCTGTCCTTCTACGACTGGTACGCCGACCTTCCCCCCGCTTCTCCGCAGGTGTTCGGCGACCAGACCGACGTGCCCGAGTCGGCCGACTGGTGGAACGCCTCCTATCTCATCGTCTGGGGGACGAACCTGCCGATCACCCGCACCCCCGACGCCCACTTCATGACCGAGGCCCGCTACCGGGGGCAGAAGGTGGTCGTCGTCTCCCCCGACTACTCCGACCACACCAAGTTCGCGGACGACTGGCTGGCTGCCAACCCCGGCACCGACGCTGCGCTCGCGATGGCGATGGGCCACGTCATGCTCTCCGAGTTCTACCGGGACCGCAAGGTCCCGCGCTTCGAGGACTACGCCCGGACCTACACCGACCTGCCCTTTCTCGTCACCTTGCGCGAGCGGGATGACGCGTACGTGCCAGATCACTTCCTCACCGCGTCAGCGCTCGCTCATGACGGCGAGGTGGGTAGCGCCGACCACGACCAAGAAGGCACCGCCCAGTGGAAGACCGTCGTGCTCGACGAAGCGAGCGGCGAACCTGTGGTGCCCAACGGGTCGATCGGCTTCCGCTGGAGCGAAGAGGGCAAGGGCCGCTGGAACCTCGACCTTGGGGAGGTGCGTCCGGCACTGAGTTGCTACGGCCGTCCGGGTACGGAGGTCGTGGCGGTCGACCTACCCCGCTTCGACGTCGGCGACCAGGGGGGTGGGGTGCTCCGCCGTGGTGTGCCGGTGCTCCGAGTCGCAGGCCGCCTCGTCACGACGGTGTTCGACCTCGTGATGGCCCACTACGGCGTCGGACGCCCGGGGCTCCCCGGCGACTGGCCCTCGGGCTACGACGACGCAGAGGCCCCCTACACGCCAGCATGGCAGGAGAAGATCACCTCGGTGCCCGCCTCGGCGTGCGCCCGGGTAGCCCGCGAGTTCGCGCACAATGCCGAGGTCTCTGGCGGCCGCTCCATGATCGCTATGGGCGCGGGTACCAACCACTGGTTCCACTCGGACCAGGTCTACCGGACGTTCCTCTCGTTGCTCATGCTGGGGGGCTGCGAAGGGGTGAACGGCGGCGGGTGGGCGCACTACGTCGGCCAGGAGAAGGTCCGCCCGCTCACCGGCTGGTTCACCTTGGCCTTCGCGTACGACTGGGTGCGCCCGACCCGGCACCAACCGGCAACGCCGTACTGGTACTTGGCGACCGACCAGTGGCGCTACGAGGGCACGCGAGCCGACGCGCTGGCCTCCCCGCTTGGAGAGGGACGCTTCTCCGGCAAGTCGGTGGCCGATCTCTACGCCTACGCGGCCCGCCAGGGCTGGATCGCCTCGCACCCTGCCTTCGACCGCAATCCGCTCGACCTTGCCGATGAGGCCGAGGCCGCAGGCAAGACCGTAGAGGAGTTTGTGGTCGACGAGCTTCGAGCAGGCCGGCTGCGCTTCGCCGCGGCCGATCCCGACGACCCGGCCAACTTCCCCCGCGTCCTCACCGTGTGGCGCTCCAACCTCCTCGGCTCCTCGGGAAAGGGCCACGAGTACTTCTTGCATCACCTACTCGGCGCCGACAACGCGGTGGCGGCCACCGAGTGCCCACCCGGGGCTCGGCCCGCGGAGGTCGCGTGGCGCGACGAGGCCCCGGTCGGCAAGCTCGACCTGTTGGTCGACATCGACTTTCGGATGACCTCGACCGGCATCTACGCGGATGTGGTGCTACCGACGGCCACCTGGTACGAGAAGCACGACCTGTCGTCGACCGACATGCACCCCTTCGTGCACTCCTTCAATCCGGCGATCGCGCCGCCGTGGGAAGCCCGCAGTGACTTCGACATCTTCGGAGACCTCGCGACCGAGTGCTCCCGCCTCGCCGAGGGACACCTTGGGGTACGCCGCGATCTGCTCGCCGTGCCGCTCGGCCACGACACCCCAGATGAGTGCGCCCAGCCGGGCGGCCGGGCCCTTGACTGGGCAGCCGGGGAGTGCGACCCGGTGCCGGGGGTCACGATGCCAAGGCTTGTGGTGGTCGAACGAGACTACCCGCGCCTCGCCGAACGCTGGCGCGCCTTGGGGCCGCTCATCGACGAGGCCGGCGCCACCACCAAGGGGGTCACGCTCCCGGTCGGCACCGAAGTGCCCTGGCTGGCAGCGCGGAACGGCACCATCCGCGGTGGGATCGCTGACGACCGGCCGAAGATCGACCGCGACGACCTGTTCTGCGAGGCCATCCTGGCGCTGTCGGGCACGACGAATGGCCGCCTGGCAGTCGCCGGCTTCGAAGCGCTCGAGGAGCGTACCGGCGTCGCGCTTGCTGACCTCGCCCACGAGCGGGCCGGGGACCGGATCACCTTCGCCGACACGGTCACCCAGCCGCGGGCGGTGATCGCTTCACCCGAGTGGTCGGGAGCGGAGTCCGAACGCCGTCGCTACTCGCCGTTCACCGTGAACGTGGACCGCCTCAAGCCCTGGCACACGCTCACCGGCCGGCAGCACTTCTTGTTGGACCACGACTGGATGGCTGAGCTCGGTGAAAGCCTCCCGACCTACCGGCCACCGCTGTCGATCGCCGAGACCTTCGGCGACCAGCGCCGCGGCGACACGGAGCGTCCCCAGCTCGTCGCCCGCTACCTCACACCGCACTCCAAGTGGTCGATCCACTCCGAGTACCAGGACAACATCCACATGCTGAACCTGTTCCGAGGAGGGCCCGTGATCTGGGTGAACGACCTCGACGCTCAGCGCATCGGGGTGATCGACAACGACTGGATCGAGGCCTACAACCGCAACGGTGTCACCGTGGCGCGCGCCGCGGTCACTCACCGGGTGCCTCCGGGGACCGTGCTCATGTACCACGCCATCGACCGGCACCTCCAGATGCCGGTGTCGGAGACCTCGGGGTTGCACGGCGGAACCGACAACTCGCTCACCCGGGTGGTCATGAAACCCACGCACATGATCGGCGGCTATGCCCAGCTGTCGGCCGGGTTCAACTACTACGGGCCGACGGGCTCCCAGCGTGACGAGATCGCGATCATCCGCCGGCGCTCACAGGAGGTCGAGTTCTGATGTCCATCATCGCCATGCGGCCCAACGGACCCCGGGGGGCCGCCCAATGAGGATCATGGCCCAGGTGTGCATGGTCATGAACCTCGACAAGTGCATCGGCTGCCACACCTGTACGGTCACCTGCAAGCAGACCTGGACCAACCGGCCGGGTACCGAGTATGTCTACTTCAACAACGTCGAGACCAAGCCCGGCCTCGGCTACCCGGCCCGCTACGAGGACCAGGAGCGCTGGAACGGCGGCTGGACGCTGGGCAAGAAGGGCCGCCTGAAGCTCAAGGCCGGCAGCCGTCTCAAGAAGCTGGCCTCGATCTTCTGCAATCCCGACCTGCCGACCATCGAGGACTACCACGAGCCCTTCAGCTACGACTACGCCCGCCTCATCACCGCGCCTGCTGGCACCAAAAGCCCGTCGGTGTCCACGCGCTCCGCACTGACCGGCCGAGAGATGAACCCGACCTGGGGGGCGAACTGGGAGGACGACTTGGCTGGGGCGCCTGCTCGGGCGCTCGAGGACCCGAACATCGTCGCGCTACCCGAGGGTGCAGCAGAGAAGGTGCGGCTCGATTTCGAGTCGGTCTTCATGTTCTACCTACCGCGCATCTGCGAGCACTGTCTCAACCCGTCCTGTGTCGCCTCGTGCCCGTCGGGGGCGATGTACAAGCGCGAAGAGGACGGCATCGTGCTCGTCGACCAGGACCGTTGCCGGGGCTGGCGGTTCTGCGTGTCGGGCTGCCCCTACAAAAAGGTGTACTTCAACCACCGCACCGGCAAGGCGGAAAAGTGCACCTTCTGCTTCCCCCGCATCGAGGCAGGAATGCCCACCGTCTGCTCGGAGACCTGTGTCGGACGGCTGCGCTATCTGGGTCTCATGCTCTACGACGCCGACAAGGTGCTCGATGCCGCAGCCACCACCGACGCGACCGACCTCTACGAGGCGCAGCTCGGGGTGTTCTTGGACCCCGATGACCCGACGGTCGCTGCCGAGGCCGAGCGCCAGGGGATCCCGCACGACTGGCTCGCCGCAGCACGCCGCTCGCCGACCTACGCCCTGATCGCCCGCCACAAAGTCGCCCTGCCGCTGCATCCCGAGTACCGCACCATGCCAATGGTGTGGTACATCCCGCCGCTCTCCCCCGTCGCCGATGTCACCGCAGCGGCCGGCTACGACGACACCGCCGAGAACGTCTTCGCCGCCATCGACGCCCTGCGCATTCCGGTCGAGTACCTCGCCAACCTGTTCACTGCTGGCGACGCCGGCCCCGTCCGGCTATCCCTGCGCCGCCTCGCCATGGTGCGGACGGTGATGCGTGCCCATCAGCTCGGAACCCACCCTGGCGTCGATCCCGCCGAGGTCGGGCTGAGCGAGGACGCGGCCTCCGACCTGTTCCGGCTTCTCGCCATCGCCCGCTACGAGGACCGCTACGTCGTGCCCCCAGCGCATGCCGAAGACGCCGGACGCCTCCTCGCCCAGCACGACCTGTCGGGCTGCTCACTCGAGGGTGAGGGTGGACCGGGCATGGGCGGAGAGGGTAGTGACACTGAGGCGGTGCCCGGGTTCCACCTTCAGCGTCTGGACTCGGCGGACGCCTCCGTCGCCGGGCGCGATCCGAAGGGGAGGCTGCACCTGCGGATCTCCGAGCACCCCGCATCCGGGTCGGTCGGCCTGGCCGGCGCTGGCGGTGCGCCATGAGGCCTCAGGCAACAGCGACGGTCTTCGGCTGCGCATCGGTACTGCTCAGCTACCCCGACCGGGAGTTCACCAGCGACTTGGCAGCGGTGCAGGAGGCACTCGAGAGGCTCCCGGGCACCTCGGCGCGCTCCAAGCTCCGCGCGGTTGTCGAATGGCTGGAGGCGATGCCGGTTGTGGAGGCGGCGAAGACCTACGTGGACGTCTTCGACCTCTCCCGCGGCGTCTGCCTGTACCTCACCTACTACCGTCACGGCGACACCCGCGAGCGCGGCATGGCACTCACTGCGTTGGTCGAGGCCTTCCGCGAGGCCGGGTTTGGCATCGTGCCCGGCGAGCTTCCCGACTACCTCCCTGCGCTGTTGGAGTTGGCTGCGACGAGCACGGCCGGTGCGACCGTGCTCGGCGAGCATCGCATGGCCCTCGACGCTCTGCATGGCGCGCTCGTCAACGCGAACAGCCCGTATGCCGACGCAGTCGCTGCTGTGCAAAGTGTCCTTCCCGGACGGTCGCGGACCGATCGCGAGGCACTGCGCCGGTACCGGACGGACGGTCCGCCGTCGGAGAGGGTGGGCCTCGAGCCCTTCGCCCCGCCCGAGGTCCTCGGCCAAGGCGTCACGATGGGATCGACTCGCAGATGAACGGCGTTTCGGGCCTCGAATTCTTCTGGTGGGCGGTGATCCCCTACGTCGCGATCGCGGTCTTCGTCGTCGGGCACATCTGGCGATATCGCTACGACCAGTTCGGTTGGACCACCCGCTCCACCGAGCTCCAGGAGAAACAGTGGCTCCGCTGGGGCGGTCCGATCTTCCACTACGCGACGTTCCTCGCCATCGGTGGCCATGTCATCGGGATCCTCGTCCCTGCGTCATGGACCAAAGCGATCGGGATCTCCGAACCGGTGTACCGATGGTTCTCAGCCACCGCAGGGACCATCGCGGTCGTCGGCATCCTCGTCGGTATCGCCATCCTGGCGGGCAGGCGGATCTTCATCGCTCGGGTCCGCGCCACGACCAGCCCAGTCGACTGGTTCATTCTGGTCTTGCTACTCATCGAGGTCGTCTTCGGCATGGCCATGACGACGGGGGTCAACCTCCTCGGTGCGGGCTACAACTACCGCACGACCGTGTCGGTGTGGTTCCGCAGTCTCTTCGCCGGCAACCCCAACGTGCATGCCATTGTGGGCGCACCAGTGCTCTACCAGGTCCACGTGAGCCTGGCATGGCTCATCATCGCTGCCTGGCCGTTCACCCGGCTCGTACATGCCTGGAGTGCCCCGGTCTGGTACATGTGGCGGCCCTTTGTCGTCTACCGCAGTCGCCGCGCCACCCGGCCCAACGAGCCGGGGACGAGTGGGCGCCGGTGGCGGCGCATCGGTGCGCACTATTGAGCGCGGTCGACATCAAGCAAGGATCCGCGATGGCAACCACTGACCATGGGGCGGGACAGTGAACTGGCTACGACCATCAGACGAACCCCGAGCAGGAGCCCCGCCCGACCCCGACCGCTTGGATGACCGACGAGGAGAGGAGCAGAAGGCCACCGCTTCCTTACCGCTGCCAGACGGTCTGGTGCCCAGGGCGATCGCGACCCTCGACCCCGGGTACTTCGCCTGGGTGATGGCGACGGGCATCGTCTCGATCGGTGCGGACCTCCTCGGCGACCAGTTGCTCTCCCAAGTCATCCTCGGCGTGACGGTGGCTGCGTTTGTAGCGCTCGTCCTCGCCTACGCGGCGCGCTTCGCGCTCTACCGGCCCTTTGTCCGCCAGAGCGTGGCCGATCCGACCACTGCTATGGCCTATTTCACGGTGGTCGCCGGCACCGATGTGCTCGCCGTCCGCCTCGTGCTGGCCGGCGATCCCCTCGTTGCCTTCGCTCTCGGTGCTGCCGCGGCCGTCGTGTGGGTCGGGCTCACCTACGCGCTGCCGTGGTCGATCGTCGCCGCCGCCCGGCGACCAGTGCTCAGCGAGATCAACGGCACGTGGCTGGTGTGGGTCGTCGCCACCCAGTCACTGTCGATCGTCGCGACTGCCGTCACCCCGAGCGCCCCCGCATCGTGGCTCCGGGCCGAATTGCCGGTTATAGCGGTCTGCCTGTGGGGGCTCGGCGTCATGCTCTACCTGATCCTCATCGTCATCATCTTCCTGCGGCTCCTCTTGATCGAGGTCACTCCCGCCGAAATGGGGCCGGCCTACTGGATCGCCATGGGCGCGACCGCTATCAGCGTCCGAGCGGCAGCGGGGATCCTCGTGCTCCACGACCCGCGGGCGATGGTGCTCGTGGCGCTGCTGCGACCCTTCGTCACCGGCGCGTCGGTGGTCCTGTGGGCGTTCGGCACCTGGTGGATCCCCCTGCTTGTGCTCCTGGGCTTCTGGCGCTACGTGCTGCGCAGCTACCCGCGCACGTACGAGCCGAGACTGTGGAACGTCGTGTTCCCCCTCGGCATG
The DNA here is from genome assembly GCA_021798955.1 of Actinomycetes bacterium. Classification (GTDB taxonomy): domain Bacteria; phylum Actinomycetota; class Acidimicrobiia; order Acidimicrobiales; family RAAP-2; genus JAJZJT01. The sequence goes on from JAJZBK010000019.1 coordinate 19,856, forward strand.
TACACCGTCGCGTCCTACAGCCTCGGGCACGTCCCTGGGCTCGGGTTCATGGCGTCGATCGCCAGGGTGTGGGTATGGGTCGGCATCGTCGCGTGGGTCGCCGTGCTCGCGTTGATGGGTGCTGCTCTCATGCGGGCGCTCATCGCCCGTCGGCAACCGATGCGCGGGGTGCCCCTGTGAGGCGTGCCCGGGTTGACCCACGAGACACTCGCGCCGAGGAGGGCGTGCCATGACCGGCCGAAGCCCAACACCACCCGGCTCGACGTCAGGTACCGGGTGATCCCGGTGGATGACTGCGATGGCGCGCCGCTGACACAGCGACGCAAGCTGGGTTGAGAAGGAGGAACCATGCCACAGGGCACGCAGACCTTCGTCATCGTCGGGGCTAGCCTCGCCGGCGCCAAGGCGGCCGAGACCCTGCGGGCCGAGGGCTTCGACGGGCGAGTCGTGCTGATCGGCGAGGAAGCGAGCCGTCCGTACGAGCGCCCACCGCTCTCCAAGGAGTACCTCCGAGGGGAGAAGGACCTCGACGCCGCCGCGGTCCACCCCGCCGGGTTCTACGACGAGCACGAGATCGAGCTGCGCACCTCGAGCCCAGTCCGTGCTATCGACCCGGGCAAGCGCTCGATCGCGCTCTCGTCGGGCGAGGAGCTTGGCTATGACCGGCTGCTGCTCGCCACCGGAGCCACCCCGCGACGCATCTCCGTCCCCGGAGCCGATCTCCCCGGCGTGCTCTACCTGCGGAGCGTCGAGGATGCCGATGGGCTCCGCCAGGCGATCGGCCCCTCGGCACAGGTGGTGGTGGTCGGGGCCGGCTGGATCGGTGCGGAGGTGGCGGCGTCGGCCCGCCAGCTCGGTGCCAGCGTGGCGATGGTCGACCTTGCCGCTGTCCCGTTGGAACGCGTCCTCGGCCCCGAGATCGGCGCCGTCTATCGTGACCTGCACGCGGCCCGCGGGGTCGGCCTCCACCTGGGCGTCGGCATCGAGGCCATTGTTGGGTCCGAGTCCGCAGAAGCGGTCCGGCTCTCTGATGGCACGGTTCTTCCGGCCAGCGTCGTCGTCGTCGGGGTCGGCGTCACCCCGAGGGTCGAGCTGGCTGAGGCCGCCGGGCTCGCCGTCGACAATGGCGTCCTTGTCGACGAGCATCTCGAGACCAGTTCACCCGGGGTCTTCGCCGCTGGCGACGTTGCCAACGCCTACCACCCCCGCTACGGCAACCGAATCCGCCTCGAGCACTGGTCGGCCGCGCTCAACCAGGGCCGGGTCGCCGCTCGCTCCATGCTCGGCCGCGACGTGGTCTACGACCGTACCCCGTACTTCTTCTCCGACCAGTACGACCTGGGCATGGAGTACCGCGGTTGGGCCCCGACCTACGACGAGGTCGTCTTCCGAGGCGACCCCGCCAGTGGGGCGTTCCTCTGCTTCTGGCTCCGCAGCGGAACGGTAGCTGCGGTGATGAACGCGAATGTGTGGGACGCTGCGGACGCCATCGAGGCGCTCGTGCGAACCGACCGACCGACCGATGCGTCGCGCCTGGCCGACCCCGACATCGACCTCGCCGAGCTGGCTGGGTCACCAGGGACGTAACGGTCGCGCCGGCCGGCTTCTCAATCCTCGGCGGTCGGCCCGGAACTGAACCCGTCCGGGCGCCCGAAACGACAGCCTTCACGATGCCCCTGGGTTTCGAAGGCCCCGCATTCGGGGCAGATCAGGTGCGCCCAGCATGCCGGATCCCCACCCAGCGCCTGCTCTGTGTCTTCAGCATCCATCGACGCACCTCCCTGAGTCGGTGTCCGGCCGTGACGACCAGCTCCGAGGCCAGCTCACGGCACCTCGACAGCCGATAGTTCAGATCCACAACAGAGCTTATTGCTTGATTTACTAGTGTAAGGTCGACAATCGGGTCGAGGAAGACCGACGGCGGTCCAGTTGGGCGACACCGCCCCCGATTTCACCCCCGAGACGACCGAAGGGTGCATCGGCCTACACGAGTACCCGAGCGGCGACTGGGGCCTGCTGTTCTCCCATCCGGCCGACTTGAACCCTGGTGTGCGCCACCGGGCTCGGCGAGTTCGAGCGATGCACGGACGACGTTCCCACGATGAGCGATCTCTCCCATCGGCGCTCCAATGATGGGCAGCGCCACGCTGAGCCACTCGGTCAGTGCCGTGCGGAGGACCGGGTCACCTCCGCAGAACCACCGAAGGGCGCGGGGCTGTGCGTTGCTGATGCCTGGAGGGTCCGTCGGGCGAGCTAGCAGGGCGAGCTACAAGAACGAACGTCGATCGACCCACATCAAGGATGGGCTCCTGCCAATACGCCCTGGCGTCGAACGGTGAGACGGCATCCTGCCCGGAGCGGGTCTTTTGCCACGAGCTTCCCGATCTCGAGGCCACCGAGGCCTTCGGCCAAACCCTCGACCAAGCCCAGGTGCAGTTGGCATACCGTGTCCGGGTCCGTTCCCGCCACTTCGGCGAACGGGCATCGTCTGAGCACGAAGTCGACCACGCGGCCCCGCTCGACCCGCGTCGGCCTGAACCCGCGCCGTTCGATCTCGGCTTCTAGGACACGGATGGGCTCTCCGGTGCCGGCGAGCGCCGCCCCCCGGCGATGGCCCTCCTGTCGTCCGACCTGGCGTGGCTCGAGATGACGGCGCACCGCATCGGAGAGCAGACCCGCCAGCCATGCGTACGCGCCCGGGGTGCCCCAGCGTCCTGCCACCTCGGGTGCGAGCCGGTAGAGCAGACGCGGCCGACCCGGGCGGGAACGCTCTTCGATCTCCTCGACGACCAGACCGGCGTCTTTCAACACCGCCAGGTGCTGGCGGACCGCGTTGTGGTTCAGCTGGACGAAGTCGGTCAGCTCTGCAACACCGACCGGGCCGGGAGCCTCGGCGACGTAGCGGAACAGGCGGTGACGGGTCGGGTCGCCCAGCGCCCGAGCCTCCCGCTGCAGCTCCTCTTCTACCATCTCGCACCTTCCCACAGTTTATTTTCTAGTCTATACCCAAACAACCACCCACCCGCTCCGCAAGGTACCACCATCGGTCCTGCAGTTTCGCCAGGTTCAGTTGTCGAAGTGCCCGGTGCCACACGCCCGGCCTACCTCATGCGAAGCGGCCCCCCAACCGATCCGAACGCCACCCCCAGCCACACCGCCCCCACGTCGGCGTCACGCGCTGTGCCGCAACTTGTGGGCGCTGCCGGACTCGAACCGACGACCTGCTGGTTGTAAGCCAGCTGCTCTGACCAACTGAGCTAAGCGCCCGGCGGACCAACGGTAGCGTCCCGACGACACGCTGGCTCCTCTCTCGACGCCCGGTTCGCCCCCGCCCCTCGGCACTCCATGCGGCGGCGGCAAGCGGCGGCGGCAAGCGGCGGCGGCAAGCGGCGGCGGCAAGCGGCAGGCGACGACGCTCCGGGCCAACCGCTGACTACGCTCCGGCACTTACTGTGCGGTCACTGTGCGGTCACTGTGCGGTCACTGTGCGGTCACTGTGCGGTCACTGTGCGGTCGCGGCAGAACGGTGCCGGTCGGCGATCGGCCGCCGGTGCGGGGTGGACCACAGGCGTGGAGGCGGCGATGTCCCGAATACTCGCTCGAGAAACGTGACGAACGGCAGTTCACCGGACACCCGTGCCGTTCCGACGTCGACGGACAGGGCTCGCGCCACGGCGTCGGACCGGGAAGCCCACCGCCGGCGTCGAGGAAGGGGGACGGATCGGCTGGCCGGCTTGGACGGCCTACGCGCGCTGGCAATCCTCGCCGTGATGGGCTACCACTTCGGGTTCGCAGGGCTCCCTGGTGGGTTCCTCGGCGTAGACCTGTTCTTCGCCCTGTCGGGCTACCTGATCACCACCCTGCTGCTGGCCGAGCACCGCCGTGCCGGGCGCATCCGGCTACGAGCGTTCTGGGCCCGCCGCGCCCGTCGGCTTCTACCCTGTCTCGTCCTAGTCATCGTGGCAGCAAGCCTCTACGTCCGCTTTGTCGCCCCACCAGGGGCCTACCCTGAGTTCCGCCTCCAGGCGCTCTCGGCACTCGGCTTCTTCTCGAACTGGTACCAGATCGCCGCCAGCACCCACTACTTCGTCGCCACCGGTGTGCGCTCGCCGCTCACGCAGACGTGGACGTTGGCCATCGAGGAACAGTTCTACCTGGTCTGGCCGATCGTCACGGTGCTCGTACTGCGCTTCGTGCGTCGGAACAACCGCGCCGTCGTGGTCCTCGGCTCGCTCGCCGGCCTCGGTGCACTGGCCTCGGCCACCGAGATGGCCGTTCGGTTCCGTCCACACACGGCGACGACCCGCCTCTACTTCGGCACCGACACCCATGCCCAGAGCCTGCTCGTCGGCGTCGCGTTGGCCTGTCTGTTCGCCTGTTCGCCCCAAGTCGTCGCCAAGGCCCGCGCCCTCGCCCCTCGCACCCGCAGCACTACCGGCACCTGGGCTGCCACCACCCTTGGGGCGGCCAGCCTCGTCGGGCTCGCCTGGTTGGTGCACTCGGTCAACGGGCAATCACCCTTCCTCTACCAGGGAGGGTTCCTCCTCGTCTCCGTGGCCGCGACGTGCCTGGTAGCAGCCGTGGTCCTCGCGCCACAGGGGCCGCTGACCTGGCTGCTCGAACGCCGCTTGATCCGCTGGATCGGGACGATCTCCTACGGTCTCTACCTCTGGCACATCCTGGTGCTCCTGGTCCTGACGCCTGCTCGGACCGGGGTCTCCGGTGCGGCCCTCGACCTCCTCCGCCTCGGCGCCTCGCTGGCCGTGGCCTCGGTGAGCTACCTGCTCGTCGAGCGCCCCGTGCTGCGCCAGACGTTCTGGCGCACGGTCCGGGCACTCGGGCCAGGCGCCATCGCCCTCAGCACGACCGTGGCGGTCCTCCTGCTCTCCACGGCACCCGCTTCGGCGGCGGTTCCGGCTCGACGGTTCGCGCCGCGGCGCGCCGTCCCGCCGCCGCCCGAGGTGGTCGTCCTGGGCGACTCGACCGCCCTCACCCTCGGGTACGCCCTCGCCGCGACCGCCCCGACCGGCACGGTCGTCGTCAACGGCGGGCTCTTCGGCTGCGGCCTCGCCATCGCGACCTCGGCAACGGGGACGCCAGGCACGCCGGGGCTACCGATGTTCCCGGCCTGCAACTCGGCAACCCCGCCGGATCAGCAGTGGCCGGCCCTCGACCAGCGTCGGCTGGCGGGGACGCGGCCAGGTGACCAGGTGCTGTTCCTGGCCGGGCACTGGGAGACCCAGTCGTTGTTGATCAACGGGCGCTGGCGCGACATCCTGCAGCCAGGCTTCCAACGCTACGAAGTCGACCAGCTCAACCGGGTGGTCGCCCTCGGTACGGCGCACGGCGCCCACGTGGACCTCTTGACGATGCCGTGCATGGACCAGAACTTCCCCTACGGCAAACCACCGGCGCCGGGCGACTCGGCGCGCCGACGGTCCATCTACAACCGGCTCCTCGAGGAGGTGGCAGGTGAGCACCCGCGCTCGGTGAGCGTCATCCCCTACGGCTCGATGCTCTGTCCCACCGGACGGTTCACCGAGTACGTGGACGGGGTCCAGGTCCGTACCCCCGACGGCGTGCACACGCCGTCCTTCGCCCCCGGCAACGTGTTCGCCGGCAATGCCTCCAGAGCGGTCGCCGAACGCTTCTATGCCTGGCTCGCCCCGCGGTTGTGGCCGCTTGTCATCCGACCTCCGGCCACCAGCCCTCGACACGGTACGAGCTGAACCCCACGGGGCAGCCGGCTCTACCCCGCCGACAACGCCAACGGGGTCGCCACACCGGCTCAGGGCGCAGCAGGCTCGGCGCCCACCACGGCAGCGGCCAGCTCGCCGAGGAGCTCAGGTGTCGCAGCGGCCACCGGTGTCCGGCGGTCGCCGTGCTCGAGCGTCACGAGGGTGCGCCCGGAGAGCTCGGACACCGACGCTCCGGCCTCGGTGCACACGAGCATGCCGCCCAGGTAGTCCCAACTGCCCAGGGCCGACCCACCCACCACTGCGTAGGCGTCGAGCGCGCCGTCGGCCACGGCGCACAGGTCGAGGGCGGCGGCCCCCAAGCTCCGGTACTGCGACCAGCCCAGGTAGCGGCGGGGATACCCCGACATGGCGACGATTGCCTGGCCGAGGGTGTCGCATCCCGAAGGCCGGATGGGAGCCCCGTCACGAGTGGCACCTGCGCCGCGCACCGCCTCGTAGCGCACCCCGGAGGCCTGGTTCACCACGACCGCTGCTCGAGGACCAGCTTCGTCCACCGCGCACAGACTGGTCGCGTACCACGGCAGGTGGCGCGCCGCGTTGGTCGAGCCGTCCACCGGGTCGACGACGACGACGAGCCGCCTACCGGCACTGGCCCTCGTGCCTGCCGGTTCGGTCAGCCCCGACTCCTCGGAGAGCACGACGAGCCCGGCTTGGGTGAGCACGTCCACAGCAGCGCGGTCGGCAACCAGGTCCGAGCGGTACTGACCCGCCCGGGTGCCGGCAAGACCCCAGTCGTCCAGTGCCGCCAGCGCCTGGCCAACCCTGCTCGCCGCGTCCCGCAGTACCTCGACCAGCTCGGCGTCGTCCATCGACGAGACCCTAACCGCCAGAACGGTCGCCCCAGCGGGGAGCATGTTCCCCAGCGGGGAGCATGTCCGGTGCCCACCGATGTGCTTGCCGTCCACCACGGGCCGCTCGGCCGAGGCGCCCCGATCTGAGGTCCCACCTGAGCCGGCCTGCCCCGATGAGCGATAGGCTCCCTCCCCTGTGGCAGTCATCGACGTCGCCGGTTACGTGGCCGACCTGAAGGACCACTCGGTCGACCACGGGTTCCACGTGCACGACGAACGGCACTTCGTCGAGACGTACTCCCTGCGCCAGGTGTGGGAGGTCGACCTTCACCCCGAAGACGGTTGTGGTGGGCCGCTCGATCTCCACCTCGCCCTCGAGGTCGACCCGCGCACCCTGCTCTCGTTCGAGGACGTCGTCTTCGCCCTCAGGGACGACGAGGACCCTCCTGACGAGTTCCACTTCCCCCTGACGTTCACCTGGGCGCTCCCTCCCCTGCCCAACGGGCCCGACCTCCTTCGTCTGGCCATCGACCTGGCGGGGGTGGGCGGTATCGAGCTCCCACTCGAAGTGTCCGCCATCGACTCCTACGCCTCGGCCACCGATGCCGCCGAACGTCGCCTCACCATCGTCGCCCGGTCACCTGTCTCGCTCGCCCGGATCCTCGCTGGCGAGGAGATGCTCTGCGAGGTCTTCGACCGCTGCCTGGCCGTCAGCCGCTACCTGCTCGACTCGGCCAGCAGCTGGCTCGGCTGACCGGGTGCGACCGCGCCGGCGCCCAAGGCGCGTCGCGGCCGGGCTGAGCCTCGTCGTCGCGCTCGGTGCTGGGCTCACCGCCTGCGGCCAGTCGGGGGGCACCGTCCAGGCCAGGCAGGCCTGTACGTACATCGGCAGGTCGCTCTCCCTCCTCCAGCAGGCGGCACGCTCGGACGGGTCGGTGGCCACCTCCTTGCGCGAACGGGCCTACCTCCAGCTCCGTGAAGCACTACCACTGGCCGCCGAGGCGGCCGACGCCAACGGTCAGTGGCAGGCACTGATGACCACGGTGTCGGAGAGCAACCGCGTGCCCGAGCAGTACCTCGTCACGGCCCTCCGGGCCCAGTGCGCCGTCGCCAACGCGTCGGTCGGTGGCGAACCGCCGCCGCCGTCCTCGGCCCCACCCCCGGCGCCCGTCTCGTCAGCACCCTGACCTCGACGTCGGCCGACCCATAACGGGCAGGCCGTGCCGACCTGGGCCCGACCTGGGCCCGACCAGCACCCTCGACGCGCCCCGGCAGCGTTCACCCGGCCGAGGCGGCGGCGTGCACGGGAAGGTGGCCGGCGTCGAAGTGCCCACCGGCCTGCTGCAACCGCCCTACCTCCACGACCTCGGGCAGGAGGCGCTCGGCCAGCCACTGGCCGGCGGCCGGCGTCGGCACGATGTGGACGCCGTCGCCGTCTCGGATCTGGACGCCGTCGAGCGTGGTGGCGAAGTGCCCGCCGGGACAGACCTGGGCGCCGAAGTTGTCGACGGTCACCGTGCGGGGGAACTCGGCTGCGACCTGGCGGAGGATGGCGTTGTAACGGTCGAGGCGGGCCGGCGAGTCCTCGGGCCACGGCTGGCCGTTGGGCTGCTCACCCGTGTCGAAGCACGGCGAGGTGAGGGCGACCATGAGCGCCCCGGTGGAGGTGCCGACGCGCATGGCCTGGCGCAGGGACGAGCGCAGGATGGCGTCGTAGGCGGGCTCGCCGACGTGGAGCCACCGGCCGTCGATGAACGAGTCGACCGTCTCCCACCTCCCTGCCAGCAGCACGACGACGTTCGGCCTGCTCCGGGCCAGCTCGGTCTGCCACAGGGCCGGCCACTGCTGGTCGGTCGGCGCCGTCGGGTTGCAAGCCGGGATACGACCATAGACGTGGTCGTGCGACTCGAACTCGCTGGAGCGCACGACGCCGCAGCCGAGGATGGCATCCCCGGTGAAGACGGTGTCGTAGTGCTTCGGTGCGCCGGCGGCGTCCATCGCCCAGGCCGCCGTGAAGGCCACCGAGTCCCCGAACATGGTCACCCGGACTGGTGGGCCCTGGTAGAGGGCACCTGTGGCGGGAGCCTGGACGGCGGCTCCGGCGGCGGTCGGCACGGTGGCCACGATGGTGACGACCACCACGGTGACGGCCGACGTGGCGGTCGCCAGCCACCCACGCCACTCGGCCAGGTGGACCCGGCCCCGGCGGATCGGCTGCTCGACGAGGACGTAGGAGAGCGAGGCGACGAGAAGGGTGGCCACCACCCGGACGCCGAGGAGGGGGAGCCCGTAGAGGTGGACGCGAGCAGCGTCCAACACCTCGAAGAGCGGGAAGTGCCACAGGTAGGCGCCGTAGGAGATGCGACCCACGTAACGGAAGACAGGGTTGCCGATGGCCCGCGACAGGGCACCCCGTTGGTTGGTGACGACGCAGAAGATGACAACAGCCACCCCGACGGCGACGGCGAGGTAGCCGCCCCGGTAGAACGAGGGCCCCGGCGTGCCCGGAGGGATGTGCGACCACAGGTAGGCGAAGGCGCCGACAGCGCAGAAGCCCACCACCTGGAGCACGACCCGACCGACGCCCGAGGAGACCTCCCAGGCCTCGATGGGGACGAAGGGCGAGGACCGGCGACGGCGCTGCGACGGAGCGTCCTCAGCCGAGGTGGGCAGCGGGCGCCGGTGCTCGGCCCACAGGGCCATGGCGACGGCCAGGGCTGCCCCGACCAGGAGATCTTGGGCGCGGGTGTCGGTGCCCTCGTAGACCCGCATCACCGAGGACGGGCCGTGGTAGAGGAGTGCCATCTCGGTCGCCGAGGCCAACGCTCCGACGACGGCGGCGGTGAGCAGGGGCACCAGGCGGCGCGACGGGCGCAGCCGGCGGCCGAAGCGGAGCAGCACGAGGACCACCGGCGGCCACACGATGTAGAACTGCTCCTCGATCGACAGCGACCACATGTGCTGGAGCGGCGAGGGCTGGGCGGTCTGGGCGAAGTAGTTCGACCCGGCCAAGATGAAGTGCCAGTTGGCCACGTAGAACAACGTGGCCAACGTGTCGAGGCGGAGACCGGCGAACTCGCCCGGTGTCGCCAAGAACCGGGCGTAGAGGGCAACGGCGACGAGCAGGACGAAGAGGGCGGGCAGCAACCGGCGGGCCCGACGGGCCCAGAAGCTCCTCAGGGCGATGCCGAGGGTCCGCCCCCACTCCCCCACCAGCAGCGACGTGATGAGGAACCCCGACAGGACGAAGAAGACGTTCACTCCGAGGAACCCGCCGGCGAGGATGGGCAGGCCGCCGTGGTAGCCCATCACCCCGAGGACGGCGATCGCCCGCAGACCCTCGAGCCCGGGGACGAAGCCGAAGCGGACCGCCCGGCCGCGACGCGTCCCCGTCGGGCCCGACGTGGCTACCCCGGTGCTCCCTGAGTGACGATGACCCCGCGCCAGACGGCCGCGGCGTCGGTGGCGGGACGCGCCGCCGGAGCCGTGTGCTCCGGGGCTCACGGCACCCGTGCCGAGACGGTGAGCGGGCGGCCTCCGACACCGTCACCGGCTTGCTGCCACCGTCCCACCTTGACCACCTCGGGGAAGATGTGAGCAGCCAGCCACTCACCGGCAGCCGAGGTGCCCGGCCCCTGGAAGACGAAGTGGATCCCGTCGGACTCGCGCAGACGGACCCCGTCCACCGTGGTGGCGAAGTGCCCGCCGGGACAGACCTGGGCGCCGAAGTTGTCGACGGTCACCGTGCGGGGGAACTCGGCTGCGACCTGGCGGAGGATGGCGTTGTAACGGTCGAGGCGGGCCGGCGAGTCCTCGGGCCACGGCTGGCCGTTGGGCTGCTCACCCGTGTCGAAGCACGGCGAGGTGAGGGCGACCATGAGCGCCCCGGTGGAGGTGCCGACGCGCATGGCCTGGCGCAGGGACGAGCGCAGGATGGCGTCGTAGGCGGGCTCGCCGACGTGGAGCCACCGGCCGTCGATGAACGAGTCGACCGTCTCCCACCTCCCTGCCAGCAGCACGACGACGTTCGGCCTGCTCCGGGCCAGCTCGGTCTGCCACAGGGCCGGCCACTGCTGGTCGGTCGGCGCCGTCGGGTTGCAAGCCGGGATACGACCATAGACGTGGTCGTGCGACTCGAACTCGCTGGAGCGCACGACGCCGCAGCCGAGGATGGCATCCCCGGTGAAGACGGTGTCGTAGTGCTTCGGTGCGCCGGCGGCGTCCATCGCCCAGGCCGCCGTGAAGGCCACCGAGTCCCCGAACATGGTCACCCGGACTGGTGGGCCCTGGTAGAGGGCACCTGTGGCGGGAGCCTGGACGGCGGCTCCGGCGGCGGTCGGCACGGTGGCCACGATGGTGACGACCACCACGGTGACGGCCGACGTGGCGGTCGCCAGCCACCCACGCCACTCGGCCAGGTGGACCCGGCCCCGGCGGATCGGCTGCTCGACGAGGACGTAGGAGAGCGAGGCGACGAGAAGGGTGGCCACCACCCGGACGCCGAGGAGGGGGAGCCCGTAGAGGTGGACGCGAGCAGCGTCCAACACCTCGAAGAGCGGGAAGTGCCACAGGTAGGCGCCGTAGGAGATGCGACCCACGTAACGGAAGACAGGGTTGCCGATGGCCCGCGACAGGGCACCCCGTTGGTTGGTGACGACGCAGAAGATGACAACAGCCACCCCGACGGCGACGGCGAGGTAGCCGCCCCGGTAGAACGAGGGCCCCGGCGTGCCCGGAGGGATGTGCGACCACAGGTAGGCGAAGGCGCCGACAGCGCAGAAGCCCACCACCTGGAGCACGACCCGACCGACGCCCGAGGAGACCTCCCAGGCCTCGATGGGGACGAAGGGCGAGGACCGGCGACGGCGCTGCGACGGAGCGTCCTCAGCCGAGGTGGGCAGCGGGCGCCGGTGCTCGGCCCACAGGGCCATGGCGACGGCCAGGGCTGCCCCGACCAGGAGATCTTGGGCGCGGGTGTCGGTGCCCTCGTAGACCCGCATCACCGAGGACGGGCCGTGGTAGAGGAGTGCCATCTCGGTCGCCGAGGCCAACGCTCCGACGACGGCGGCGGTGAGCAGGGGCACCAGGCGGCGCGACGGGCGCAGCCGGCGGCCGAAGCGGAGCAGCACGAGGACCACCGGCGGCCACACGATGTAGAACTGCTCCTCGATCGACAGCGACCACATGTGCTGGAGCGGCGAGGGCTGGGCGGTCTGGGCGAAGTAGTTCGACCCGGCCAAGATGAAGTGCCAGTTGGCCACGTAGAACAACGTGGCCAACGTGTCGAGGCGGAGACCGGCGAACTCGCCCGGTGTCGCCAAGAACCGGGCGTAGAGGGCAACGGCGACGAGCAGGACGAAGAGGGCGGGCAGCAACCGGCGGGCCCGACGGGCCCAGAAGCTCCTCAGGGCGATGCCGAGGGTCCGCCCCCACTCCCCCACCAGCAGCGACGTGATGAGGAACCCCGACAGGACGAAGAAGACGTTCACTCCGAGGAACCCGCCGGCGAGGATGGGCAGGCCGCCGTGGTAGCCCATCACCCCGAGGACGGCGATCGCCCGCAGACCCTCGAGCCCGGGGACGAAGCCGAAGCGGACCGCCCGGCCGCGACGCGTCCCCGTCGGGCCCGACGTGGCTGCCCCGGTGCTCCCCCCGAGCGGCACGCCGACTGCCTGCGGACCTTGCTCCTCCACCTCGTCCCTCAAGTGCTGCATTCTCGCAGACGACCGGGGTGCCGGCGGGACGCCCCCGGGTGGACCCTTCGGACCGTGCCACCCCCGCCAGCGGGCGGCTTCGTGGACGCTCGATCGTAGAGGTGACAGGGGCGGCACCCCTTCGTGGTCGGACGTGGACCGAGACGCCGCCCGCCCGTTCGGATCGGACGGGAACCGAACCCGAGGCCTCGGAGTACGATCCCCGTGCTCACGACCGTGGGGCACACGCCCACCGCTGGGTACACGTCACGCTGCGGTGGCACCGACCAGTCCGCGCAAGGAGCCCGAGGGGAGAGACGACGTGGTCGACCAACAGCGCCAACGGCTCGACCCCGCCCTCGACGACCCCGCCACCTCCGGTCGGACACCGACAGGCGAGCTTCGCCGGAGAACCTGGCCGGTCGTCGTGGCTGGCATGCTGCTCGGTACCGCGCCGTTCGTCGCCGGACTCGTCATCGACGTCGCCCATGGGTGGCTGCCGCTCGGCGACGACGCCGTCATCGCGGAGCGCAGCTGGCTCGCACTCGGGAGCCACGGACCGCTCCTTGGCCAGCTGACGCTGGCGACCGCTCACGGGCACCCCACCTACGACCTCGGGCCGCTCCTCTACTGGCTGCTCGCCGTTCCCGTCCACGTCGACCCGGTGCAGGGGGCCCTGTGGGGGGCAGCTCTGTGGTCCACCGTCGCCGTCGCCGTGACGGTCGTGGCTGCACACCGGGCGACGGGACCTGTCGGTGCCCTGGTGGCCGGCGCTATCTTCCCGGTCCTCGCCGCCGGGATCCCGTTGGTGGCTCTCGACCCCACCTGGAACCCGAGCATCGGTCTGTGCTGGTACGTCGCCACCGCTGCAGCCGGCATCGCCACCGCCACCGGGCACCGCTGGTGGTTCCCCGTCCTCGTCCTCACCGGCTCGGTCGCCGCCCAGTGCCACCTCTCACTGGCCGGCAGCATGCCGCTCCTGCTGCCGGTGGCCCTCGTCGTCGGCGTCGCTGGCGAGCGGCGCGGCGAGCGGCGGGCATGGTTCGCCCCGATCGGTGCCGGCCTCGCCGTCGCCGTCGGCTGCTGGGTCGCCACCGTCGTCCAGCAGCTCACCGGGCACCCCGGCAACCTGACCGCCCTGGCCACGGCCACCGGGAGCGGCGCCGACGTCGGCTGGGTAGGCGCCCTGCACACCCTCGGGACAGCTCTCGGCATCCCGCCCCTCTGGTGGCGCCAGATCGAGCGCTTCACCTTCCACGAGTTCGTCGCCATCTACACGACCGGCAGCATCCCCATCGCCGTCATGGCCGAGGTCGCCGTCGCCGCAGTCGCCGTCGTCGCGTGGCGCACCGGGCGACGCGCCCTCGCCGCCACGGCCGTCGTCTCCTTGACACTGAGTGCGGCGGTCGTTGCCGTCGTCGCCCACTTCCCTCTGGCAGACATCCTGGCGCTCGGCTACACGGTACGGCCGGCCTATGTGGTGGGCATGCTCACGTGGACGGTCGTGTCCTGGGCCGTCGTCGTCGCCGCCGCCGCCCTCCTTCGGCGGGCTCGGCACTCCCGACTGCACGGGCGCCCGGTGAGCACGCCGTCAGCGCCGGGTACCCGTGGACGAACGCGGGCACGAGTCGCCATGACGACCATCGCCGGCTCCCTCGCCGCCGTCGGCCTCGTCGCCGTCGCCGTGGTGGCCGAGCGGTCGGACGCCACGGTTCCCGTCCAGGCCGCCACGGCCGTCCAGGTACGGGCGGTGGACGCGGCGGTCCGCCCGCTCGCCACCGGCAGGCCCATCGTCCTCCACATCGCTCCCGACCCGTCGCTGCCCCCGGGGGGTCTTGAACAGCTCGCCCTCGAATTCGGGGTGCTGTGGCTGGCCCACACCCAGGGGTACTCCGTGCGACTACCGGACGTCGCCGCGGACAGCATCGGCCCCGAAGCCGCACCCGCTGCCGGCATCCCGTCGGTCACCGTCACCTTCGCCCACGGACGACCGGTCGCCTCGTTGTCCGCGTCCACCAGCTCCGCCACCTGAACCGGACGGGCACGGGAAGCGTGGGCGGTGCCGGTGCGGCTGGGCCATCCGGTGCCGTCAGCCGGCCACTCGGTACCCGGCCGGCAGGTTGATGGTCTTCTTCTCCAAGAAGAGCTCCAGCCCGTCCTCACCGAGCTCGCGGCCGATGCCCGACTCCTTGAACCCTCCGAAGGGCGACGAGAAGTCGATGGGGATGTTCGAATTGACCATGTAGGCCCCGGTGCGGACCCGGCGCGCCACAGCGAGGCCCCGGTCGTCGTCGCCCGTGAACACCCCGCCGCAGAGCCCGTAGTCGGAGTCGTTGGCGATGGCTACGGCGTCCTCGTCGTCGTCGTAGGGGATGACCGACAGGACGGGACCGAAGATCTCCTCCCGCGCGATGCGCATCGAGTTGTCGACGTCGACGAACACCGTGGGCTCGACAAACCACCCGCGGTCCATGCCGGCCGGACGCCCTCCCCCGGTGGCCAGCTTGGCCCCCTCCTCCTGACCGATGCGGATGTAGTCCTCCACGCGGTCGCGCTGACGTTCGGCGACGAGCGGCCCCACCTCGGTCGCCGGGTCGAGCGGGTCGCCCACGGTGAGCGCCCGGACGTGGTCGACCAGCGCCTCGGTCATCTCGTCAGCCCGGCTCCGGGGAACAAGCACCCGGGTCAGGGCGATACAGGCCTCCCCGTTGTTCATCAGGGCGTTGGGCAACAGGAGGGGGAGGGCCTGGTCGAGATCGGCGTCGTCGAGGAGGATCGCCGCCGACTTGCCGCCGAGCTCGAGACTGAAGCGCTTGAGGTTGGCTCCGCAGGCGGCGCCGATCTTCCGGCCTGCCGCCGTGGAACCGGTGAAGGACACCTTGTCGACGCCAGGATGGTCGACCAGGTGCTGCCCCACGTCGCGGCCGGCCGGCACCACCGACAACACGCCCTCGGGTAGCCCGGCCTCCATCAGCAGCTCAGCGAAGCGGTTGGCGTCGAGCGGAGTTTCGGGAGCGGGCTTGAAGACGACGGTGCTCCCCGACAACAGCGCCGGCGACAGCTTGGCGGCAGCCAGGAAGAGCGGGACGTTCCACGGCGTGATCGCGGCGACGACCCCCACGGGCTCCTTGCGCACCATGACCGGGCCGAGCAGACCGTCGCGCACCGACTCGAAGGCGTAGCCGGACGCCAGGCCGGCGTAGTAGTCGAGGATCATCGACGGTGCCAGCACCTGGGCCATCTGTGCCCACGACACGGGCGAGCCCATCTCGGAGGTGATGAGCTCGGCCAGGGGGGCCACCTCGTTGCGGACCGCCTCGGCCACCCGGCCAAGGACGGCCCCGCGCTCGGCAGCCGTTAGACGCGGCCAGGGGCCGTGGTCGAAGGCGTCGCGGGCGACCGCCACCGCCCGGTCGACGTCGGCCTCCTGTGCCTCAGGGACGGCGCCCACCACCTCCTCGGTGGTCGGCGAGATCACCTCGATGACCGAGGACGACGAGGGCTCCACCCAGGCCCCTCCGATGAACAGGCGGTCATAGGACGTCATGGACCCTCCCCTGCGCACGGCCGGCCTGCGCCAGCGCTCTGTGGCGATCGTAGCCAGGGCCATCGGCGGCTGCCTGGCCGTCGAAGCGATCGAGCGGTCGCCGACCTGGCAGGTCTCAGCGGTCGCCGCCCGAGCCGCCCACCCCCACCGCCGTACTGTCGAGGTCCCAGCCCGTCCGCTCGACGCACCACGCCCACAGCGCGGCCCGTGCCTCGGCGTACTGTCGAGGCGGCAGCCAGGTGGTTGGGATCCGGTGCTCGCCTCGCCGGTGGCGGTCGAGCCAGACACCATCCGTCGACCTGGTGCCTTCGGCTGAAGCGGCCAACCACACCACCGTGTCGGCACCGTCGGCCGGCTGCCGGAGCAGCGGCCGCAGGTACCGTCGGAACCCCGGTAGGCCGCTGGCCAACCCGGGGGTGTCCACCCAACCGGGGTGCATGACCGGGAACGCCGGACCGTCGGAGCCAAGCCGTTGGGCCCACTCGTGCGCTATGAGCAGTTGGGCTCGCTTCACGTGTGCATAGACCGCCACGCCGTCGTAGTGCAGCGGATCGGGCTCGAGCGCGGCCAACGAGAACCGCTTGGTATAGAGCCCACCCGAAGAGACGGTGAGCACACGGGCCCGCTCGGGCCCAGTGGTGAGCACCGGAAGCAGGAGGCCCGTCAGCAGGAACGGCGCCAGCAACTGGACGCCAGCGGTGAGCTCGGCTCCCTGCGGGGTGGTGGCACGCTGCCGGTTCAACGCTCCGGCGTTGTGGACCAACACGTCGACATGACGGTGGCGGGCGGTGACTGCTGATGCCAGTTCCCGCACCTGGTCGAGGTCGGCAAGGTCGGCCAACGAGGAGGAGACCGTGGTGCCTCGAGCCACCGCGGCGACGGCGCGAACGGCCTCCTCCAGGCGGCGCGGCTCACGTCCGACCAGGTGAACGATGGCCCCGAGCCGAGCCAGCCCGATCGCGGCCGCGAGCCCGATCCCGGACGTCGCCCCGGTGACGACCGCGGTGCGACCGTCGAGGGAGGGAGGGTCGTCCCATCCCTCGCATCGACGTCGGACATCCGGCCCGATACGGGAAAAACTGCCGACCACCGACGCCTCGAGGACCCCGTCGACAACCCGGCAGACCCACGGTGGCAGTCGACGACCCGATGAGGCTGCCGTCGTCACCGACGGGTCGGTCCCGCTCATCGAGAGCGCTGGACGTGCCGGACCGGGCGCGGGCCGGACAGCACACGGCGCAACCCGGCGATGCCGCGGTCACCGATCCGCCGGAACGCCGGCCCGAGGAGGGGAGCAGCCAGACGGGCCAACCTCTTCGGCGTCAGCTCGGCGTGGTAGTGGAGACGTGCACCGCCCTCGGGGCCGGCGCCGACCGTCACGGTGTCGACCGATCGGACCCAGCCGTTCTCGCCAGCCAGCACCACCTGTCTCGGGGGGTCGAAGGCGACCACCCGGTAGTCGATTCGCGTCGTGCGCCCGCCAAGGCGGACCCACAGGCGGAAGACGCTGCCCACGCCCACGGGACCGGAACCGAGACGTTCCGCTCGGGCCACGCCGGGATCCCACTCGGCAGCCAACGAGAACTCGGCGAGGTAGGCGAACGCCTCGTCGGGCGCCCACTCGGTGGTGACGTCGGCGTCGTAGGTCGGCACGGCCGCTCCTTTCAGAGACGACACCTGAGCCAGGGAGCCGGGCCGGTGTCACGGATTTAGCACTAATTATTAGGATAGGGGGACGACCACCGGACCCGTCCCCGGCCGGCACTGTCGAGACGGTCTCGACAGGCCCCGTCTGGGCGCCATCTTCGAAGGAGCACCCGACGTGCGCATCGCCATCGTGGGGACCGGCGTGGCCGGCCTCGTCGCCGCCCACCTGCTCGACCGTCGCCACGACGTCACCGTCTTCGAAGCCGACAGCCGCCCCGGAGGCCACGCCAACACCGTGCGCGTCGAGGTAGACGGACGCACCCACGACGTCGACACCGGGTTCCTCGTCTACAACGACCGCAACTACCCGGGGCTGGTCCGGCTGTTCGACCGCCTCGGGGTGGCGACCAAGCCCAGCGACATGAGCTTCAGCGTCTCCGACCAGACGAGCGGGATCGAGTGGCGGGGAACCTCCCCGTCGACCGTGCTGGCGCAGCGCCGGAACGCCGTCCGTCCGGCCTTCCTCCGCATGCTCGCCGACGTAGTGCGCTTCAACCGGACGGCCCGCGCCCTGCTCGCCGACGGCACGGACACCCGGTCGCTCGACGAGCTCCTCGCCCAGGGAGGGTGGTCACGTGGGTTCATCGAGTGGTACCTCCTCCCCATGGGATCGTCGATCTGGTCCGCCGACCCGTCCACGTTCCTCGACATGCCGGCTGCGACCTTCGCTCGCTTCTTCGACAACCACGGGCTGCTCTCCCTGGGTGACCAGCCTGCCTGGCGCACGGTAGAGGGGGGGTCTCGCCACTACGTGGACGCCGTCCTCTCCCCGCTCGGACGGCGAGTGCGGCTGGCCACCCCGGTCTCCAAGGTGACCCGCTTGGCCGAGGGGACGGCGTGGAGCGGCGTCGAGGTGCTGACCGCCAACGGCCCCGAGCACTTCGACCACGTCGTGCTCGCCTGCCACAGCGACCAGGCGCTCGAGCTGCTCTCAGACCCGTCGGACCTCGAACGGGACGTCCTCGGGGCGATCCGGTACCAGCCCAACCTCGCCACGCTCCACACCGACGAACGGCTCCTCCCTCGGAACCGCAGAGCGTGGGCCAGCTGGAACTACCACCGCCTCGAACACCAGCCTCACCGTGCCACCCTCACCTACCGGCTCCGAAGCCTCCAGGGGGTCGACGCCAGCCGCGAGCTGCTGGTCACCCTCAACCGCGACGAAGACATCGCCCCTGACGCAGTGTGCGGGCGCTTCGCCTACGCCCACCCCATCTTCGACCGCGCCGCCGTCGCTGCCCAGCGCCGCTACGACGACCTGGTGGGCGAGCGCCGCCGGACGTGGTTCTGCGGGGCGTACTGGGGCTATGGCTTCCACGAAGACGGGCTGGTCAGCGGGGTGCGGGTGGCCCGGGCTCTGGGCGGGGACCCGTTGTGACGACGGTGCCCTGGCGGTGGCGCAGGGACGGGCGACGAGCGCAGCAGGAGCCACTGCGCAGTGCCCTCTACGAGGGGACCGTCGTCCACCGCAGGCACGACGCCCTCGGGCATCACTTCCGGGCTCCGCTCTTCATGGTGGCCCTCGACCTCGACGAGGTCGAGGCGCTGTGCCGGCGACATCCGCTGTGGTCCGCCGAGCGGCGCAACGTCGTGTCGTTCCGGCGCTCCGACCACCTCGGTCCCCCGGAGGTCCCGCTTTCCACCGCGGTCCGCCAGCTGGTCACCGAGCGCACCGGGCTGACGACAGACGGGCCCGTGGTCCTCCTCACCCACCTGCGCACGTTCGGCTGGCTGTTCAACCCGATCAGCGTGTACTTCTGCTACGACGGCACAGGCAAGGGGGTGGTCGCGACGGTGGCCGAGGTGACGAGCACCCCATGGCACGAACGCACGGCGTACGTGGTGGAAGGAACCGGCCCGCAGGCTCTGCCCAAGCAGCTGCACGTGTCTCCGTTCCTCCCCATGGACCTCTCGCACCGCTTCGCCTGCACCCCGCCCGGTGAGCGGCTCACGGTGCGGGTGGACGATGTACGGAACGCCAGCACCGACCACGACCACGGCGAGACTGTCTTCAGCGCCACGCTGGCGCTCACTCGGACCGAGCCGACACGCTCGGCCATGAGCCGAGTGCTCGTCCGCTACCCGCTCCTGACAATGCGGGTCTCTGCCGGTATCTACTGGCAGGCGTTCGTCCTGTGGCGAAAGGGCGCACCCTTCTACCCTCATCCCGACGCCGCTCAGCGGTCGACCGACCGCTCCCGAGCGGGCCGAGGCCGCTGCCCCGGGCACGTCCCTGGTCGCACTGCCAGCCCGGCCCACCCTGCCCGACGAGCCGGCAGGAAGATCAGGAGCGACCGGGCGTGACGGCGACCCACCGGGCCTCGGCCCGCGCCGCCCGCCTCCTCGCCCGGCACGTCCGGGGCGGGACCCTCGTCGTCGACGACCGCCTCGGCACGCACACCTTCGGCGCCGGTTCGCCCGAAGTCCGGGTGCGAGTCGCCGACGATGCCGCCTACGCCGCCCTCCTCCGGCACGGCTCGGTCGGCCTCGCCGAGTCCTACGCCGACGGACAGCTCACCTGCGATGACCCCTGCGGGCTCATCCGGGTGCTGGCGCGATCGACCGCACCGCTCACCGCGCTCTCGGACCGCATCGGGCACCTCGGCGCCGTGCTGGGCGACCCGTTCCGACGCCTCGCCCCGCCCTCGGCAGCGGACGACCGGCGAAACGTGCGGGCGCACTACGACCTCTCCAACGAGTTCTTCGCCCTCTTCCTCGACGAGACGATGACCTACTCGTGTGCCGTCTTCGAGCAGCCCGAGGCGACGCTCGCCGATGCCCAACGGGCCAAGCTCGACCGGCTGTGCACCAAGCTCGACCTCGGACCCGACGACCACCTCGTCGAGATCGGGACCGGATGGGGCGGTCTCGCCTTGCACGCAGCCTCCCGCTACGGCTGTCGGGTCACGACGACGACCATCTCGGCCGCCCAGTTCGACCTGGCCCGTCGTCGCGTCGAGGCCGCCGGCCTGTCCGACCGGGTAACGGTGCTGGACGGCGACTACCGCGAGCTCACCGGGACCTTCGACAAGCTCGTCTCCGTCGAGATGGTCGAGGCCGTCGACTGGCGTCGCCACGACACCTTCTTCGCTACGTGTGCCCGCCTGCTCCGCCCCGGCGGACTGGCTGCGATCCAGGCCATCACCATCGACGACCGGAGCTTCGACCGGGCGAAGAACCACTCGGACTTCATCACCGAGGTCATCTTCCCCGGTGGGTGCATCCCGTCGGTCGCCTCGTTGGTCCGGTCGATCTCCCGGTCCACTCCCATGACCGTGGTCGACGTGGAGGACATCGGTCGCCACTACGCCGAGACTCTGTCCCGTTGGCGGGACAACCTCCGGGCCAACCGACCGGCCGTGCGCGCGCTCGGCTTCGACGAACGGTTCCAACGCCGGTGGGAGCTCTACTTCGCCTACTGCGAAGCGGCCTTCCTCGAGCGCCACATCAGCGATGTCCAGCTGGTGCTGGCGATGCCGGGTTGGGACCCTCCCCTGCTCACCCGGGTCCGCTGAGGCCCACGTCGGTGCACGCCAGACCCACGTAGGAGCACGCCGACCTCACGACCGCTCCGACCTCCCGCCGACTCGGGCGTCGACGGCGGCCACCGCGTCGAGCGCCGTCCTGCCAGTGAACCCGTCGGCCCCGAGGTCGGCGGCGTGGCGGGCATCAGGCACCGCTGCACCGCCCGCCAGCACGGTCGCCCCGGCCGCCCGCGCTGCCGTGACCGCCTCCCGGGCGGCGTCGAGATGCTCGGCGACGGTGACGCCCACCAGCACGACAGAGCTCCGTCCGGCGGCACGCTCCTGCCCGACGGCGTCGACGAAGGCCGCGGGTGGCACGTCGGGCCCGAGGTCGACCACCTCGTAGCCGGCGGCCCGCAGGAGGTCGGCGACCATCGCCACTGGGATGCCGTGGCGCTCGCCGGACGGCGCGCCGACCACCACCGACCCATGGCGCCGTCCCCGACGGGCGAAGCGCGGGCTCAGCCGCCCGATGAGCCGGAGCGCCACCGCAGTCGCTCGGTGCTCGCCCCCGACGCCGAGGGTTCCCGCCTCCCATCGATCGCCAACCTCGGCGAGTGCCGGTGCCAACAGGTCGACATAGAGGGCGGAAAGCTCGACACCCGCCACCTGGGCATCCTCGAGGATGGTCCACGCCCCCGCCTCGTCGCCGGCGACCAGCCGCGACGCCAGACGGCTGTGGCGGAGGGGCGCCTGGTGGCGGCCTGCCACCTCGACTGGGCCGTTGCCCATGGCTGCCCTGCTGCCCCTGGCTGGACCGGTGGTGAAAGCTCGACCGTTGGTGATGGACCGGCGGTTGGTTGCGGCGGGGCCCGTGGTTGCGGCAGGACCGGTACCCCGAGCGCCGGCGACGAGCGCTTCCACGTCTCCCAGCTCGATCTGCCAGCGACCAGCCCGCCGTTCGGCAGCCAGGCGACCGGTGCGCACGTAACGGTAGGCCGTCATGTAGTGCACGCCGAGCCGGGCAGCCGCCTCGGACAGCCCCATCAGCTCGGAGGAGGCTCGGTGGCGGTGCTCGCCCGAGGCGACGGGGGTCGGACGCTCGTCGTCAGACGTCGGCATGGCACTCTCAGGCTATGGCCCCGGCATCCGATCCCGGTCGCCGTAGAGCTGGCCGCCGGTAGAGCTGGCCCGGTCGGCAGAGCCGGACGGCAGGCCCGGTCGGCAGAGCCGGACACCCTGCCCCTACACTGGGGCGCGCCGTCGTGAGCCCTGCGATGCCCTCGGGACTTCACGTGTCCGCACCGAGGGGCCTGACGGTCACGAGCGGCCGGCAGCCGGACGCACCCACTGCAGTCGTCCGGCGCGCGCTGACCACAGGGTGGGCTGGGCGGTCCAGACGACGGCAGGTTCGTCCAACAAGACCGGCGGGCGGGCGACCACGGGAACGACGAACAAGGGAGCAGGCAATGGAGCTTGGCATGGTCGGTTTGGGCCGGATGGGTGCGAACCTGGTACGTCGTGTCCAGCGGGCAGGCCACACGTGCGTCGTCTACGACGTGGACGCGGCCGCGGTCGACGCGCTGGTCGCCGATGGGGCTACCGGCGCGTCGTCACTGGCCGACCTCGCCGCCAAGCTGTCGGCACCACGGGCTGTGTGGGTGATGGTCCCTGCCGGCGAGATCACCGAACGGACCGTGGCCGAGCTCGCCGACCACCTCGAGGCGGGTGACGCCATCATCGACGGCGGCAACTCGTCCTACCGCGATGACCTGTCCCGAGCCGCTGCCGTCGGCCCGAAGGGGATCCACTACGTCGACGTCGGGACGAGCGGGGGCGTCTGGGGGCTCGAGCGCGGTTACTGCCTCATGATCGGTGGCGACGACGAGGTCGTCGAGCGGCTCGATCCGATCTTCTCCGCCATCGCCCCGGGGCTCGAGGCTGCCGAACGTACGCCCGGCCGGGATGGCGAGCCGTCACGTGCCGAGCTCGGCTACCTCCACTGCGGCCCAGTGGGTGCCGGCCACTTCGTCAAGATGGTCCACAACGGCATCGAGTACGGCATCATGGCTTCCTACGCCGAGGGGCTCAACATCCTGCGCCACGCCGATGCCGGGACAGCGACCCGCACCGCAGACGCCGAGACGGCACCCCTGGAGCACCCCGAGCTCTACCAGTACACCCTCGACATCCCTGCCGTGGCCGAGGTGTGGCGGCGAGGAAGCGTCATTGCCTCGTGGCTCCTCGACCTGACCGCCGCTGCGCTGGTCGACGCCCCTGACCTGCACGAATTCGCTGGACGGGTGTCCGACTCGGGCGAGGGCCGCTGGACGGCCATCGCAGCCGTGGAGGAGGGGGTTCCCGCTCCGGTCCTGACGGCCGCGCTCTTCTCGCGCTTCGCGTCGCGCGACCTCGACCACTTCGGCAACCAGGTGCTCTCGGCCATGCGACAGCAGTTCGGCGGCCACGCAGAGAAGCCGACCGAGTGACCGCTCTCGCCGACGCCCCGACCGGCGCCGGAGACGGAGCCCCCGGCCCGATCCTCGCCGAGGCGGCACGGCGTCGCACGTTCGCCATCATCAGCCACCCCGACGCCGGCAAGACCACCTTGACGGAGAAGTTCCTCCTCTACGGCGGGGCGATCCTCGAAGCAGGGGCCGTGAAAGCCCGAGACGGCCGCAGGCGGGCGACGTCGGACTGGATGGCCCTCGAGCAACAGCGCGGCATCTCGATCACCTCGACGGTGCTCCAGTTCGCCTACCGAGGCCACGTGGTCAACCTGCTCGACACACCCGGCCACCGCGACTTCTCGGAGGACACCTACCGAGTCCTCACCGCCGTCGATGCCGCGGTGATGGTCCTCGACATGGCCAAGGGGATCGAGCCCCAGACCCTCAAGCTCTTCGAGGTGTGCCGGGCCGAGCACGTGCCCATCCTCACGTTCCTCAACAAGGCCGACCGTCCCGGGCGCGACCCGCTGGAGCTGCTCGACGACATCGAGGCTCGCATCGGCCTCCGAGCGACCCCGGTCACCTGGCCCGTCGGCGACCCCGGCGACCTGCGCGGCGTCGTCGACCGGCGGGACGGCACCTTCGTCCGCTTCGTGCGCTCGGCGCACGGCGCCACCGAGGCCGTCGAGGAGGTCGTCGACCCCGACCGGGCGGCTCACGAGGAGGGCGCGGCGTGGAGCCAAGCCACCGAAGCGTGTGCCCTGCTCGACGAGGTGGGCGCCGACCTCGACGTGAAGACGTTCCTCGCCGGCGAGTCGAGCCCGCTGTTCGTCGGTTCGGCACTGACCAACTTCGGCGTTCGCCACTTGCTCGACGCCGTGGTCGACCTCGCCCCGCCGCCGAGCGCCCGGCTCGACGCACAGGGGGTCCCTCGCCAGCTCGACGCACCCTTCGCCGGGTTCGTCTTCAAGATGCAGGCCAACATGGACCCCGCTCACCGCGACCACGTCGCCTTCGTCCGGGTGTGCTCGGGTCGTTTCGAGCGGGGCATGGTGGCGACCCACGAGCCCTCGGGGAGGCCCTTCGCCACCAAGTACGCGGCGGCCCTCTTCGGTGCCGAGCGCACGACCATCGACGAGGCATACCCGGGGGACGTGGTGGGACTGGTCAACGCCTCGGAACTGCGCATCGGTGACACCCTCTATGCGGGGGAGCCGGTGGCGTTCCCACCGATCGTCTCGTTCGCGCCCGAGCTGTTCGCCACAGCGCTGAACGTCGACACGTCGCGTGCCAAGCAGTTCCGGCGCGGTCTCGAACAGCTCGAGCGGGAGGGCGTCGTCCAGGTCCTCGCCGATCCCCGGGGCGACACCACACCGCTGCTCGGCGCGGTCGGCCCCATGCAGTTCGACGTCGCCGTCCACCGCATGGCCAACGAGTTCGGCACCACCGTGGCCCTCGAGCAGACCGGCTTCCGCGAGGCCCGACTGACCGACGCCACGACCGCCGACGCGCTCGTGGGCGAGCCCGGCGTGCGCGTGGTCAGGCGCCGCGATGGCGCGCTCCTCGCGCTCTTCGAGAACCGCTACCGCCGCGAACGCCTGGCCACCGAGCACCCCGACTGGTGCCTCGACCCGTTGGTGGGCGACGGATCGTAGGGCGAGCGCGGGGGCGGGCGCTATGAGGCGCGCACGTCCGGCCGAGGGCCGTGGTCGACGTAGGCGGCGGGCACGGGCCGGCCCAGCAGGTACCCCTGGACGACGTCGCAGCCGAGGGACGCCACGGTGTCGAGCTCGCCGGTCGTCTCGACCCCCTCGGCCACCACCTCGAGCCCGAGCTCGTGGGCCAGACGGACCACCGCGGCCATGATGCGGGTGTCGCCGTGGGCCGACACGTCTTGGACGAAGGCCCGGTCAACCTTCAGCTGGTCGACCGGGAAGCGCCGGAGGTAGGCGAGGGACGAGTACCCCGTCCCGAAGTCGTCGATCGAGAGGTGCACGCCGAGCGCCTTCAGGGCGGTCAGGACCTCCTCGTACCCGCACTGGTCACCGAGCAGGATGCTCTCGGTGATCTCGAGCATCAAGGCGTCAGGCGGCATACCGGTGACAGCGAGGACCGAGGCGACGTCGTCGACGAAGGACGGGTCGTCGAGCTGCCGGCCCGACACGTTGACGGCCATCCGGGGAACCCGTCCGGACACCGCGCTCCAGGCCATGGCCTGACGGCACGCCTCGCCGAGCACCCACTTCCCGATGGTGACCATCAACCCGGACTCCTCGGCAACGGGGATGAACTCGAGCGGCGGGATCGTCCCACGCTCGGGGTGCTCCCAACGCAACAGGGCTTCGAACCCGAGGACAGCACCGTTGCGGGAGTCGCACACGGGCTGGTAGTGGAGGCGCAGCTCGTCGCGTTCGATGGCCTGGTGCAGGCCACTTGCCATGGCGAACCGGACCGGCCCGGGCCCGTTGCCGACCTCGACGACGGCGACCCGGTTGCGTCCGGCCCGCTTCACCCGGTACATGGCGCTGTCGGCTTCGGCCAGCACTTCCTCGCTCCGGCAACCCTCGGTCGAGACCGCGGCCACCCCGACGCTGATGGTGAGGTACAGCGGCTGCCCGTCGACGGTCATCGGCTCGCTGACCGCGGCACGTAGGCGTTCGCCCATCCGCTGGCCGTCGCCGACCGGATCGGCGAGGTCCTCGAAGAGGACGACGAACTCGTCGCCGCCCATCCTGGCCACGAGGTCCTCGGGTCGGACCTGGTCGGTCAGCCGCCTGGCTGTCTCGACCAGCACGGCATCGCCGGCGGCATGCCCGAGCACGTCGTTGACCACCTTGAAGTTGTCGACGTCGATGAACACGGCGGCCAGCCCGACGGGGTGGCGGGCCAGCCGGGCGAGGGCTCGTTCGAGGCGCTCGACCAGGACGGCCCGGTTGGCCAGTCCAGTCAGGGCGTCGTGGAGAGCCAGGTCGGCGAGGCGCTCCTGGAGCGTGGCCAGCTCGCCGTCGTACCGCTTGGCCATGTCGACCAGGCTCGCCTGACAGCTCCGCACCACCATGGCAGAGGCCTCGGCGACCACGTCGTCGGGCACGCCCAGGCGGGCGCCCTCCTCGGCGAGGGCGGCACAGGTGGCGTCGCTCCACCAGAAGTTGAGCTTCGTGAAGAACGCCACCGACAGGTGGCGAGAGGCCCGGCGCCGCTCGTCCGTCCCCGACGTGACCGGTCGATCGGGTGCACCTGCGGGAGTGCCAGCCGGAGCGGGAGTGCCAGCCGGAGCGGGAGTGCCAGCCAGAGCGGGAGTGCCAGCCGGAGCGGGAGTGCCAGCCGGAGCGGGAGTGCCAGCCGGAGCGGGAGTGCCAGCCGGAGCGGGAGTGCCAGCCGGAGCGGGAGTGCCAGCCGGGCGGCCCTGGTTCCGTAGGGAACCACCGATCACCTGCCCCGACGGTCCGTCGACGACCTCCGCCTGACGAGCAGCGGCGTCCCCGACCGAGGCGATCTCGGCCCGCTCGTCGGCATCGGCTGCTACCCCGGTCTGGAGCCACCGGGCGATCGAGGTGGTCGCCAGCGAGGTCACGTGCCACAGCGGATCGGCCACTACCTCCTCGAACGTCAATGCAGGGTTCGCCTTGTGGTACCGGCGCTGGCAGGTCGCGGTGATGTCAGCCACACGAGCGGCGAGCGCACGTCCGAGCGCGTCCCGATGAACCTGTCGAGCCCTGCCACTACCGTCCTCCGCCGGCACGTTTCGCACCCGCCCCAGCGCCGATCCCTGCATCGTCTGTTCCACCACCCGTTTCATCGGCATCAGGCGATCTGACTTGAGCAGGTGTTGTGGCTCCGGTGTGATGGCGGGCTCGCCGCCGTCTTCGTCGGAGCCGACCCGTGCCCACGGGGACGGGTCGTCAGCCGGTGGCGACCCCGTGCTGCCGCAGCCGATCGGCAACCCAGGACACCGAATCGGGCCCGGGCATCGCCGTCTGCCATCCCTCGAGGACCCGATCGAGCTCCTGGCGGGTCGCCACGTGGCCGACCACCCGGACGAGGAGCTGGTCGACAGGCACGTGCTCGACCTCGATGTCCCCGAACGGCGTCCACGAGTCGGCCTCCGGCACTCGCTCGAGCATGACGTAGAGCTCGCCGGTGTCCTCGACCCACGACAGCTCGTAACGATTGCCCCGGGCGTCGTGCCACTCCGTGCCGAGCTCGACTTCGGCGGAGCGCCGCCGCCGCTCGTCGGCGCTGTAGAACTGCTCGATGTCCATCTGGCTCCTGTCCCGCCGGTCCTCCCGGCATGCCGCCGCGTCCGGCGGCTGCTGCACCTGCTCCACCTGTCCGAGCCGGCCGCCCTACGGTAGCCGGGGTGCACGGCCACCCCGATGACGTCCTGGCCATTGCCGCCGTCGGCTCCGCTTCTGGCGGCGCTGTCTCCGACTGCTCGGCGGCTGGACGCTCTACTTCCGGCCGCTCAGCCCGGCCGTGCCAGCGGCATGGGCCCTCGGCCGGGCCGTCAGCTGACCGGCTCGGCCAACCCCGTCGCCTGCTCGCAGGTACCTCCGAGGGAGGCGTCGGAGACGCGCCCGGCAACGCGTCGCCACACGACGGGGAGGCTGGCAGTCGCCAGCGCGGCACCACCGGCGGTCGCCACGAAGGGCGCCCAGGTGGAGACCCCGAACAACGCGCCGCCGAACGCTGCGGCCACTGCGACGGCACCAGTCTGACTGGTTGAGAACAGCCCCTCTACGGCGCCGAGCGCGCCCGGGCGGGCCCCCTGCGTCAGCAGCGACTGGGCCGACGGCAAGGCGATGGCCGCGCCCAGCGCCTCGACAGGACCTAGCGCCAACAGCACGGTCACCGGGTGGACGAACGGGTACAGGGAGCAGAAGGCGATCGAGGAGGTCAGCGACCCCACCACCAGCCAGCGACGGTCGGCGTGGTCGGCCAGCCACCCTCCCGTTCTCGACATGGCCGCGAACGGGAGGGCGAACAGCGTCCAGCTCAACCCGACCTGCCACGCCGTCGCGTGGCGACGGAGCAGGAGCAGTGTCCAGCACGACTCGTAGACCCCCATAGTGAGCCCGAACGCGGCAGCGGCGACCAGCGCCCCCAGGGCCGCGGACGGGATGTGCCGCCGGCTCGTCGTCCGCGCGTGCCCGAGAGCCGCCGACGTCGACCCATCCCGAGCCGTACTGGCCCGCTCCGGCCACCAGACAGCACCGCCGTCGACGGCCGTTGGACGACGTAGGACGGCACCTGAACGTGCCACGTCAACGCGGCGGGCCCGCGCTCCGTACCGCCCGACGTCCGCCGTGACCACGACCGGTACCCCGGCTACGAGCGCTACCAGCGCGGCCCCGGCAAAGGTTGCGTGCATCGCTCCCAGCCCGGCGATGCTGCCGGCCAGAGGACCGATAGCCAGCCCGCCGAGCTGACCGGCGTAGATCGAGCCGAACGACCGTCCCCGACGAGAAGGTGGCACGGCGGTGGAGACCATGGCTAGCGCGGCCACCTCGACCGCACCGGCCCCGATGCCCTGCAAGGAGCGGAAGGCGACGTCGGCGACCGGCCCGAAGGGCGTCAGGAAGGCGGCGCTGCCGAGGGCGTAGCACCCGAGGCCACCGAGCAGGACTCGACGTCGACCGACCCGGTCGGCGAGCCGGCCTGCCGGGTACTGGGAGACCACGGCAGCGACGAAGTAGGCCGCCATCACCAGGCCCACCACGCTGTCGGAAGCGCCCTGGCGACGTACGTACTCGGGGAGGAGCGGGAGGATGGCGCCGGCTCCGAGCCAGAGCAGGAAGGTGGTGCCGGCGAGCGTGCGGACCAACCGGTCGCTGTCGTCTGTAGCGGTTCGCGCCCCGCTCATCCCGTGATCCCTTCTCACCGTCGCACCGCCTCACCGCCTCACCGCCTCACCGCCTCACCGACCGTGGCTCCCTTCAGCCTTCGGCCTTCAGCCGACGTCGAGCCCCGTCGACGCTACCGGCCGGTCCACGACGCGGCGCAGGTGAGCAGACAGCGCCAGGCCCGAGGTCACGAGCTCCTCAGGGCAGCAGTCAGGTCGGCCAGCGTGGCCGCGTCCGGCAACGCCGTGACGGCGTCGACGATCCGTTGCGTCGCCTGGTCGTCGTAGGAGCGGCCGAGCAGATGGAAGACCTTCTCCTTGCGGTCGTCCTCGGTTGCCGGAAGCCGCGAAGTGCCCCTCGGATAGACCACCTCCTCGACCAGCGTCCGGCCGTCGCGAAGGTGGACCGTGACCCGCCCGGGTCGCCCCTCGGGCGCAAGCTCGTCCATGGCCGGGTCGTGCCGGACCGTGATCTTGGCCATCAGGGGCCGCAGGGCGTCGAGGTCTACGAGGCCGTCGTCATCGAGCCGTCCGTGCACGATGGCCGCGGCCACCGTCGCCCGGACGCTGAAACGGGCCGCCAGGTCGTTCTGCGGGTCGCTGGCGTCGATCCGAACGCCGTCGCCGAAGATCCCGACGTCCACGCTGTCGACGTCCTCTTCCCGTAAGGCAGCCCTCTCCACCAACAGCTCCACTGCGTCGTTGACCCCGTGGAGGTGGGCACAGCTCGGGTGGAGCTTGAGGTAGCCCTCGAGCAGCTCGTAGTGGTCCCATCGGCCGGCACGGTCGATCCCCTCGGTGAGGCGGTCCACCGTGGGCTCCTTTCCCAGGTGCGGTGCGTAGAAGCGCTCGAGGCTGCCCGGCAGCGCCGAGAGACCTGCGGCTGCCCCCTGCGCCACGGTGAACGCGACGAGCGCAGCCGACGCAGGGTAGAGGTGGTGCATCGTCGCCCCTGCCGCGGTGGTGAAGCGGTCGAACGACAGCGCGAGCGACGAGGCTCCGTCGATCGCCGCGGCGATGGTCGCCTCGTCCCGGTCACCGAGCAGCGAGGCCGTGGCGGCGCTCACCCCGATGGTCACCCAGTTGCCGATGTCGTGCAGGTGCTCGGGGACACCGCCGAGCGCCACGCCGACCCGTGCGGCGACCTCGTAGCCGCCGAGGAAGGCTGCGAGGAGCTCCTCACCCGACAGGCGGCGTGTCTCCGCCACGGCGAGCAACGGCGGCAGGAGCTGACTGGCGGGATGGCCCTTGGCGCGGGCGTAGCCGTCTTGGCGCTGGAGCACCGTGATCGCCGCGCCGTTGAGCAGGACGGCGCTCATGGTGTCGGCACCCTCCCGGCAGGCGATGACCGTGGCCGGCCCGACGGCGGGCGCGGTCGCCTGCCGCAGCCTGGTCATCGTCTCGTGAGCCGCCCCGCCGGCGATCACGGCGATCGCGTCCGCGACCAGCTCGAGCGCCTTGGCCCGCACGGCCTCCGGGGTGGCGGCCCACGTCGTCGTCGCCACGGCCCGGGCGAGGGCTTCGGAGGCGGGGGAACGGGGCGGGCCGGGTCGCTCGCTCACGGCTCCTCTCCCCGCTGCCTGTCGTTCAGCCGGACACGATCCCCCCGACCGATGTGCAGCTGGCTCAGCTTCATGGCACGCCCCCCTCCTCGACCGACCGGCCGGGGCAACCTCGCCGAACGCTGCCGTCGACCGAACGCCGGTTGCACCCGGGATGTCGGGTGCTGACGCAGTCCGCCGACGACCTGTGGCAGACCACCACCATCATGCACGCGCTCGACCTCGGCGCGCGAGACGCGAAGCGACTCCGACCAGCGGGGCCCTACCCTCTCTCCGGACCTCACCCGGTGGGAAGCCGGTCACGTCAACCCCACGCAGGATCACCGGGTTTGAGCCCCCGCGTGGTGGGGCTCTATCCCGGCTCTTACGCCTCGTGGCGCCCGAGATCAGGCGAGCAGGTAGCCAATCGACCAGGCCGCCCGCTGGAGCGCCGGGGCAAGGCCGGGGTCGTGGAGCGGACGTAGTACGTCGGGGCGGTAGGGGATGGCGTCGGCGGCGGCTTCGGTCAGGACAGCGTTCCGTCCCGGACCGAGGACACTCGACGGCCACGAAAGGCCGTCGATGGAGTTCGACCACTGCTTGGCGGCGGCGTGGATCGAGCGTGCCCACGTTTGCGATCTGCGCCGGTCCCCTGAGCAGAGCGCCTGGTTGCCGCCTGCGCGGGTCAGCCAAGCCGAGCCGAGATCAAGGAGATGGATTGGCCTCGATGGTTTCCACCACACGATCCACGGGTCCCTGGTCATGGTGTCGACCAAGCGGGTTGCCTGGAAGGTCTCAGCGACGGCGCAAGCCAGGGCGTCCAACGGCGCTGGGGTGTTCCCGCGTCGGGCGACGTACATCACGCCAGCGGGGACTCCCAGTTGGTGGTGGTCGAATCGAGCAGTCGGAAGTGGTCCGATGGTGCGGAACTGCATCCAATCGTTCGGGTGGGGACCACTACGGAAGAAAATGCGCACCACCCGCGATCGCAGGACGACGATCTCGCTTGGCCGAGGCTCGGGGAGGACAGCCGGAGCCTCGGGGCATCGTTCAGCCACCGGCTAGAGGTCTCCGGCGAGCGCCTCTACGACGGACGGGTCCCCGCCACGCTGGAGCCATGCGAGCGGCGAGAAGGTGGTGTCGCCCTCCTCTAGCTCTGGCTGTTCGGTGTGGAAGAAACCGTCGACTGCCAGCGGGTGGCAGTCCTCGGGGATGGCTTGGTTCACCGGCTCGACTCCGGGGAGGAGCTGATCGCCGACAAGCTGCCAAGACGGGATCACCCATGCTCGGCCACGAGGGCGGATGCCATAGAGGCGGCGTTGGCTAAGCAACTGGCGGACTCGGGACGAAGTCACGTTGAGCCGGGCGGCCACGTCGGCCACCGACAGGCCGGACGCCAGGATGCCGAGGTAGTGGCGGTACCCGGCGCCGATCACATCGGGACTGTCCGGCCGACTCCTAACATCGACCCCCTCGGCGTCCAGCACGTCGATCTCCGCCTGGGTCCAATCGGCACCAGGGTCGTCGGTCGTCGGAGCGGATCGAGCAAGGGCGTCTTCGAGCCACCCGACAAGCTCGTCCGGGTCGCGATGTCGGCTCTCGGCGAGCCGCTGGAACGCCACGATCTCCACGCGACTAACGATAATAGGCGGCGTTAGTCGTCGCAACCGCCTCGGGTCGCGACAGAGCGCCCCCGGGTCCTCGATACCGAACCAGGCCACACAGGCCGGCGTCGACGCCTTGGTGCCCGAGTGCTTCGCACGGATGGCTCTTGCCGGTGCCAGACGGAACAGCGACACACTGCAACATCTCAGTCGAGTGCTGCCGTGCGAGGTTCGGGTGATCTCCCCGCTGCACCCGCTTTTCGGGCAGCTCCTGGCAGCGACGGGCTTCAAGCGACGGGCCGGCTCGTTGCTCCTCGTGGTGGGGCTTCCCGACGGAGCGCCCCGGCGCCTGTCAACCCTTGCGAGGCAGGTTGTTCGAAGCAACAAAGGGGCCACAGCTCCGGCGTGATACGGACCAGGGTGCGGGCGCTGGCTGTCTACCTCGCCATCTACCAGCACCTGCCCTACGAGCGTCTCGCTGAGCTGTTCGCTGACGTGCTCGGCATCCCCGTCTCCGTCGGCGCCCTCAAGAACATGGTGGCCGAGGCGGGCGGCGGGCTCGGACTCTTCCAAGCGGTCGTGACCGACCTGTTGGCAGACGACCCGCTCGTCAACTTCGACGAGACCGGAGCCCGGGTGGAGGGACGCCTCCACCGGGTGCACGTCGCCTGCTCCTCGCTCTACACCTTGCTCATGGTCCACCGCCGACGTGGCCGGGTCGCCATCGACGACATGGGAGTGATGGCCAAGATGACGGGGGTCGCCTGCCACGATGGCTGGAAGCCGTATCGCTCCTACAAGGTCGTCCACGCCTGACTGCGTAGAGTCCGAAATCTTGCGTCGCCCCGGATCGCCTGCTGTCGCCAACTGGCAACCACACTGGCAACCACGTTGTGGCCTCCGGCGGGCCTTCTGGGCGGAACACCCCTTCTGCACAGCACTTTCTTGGTGGGGCAGGCGGGGATCGAACCCGCGACCGAGGGATTATGAGTCCCCTGCTCTGACCACTGAGCTACTGCCCCGGGCCCGAGGGTGCGCCGCCTCCGGCGCCCGTCCCAGAGGTGTGGTCGCGATCGCAGCCGCACGCTGTCGACCACGGGCCAGCCCGGTGGCGAAGGCTACCGGGTCGAGCCGGTCCCCGCCGGCCCATCCGGCGGCACGAG
The DNA here is from genome assembly GCA_021798955.1 of Actinomycetes bacterium. GTDB lineage: Bacteria > Actinomycetota > Acidimicrobiia > Acidimicrobiales > RAAP-2 > JAJZJT01. The sequence goes on from JAJZBK010000019.1 coordinate 53,417, forward strand.
ACGGCTCACGGCTCGGCCGGCACACCATCGACATGGGCGGGCAGGTGACTTCCGCCGAACCTTTCCTGATCGGGCACCAGCAAGACGCGCAGGGCGAGTGCGACGAGGAGCGCCCACAGTGCAGCTGCCATGGCCAAGTGGGCATCCTGCCAGGCCGGCTCTGCCCGAGTGAGCGCGCTCGCCGCGCCGAAGGAGGCCACCACCACCAGCAGCCCCAAGAGCCCGACTGCTCCGAACCGCCACCGACGGTGGCCAGCCATGCGCCTCCACGACGTCACCACGAAGAACACCATGGCGATGCCGGCGAGACCTGCCAGCGAGCGATGCAACAGCTGCAGGGCAACGAGGTGGAATGGGGCAGGGTGGGTGCACAGCGGCCACGACGGGCAGGCACGCGCCGCTCCCCCATCGACCACCGCTGAGCCGGCAACGAGCAGCGCCAACGTTGCTCCAATCGCCAGCCACGTCCATCGGCTCACGGCGGTGACGACGAGCCGGAACCGCGAGCGGTCGTCCAACGAGGTCACCGCTGTCGCCGTCACCACGCCGAGGAACACCAGTCCGGTGACGAGGTGCACGGCGACCGTCCACGGGGCGTTGTGGAGGAAGACCGTGAGGGCGCCGAGTCCGGCTTGGAAGACCACCAGGCAGGCCGCCGCCAGGGCCGGTACTCGAGTAGCCCGGCGCTCCGGCGTCCGCCACGCGGCGAGCACGGTGGCGCCGACGACCACCGACACGAGGCCGGCGAGGTAGCGGTGGGACTCCTCCAACAGGGTATGGAACCCTCCGACCAGGCCAACCTGGCCGTAGCACAGCGGCCAACTTGGACAGCCCATCCCCGAGTTGGTGACCCGCACCGTGCTGCCCAGGACGACCAGGGCGTAGGTCAGCGCCAGCGCGACAAAAGCAAGCACCGTGACGAGCCGAGCTCGGCGCACCGCGCGCCCCCCGCCGCGAGGTGGCGCACCGTTGGCGTTGGCGTCGGCGATCGGATCGAGCGATTCGGTGGCAACCACGGCGGCGATCATCACACCAGTCGGCCGACCCTTGCCATTCCGGTCCTCGCCGTCGCCGTCACGGCCGGCCTGAAGGTGGCCGACATCGTGGACTCGATGCTCGTGCACCCGGCGCTCGCCGAGACGCTGGCCGCTGCCGCCGATTGAGGGCGGCGCACCCTTCCGCCGCCCTTCCGCCGCCGCCCTTCCGACGCCAGTCTCCCTCAGTGCCCGCTTCCTCCGTTGTGTTGCTCTTCGGTGCTCATAGCTGCCTGTAAGAGCTTCTGGTACACCCTCGTGCCATGGTGCGGTCATGCTCGTCGACCAGTTGCACCGCCTGCGTGACGATCTCCGGACCATCCTTGAGGGGCTCGACCCCGATCGGGTGAGTGGCAGCGACGCAGCATGCCTGCTCGGGTGGTTCGCCGAGGTCGAGAAGCTGGCAGCAGGCGGCCGCATCCTGCTCGCCCGCCGAGTCGAGGTCTCGAACGTCTGGCGACGCACCGGCCACCGGTCGGCCGCCGCCCACATCGCCGAGGCAACAGGGACGGGCCTTGGTCCTGCCATCGACACGCTCGAGACAGCCCGTCGGCTCCCGGCGTTGCCCGCGACGGACCAGGCGCTGCGCCAGGGGCGCCTCTCCCAGGCCCAGGCGGCAGTGAT
>JAJZBK010000038.1 GCA_021798955.1 Actinomycetes bacterium
CGCACGCCGTTCTCCCTCCTCGCTTCCAGCCTTCAACAGCCAGAAACCGTAGAGGGGAGCGGCGTTGCGCCGCGGATGGAGGCAGATCGGGCCCGGTCAGGTACCCACGACTGCGTCACAAGACCCGCAAGAACGGAGTGCTGCGATGAAGGTGTGGATCGACCGGGACCTCTGCACCGGTGACGGGCTGTGCGAGGAGATCTGCCCTCAGGTCTTCACCCTCCTGGAGGACGGCCTGGCCTACGTGAAAGACGACGGACAGGTGCTGCACGACCCGGGGGGTGCAGAGGGGCTCGCCGCGGTCCCCGACGGCTACGAGGACGCGGTGCGCGAAGCAGCCGAAGAGTGTCCTGGCGAGTGCATCTTCATCGAGGAGTGACCGGGGTCTACGCTCCTGCCCACCGGAGCTCCGTGCGTCCGGGTCTCGTGGGACGCTGACCGCTGGCATCGTCGCCCGTGGCTCCCCACGCGGCAGTCACCCGTCGCTCCTGTTGGGGCGGTGAGCCGGGCACGTCCCTTGCCTTGCGACGTCCGGTCACGTCGGCCGCCCGGCGGGCTCGGGCCGCACGCTGGTCGCGGCGGCGGGGAGATCAGCGCCCGTTCGTACGGCGGTGAGCAGGTGCAGTGGGCGCGCCGAGAGGTTGGCCGCGGTGAGGACGCCGGTTGCCGCCAGGAGCGCCCCACCCGCCGCGATCGCCGGCGTCCACGATGCACCGAGACCGGCGCAGAGCGTGGCGATGCCGGTGGTGACGGTTCCGTAGGTGGTTGCAGCCCAACCGTGGTGGTAGAGGTCGGCGAACATGAGCGGCTTGCCCGATGGTCCATTTCGCGCCCCTTCCGATCGCAACAGCGACCACACGATGAAGGGCACGACCTTGTGGGCGTGGCCGACGAGCGCCTCGAGCAGCCAGCCGCCGGAAGCCACCATGGCAGCAGCGACAAGGGCGACCCCGAGACGCTCGTGGTGCGGGAGCAAGAGCGCCCCGGCCAGCGCCAGCCCGGCGGCGGCGACCAACCACGCCGCCGCCGTCGCTACGAAGAGGAGGTGCAGGTCGGCCTTCCTGCGGCGGTGACGCAGATGCGCCCACAGCGAGACCAGGTGCGCGCCGAGGCCGACGCCGAGCACGCCGGCGCCCGCCCACTCGGCGGCGTTGGCCCCATGCGCCAGCCCGCCAGCGAGGACCGCAGCGCCGAGCCACGTCGCCCAGACGGCCACCGTGCCGGCGCGATGGCGACCGGGCAGGTGGGCGAGCATGAACATGGGCCAGAGCTTCTGTGCCACGCCGATGTAGGTGACCCCGAGCCAGGCGAACAGGCCGAGCACGCCCATCGCCAGGTCGACGTGGGCGGAGAGGACGAACCAGTTCCCTTGGCGGTCACCGACGAAGGTCGCTCCGAGGAGCGTGGTCGCCACTGCACCGAGGAGGGCGAGGCGAAGGGCGGTGACCGGGGCGCCCTTTCCTCGTACCGAGAGCGCCGCGGCGAGGTTCCATGCGAGCAGCACCAGTCCCACCAAGGCAAGCGCGCCGCTGGCGGCGGTCACCCCGACGTTCTCGAAACCGACCCCGAGCGGCAGCGCCCACGACGCCGCCAGCCAGGCCAAGAAGGTGGCTCGAGCCACGCGGACCGACCGCAGCGGGCGGCCGGTGATGACGGGAGTGAACTGGTGGGTGGCGCCGAGGATGCCCATGGTCAGCGCCGCAAGGACGCCGAAGTGCACGGCGGCGATGACCGGATCGCTGTTGGGATCGACAGCGGCCGTGGCCCGTACCCAGATCCAGGCGATGCCACAGGCGACTAGGCCGAGCGATGCTGCGGCCAGGAACGCCAGCGGCACCGAGGGCGGCGGCACCGCTCCGGGTACCCCCGGCGGCCGAGCCGCCCAGGAGCCGGTGGCCTTCGCCTCGTCGAGCCCGTTGCCGCTACTCATCGTCGTCCTCGTCCTCGTCCTCGTCGAGCAGTGCCGCCAGTCCTGCGGGCTCACCGCGGGAGTGGGCGCGGGACCCCGTGCTCACCGTCCGCATCCCGACCGGTTGACCACCGCAACGCTCAAGTGCTCCACGTCGGCAGTATAGATCTATTTAAGAGTAGATTTTCAAGGACGGCCGTCTGGACCAGGGTTGCTGGCAGTGCTGTCACGGCCCGGCTCGCCAGAGAGCGGAGGATCCTTCGTAGTCGACGAGGACCACCTCGAGCTCGAAGCTCGACCTCGCGTGCGCCAGGCAGGCGGCGCGGGCGCGCTCGCACAACAGGGCCAGTGGTGCCAGGCACCCATGAGCCATGCAGGCGTCGAAGAAGTGGCGAGCCGTCGCGGTCTCGGTTGCCGCTTCTACGACCGCTCGAGGTGCCCCAGCCTCGGCCGCCAGCTCTCCGAGCAGCCTCGTGTCCACATCGGAGCGGTGGAAGTGGGTCATCATCACACCAGCGGCAAGCTTCGACAGCTTGCCGGCCATCCCGACGAAGATGACGTTGCGCATCCCGGCGTGTGCAGCTCGGCGCAGGGCGATCCCGGTGAAGTCGCCCACCTCGATCAGGCACACCGGATCGAGCTCCGGGTAGAACCGGGCGGCAGCCGCCTCCGAGCGGGCGCCGGTCGCCAGGACCACGGTCCGCTCACCCTGGGCTGCGGCAACGTCGATCTGCTGGACCACCGACGCCCGGTAGGAGGCGGTGGAGAAGGGGCGGACGATGCCCGAGGTCCCGAGGATGGAGATGCCTCCCAGTATCCCGAGGCGACCGTTGGTGGTCTGCTCGGCCATCGTCTCTCCGCCGGGGACCGAGAAGGTGACGTCGACCGGCTCGGTGCCGACCTCGGCGAGTGCGGCCATGATCATGCGTCTCGGTACCGGGTTGATCGCCGGTTCGCCCACCGCCAGGCCGAGGCCTGGCTTGGTGATGGTCCCGATCCCCTCGCCGGCACGAAGAACGTGCGCGCCGCCGGTTCCCGCGACACGTACCTCGGCGGTCACGCGGGCGCCATCGGTGCAGTCCGGGTCGTCACCGGCGTCCTTGACGACTACGGCTCGATCGTCGGCGTCCCATTCGACAGGGAAGCCCACCCGCCGCCCTGAGGGAAGTGCAATTTCGACCCGTTCCGAGCGCTGGCCGGCGACCACTGCCAGGTAGGCAGCCTTGGCGGCCGCCGAGGCACAGGTCCCGGTGGTCCACCCGGTGCGAAGTCCCCTTCGCGACGGGGCGGCAGGGCTCGAGTCGGGCTCATCAGGCTGGGCTCGGTCGCGCATGGCAGCGGGAGTTGCCGGCGTGTGCCCGGGCGGACCGGGTTGTGACCGGCCCCTACCTTGGCCACGGGCCGGTTGCACGACCCGAAGCTCCTCTTCGTGGTGTCGGTCGGGGTGTTGCGATCGGTCGCATGCTGATAAGTTCTAGTTCAGAACAGAACAACAGGGCCAGCCGGGTGTTGCCGGTGCCCGGGAGGGAGAAGGTATGGCGACCGTCGATGCCCGTCCGATCATCGCGTCGGGCGACGAGCCGTTCGAGACGATCATGGCCGCAGCCGGCGCTCTCGACGATGGCGAGGAACTGGTGGTCCTGGCCCCGTTCGAGCCGGTGCCCCTCGAAGGGGTCCTGTCGTCGCAGGGTTTCTCCTACGAAGTCGAAGACCTCGGCGACGGCGACTGGCGGGTCACGTTCCGGCGGCCGTCATGACAGCCGGTGTGCCCGATGACCGGGACCGTCTCGGTGCACCGATCGGCGTAGACGGCTCGTTGCAGCGTTCGGCCAGCGACGTGGTGGATGGGGCGTGGGATGCGCTGCGGGGCGTCTACGACCCCGAGCTGTACCTCGACGTGGTGTCGCTGGGTCTGGTCTACGACGTCCGGGTCGAAGGGGGCGGACTGGTCGTCGAGATGACGATGACCACGCCGGGCTGTCCGGCATCCCAGGTGCTCCCGGAGATGGCCCGCGTCGCCATCACCGATGCCGTCGACGGTGCCGTAGAGGTCGACGTTCGGGTGGTGTGGGAACCGCCGTGGAGCCCGGCCATGATCGACGAGGACGCGGCACAAGCGCTGGGGTTCCGGGCACGGTGACCCCGGCGGTTCCCATGGAGGACGTCGACGTGATCCGGGTCTACGAGGACCCCGGCCGGCATTCCGGCGAGCACCGGGTGCTCGTCGACCGGTTGTGGCCTCGTGGTGTGCGGAAGGCGGCCTTGGACATCGACGAGTGGGCAAAGGACGCAGCACCGAGCACCGAGCTGCGCCGTTGGTATGGACATGACCCCGAGCGCTTCTCCGAGTTCGCCCGGCGCTACAAGGCCGAGCTGGAACGAGGTCCGGGTGCCCCGGCCTTCGAGCGGCTACAACAGCTCACCCGTGGCCACGGTCGCCTCGTGCTGTTGACTGCGACCCGCGATGTCGAGCGTTCTGGGGCAGCCGTGCTCGCCAACCTGCTCGTGACCGAAACAGGCAAGTAGTCCGTGGGGACCGCACGCTTCACGATCGAGGTCCGCTCGCCGCTGCGTCTCGACCTCACCGTCTGGGCACTGCGACGACGGTCGCACAACACGATCGACGTATGGGACGGAACGACTTATACCAGGACGCTCGTCGTCGACGGCGTCCCGGTGCAGGTCGCGGTCCGCCAGGGCCACGCTGGCAACCCCGAGCAGACCCGCCTCGACGTCGAGGTGCGCGGCCGCGGCAAGGCACCGAGCGAAGCTGGTGTTGCCGAGGTTCGCTCCACCGTCGAGCGGATGCTCGGTCTAAACGTCGACCTCGCCGGCTTCTACGAGCTCGCAGCTTCTGACCAGGGCCTCGTCGCGCTCGCCCAGCGGTTCCTCGGTATGCGGCCCCCACGCTTTGCCAGCGTCTTCGAGGCGCTCGTGAACGCGGTTGCCTGCCAGCAGCTCTCCCTCACTGTCGGGATCCACCTCCTCGATCGCGTTGCCGCTGCCTACGGGCCCGAGGTCGCGTTCCGGGGCGCCACGCCCGGGTTCCCGACCACCGAGCGCCTCGCCGCAGCCGAGCCATCCCAGCTGCACCGCCTCGGGTTCAGCCTGGCGAAGGCCCGGACCATCATCGGGCTCGCCCGGGGCGTCTGCTCGGGGGACCTCGACCTCGAGGCGTTGGAGCAGGCCGATGACGAACACGCTGTCTCGGCGCTCCTCAGCCTGCCAGGGATCGGTCGCTGGAGTGCCGAGTACGTGCTGTTGCGGGGCCTCGGACGCCTCGGGGTCCTTCCCGGAGACGACGTCGGCGCCCGCAACAACCTGCGCCGTCGTTTCGAGCTGCCAGCTTCTGCCGGCTACGACGACGTTGCTGCCCTTGCCAGGAGCTGGTGGCCCTACGGTGGTCTTGTCTACTTCCACCTCCTCCTCGACGGGCTCGCCGGAGCCGGTTACCTCGATGTCGCTGCCGATCAGCCACGAGCTGTCGAGAAGCCATCCGTACAGACAGGAGCAGGCGAATGAGGACTGCAGTGCACGGCATGCCCCGTATCGGGCGGCACCGGGAGCTCAAGTGGGCGCTCGAGGACTACTGGGCCGGGCGCAGCGCCGAAGAGACGCTCGTGGAGGTGGCGGCTGGCATCCGGAGCGATAACTGGCGCACCGCGGCTGCGGCCGGCGTCGGTTTCATCCCCTCGAACGACTTTTCGCTCTACGACCACGTGCTCGACGCTGCCGTCGCGCTCGGTGCTGTACCGCCGCGCTTCGACACGGTCGGACCTCCTGGGTCCTTGGAGCGCTATTTCGCGATGGCCCGGGGTGCGGAAGCACGCGGCGTGGCGATCCCTCCGCTCGAGCTGACCAAGTGGTTCGACACCAACTATCACCAGCTGGTGCCCGAAGTCGGCCCCGACATCACGTTCTCACCCGACCCGTCCAAGGCGCTTGGCGAGCTGGACGAGGCCGCTGCCCTTGGCGTCGAGACCATGCCGGTGCTCCTCGGCCCGTTCACCTTTCTGCTGCGCAGCACGGCGGTACTACCCGGGTTCTCCCCGCTTGCGCTGCTCGATCGGCTCGCCGACGTCTATGTCGAGCTGCTCGCGGCGCTCGCGGCGGCTGGCGTCCGTTGGGCGCGCTTCGACGAGCCTGCTCTGGTGGAGGACCGCAATCCCTCTGAGCTCGACGCCTTCGTCCACGCCTACCGGCGGCTCGGTGAGGCCTCGGATCGCCCGAGCCTCGCCATCGCGACATACTTCGGCCACGTCGGCGCAGCGATGGCGACCCTGGCGCACCTGCCGGTCGAGGGGATCGGCCTCGACTTCTGTCGAGGGCCAGAGAACCTCGCCCTTCTGGAAGCAGCTCGGGGCATCGGCGAGCGGGTGCTCTTTGCCGGCGTGGTCGACGGACGTAATACCTGGTTGAACGACCTCGATGCCTCGCTCGAACTGCTCGATCGACTGCGTTCCTACAGCTCGGAGGTCGTGGTCTCAACCTCGTGCTCGCTGCTGCACGTCCCGGTGAGCCTCGGAGCCGAGACGGCGATCGATCCCGAGGTCCGTTCGTGGTTGGCGTTCAGCGAGGAGAAGCTCAGGGAGCTGAGCATTCTCGCCGAGGGCACAGAGCACGGTCCTGCCCGGATCGCCGGCGAGCTCGACGCCAACCGATCGGCCCTGGCAGCGCGTCGAGCGTCCGAGCGGGTGCGCGACCCCGCAGTCCGGCGCGCAATGACCACGGCACCCGCCGATCCCCGCCGGGCCGGCTCGCCGACCGAGCGGGCCGCCGCTCAGGCGAAGCGCCTCGGCCTGCCGGTGCTCCCGACCACCACCATCGGCTCGTTTCCCCAGACCGCTGCGCTACGGACCGTGCGGGCGTCATGGCGGGCCGGGAAGACGAGCGAAGAGGAGTACCGCCAGGCGCTTCGAGCCGAGATCGACCGTGTCGTCGCCCTCCAGGAGGAGCTCGGTCTCGACGTCCTCGTCCACGGCGAGCCCGAACGCGACGACATGGTCCGGTACTTCGCCGCGTCGCTCAGCGGCTTCGTGCTACCCGAAGCAGGATGGGTCCAGTCCTACGGCTCTCGTTGCGTGCGCCCGCCGATCCTCTTCGGCGACGTCGCCCGGCCCGCCCCGCTCACCTTGGAGTGGACCGGCTATGCGGCCGCCCGCACGACCAGGCCCATGAAGGCCATGCTCACCGGGCCGGTCACCATGCTCTCGTGGTCCTTCGTCCGCGACGACCTGCCTCGGGGCGACGTTGCCGCCCAGCTCGGCCTGGCGCTCGCCGAGGAGGTGGCCGACCTCCAGGGCGCGGGCATCGCGGTGGTCCAGATCGACGAGCCTGCGCTCCGCGAGGCGCTACCGCTGCGCCACGGTGACCGAGCCGAGTACCTGGCGTGGGCAACCCGCGCCGTCCGCCTGGCCACCTCGGCGGCCGCCCCGGATACCCAGGTCCACACCCACATGTGCTACGCGGAGCTGGCCGACGTGGTCGACGTGCTCGCGGAGCTCGACGTGGACGTTGCCTCGTTTGAGGCGGCACGCTCGGCCATGACGCTCCTCGACGCTCTCGGCGACGCTGCCTACCAAGGAGGTGTCGGCCCGGGTGTCTACGACGTGCACTCGCCGCAGGTGCCCGGCGAAGACGACATCGCCTCACTGCTGCGCCGGGCGCTCCGGGCCGTCGGGCCCCAGCGCCTGTGGGTGAACCCCGACTGCGGGCTCAAGACCCGTGGCTACGCCGAGGTCACCGCGGCGCTCGCCAACATGGTGGCCGCTGCTCGTCAGGTGCGTACCGAGCTGGCCACCGAGGCGCAGCACCAAAGCCCGGACAGGCGCGACGTCAAGACGTCTCCCGGTGGAGCGGACGCTGGCCCAGGTCGGGAAGGCGGGCAAGAGGCCGAGGGGACACCATGACCGAGCTCGGGGCTGTCGCCACCCATGCCCGGCGGCCCGTCAGAGCGGTCGCGCCCGGTCGCGCAACGCCACGGTGCCCGGGGCCGAGGGTGGCGTCACTGGCCAGCTCCCCAGAGAAGCGAGGGAGGCGATCACATCCAGCCATACCTCGACGAGTTCAGCTTCCGCTTCAACCGACGCACGTCGCGCAGTCGGGGGCTTCTCTTCTACCGGGTGCTCGAACTCGCAGTTGTCCACGAACCAGTGCGCTACCACGAGCTGATCGTCGAGCCGAGCCCAAGGAAGCGGCCTCCCAGGCCTCCTGGCTCCTGGGGCCACCCGCCCAGCTTGGAACGCCCACCTGCGGCACGTCCCTGGAGAGCAGGTCGTCAACCAGGGTAGGTCCGGTTAAGTGGAAAGCCCTTCCTCCCTGAATGCCATCGGGCACACCCTCCGTTGTGGATCGAGGTGCCCAGCCGAGTTGATTACCGGCCGGCATTGGTGGATTCAGGGGTGGTCCCATGACTGGCGGAAGGGTGGTCCCATGACGGTGGCGGAAACTGCCGTCACGTGGTCCCATGATCGTGGCGGATGACAGGCTGTGCGGCAAGAAGGTGTCCGGCACGACGGTGCGGGCTCGGCGCGACGAGTGGATCGAAGCGGGGATCTTCACCGCCATCGTCGAAGAGGCGATCACGGCCTACGACAAGATCATCGGCCTCGACCTCTCCGACGTGGCCGTCGACGGCAGCCTGCACAAAAGCCCAGCTGGCGGCGAGGGAACGGGCAAGAACCCGACCGACCGAGCCAAGCTCGGCTGGAAGTGGTCCATCCTCACTGAACGCAAGGGGATCCCGATTGGCGTGGCCATCGACGGGGCGAACCGCAACGACTCGGTCCTGCTCGCCCCCACCCTGGACGGGCTCTTCGCACCCGGACTGCTCCACGACATCGAGACCATCTGGCTCGACCGCGGGTACGACTCCACAGCCACGCGAGACCGGCTCGAAGAGCGCGGAATTCACGACGCCGTCATCGCCAAGAAGCGCAAGCGTGGTGACGCCCGGGGCAAGCAGCGCCAACCGATGGGGCTGCGCTGGCCGGTGGAGCGGACCAACTCCTGGCTGTCGAACTTCGGCCAGCTTCGCCGCAATACCGACCGCAAGACCCGCCACCGACTCGCGCAGCTCGCCCTCGCAGTTGTCTTCATCATCACTGCGAAACTCATCGACTGGCGCAACCGCTGGTCACCAGGCTGTGTCCCTATCCGCTGAGCCTCTAAGACCACTTTCTTGTCACGGCGCGAGATCGTGTCTGACGGCGTGTCCTACCTCCGGGGAAGGCTGGGGTGGATCCCGGCTTGCTGACACACCTGCCTCGTACCCTCGGCGGAGTGGACGAGGATCAGGAGCTTCCGTCGCTGGCGATCGTGCTCGCGCAGGTCGCGGCAGAGCGAGAGACGATGAACGCACATGCCGAGAGTCTCGACGGAAGGCCTTTCCACTTAACCGGACTAACCTGTTGACGTGGAACAGCCCCAGGGTGGCGTGCACTACCCCCGATCCGTCGGGGAGTTCCACGCATGGTTCCCGACCGACGCTGACTGCCTCGACTATCTGGCGTGGGTGCGGTGGCCGGCGGGGTTCGTGTGCTCCGTGTGCGGTGGCGCTGGCGGCTGGGGACTGAGCGACGGTCGGGTGAAGTGCGCCGCCTGCGGTCGACGGACGTCGGTGACGGCCGGCACCATCTTCGACAGGACGCGCACCCCGCTCACGGTGTGGTTCAACGCGTGCTGGCAGTTCGCGACTGCGAAGGACGGCGTCTCGGCGCTGAGCCTTCAGCGAATGCTCGAGATCGGCTCGGTGCAGACGGCCTGGGCAATGCTCCATCGTCTGCGCTCTGTCCTCGTGCAGCCGGGGCGAGAGCGCCTGAACGGAATCGTTGAGATGGACGAGACCCTGCTCGGCGGCGTGCGCCCCGGCGGCAAAGGTGGACGAACGCCGGGCGAGGAGATCCTGGTCGGCGTCGGTATCGAGCACAGGAAGCCGAGGGGTTTCGGGCGCTGTCGCTTGGCGGTGCTCCCCGACGCCTCGACGGAGTCGCTCGGAGCGTTCCTTGCCGCGTACGTCGAGCCGGGCTCGACGGTGGTGACCGATGGCTGGCAGCCCTACAGAGGTGCCCTCGCCGGCACCTACGAGCACGAGCGCTACGTCGCACCCGGTCGGCTCGCCCATGAGCTGCTCCCCGGGGTACATCGAGTCGCGAGCCTGCTCGATCGCTGGCTGCTCTCCACCCACCAGGGCGCTGTCGGAGGCGATCACATCCAGCCATACCTCGACGAGTTCAGCTTCCGCTTCAACCGACGCACGTCGCGCAGTCGGGGGCTTCTCTTCTACCGGGTGCTCGAACTCGCAGTTGTCCACGAACCAGTGCGCTACCACGAGCTGATCGTCGAGCCGAGCCCAAGGAAGCGGCCTCCCAGGCCTCCTGGCTCCTGGGGCCACCCGCCCAGCTTGGAACGCCCACCTGCGGCACGTCCCTGGAGAGCAGGTCGTCAACCAGGGTAGGTCCGGTTAAGTGGAAAGCCCTTCTCGACGGAAAGGCTGGCGTCGTCTTGGGTTTTGCTGGTGTGCTGGTGGGACTCGGCGCCACCGCACATGCCGCTGTCTCGGATGGGATCGTCTTCCAGATAGGACTCGCGGTTGCCGTCGTTGCCGCCCTTCTCGCGGCGTGGGCGTTCCTCCCTCGTCGCTTCCCAGTGCTGGAGGTGGAGCGACTCCGGCAGGCCAACCTCACCGCGTCCGAGGCGGAGACGCGCCTGGAGTTGCTGGACACCCAGATCGTGATGGTCAAGGAGGCTGCGACGTTGGTCAGGCACAAGGGATGGCGGGTTCGTGCCGCCGTCGGCTCGTTGGCCACCGCTGCCGCCCTGGTCGTCGCCGGTATACTGACTCCAATTGGAGGTCGCTTGCATGCAGGGCGAATTCATAGTCGTTGACGTAGTGACCTGACCAGGACCATGGCGACGGTACTGGCGTTTCTCGGCGCCGTCTGGTACAAGCTTGTAGATGGGCAGCAGGGACCTCGGACCGTCACGGGCTGAACTGTCCGTGCGGCTCGTGCGTGCCGACGAGGTCGCCCGGTTCAACGCGCTGCTCGACGAGCACCACTTCTTGGGGCACCACCTCTTCGGCCGGGTGCTGCGCTACGTCGCCACGATCGAGGACGAGTG
>JAJZBK010000020.1 GCA_021798955.1 Actinomycetes bacterium
GACCATCGACGGGTCGAGGTGGGCCGCCTTGGCCCGCACCCCGGCCGACCGCTTCTCTCGGCGGGCCACTTCGTCGGCGAGGACCATCTCCAAGAAGTCGACGTGGGGCATCGAGCACTCCCGTGCCATGGCCAGTCGCTCGGGCAGGGTGTCGGCCATCTGGCCGAGCCGCAAGGTGGCAAGGATGGACCGGAGCCCGGCCGAGACCACCGGGGTCGGCGCGGTCCTCGCCGATCAGCACGACGAGTGGGCTGTCGCCCGTCGATACCTCTCGGAGGAATCGATGGCGGCACTCGATCGATCGCGCGAAACTGCCGACGATCAGCTCGAACTCCCGAGCTGAGCACACCGAGGGTCACACTCGGATTCCCACCACGTGGCGGGGCTCTATCGTCCCACCGACGGGCTCCGTGCTGTGTCGATGTCCTCACGCTATGTGACGACATGGTGACGTCTCTTCTGGCCCTTCGCTACGAAGCGTGGTAGAACCGAATGAGGCAGCTGGGCCCCGCCTGGGCCCCGCCTGGGCCCCGCCTGGGCCCCGGTGGACCAGGTGCCCATGGGGGAAGCCGATGGCCGACGACAGGGAGCAGGCGGTCGAAGCGTTCCACAGAACGACTGCCGGAGAACCCGCCGGTGACGGTCCCCGCGGTGCACGCCATGCCGTAGAGGTGGCTCCGGCACCCGCCATCGGATCGCTCCCGACCGGTGACACCCAAGCCGGCAGTCCCGTGCCCATCGTCCGAGCGAGCCCTTCCCCCCCTGGCGACCCTGTTCACACCGCCGCAGCCAGCGACCGCCCCAGCGTGAGGTTCCGCCCGCCCTTGTCACCCGACGACCCCGTCGTCCGCTACCGCCTCCACACGGTGCGCAGCGACCTGCTCATCTCGCTCGTCGTCCTCGTCGCTCTCGCCCTCTACGTCTTCCTGCCCGGCGGCTCTCGGCTCGACGACCGAGGGGGCATGGTGGTGCTGATTGCCATCGCCGCCGCTGCGTCGGGTGCGGCCGCTCTGCTCCCCTGGCGCGCCGTCATCCAGTCACGGTGGGGCGTCTCCCTGCTGGCTCTGTGGGTGCTCGTCCTCGTCGGGCTCGTCGACGCGGCGATCGCCCTCACCGGCGGCGGTGCTTCCGAGCTCTACGTCGTCCTCGTGGCGTGCGCGGTCTTCCTCTCGGGCGCGACCTTTCCGCTCGGCCTGAAGATCGGCCTCAACCTGGTCTCCATCGGCGGCTATCTGGCGACGGTGGCGCTCACGACGCCGGGCTCCCTCGACGCAGCCGCCCTTGCCTTCCGCATCAGCATGATGGCCGCAGCCGGCCTGGCGGTGGGCGCCGTCGGCCACGAGCTCGGACGCCACTTCATCCGCCAGTCGGCCGAGCAGCAGGCCACCGAGCGACGGGTGGCGCTGTGGAGCCGGATGGCTCGCGCCGCCCGCGAGATCGACGCCCTCGACAGCGACGGCGTCCTCGACGCCGTCGCCGACGCTCTGGAGGTCCTCGACTTCGAGTCGGTGGACATCTGCGCCCTCGATGCCGGCAGTCGTACCTACCGGGTCCTGAGGGCGCGCAACCTGCCCGAGCCCTACGCCGCGGGCCAGCACTCCGTGGAGGTCGGCGTCGTGGCCCGGGTGCTCGCCGAACGTCGCGTGGTGGTCGTGGACGACTACTCACGGACCACCGCGCCGAGCCCCGAGCTGGCCGCCGTCGGTTACCGCACGGTCGTCGCCGGGCCTGTCTGGACCAACGGCGAGCTGGTGGGCGTGCTCGAGGCTGGCACCCGGGTGCACCGGGCCGTCCAGCCCGACGAGCTTGCCGCCTTCGAGCTGTTGTGCGTGCAGACCGGTCATGCCCTCTGGACCGCCCACCTCCTCGACGAGCGTCGACGCGACGCCGACCGCTACCGACGTCTCCTCGATGCCGCACCCGACGCCGTGGTCGTCTTCGACTCGACCGACGGCACGATCATGCAGGTCAGTCGGGCCGCCGAAACGCTGTTCGGCTACTCGGCCCGCGAGCTCGTCGGGCGTTCGGCCCGCGAGCTCGTCCCGGCCCGGTACGTCGAGCTGCTCATCGGCGAGATCGACGACTGGCTCGAGCAGGGCGGCACCCGGACGGTCGGCTCCGATCGGTCGACCTTCGGGCTGCGTCGCGACGGCGTCGAGTTCCCCGTCGAGATCACCTTCTCGTCGCTCGCCACGCCCGAGGGTCCCCTCATCTCAGCCGCCATCCGCGACGTCACCGAACGACGTGAGTTCGAACGTCGCCTGGCCCACCAGGCGACCCACGATCCCCTCACCGGGCTACCCAACCGGGTCCACTTCCGCCGACGGCTCACCGGCACGCTCGACCGGCGGCTCAGCGTCGACCCTCCAGTCGCCGTCCTCTTCCTCGACCTCGACCACTTCAAGTACCTGAACGACAGTAGGGGCCACTCGATCGGTGACCAACTGGTGGTCGCTGTCGCCGAACGCCTGGTGGCCGCCTCCGAAGGGCACTTCCTCGCCCGGGTGGGCGGCGACGAGTTCGGCTTCCTCCTCGAAGGCGTGCGCGGCAAGGAAGACGCGGTGGCGTTCGCTGAGCGCCTGCTCGCGCTCTTCCAACGCTCCTTCACCGTCGACGGGACCGACTGCTTCGTCACCGCCAGCATCGGTGCCGCCGTCGGGACGTCCGGAGACACGGCGGACGTCCTCCTGCGCAACACCGACGCCGCCGTCAACCGGGCGAAGCAGAACGGACGGGACCGCGTCGAGCTGTTCGACGACTCCCTCACCCGGGCTGCAGCAGCCAGGGTCGCCACGGAGGCCGAGCTCCACCTCGCGCTGCGACGTGACGAGCTCCGGCTGGCCTACCAGCCCGTCGTATCGGTTCCCGAGGGGCGTCCGGTGGGCGTCGAGGCCCTCCTGCGGTGGGACCATCCCAGCCGGGGCGTCGTCTCACCACTCGAGTTCGTCCCCATCGCCGAGGAGAGCGGCCTCATCATCGAGGTGGGCCACTGGGTTCTCCGTCAGAGCTGCGACCAGCTCGCTGCCTGGCGCGCCGTCGGCGTGCCCGAGGTGTCGATGAGCGTCAACGTGTCGAACCGCCAGCTCGAGCACGACCACTTCGTCAGCGAGGTGCGCGACGCCCTCGACCACAGCGGCATCCCGCCGGAACTGCTGGTCCTCGAGATCACCGAGAGCGTCTTCATCCGCGATTTTCGGGCCGCGCTCCGTCGGCTCGAAGCCCTGAAGGACCTCGGCGTCCGCCTGGCCATCGACGACTTCGGCACCGGGTTCTCGTCGCTGTTCTCTCTCTCCCGCCTCCCGGTGGACGTGGTCAAGATCGACAAGGCCTTCGTGGACGGGCTGGGCAGCCGCTACGACTCCGTCGTCGAAGCCGTGGTCACCCTGGCCGACGCCTTCGACCTGGCCGTCGTCGCCGAGGGGATCGAGCACCAACAGCAGTGCGACCGGCTGGTCGCACTCGGCTGCCGGTTCGCCCAGGGCTACCTGTTCGCTCGGCCGCTCGGGCCCGACGCGGCGGCTGGCCTGGTGCGGAGCCTGTGCGGCTGACTCGCAGGGATCGAGCCCCGGATCAGCGCGGCACGATCCCCCACGACGCCGTCCACCGTCCGCGCGGGCTGAGCTCCACGACGGACTCGCCCGAGCGCAGCGCGTCGGGCGGGCACGTCATGGGCTCGACGGCGATCGACCGGCGCCGTTCGCCCGGAGGCAGGGTATCGCCGGTGTACACCATGACGTAGCCGAACCGCTCGTCCATCCAGAGCGTCGCCCCGCCGTCTCGACCACCGGCGACACCGGCCCGCTCTGGCCCTTCGGCGTCCGCGTCGCCGGCAGGGACGTCGAGCTCGATCCTGGCGTTGCCGTCTCCGTCGCGCTCGAGGTCGGTGAACGCGGTGTCGAGCCGGGTCGGGCCGATCAGGCGACCACCGGTGAAGTCGAGCTCGGTACCGGCAACCTCGGCCGACCCGGTCGGGAGGCCCCGTTCATCGGTGACGAGGCGCCGGCGAGCCGGCACGCGCAGGCGGAGGGCGTCGACCGTCGCCGTCCCAAGCGTGAGGTAGGGATGGAAGCCGAGCCCGAAGGGCAGCGGGTCCGGACCGAGGTTCTCGGCGTCCGCGGTCACCACCAGGCCTTCCCGTCCGAGCCGGTACTCCACCGACAGGCCCAGGGTGAACGGGTAGCCCGGTGTGGGGTGCAGGGTGCATGCCAAGGTCACCCGGTTCTGGGCGCGACCCGTCATGACGAAGGGCAACCAGCGCACGAGGCCGTGGATGGCGTTGTTCCGCTCGGGCTCGTCGAGGGGGGCCTGAGCCTGCACACCGCCGAACCCGTAGCGACCGTCGCCCAGCCGGTTCGGCCACGGGGCGAGCACCTGGCCGCGGCCGCCGTGGCTCCACTCGTCGGGGCCGAAGCCGTCGAGGACGTGGCGGTCGCCCACCGTGTAGGACCGCAGCGTCGCACCCACCTCGGTGACCACGGCGCGCTGGTGCCCGTGGCCGATGACCCACTGGTCACCGGTCGCCGCCGTCGTCTGGGCGGGGCGCCGGTCGTCGTTCGGTCGTGAGGCCATGGTCGTCGCTCGTCCTCCCTCGTAGACACCCGTCCACCGGCGCCGACACCGGAACACCGGGGCGCGGCGCGCCGGGCCCGAGGGGTCGTCGGCCGGTCGGCCACCGGTATGGTAGGCCACGGCGCGGCCCTGCCTCGGGGTCGGCCGAACGGGGCTCGCGGTGCGCATCCTGGTGACCAACGACGACGGCGTCTTCGCCCCAGGCATCGCCGCGCTCGCCCGGGGGCTCGTCGACGCAGCCGTGGGAGACGTGGTCGTCGTGGCTCCGCTCACCGACCACAGCGGCGCCGGGGCAGCCGTCGGCCCCGTCTACGAACGCGAGAACATCCCCTACGAGTCCGTGGAAGTGCGTGGACTGGAGGACGTCACCACCATCGGCATCGACGGCCCACCGGCCCTGGCTGTCATCCTGGCCTGTATCGGTGGCTTCGGACCTCCCTTCGACCTGGTCTGCTCCGGCGTCAACCACGGTGTCAACGCCGGAAGGTCGGCCCTGCACTCCGGGACGGTCGGGGCGGCACTGACCGCCGCCCAGTTCGGTCTGCGGGCACTGGCCGTCAGCGTCGCCTGGGGGTCCGATCCGGTGCCGTGGGAGACCCCGGTCAGACTGGCCGTCCGCGCCGCGCCGGTGCTCGCCACCGCCGCCGCCTCGACCGTGCTCAACCTGAACGTGCCGGCGGTGGCACCCGACGAGCTCCGTGGGGTCCGTCACGCCGGCCTCGGGCACACCGGGCTGATCCGGGCAGCCCGACGCGACCCCGGCGACCATCCGGCCGACACCACCACGCAGGACCGCACGGGTGGGGCCATCTCCCTCGTGCTACGGGGCGGCGACGGCAGCGACCCGGACGCCGAGCAGCGCGAAGTCGCCCCCGGGTCGGACGCTGCCGCCTTGGCGGACGGCTGGGCGACGCTTACGGCACTGGTCGGCATCCGCGAGGACTCGAGTGCACCGACAGCAGAGACCGTGGCCAAGGCAGTGGCCGCCCTCGCCACCTGACTGCCCCGGCCGGTGCTGCCGGGCGGCCGTCGTCCTCCGGGTGCGGTCGTTCCCCGGAGCGCACCCAGCACGAAGGCGACAACGCTGCTGCGTGCGCAGGCAACTCCCGGGCTCCAGCTCGGCCCGAAAGTGACCGAGCCAGCGGCCGACCATGCGCACGCGCGTCGCCGGCTGCGGCCTAGCGTGGCGGGATGCCCACGCAGAACGCTGGCCCCCGCCGTAGCACCCAGGCGAAGCCACGACGACCCGTCGGCTCCCCGTACGAGGTCGGGTCGTTCGTCCACGACGGCGTCCGGTTGACCTACGAGTCCCACGGGACGGGCGACCGGGTCTTCGTCTTCCTCCATGCCATCCTGCTCAGTGCCGACCTCAACCGACGCCTGGCCACCGACCTGGCGGCTGCCGGCAACCGGGTCGTGCTCCTCGACCTCCCGGGGCACGGACGCTCCGACAAGCCACGCCGGGCCTCGTCGCACCGGATCGACACCTACGCCCGCCACGTGGTCGCCCTCCTCGACCATCTCGACGTCGACCGCGCTGTCATCGGGGGCGTCTCGCTCGGCGCCAACGTCGCCCTGATGGTCGCCGCCCAGGCTCCCGAGCGGGTGCAGGGGCTGGTCATCGAGATGCCGGTGCTCGAGTGGGCCGTCCCCGCTGCCGCGTTGACCTTCGTCCCCCTGCTCTTCGCCGTCCACTACGCCCGACCGGCAGCGCTCGCCGCAGCGTCCGTGGCCCGTCGCCTGCCACGTACCGGGCTCGGACCGCTCGACAGCTTCCTCGGGGCAGTCGCCAACGACCCTCGGGCAACCGCTGCCGTGCTCCACGGCGTGCTGGCCGGACCGCTCGGCCCGACCGTCGAGGAGCGGGCGGCGATGGGCGTCCCCGCCCTGGTCATCGGCCACCGGTCCGACGGCGTGCACCCGTTCCACGATGCCCAGCAACTGGCCAAGCGGCTCCCCGACGCCCGGCTGGTCCAAGCCCGGTCCATCTTCGAGCTCCGGGTCCGACCGGAACGCCTCACCGGCGAGATCGCCGCCCTGCTCGACACGGCGTGGCACGCCGACGCCCTCGGGAGCGACCGTCCGGTACGCTCCCGGCGACAGGCGGGCTGACTGCCCCTTCGGCCCTTCCCGCGCCCGGTGACCCCGGCGTGAGGACTTGACCGGAAGGGACCGCGCACCTACTCGTCGCCAGCGCGACGCCGACGCTCCTTGCGCTCGGCCTGGCGGCGCTTGTCGGCCAGGCGACGTTCGCGTGCTCCCGTCGACGGGCGGGTCGGACGGCGCGGGGGTCGGACGACGAGCGCGGCAGCCAACCGCTCGGCCAGTCGTTCGAGGGCGACCTGCCGGTTGCGAGCCTGGGAACGCTCGCCGTCGGCCACGACGCGCACCACGGGGCCGAGCTGCTCGAGCAACCGAGCCCGCTGCCGGGGGCCGAGAGACGCCGATGCCACGACGTCGAAGCGCGCCTCGACCCGTGTGGCCGCCTTGTTGGCGTGCTGGCCCCCCGGCCCCCCGCTCGGACCGAAGCGCAGCCGCACCTCGGCGAGGGGGAGGGAAAGCGATGGCGTGACCCGCAGCCGCTCCGCCGGTCCCGTGTCCGGGGTCACGTCCTCGGGCTCCAGTGAGCCCCGACCGACCGCGGCGCCGACGGCCCGCCGCGTCGGAGCAGGGTGCCGAGTCGGAGCAGGGCGCCGAGTCGGAGCGGGGCCGTGCGCACGCTGCGACGTTAGGTGCCCGAGCGCCCGTACACTTGCGCCATGTCGACGGACCCCGACGCCACCGCCACCCAACCGAGCCCGTCCGCCCCCGGGGACGAGTCACTGGCCGGCCGCGTGGCGCTCGTCACCGGGTCCTCCTCGGGCATCGGCGCCGCGCTGGCCCGCCGGCTTGCCCGGCTCGGCGCGACCGTGGTGGTCAACTCGGCCCGTTCGGTCGAGGCGGGCCAGGCCCTCGCCGACCAGCTCCCGGGTGCGGACTACGTCCAGGCCGACGTCGCCCGCGAAGACGAGGCCCGCCAGCTCGTCGAGACGGTGCTTACCCGCCACGGGCGGCTCGACCTGCTCGTCAACAATGCAGGGACGACACAGGTGATCCCCCACCACGATCTCGACGCGGCGACCCCCGAGGTCTGGCGCCGGATCTTCGATGTGAACGTGATCGGCACCTGGCAGGTGACGGTCGCCGCCGTCCCCTACCTGCGGACGGCGCCCGACGGCCAGGTGGTCAACGTGTCGTCGTTGGCCGGCGAGCGCCCGACGGGCAGCTCGATCCCCTATGCGTGCTCGAAGGCGGCGCTCAGCCACATGACGCGACTGCTGGCCAACACCCTCGGCCCGGACATCCGGGTCAACGCCGTCGCCCCAGGGCTCGTCGACACCCCATGGACGGAGGACTGGGATGCGGTGCGATCGTTCGTCACTGCCCAGGCACCCCTCGGTCGCACGGCAACCCCCGACGACGTCGCCGAGGTGGTCCTCGGGCTGGTGCGGTCGCGCTATGTGACCGGCGAGGTCGTGCTCGTCGACGGCGGGGTCCACCTGCGCTGACCCCTCCAGCGAGCGGCGCCGACCGCCATCCTGGCGACCGTGCCACCGTCGTCGTCGCCCGGGTCCGCTTAGACGAGCAGACCTCGGGCCAGGCTCCTCTCCTGTTGTGGAGGCTGCACCGACGACTGGGCGTCGGGGACGTGGTCGAGGTCTCCGTCCCGGCACCACGGCGGTCGTCGCCCACCGAGCCGGGCTGGGTCTGCCGGGCGCACGACCTGCTCGCGGGCGGGGGGTTCGACGTCGAGAGCTCCACCGCCCGACCCAGCGGCTCCGTCGTCTTCCGGGCGAGACGTGCCCGCACCCTTGCCGACACGGTGGCGCCCGGCATGCGGTTGCTCGTCTGCGGACTGAACCCCAGTCTCTACACGGCTGACGCTGGCGTTCCCTACGCCCGGCCGGGGAACCGGTTCTGGCCCGCCGCGCTGGCCGCCGGCCTCGTCACTACCGACCGAGATCCTCTCGACGCGCTCGTCTCCCACGGCATCGGCTTCACCGACCAGGTCAAGCGGGCGACTCCGTCGATCGAGACCGTCACGACCACCGAGTTCCGGACGGGCATCACGCGGGTCGAGCGGCTGGTGACCTGGCTCGAACCGGCCGCCGTGCTGGTCGTCGGGCTGGCCGGCTGGCGGACTGCCGTCGACCGGCGGGCCCGGCCGGGTTGGCAGGCGGACGGGCTCGGCGGGCGTCCCGTCTACGTCATGCCGTCGACGAGTGGCTTGAACGCCCATGCGACCCCGGCCGACCTGGCGGCCCACCTGCGCGCCGCCGGCGGAGCATCGCCCCCAGCTCGCGCCAGGTGACGGACACGGCGCCCAGCTCCTCGGCCCGCTGCCGGGCCCGCTCCGGCACGTCGTAGTGCGCCCGGTGGGGGCGTGCAGGGTCGTACTGGAACCACCGCCGGTCCATGCCCAACCGGGCCGCGAAGGCGTGCAGCTCCTCGTGGCTGTCGGCGACCAGGTGCGACCACCGGTCGTCGACCGGCCCGAGCGTGGCCGACTGCCGCCAGTCGTCGAGGTAGACGGCCACAGTCGGCGTCCCCGTTAGCGAGGACGCGGGGTCGCCACGAGGACCGGGATCACCCGGTCGGTCTTGGCCTGGTAGGTCGCGTAGGGCGGGAACGCCTCGACCGCCCGCGCCCAGAGGAGCTCTCGCTCGGTCCCGTGCACCTCGCGGACCTCGACGTCGACCGGCTCCGGACCGTCCTGGACGGTCACCGACCCCGGATCGGCGACGATGTTGCGGTACCACGCCGGATGGGTGGGCGCCCCGCCCTGGGAGGCCACCAGCACGTAGGCACCGTCGTGCTCGACCCGCATGAGCGGGGACTTGCGCAGGGCACCGGTGCGGTGCCCGCGGGTGGTCACCACCACGATCGGCAGCCCGGTGTCCCGCAGGGTGTTGGCCTGGCGACCACCCGTTCGCTCGTAGACCTCGACCTGCTCGCGTACCCAGTCGACCGGGCTCGGCTCGTACTCCCCCGACAGCGGCACGCCGCCAGCATAGGACGGCACCCGTGGCCACGAGCCACCCGTGCTCACAGGTGCGCGGTCACGCTCCCGGCGTCGGGCGACACGGCGGCGTCGGGCGACACGGCATCGTCGGGCGACACGGCATCGTCGGGCGACACGGCATCGTCGGGCGACACGGCATCGTCGGGCGACACGGCATCGTCGGGCGGACTGGGGTCGTCGACGTCCGGGGCGACCTCGGCGAACCGGCTCAACCAGGCATTGGCCGCCAGGGGAAGCAGACAGACGGCCACCACCAGCAGCCACCCCCACCACGGCAACGAGGCGGCCACCCGGACCGGCACGACGGTCCGGTGCGCCACCGTGGTGCCGATGGCGACGACCTCCTGCCCAGGGACCGCCCGGACCGGGTGCCCGCCGTGGACGGTGAAGGTCACCGGCAGGATGCCCGTGTCGACCACCCGGGCGACCACCCGGTTGCCGTTCTGGCCGCTCCCGTAGAGGAAGCCGGACACGAAGGGGTGGTCGATGATGGCCGGCACCGCCACCAGGAGCATCGGCCCGAGGACGAGGAGGACCCTCCGGGGCCCGCCGGTCAGCACGAAGGACAGCCCGGCGACCACCGCAGCTCCGAACAGCAACCAGGTGGCCGAACGGTAGAGCCACCCGATGGCCGGGATGATGGCCACCGGCCGACCGACCACCGAGGCCCGGGTGATGACCCACGGGTCGGGGAGCTGGTTGAGGTCGCCCTTGGTGCGGTACTCGGTGGGATGGCCCGGGACCGGGAGGATCGCCTCGATCCGGTGGACGTACACGGCCGGGACGTCGAGACCGGGGTGGAAGACCACTACCTCACCCAACCGGAGCGGTTGGTCCGCCGGCAGCGGCCGGGTGACCACCAGCGATCCCACCGGCGCCACCCGCCCCATCGACGGCGAGCCCACCCAGAACAGCCGCCCGCCGGCAAGCAGCCACCCACCCCAGAGGAGACCGGCGGCCGCCACGAGCACGAGGGCCACCGTGCCCGGCCACGTCCGCGCACGGGCCCGCCTGCTCACAGCTCGACCGTGGTGTCCGGATGGTCGAGCTGAGCCGAGAAGCTTCCGGCTCGGGCCACGAGTTGCCAGGGCACGACCAGGTGCAGGCCTCGGGCGGCGGCTGGCACCGGGCCGGTCGTGCCAGTGGTGAAGGTGAGCGTGGCACCGCCGGTCGGGAGGGAGGTGACCACGTCGGGAGGATCACCCGAGGCGGGAGCGGGGCACGGCCCCGAACCTGCCGGGGCGAGGCACCTCGCCGTCGGGCCAGCACCGAGCTGGACAGTGACGGCAAGCAGGTCGCACGGGAACCCCGCCACCTGGGTGGCCGCCAGCGGCCAGTACGCGTTGGCAGCGGCCACACCGCCGGTGACCGCGGTGGCATACGCGGTGTCGGTCGAGGCCTGGGAGAGCGAACGGACCTGGGCGGCCGACAAGGCGGCCGGGAACACGGCCACCTGGGCCAGCCCTCCCTGCCAGAAGGCACTCGCCGGTGGATCGGGCCAGCGGCTGGTGGCACCCGACCACCCGAGGTGCCAGTAGCCGCCGTAGTCCTGCGCCGGCTGGTCGTTGGTGATCGCTTCGTCACGCCGGCCGCCGGCCACCAGTTGGCCATCCACGTACAGCTTGACGGTGGCCCAACTGGTCCTCACCGGGGTGACGGTCACCACAGCCAGGTGCCAGGAGCCGTCCGCGTAGTCCTTCCCCGTGGTCTGGGCGCTCGAGAGCTCGAAGATGCGGTTCGGGTAGAGGCCGAAGACCACGTGGCCGGACGGGTCGACCCACAGCTGTCGGTCCCAAGTGGTCTGGTTGGCATCCGACTGGCTGTCGGTGAAGCCGATCACCGAGCCACCGGTCGTCGTCTCGAACCAGGCGGCGATGGAGAAGGTCTGCGGCCCCGGGGCGGCGTAGAAGGGGGTCGGTGGACCGGTGGTCGTCTCGATCCAACCCGTCGAACCGTTGAAGGACGTAGCCGGCCCCGAGAGCGGACCGGCGCTCGAAGGCGTCACTCCGCCCTGCCCCGTCCCCGTGTTGGTCCCCGGGTTCCCCGAGTCGTCGGGAAAGGTCGTCCCCGCCGACGCCAGGTCGGCGACCGGCCCGGTGTAGCGGGACGCGGCAGTCCCCTGCATGGCCCAGAACGACTCGGGCCCGGTCGCGGACAGCGCGGCGGCAAAAGCCGCCTGGCTCGTCGGCGCGGACAAGGCGGCAACCTGAGAGGCGCTGAGCGCGGTGGGGATGACCGCCACGTCAGTGAGCGCCCCCTGCCAGAAGGCACTCGTCGGCGGATCGGGCCAGCCGCTGGTGGCACCCGACCACCCGAGGTGCCAGTAGCCGCCGTAGTCCTGCGCCGGCTGGTCGTTGGTGATCGCTTCGTCACGCCGGCCACCGGCCACCAGTTGGCCATCCACGTAGAGCTCGACCGTGGCCGAGGTGGTCGTCACCGGCTTGACTGTCACGACAGCCAGGTGCCAGGAGCCGTCCGCGTAGTCCTTCGCCGTGGTCTGGGCGCTCGAGAGCTCGAAGATGCGGTTCGGGTAGAGGCCGAAGACCACGTGGCCGGACGGGTCGACCCACAGCTGTCGGTCCCAAGTGGTCTGGTTGGCATCCGACTGGCTGTCGGTGAAGCCGATCACCGAGCCGCCGGTCGTCGTCTCGAACCAGGCGGCGATGGAGAAGGTCTGGGGACCCGGGGCGGCGTCGAAGGGCTGGGTGGGCCCGGCGACGGTCTCGGCGTAGCCCGAGCTCCCGTCGAAGGCCACCGCCTTCGACCCGGCCAGGGCAGGGGGGCCGGGCACCCCGACGGTGGTGCCCCCCACCACGAGCCCCGGGTCGCCCGAGCCGGTGGCGGCATCCGCCAACTTCTCGACTCCGCACGACCCGCCGGTCGACAACGTCGCAGACGACGGGGTGAGCGAGCCCTCGTTGGCGACGGTGACCGTCCGGGATGCCCCCACCGTGGGAGCGAGCAGCGACGTCGGGCACACCGCCGTGTCCCCGGCCAGGCCGCCGGCCACATCGGGTGCGCTCGTGCAGGTCGACCCGGCCGTCGTGTCGGCCAGCACCAGAGTCCCCGACGCCGTCTGCCCCGTCCCCCCGACGGTGGCCCCGAAGCCCCCGAACGCTTCGGGGGCGGAGGCGACCGCCGCTACGGCGAGGACGCCGAGCAGGACGGAGAGGACCGTCCGCGCCCGCCTGGGGCGGGAACGGACGGCCCTCCACCACGCCACTGGACTGCTTCGGTGCAAGCGAGAACGGCTCATGACGACGGGAGGGAACGGCTCGCCGGCGGATCGCTCACGCCGGGGCCGGTCCCGTCACCTCACTGGGCGAGGGTGTAGGTCATCGGCATGCTGGCCACCAGACCCTGGTCGGCGTTGGTGGCCCCGGTCGTGACGCCGTTGTCGAGCATGGTGGTGACGACCAACGTCTCGGACGCCCCCGGGGCGAGCGAGTCCGCAAGCGGCGTCGTCTTGCCGGCCAGCGTGGCGAGCGTGTTCGTGTTCGACGGAGCGGGGCACGCTCCAGCACCTGCCGGGTAGAGGCACGAGGTGGTGCCGCCGGTGGTGTCCTCGATGGTCACGTCCACCTTGCCGCAGAAACCGGAGGTGTCGGTCCCCGTGGCCAGCGGGACGAGCGCCGACGACGAGTCGGGCGCACCGCTCGCCGTGCAGGCACCCGTGGTGAGGCTGAGCCCACCGGTGGCGGCGACCGACCCCCCGTTGGTCAGGGTGAGGTCCGTCGTGGCGGTCGTCCCCGGAGCCCCGGTGGCCACCGACCCGAGGTCGCTGCCCGGGCAGGTGGTGTTGATGTTGGTCGAGATGGAACCGGCCGTGTTCGAGCTCGACAGGCACGGCGTGCCCGAGCCGATCTGCTTGGCCAGGACCAACGTCCCGCTCTGGTAGGTACCCGTACCGCCGACCTGGGCGGTGAAGCTGGTGAGACCGAGGGTGGTCGCAGCGGTGAGCCCGAGCGCGGCGACGCCCACCAGTGAGGCGATCAGCCCCGCTCGACGTGTCCGACGTGGTGCATGCATGTGCGGTGGCACTCCTTGCCCTGTTGTCCTGTCCCGCCATCGCCACCACTACCCAGCCCTGCCCTGCTCCAGACCTCACCGGTCCGGCGTCCGGCGAGCTGGCGGAGTGGCGCCCTGCGACAACGGCGAGCGGGATTGTCCCTGCCCGCAGAGGAGTATCGCCGATCCCTTGAACAACTGAAGCGCAATTGCCCAATTTGATGGTTTTTCCCCTTGACGGCACCACCCTCGGTAGTGTCATGCGCGCGTATTGTGGTGATTGCGTCGACTCGATCGGGCGGACGGTCACCCTGTAACCTTTCGCCGCCCCCACCGTTGGGGTGGTCGCCCGCGCCGTCCGGTCGGGATCGGCCGTCGCCATTCGCGCACACCTTCACCCGCACACACCCGAGGAGCCCACTGATGCCCGAAGCCGTCATCGTCGCCACCGGCCGCACGCCCATCGGACGGGCGATGAAGGGGTCGCTCGTCGACTGCCGACCCGACGACCTCGCCGCCCTGGTCATCAAGGAGGTCCTCGCCAAGGTCCCCGCCCTCGACCCCAACTCGGTGGAGGACGTGCTCCTCGGCTCGGGCCAGCCTGCCGGCGAGGCCGGCTACAACATCGCCCGGGTGGCCGCGCTCCTCGCCGGGCTGCCCAACGTCCCCGGCGTGACGGTCAACCGCTACTGCTCCTCCTCCCTCCAGACCATCCGCATGGCGGCCCACGCCATCCGGGCCGGCGAGGGGGACGTGTTCGTCGCCGCCGGGGTCGAGGCAGTCAGCCGCTACGGCCACGGTGCCTCCGACACTGGTCCCCACCACCCGGCCTTTGCCACCGCCGAGGCGCGCACCGCGGCGCGTACGCCGGCATCCGGCGAGCCGTGGACCCCGCTCGAGGGCGTGCTCCCCGACGTCTACATCGCCATGGGCCAGACCGCCGAGAACGTGGCCGAGCTCAAGGGCGTCTCGCGCCAGGAGCAGGACGAGTACGCGCTCCAGTCCCAGACCCGTGCCGTCGCCGCCCAGGAGTCCGGTTTCTTCGACCGCGAGATCATCCCGGTGACCACGCCGGACGGCACGGTGGTCTCCAAGGACGACGGCCCCCGACCCAGCACCACCCTCGAGGGCCTGGCCAACCTCAAGCCGGCCTTCCGAGAGGGCGGCACGGTGACGGCGGGCAACGCCTGTCCGCTCAACGACGGGGCGGCCGCGGTGGTCGTCATGAGCGACACCAAGGCGGCAGAGCTGGGGATCACCCCGCTGGCCCGCATCGTCGCCAGCGGCGTCTCCGGCCTGAACCCCGAGATCATGGGCCTCGGCCCGGTCGACGCGGTCCGTCAGACCCTGGCTCGCGCCAACATGACCATCGACGACATCGACCTGGTGGAGATCAACGAAGCGTTCGCCGCCCAGGTCATCCCCTCCGCCCGCGAGCTGGGCATCAGCTGGGACAAGTTGAACGTGCGAGGTGGGGCAATCGCCCTCGGGCACCCCTTCGGCCAGACCGGTGCCCGCATCATGACCACCCTGCTCAACGCCCTGGAGGACACGGGCAAGACGATCGGCCTCGAGACGATGTGCGTCGGTGGTGGCCAGGGCATGGCGATGATCGTCGAGCGGCTCTCCTGACCGGCCGGGGGACTGGGAGCTGGCGCCCTCAGGCGCTCGCCCAGTCCCCCTGGTCCGGTCCCCGGCCCACTCGGGGGCGCTCCTGGTCCGGTCCCGTCCCCCTGGTTCACCCGGGGGCCCTCCTGGTCCGGTCCCGTCCCCCTGGTTCACCCGGGGGCCCTCCTGGTCCGGTCCCCCTGGTTCACCCGGGGACGACGGCTCGTCGGGCTTGCTTGGCCTCATCCGCGGCTCGCCAGCAGTACCAGGCGACCACGCTGCGGTGTGGCCGGAACCGTTCACCCTCGACGGCGAGCTCGCGTGGCGACGGCGGACCGTCGAGCCCCCAGGCGGCCGCGTACCCTGCCCGGACGCCGAAGTCACCGGTCGGCCAGACGTCGAGGCGCCCCAGGGTGAAGAGCAGGAACATGTGGGCGGTCCACTCCCCCACCCCCCGGACGCGGCTCAACGCGGCGACCACGGCATCGTCGTCGAGGTACCCCAGCCGGTCGAGCGGCACGTCGCCGGAGCCGACCCGTTCAGCCAGGTCGCGCAACGCCCCCTCCTTGGCACCGCTCAGCCCGCATGCCCGCAGGACCTCGGGGGGGGTCGCCACCACGGCGGCAGGCGTGACCAACCCACCGAGCGCGTCGACCACCCGGCGGTGGATCGAGGCTGCCGCCGAGCCCGCCAGCTGCTGGTAGACGATGGAGCGGGCCAGTGCGGCGAACCGGTCGCGGCGTGGAGCCGGGCGACCGATGGCGGGAGGACCGTACCGTTCGACGAGCCCGGCAACCACCCGGTCGTGCCGCCCAAGGGCGGCGGCGGCTTCGACGACGACCCGGGGAGCCACGGCCGGCCATGGTAGGCGGATCGGCGCGGCGTGGTACCCGGTCACACCGGGAGCGGTGGTCGCCCCGTGCCTCAAGGCACCCCGGGCGCAGGTCGATACTCACCCCGTGGAGCGACCGCGCCGGCAGGACGGAGACGACAGTGGCCACGACAGCGGTGGTCGACCGCCGACCACGGTGAGCACAGCGCCCGAAGGTGCCGTACGCGCCGGGCCGACGTCGTCGTGGGTCGTGATCTCGGTCGACCCCGAAGCCCGGGCCCGCACGGCCGAAGGAGACCTGGCCACGTTGACCGGGCGGACCCGTGACGACCTCGTCGGCCGCCGGGTCGTCGACTGCCTCCACCCCGACGACGCCGATCAGGCCGCGCTGCTCCTCGGGGGCACCGGGCCGCGCCACCACCCGCTCCGAGTGACGAACCGGTTCGTGCACCCTGACGGCACCGAGGTCTGGGCCGAGTCGGTCCTCATCAGCCGTTCCACCGTCGACGGCGACGACGAGCTGCTGCTCGTGGCCATGCCCCGGCCGACGACCTCGACCTGCGCGTCACTCCCTCGGGGCTGCCCGACCCGAACAGATCGGGCGGGTCGGGCGGGTCGGGCGGGTCGGCTCGCCCCGGACCGGCACGGTGACGGGACGTCGCTCACGACCACCGAGCCCGTCGTGCCCGTCGACCCCGCCGGGTGAGGTCCGGGCCAGCACCGTCACCGCTCCGGTCGCGCCCGTCGTCGCCGGTTCGTCTGGTCGACACCGCCAGGAGCTCCCACACCGGCACCGCTGCTGCGATCAGCCTCGAGGCAGTGGAGGTGCTCGGTGAGGGTGGCCAGCGCCGGCAGCGCCCGGGCGATCGCTGTGCGTTCGTCGACGCCGACCTGCTCGAAGGCACGACGGAGCACCTCGGTGCTGCGGGAGCGGAGCTGCTCGAGGAACTGGGCGCCTTCGCCGCTCAGCTGGACGACGCTGGCCCGGCCGTCGACGGGGTCGGGGACCCGCACCACCAGGCACTGGGCTTCGAGGGTGTCGACCAGCCGGCACACCGTGGCGGCCGACGTCCCCTCCGCCTCGGCGAGTGCGCCCATGCGCATCGGGCCTTCGTGCTCGATCCGAGCCAGCACCGAGGCCTGGGACGGCGTCAGCGCTCCTCCGACGTGCGTCCGTAGCTGCCGCTGCAGCCGCACCAGCACCACCCGGAGGGCCGTCACGTCGTCCACCGCGTCGACACGACGGGCTCGCTCCTCCCCGTCGCGCCGCGTCCTCGGTGTCGTCGTCTCCATCCCCGTCACCTCCCAGCCTGGACGTCCGTCCTGACGCGCCGCCGTCCTGCGCTCCGTGACCGACTCGTTTGTTTAGTTGCGGTCAAGCAACTACTATGCCAGCTCGGGAACGAGAGGTCGTCACGGTCGGCTTGCGACGTGGCGGCCGGGGGGCACCGTCACCTGCCAACGGCACGCGGACCCCACCGCCCGATCCCTTTTCCTCCCACCGCTCGTACCAGGACGAGCCGATCGAGACAGACGACCGAGGACCGAGGACCGATGAGCAACGAGCGTCACGACAACTCACCGCCGGGCAGGGCAGCGACCCCGGCACACCACCCGGACCGCTACAAGTGGATCGCCCTGTCCAACACCACCATCGGCATGTTGATGGCCACGATCAACGGCTCCATCCTGCTCATCGCCCTGCCCAACATCTTTCGCGGCATCAAGCTCAACCCCCTCGCCCCCTCCAACACCTCGTACTTCCTGTGGATCCTCATGGGGTTCCTCCTCGTCACCTCGGTGCTCGTCGTGAGCCTCGGACGGGTCGGGGACATGTTCGGTCGCGTCCGGATGTACACCCTCGGCTTCGCCGTCTTCACCGTCTTCTCGATCCTGCTCGCCGTCACCTGGATGACGGGTCCGGCCGGTGCCCTGTGGATCATCGTCATGAGGATCGGCCAGGGGGTCGGCGGGGCCTTCCTGTTCGCCAACTCGAGCGCCATCATCACCGACGCCTTTCCGGCCGACGAGCGGGGGCTCGCGCTCGGCATCAACGCCGTGGCGGCCATCGGCGGCTCGTTCCTGGGCCTGATCCTCGGCGGCCTCCTCGCCCCGGTCCAGTGGCACCTCGTGTTCCTGGTGTCGGTCCCCTTCGGGCTGTTCGGCACGGTCTGGGCGTACGCCAAGCTGCGTGACAACGGTCGACGGGTGCACGCCCGGATCGACTGGACCGGCAACATCACCTTCGCAGTCGGCCTGGTCGGCGTGCTCACCGGCATCGTCTACGGCCTGCAGCCCTACGGTGGGCACACCATGGGCTGGACCAGCCCGTTCGTGCTCGCCTGCCTCATCGGTGGTGCCGCCGTGCTGGTGGCCTTCGTGGTCATCGAGCTCCACGTCGACCAGCCGATGTTCCGGCTGCACCTGTTCCGCAGCCGTCCCTTCGCCATGGGCAACGTCGCTGCCCTCCTCGGCGCCCTGGCCAGAGGCGGGCTCCAGTTCATGCTCATCATCTGGCTGCAGGGGATCTGGCTCCCCCAGCACGGCTACTCCTTCCAGGAGACGCCACTGTGGGCCGGCATCTACATGGTCCCCCTCACCGTCGGCTTCCTGCTCGCTGGCCCGGTGTCGGGCCGCCTCGCCGACCGCTTCGGCGCCCGTCCCTTCGCCACGGCCGGTCTGGTGCTCACCGGCGTGTCCTTCATCCTGCTCCAGCTCCTCCCCATGGACTTCCCCTACCCCGCCTTCGCCGTCATGCTGCTGCTCGTGGGGATCTCGATGGGGCTCTTCGCCGCGCCCAACACCAGTGCCGTCATGAACAGCCTGCCCATCGACCAGCGGGGGGCCGGTGCGGGCATGCTCAACACCTTCCAGAACTCGGCCAGCGTGCTGTCGATCGGCATCTTCTTCACGGTGATCGCCCTCGGGCTCTCCGCCGAGCTGCCGACCGCGCTCTTCACCGGTCTGACCGCCCAGGGGGTACCGGTGGCGTCGGCTCAGGCGGTGTCCCACATCCCGCCCATCGGGAGCTTGTTCGCCGCCTTCCTCGGTCTCAACCCGATCAAGGAGCTGCTCGGTCCGACCGTGCTCCACCAGGTCGGTGCGGCGCACGCCCGCTACCTGACCGGCCGGAGCTTCTTCCCTCACCTGATCTCGGGGCCCTTCGGCCACGGGCTCCGTCTCGCTTTCGACATGGCAGCCGTCTCGTGCTTCCTTGGCGCCGTCTTCTCGGCGCTGCGCGGTGGCCAGCAGGTGGCGACCCACCTCACGCCAGCCGCCCAGGCCGAGTCCGGGCTCGGTGCCGCTGCCGAAGTGGCCATGGAGGAAGCGGGCGCGGGCGCCGCCACCGGGATGACCGACGAGGAGCTCGGAGACGGGGAGCTCGGCGGGGCAGTCGTCGGAAGCTGAGGAGACTACCGGCACGGACCCGAGCCAGGGGGCTGTCGCGCCCAGGTCGCGACCACCGCACAGCGGCGTGCTGGTGGGACCGCGACCACCGCACAGCGGCGTGCTGGTGGGACCGGTCAGGCCTCCGGTGCCCGCACCCAGGCCTGTGGCCAGGCGAAGTCGCAGAGCGTCACGATGAGGTCGTGGAGCTCGCTCGCCGTCGCCCGATAGGCCGCCGGTGGGCCTCCGATGGGGTCGGCGACGTCGTCGTCGTCCGAGCGGCCCACGATCACCTGCCGCCCGCGCCCCGTGCCCACCCGGGCCAGCCAGGCGTCCACCGGCTCTTGTGGGCGACGCGGCCCGACGGCACCAGCACGACGGACCAGCTCCTTCAGCGTGAACGTCTTCGGGAAGACCGCCGGAAGCCGGACCACAGCCTCGCGCACGTGAGCCCGAGCCATCCCGAGCACCAGGTCGGCCTCCTCGAGCAGGTGGTCCTCGAGAGG
Organism: Actinomycetes bacterium; assembly: GCA_021798955.1. GTDB lineage: Bacteria > Actinomycetota > Acidimicrobiia > Acidimicrobiales > RAAP-2 > JAJZJT01. The sequence continues at coordinate 19,973 of JAJZBK010000020.1, forward strand.
TTGGGCACGATGTCCGGAGGTGTCGATCCCCCATGCCGCCATCGCCGCCACCGCGCCCAGGGGGGGACGTTCGGGACCGAGAACGGTCCCTGCCGAGCGAACCGTGGCCTCGACGTGCCGGGCAGCCAGCTCGGCAGCGAGGAACCCCTGTGCCATGGGCGATCGGCAGACGTTGGCAGTGCAGACCACGAGCACGTCGACCACCCCTGCACCATAGGGGCCGGGTCGGCTGGAGCCGGGTCGGCCGGCCGGGCTGGGGCCGGGGGTGGCCGGGTCGGGGCGCCGGGTCGGAGCCTGGGCTGGGGCCGGGAGTGGCCGGGTCGGGGGCCGGGAGTGGCCGGGACTGGCCGGTCGAAGCTCGGCTCTCCGTCGATCAGGGCGTCACTCCTCCGATCAAGCCGTCCCGGTGCTCACGGCCGGCTTGGCGAACTCTTGGAACGCCTCAAAGGCCCGTGGGCCGAACACGGTTGCTGGTCCGCCGTTCATCAACATGGCGACTGCTACCGTCTCGGCGACCTCCGCCTCGGTGGCACCGGCACGCGCCGCCCCTCTGGCATGCGAGGCGATGCAGCCGTCGCACTCCTTGGAGATAGCGATGGCCAAGGCCATCAGTTCCTTCACGCGTGTCGAAAGCTCCCCCTCGGCCATGGCCGCACTGTGCAGGTGCACGTACGCCGACCAGGCGTCCGGGGTGAGCTCACGCAGGGCTCGAACCGGCGTCCTGAGGTCGGCCAGTACGTCGTGTGCATGCCCGTCGCTCATCGAGCGCTCCTTTCGCCGCGGGCCATCCTCGTCGGCCGCTTCATCATGGTCGAGTTCGTGGCGGGCGTCACCTCGGTGGCCACCCCGCGCCGTGCCGACATCCCCAGGTGCCGGCGCCTCGAGCTTCCCGCGGCCCGAGGTGCCAGTCGCCCGGAGGTTCCCGCGACCCGGAGGACCCGTTCAGGCCCGCGCTGCTACCTGCCGGCGTACGTCGTCCATGTCCAGCTCGGCGACCTTCCCGATCAGCTCCTCGAGGGAAGCTTCGGGCAGTGCGCCGGCCTGCGAGTAGAGGAGGATCCCGTCGCGGAAGATCATGAGGGTGGGGATCGACATGACGCCCAGGCGGCCCGCCAGCTCCTGCTCCGCCTCGGTGTCGACCTTGGCGAACGTGAGGTCAGGGTGCTTCTCGGAGGACTTTTCGAAGATGGGCCCGAACATGCGGCACGGCCCGCACCACGCTGCCCACAGGTCCACCAAGACGGTGCCCGAAGCGTTCACCGTCTCCTCGAAGGTCTCGTTGGTCAAGTTCACCGTCGCCATGGTTGCGTCGTTCCTCTCGATCGTGTGGTGGTCACTCGGCAGCTACTGTCAACCAACATACCCCTCGGGGTATTCCATCGGCACCGTCAGGATCGAGGGGCGCTGCTGCGACACGGGCCCGCCCGCCCAGGTCACCCCGCCTGCCCGGGGAACAGAGCCGCTCCGCTACCGGTTGGCTACCAGGGGGAAGTCGTACAGGCACGCCGCTGGCAGGTGGCGCCCGTGCCCTCGGCTGCAGCCCCTCCGTCGGCATCGACCGGCGGGATGGACGACGAGGAGGGCACATGAGAAGGACACGACCGACGGGGCCGAGTGGTTCGAACCTTGTCGAGGAGACGAGTGACCTTGGCTCCCTCGACGACGAGGGCTGGCGCCGCCGGCTGGCGCCCGAGCGGTTCCACGTGCTGCGTGAAAGGGGAACCGAGCCGGCCTGGTCGGGATCGCTCCTCCACGTGGATGGTTCGGGCGTGTTCCGCTGCGGAGGCTGTGGCGCCGAGCTCTTCTCCACCGACGACAAGTTCGACTCCGGGTCCGGGTGGCCCAGCTTCACCCGGGCGATGCAGGCCGGGACCGTCGAGGAGCACGAGGACCGGAGCTACGGCATGGTCCGGACCGAGATCCGGTGCGCCCGTTGCGGCGGTCACCTAGGCCACGTCTTCCCCGACGGCCCGGCGCCAACGGGCCTGCGCTACTGCGTCAACTCCCTCTCGCTCGACTTTGAGCCGACGCCGCGATCACACCCGGACGAGGCGCCGCTCGAGTAGCGAGAACAGTTCGGCCAGTCCGGCACGTTCGACGTCGCTCCCAGCGGCGGCAAGGACCCGGTCGGCGTCGGCAAGCGCCTGGCAGGCGACGAACACCTCGAGCTTGGTGAGCACGACGGCCTGGCCGAACCGGACCGGCCGGGGCCCCCGCCCGGCGGGTCCTCCGACGACTGGACCGTGCGACCTGCCCTCCGCACCGCCGGATCCGGCCCGCTCCACCACCACGGTCGGGGTCACGATGCTGCCCCGTCGAGGAGTGGCGTCCCACCCACTCCGTCCGAGTCGGTGGCGATCTCTCGGCGTTCACTACGGTGCACCTCGACGGTGGCGAACCGGAGGCTCGCCGCCACGTCGTCGGCGACCACCTCCACCTTCGTACGCCGCTCCCCCTCCTCGGGCTCCCAGCTGCGCTGCTCGAGGCGTCCCGAGACGACGACCCGGGAGCCTTTGGTGAGGCTCAGGGCGACGTTCTCAGCCAGGTCACGCCAGCACACGACGTCGAAGAACGACGTCGCCTCCTCCCACTCGCCCGTTCCCCGCTGCTGCCAACGACGGTTGACGGCGACGCCGAGCGTGGTCGTCGCCTGGCCGTCACGCGTGTAGCGGATCTCGGGGTCCCTGGTGAGGTTGCCGACAAGGGTGGTCGAAGCGCTCATGGTCGGATCCTTTTCCGGTCGCACTTGGCGAGGCCCGGTCCCCCGAGCTACCCGCCACCGCCCCGCTCTCCGGTCGGCGGCCGGTCCAGCGTCGGCCCACGTGCTTGCCGGGGACCTGGCAGCACGGCTTGCCGGACCCACGGCACGCCCGACAGCGCAGCTTGCCGGACCCACGGCACGCCCGACAGCGCAGCTTGCCGGACCCACGGCACGCCCGACGGCGCAGCTTGCCGGACGGCGCAGCTTGCCGGCGAACGCCGTCACCAGGTGGCCGGCGTGCCTCGGAGATCGGCCAGGAGCTCGGTGACGGTGTCGGCGGGGAGCAGCGTGCCCTCGTGACCTTCGGGGTACGCGGGGTGCACGACGGCGAGGCGCACCGGACCGGTAGCGAACCGCTCGACAGCCTCGGGGTCGAGGCGGAACCGCACGTAGTGCACCGCCGCCGTCACCGTTTCGCGGGTGAGCTGGGACTCGTGCTCTTCGTCGGGCGACGCGACGACCTCGACGGCTCCGCCCGGCGCGTCGGGATCACCGATGCGCAGGACGAGGCTCCGCTCGATGCCCACCAGAGCCGGCAGCCAGTGCCGCAGGCTGGCCTCGTCGGTCAGCTCGAGGAAGAGGGTGACCGACAGCTCTCCCGGCCGTGGAACCAGCCGGTTGTAGACCTCGAGCTCGTGAAGGACCTGTTCGTCGGTGGTCATGCCCTCGGCCCGGGCCATCTCCTGCACCTGGAACCGCATGGTCATCCGGTTCTCGAAGGTGCAGCTGACGATCGGCCCGACGGCGACGCGTCGGAGCTTCTTCACGGCAATGACCCGGCGTCGAAACTCGTCGCGTTCGCGCTCGTAGGCGCGCAGCTCGGCGATGTCGGCAAGCGTCAGCTCGTAGGGACTGCTCATCACCGGCCTCCGTCGTCGAGCCCGTAGGCGCGCGCGAGCACCTGCATCGGGTGGAGTGGCCGAAGACCGGTCTCCTGCTCGATCGCCCCGTTGGCCAGATGGCAGTCGCCACACACCACGTCGTTACCGGCCGCTTCGATGTCGCGAGCAAGGGGCTTGGCCACCTTCCGAGCCAGGTCGTAGTTCTCGGCCCGATAGCCCCAGGTGCCGTCGATGCCCGAGCACCGTTGGACGAGCGTCGCCTTCACGCCGGCCACCTTCAGCACGTCGCGGCTCTTCAGCCCGATCTGCTGGGCTTGCAGGTGGCAGGGGACGTGGTAGGTGACCTGGTCGGGCACCGCTCCTCGGTCACGGCCGGGGAACTCGCTCACCAGCGGACGCGAACCGTCACGATGGCCGGCCATCAAGTACTCGGCCGGGTCGGCCGTGTGCTCGGCCACCAAGGCGGCGTCAGCGGCCAGCGCCGAGTGGCTGAGGATCCTCGGATAGTCCTGCCGGATGACGTACGCGCAGGTCGGCTGGGCCACGATCACGTCGCGGCCGGCTTGGACCTCGCTGGCAAGGGCGGCCACGTTCCGTTCGGCGGCACGGGTGAAGGCGGCGATGTCTCCGTTGTGGAGCCACGGCGCGCCACAGCAGCGCGTGCCGTCGGGCACGGTGCACCCGATGCCGTTGTGCTCGAAGACCCGCACGATGTCCTTGCCGATCTCGGGCTCCATGTACTCCACGAAGCACGTCGGGAAGACGGAGACCTCGGTGTCGACCGGCGCGCGTCGGGGGGCTCGACGGGAGAACCACGTGGTGAAGCGCTGGCGGGCGTAGGGCGGCAGCAACCGCTCGGCAGCCAACCCCACCGTCTTCTCCATCAGGCGACGGGCCAGGGAGCCGGGGGTGCCGGTCACGGCGTTGACGAGGGGGGCCATCGCCGTCGAGACCGTCCCGATCAGGTCGGTCCGACCAAGGAACTGGTCGGTGAGACGCGCCTTGAGGCCCTCACCCCGGGCGTGGCGGACGGCATGAGCGCGCATCATCAGCCGGGGGAAGTCGAGCGCCCACTCGTGCGGTGGAACGTAGGGGCACTTCAGGTAGCAGAGCTTGCACTGGTAGCACTCGTCCACCACCTGGTCCGCTTCGGCGGCGGAGAGCGCGGAGGCCTTGCCGTCGTGTTGGTCGATGAAGTCGAACAGGGTGGGGAACGACGGGCACAGGTTGAAGCACAGCCGGCAGCCATGACACAGGTCGAAGACCCGGTCGAGCTCATGTCGGAAGTCACCCTCGTCGAGGTACGTCCGGTCGGCCGGGTCGTAGGTGGTGGTCATGCGGCCTCCTGGCCTCGTCGCCCCGCTCAGGCAGTGAGTGGGGCGGTGGGTGGGCGGTGTGTGGGGCGGGCCTGTCGGCGACCCCGGGTGATCACCCGGGGTCGCCGACAGGCTACGTGACCATGTTGGGCCCCCGCCGGGATCACGAGACCGAGGCAAGCCCCTCGGTGAACCGTCCGGCGTGGCTCTTCTCGGCCTTGGCGAGCGTCTCGAACCACTCGGCGATCTCGTCGAAGCCCTCGTCACGCGCCGTACGGGCAAAGCCCGGGTACATCTCCGAGTACTCGTAGGTCTCGCCCTCGATCGCCGACTTCAGGTTCTCCTCGGTGGGCCCGACCGGTGCGCCGGTCACCGGGTCGCCGACCTCCCTCAGGAAGTCGAAGTGACCGAAGGCATGACCGGTCTCCCCTTCGGCCACCGAGCGGAACAGTGCCGCCACGTCGGGGTAGCCCTCGACATCCGCCTTCTGGGCGAAGTACAGGTAGCGGCGGTTGGCCTGGCTCTCGCCGGCGAACGCCTCCTTCAGGTTGGCCTCCGTCTTGGTGTCCTTCAGTGCAGGCATGCTCTTCTCTCCTCTGTTGTCTGACTGTCCACTAGGTCGGTCATCGTGGCCATCCTGGCCGTGGTCATCGTGGCCATCCTGGCCGTGGTCATCGTGGCCATCCTGGCCGTGGCGCGCTGCCGCTGTGGTCGCTCCCCAGCTCGCGCTGGTCGTGGTGCCGCCGTTCAGGGGCTCGTCGGCGCATCCCGCTCACCGCCCGTCGGCGAGCCGCCGGGAGTGGAGCCGACCGACGGATCGGTGGACCTGGACCTGCACTCGGGGCACCGGCCGCGGAAGACGACCTCGGGAGCTCCGAGCTCGAAGCCCTGGGTCGCCCGCTCGGGGACCGAGAGCTCGGGAAAGTCGACGACGAGGTCGCTGACCTTGCCACACACGCGGCACACCAGGTGGTGGTGGGGCTCCTCGACGTTGGGGTCGAAGCGGACCATCCCCGTCCCGATGTCGAGCGCGGCGATCTCCCCCAGCTCGGTCAGGTCGTGCAGGGTCTGGTAGACGGTCTTGAGCGAGATCGTCTCGACCTGCCGGCGAGCCGCGGCGTGGACCGCCTCGGCAGAGGGATGGGACTCGTCACCCTGAAGGACTCGGAACACGCACTGACGTTGCGCCGTCACCTTCCTGCCCGTCGCCCGAAAGCGCGCCGTGAGCTCCTCGGGGGTCTGCATCGCTGGAAGTATATCACCAACTATTGTTACCTAACAATCAGTGGTAATTATGGTCGCGAGCCAACAGGCCGGACCCGCCATCCGGACCCAGGTTAGGGACCGGACGCCAGCGACCGGACGCCTCGCCCGCGCACCCCCGCTGCCCCTCTCCCTCGATCGGGGTAGGAGCGTGCCCGGCGGTACTCGCACGGCGCTAGCCGCCGGGGTGGCAGGGGCATCAGGCGGCACCCGCACCGGACCCACGCCAGTGGCAGGCGTGCCGAAGCAGCGCGTGCTGTGGCAGGCTTCGCCCGTGCCCCAGTGCGTCACCGCCCTGCCGACGCGGCCCGCCGGTCACTCGACCCCGTTCCGGCGGAGCGACCACCTCGGCCGTCTGCGCGACGAGTCCTTCGACGTCCTCGTGGTCGGGGGGGGCATCACCGGCGCCGGCGTCGCGCTCGACGCCGCCAGCCGTGGCCTGCGGACCGCCCTCGTGGAACGAGACGACTTCGCCTCGGGGACCTCGTCGAAGTCGTCCAAGCTCGTCCACGGCGGCCTGCGCTACCTCAACCAGCACGAGTTCCGCCTCGTCTACGAGAACCTGGCCGAGCGCCAGCGCCTTCTCGACAACGCTCCCCACCTGGTCACCCCGCTCCCGTTTCTCATCCCGCTGTTCGGTCGCGGCGGGGTCGCCGACGCCAGCATCGCCCGTGTCTACCGGACCGCCCTGTGGCTCTATGACGCCACCGGTGGCGTCCGTATCGGCCGCCGCCATCAACGCGTCGGGCGCGCCGAAGCCCTCGACCACCTGCCCACCCTCGACACCCGGCATCTGGCCGACGGCTTCCTGTACTGGGACGCCCGGGCTGACGACGCCCGGCTGACCTTCGCTGTGGCACGAACCGCGGCAAGCTACGGGGCGGTGGTCGTCAACCACGCTCCGGTCACCAAGCTCGTCACTTCGGGAGGGCGAGTGACCGGTGCCAGCGTCACCCCCGCGGACGGACCTCCCATCGACGTCCGCGCCGCCGTGGTGGTCAACGCGACGGGGGTGTGGGCGGACGAGGTGGCGGGCCTCGAGAGCGCCGCCTCCACCGTCCACACCATGCGGCCGGCCAAGGGGATCCACCTGACCGTCCGCTCCGAGGCGTTCCCGTGCGACATCGCCGCCGTCATCCCGGTGCGGGGCGACCACCGGTCGATCTTCGTCGTGTCGTGGGGGGAGCACGTCTACCTCGGGACGACCGACACGGCGTGGGACGGACCCCTCGACGACCCGAGCGTGACCCCCGAGGACGTCGACTACCTCCTCGACGCTGCCAATGCCGTGACTACCCGCCCTGTCCGCCGCTCGGACGTGACGGGCATCTGGGCCGGGCTCCGTCCGCTCCTCGCCCCCTCGACCGACGGGCGAGCCCCGAGCGAGCGCACGGCAGACCTCTCCCGCCGGCACACCGTCACCACGTCGTCCGGCGGGCTGGTGACGGTGACGGGCGGGAAGCTCACCACCTACCGCAAGATGGCCGAGGACACTGTGGACGTCGTGGTGCGCCGCCTGGGCCGTCCCCGCCTCCGGTCCGTCACTCGCCACCTCCGCCTCGACGGGGCAACGCCGTCGCCCCCGGACGGCCCGAGACGGCGGACGGGGCACCGCCGAGCCGCTCCGGTGGCCAGCCGCGACTGGAGTGCCACCGAGCCCCACGAGTTGGCGGGCTACCTGGCCGCTCGCTACGGCACCGACAGCGAGGCGGTGGGTGCCCTTGTCGCCGAGGACCCCGAGCTCGGGCGGCCACTGGTGCCCGGGTTGCGGTACCTGGCCGCCGAGGCCGTGCACGCCGTGCGGTCGGAGATGGCCTGCTCGCTCGAGGACCTGCTCGAGCGGCGCACGCGCGCCGTCCTGCGCGACGCGCTGGCGACCGCCCATGCGGCCGAGCACGTCGCCACACTGGTCGCTCCCGAACTGGGCTGGGACGCCGCTCGGGCCGCCGCCGAGGCGGACGCCTTCCGCACCCGCCTCCTCGCCGAGTGGGAGCGGGCGGGCTTGCCCGTCAGGGTGGGGAGCGACGACGAGCACGCGGTCAGACCTCGGGGCGAGCGATGACCGAGCCCACCCCGGTCACACCACTCGACACAGGGGGGCACCTACCTGCCGAGCACCTCGCCGGACCACGGGTCCTCGTCGACGAGCGTCTGGCCACCCGTCTCGCCGGGGTGTGCTCCTCGGTCACCCGGTCGGACGACGTCCGCTCGGAGGCGGGGCGGGACTGGTGGCCGCTGGCCATCGGGTGGGCGACCTCCGGCGAGGTGCCCGCCCTGCCGGCCGTGGTCGCCCGTCCGACCACCGTCGACGAGGTCGCCGCCGTGCTCGCCGTGTGCAACGAGGCTGGCGTGCCCGTCACCGCCACCGGCGGACGAAGCGGCGTCTGCGGTGCAGCCGTCCCGGTCTTCGGCGGGGTCTCCCTCGACCTGGTTGGCCTGAGTGGGATCGGCGACGTCGACGAGACCTCCCTGTTGGCCCGAGTCGGCGCCGGCACCTTCGGACCCGACCTCGAGGACGGGCTGCATACCCACGGACTGACGCTCGGCCACTGGCCTCAGTCCATGGCGCTCTCCACCGTCGGCGGGTGGGTGGCCTGCCGAGGGGCCGGTCAGTACTCGACCCGCTACGGGAAGATCGAGGACATGGTGGCCGGCCTCGAGGTCGTCCTGGCCGACGGCACCGTGGTCACCGTCGGCGGTCACGGGCCCCGCGCCGCCACCGGGCCGGACCTCACCCAGCTGTTCGTGGGCAGCGAAGGGACCCTCGGTGTGGTGACCGAGGCCACCTTACGGCTCCACCCCGTCCCCGCCGGCCAAGCCAGACGGGCGTTCGGGTTCGCCTCGTTCGCCGAGGGGCTCGATGCCTGCCGGAGGACGTTGGCCCGGGGCGCCACCCCAGCGGTGCTGCGGCTCTACGACGCCACCGAGTCGGGTCGGTCGTTCGACCAGGGGGGGACGAACGTGCTGGTGGTGCTCGACGAAGCCGACCCCGTTCTCGTCGATGCCACCATGGCGGTGGTCGACGACGAGTGCCGCCAGGCCGACCGTCTCGACGACGCCCTGGCGGAACGGTGGCTGGCCCAACGCAACGACGTGTCGGCCCTGGCTCCCCTCTGGCGGGCCGGCGTGGTCGTGGACACGGTGGAGGTGGCAGGCCGGTGGTCGGTGCTCCCCGGCCTCTACCACGACGTCCTCCATGCGCTCGAGTCCGTCGAAGGGACCCTGGTGGCCTCCTCCCACCAGAGCCACGCCTATCCCGACGGGGCCTGTCTCTACTTCACCTTCGCCGGACGCCAGCCCTTCGACGACGACCGCGTCCCCGGCGCCGCCAGCCCGGGTGGCATGGGAGCACCGGCTGCTCCGACTGCTGCCACTCGGACGTGGGGCGAGGCGTACTACCGAGCGGCCTGGGACGCCGTCACCACCACTACCCTCGACGCCGGAGCGGCGATCAGCCACCACCACGGCATCGGGCTCAACCGGGCCAGGTTCCTCCCCACCGCCCTCGGAGCGGGCTTCGGCGTGCTCCAGTCGATGAAGGACGCTCTTGACCCCCACGGCATCCTGAACCCGGGGAAGCTGGGTCTCTCGACGCCCTTCGGCGAGCCGGGGTGGCCCGGATGACCGCAGCCTGCCGCCGAGCCTTGACCGCTGGCTGCCGCCCAGCCGTGACCGCAGCCTGCCGCCCACCCGTGACCGCTGGCTGCCGCCCACCCGGGGACGCCGGAGGACACCGATGAGCATCCTCGTCGTCGACGTCGGCACTTCTGGCGTCCGGGCCGCCGTCGTCCGGCCCGACGGGAGCCTCGACCACGTCCACCAGCGGCCGGTGCTGCCGACCACGCCGTTCCCCGGCCTGGTCGAGGTGGACGGCGCTGCCATCGCCGCCGCCGTGCTCGAACTAGCCACAGCCGCCCTCGCCCGTGCCGGCGCCGTCGAGGGCATCGGGATCACCAACCAGCGGGCGACGACGCTTGTGTGGGACCGGGCCACCGGCGTGCCGGTGGCTCCGGGGATCGGCTGGCAGGACCTCCGCACGGTCGGGACGTGCCTCGCGCTGCAGGAACGGGGCCTGCGCCTCGGGCCGAACGCCTCGGCCACCAAGCTCGCCGCCGTCCTCGACGCCGTCGATCCCGACCGGAGCCGGTCGCGATCGGGCGCCTTGGCCTTCGGGACCGTCGACACCTTCGTGGCCTGGGTCCTCTCGGACGGTGCCGTCCACGTCACCGACGCCACCAACGCCGCCGTCACCGGCCTCGTCGACCGCGACGGCCGGGGGTGGGACCCGGACGTCCTCGACGCCCTCGCCGTGCCCGAGGCCGTGCTCCCCACCATCGTCGACTCGTCGGGCGTGGCGGGTCTGGCGTCGGCGCTCACCGGCGCCCCGCCCATCGCCGGCATCGTCGGCGACCAGCAGGGTTCGCTCGTCGGCCAGGGATGCACGCTGCCGGGTCGCGCCAAGGCGACCTTCGGCACCGGGGCGATGCTCGACCAGTGCGTCGGCACGACACGTCCGCCGTTCACTGCCCGGGGCGATGCCGGGACGATCCCCATCGTGGCCTGGCGCCGCACAGGGGTGACCACCTGGGGCGTCGAGGCCATCGCGCTCTCGGCGGGATCGTGCGTCGAGTGGCTCCGCGACGACCTGGGCATCATCGACGACGCCGCCCACTCGGCCGCGGTGGCCGCCGGCTGCACCGACACCGGCGACGTGTGGTTCGTGCCCGCGCTCCTCGGCCTGGGCACGCCGGTGTGGGACTTCGGAGCCCGGGGGACCTTCCTCGGGATCACCCGGGGGACCGGCCGGCCCGAGCTCGTCCGTGCCGTGCTCGAAGGCGTGGCGCACCGTGGCGCCGACCTGCGGGAGGCCGCCATGACGGACACCGGGTTGCCCGTCGACGTCCTGCGGGTCGACGGCGGGATGGCCGCCAACCAGGTCTTCGTGGCCGCGCTGGCCGACGCCTGTGGCGTTCCCGTCGAAGTCGCCCCGGTGGTGGAGGCGACCACCTTGGGGGCCGGCTTCCTGGCCGGCATCGCCGTGGGCACCTGGTCCGACGAGGAGGAGACGGCCGGACTGTGGGCACCCGCCGCTACCGTCGACCCGCGACGCGACGAGGCGGCTCGGCTCGAACGCCGTGCCCGCTGGGGCGAGGCACGGTCCCGGGCCGAACGGACCATCCCCGAGCTCTCTGCCCTCGACTTCTAAGGGCGCGCTCCGGTCGGGCACCCGAGCGTCCGATACCGTACCGGGGGCGTGCCGACCACGTCCGCGATGCGCCACAGCGGGAGCGTGGCACCAAGCGAGATCGGAGCGTGAGATGACCATCGGCAGCGGACGGGCGACGATCGCCATCGGCACAGGGTCACCATCAGCGCCCCAGCCGAAGCCGGCACGCGCCACCGCGGCCCCGTCCCCGGCTGACCTCCACGCGGCGATGGCCCTGGCCGTCGACCTCCGCAACGCCTTGGCCAGCGTGCTGCTCGGCAGCGACGACGCGGTGACCGCCGCCGTCGTCGCCGCCCTGTCGGGCAGCCACCTCCTCATCGAGGACGTCCCCGGGGTAGGCAAGACCGTCCTGGCCCGAGCCCTGGCCACCGCCCTCGGCGCTGGGCTCGCCCGGATCCAGGGGCACCCCGATCTGCTCCCCTCGGACGTGACCGGGGTCAGCGTCTTCGCCCAGGACACCGGCAGCTGGGAGTTCCGCCCCGGTCCCGTCTTCGCACCGGTGGTACTCCTCGACGAGCTCAACCGGACGCCGCCACGCACCCAGTCCGCCCTGCTCGAGGCCATGGAGGAGGGCCAGGTCTCCGTCGACGGCACGTCGTGGCCGCTCCCCCGGCCCCACCTCGTCGTAGCTACCCAGAACCCGGTCGGCCAGCTCGGTACCTACCCCCTGGTCGAGAGCCAGCTCGACCGGTTCGGCCTGTCCACCACCATCGGCTACCCCGACGTCGAGGTCGAGCAGCGGCTCGTCCTCCACGACGGCGGCCGAGACGCCCTGGCCGCGCTCACCCCGGCCGGGTCGCCAGCCACCTGGGCGGCAGCCATCGAGGCGACGAGCGCGGTGACCGTCACCCCGGCGGTGGCTGCCTACGCCGTCGCCGTCGTTAGGGCCACTCGGACGGCCGCGGCGGTACGGCTCGGAGCCAGCCCCCGGGCTGCCATCGCCCTCATCCGCTGTGCCCAAGCTCACGCCGTGCTCGACCAGCGTGCCTACGCCACGCCCGACGACGTCCAAGGGGTCGCCGTGGCCTGCCTGGCCCACCGGCTGGTGGTCGACGGGACAGCTACCGGTCGCACCGTCCTCGACGAGGTGCTCGCCGCCACACCGGTCCCCGTCCTGTGAGCAGCCCCCCGTGAGCCGGCCGGGTCGGCGCCTCCCCGACGGCCGCCGGATGCACCCGCACGTCCACCCGCAGGCCCTCTTCGGCCCGATGGTCGGCAGCATCGCCGGCCTGGTGGCGTGGGCGGGAATCTCCCGTTCGAGCGGGTCCGGTTGGGTGCAGACGGTCGGCGTGCTGGTCGCCGCCGTCCTGGCCACCGGCCTCATCACCCCGGCCCTGGTCGCCGCCCGGGCGCGAGTGTGGTGCGTCGCCTCACCGGCCGACGCCGTCGCAGGATCGCCGGTGACCGTCGTCGTGACGACGACCGGCCCGTTTCGCCTCCGTCCGCTCTCCCCGCCCGGCGCCCCGGTCACCGCGGCGGGGCCAGCCCGAGGCGGACGTCCCGTCGACCTCGAGGTCGTGCCACCGCTGCGCGGGGTGATCGACGAGCTCGTCGTCTCGGTCGACTCCGCGGCACCCTTCGGGCTGTTGTGGTGGGGACGCCACCACCGGGTCCCGCTCGCCCGGCCCCTTCACGTCGCCCCCCGGGCCTCCGGCGACACCGAGCAGGACACCCGCCACGACGACCGCCCCGGGGACGTCGGCCGGGACGTCCCCGCCCCGTCGGGCACGGCCCGGTCGGTGCGCGCTTACCAGCCCGGCGACCGACCGAGCACCGTCCACTGGCCCCAGAGCGCGCACGTCGGCTCGCTCATGGTGCGCGAGGCCGAGCACCCCACCGACGAGCCAGTCGTCGTCGACGTGGTGCTCCCCGACGACCTCTTGGCAGCAGAACGTCGTGCCGGCGAGGCGATGGCCACGCTGGTGGCGCTGTTGCACCGGGGTGAGCGCGTGGTGCTCGTCACGGACGAGCCCGAGGGTCGGATCACCGCCCCGGTCACCGACAGCGTCGACGCCGGACGGCGCCTGGCTCGGGCCGTGGCCCCGCCAGTCGGCACGCCGCACCGGGGTGGGCCGTGAACCTCTGGCAGCGGGTGGTCGACGCCAACCGACCCGGGCCACCCGAGCACTCCTTGCGCTTCCGGGCAGCCACCACCGCGGCGGTCGCCGTCGCGGTGGCCGCCTGCCATGCCCAGGGGGAGCTCTCCACCCCGGTCGCCGTCGGGACGCTGGTGGCCACCCTGGCCGGCAACGTGCTGTCGTACCGCACCCGCCAGCGGCCGTGGCCGGTGGTCAAGCCCCTTCTGGCCGTCTGCGTGCTGGGAGGGTTCGCCTGGTTCCTGCTCACCGTCAACCGGACGGCCACCCCCGGGGACGTCGCCTCCGTCGAGGCGCCGCTCGCCACGCTGTTCTGCTGGGTGCTGGCGACACACGCCTTCGACGTCCCCTCCCGCCGAGACGTCGCCTACTCCCTCGCCGGATCGGCCGCCCTGGTGGCCCTGGCTGCCGCCCAGTCGGTCGACGCCGGCTTCGCCCTCTTCGTCGCCCTGTGGGTGCTCTGCGTGCTGGTCGCCCTGGTCTCGATGTGGCAGTCGATGGCGTCGGTGACCGGAGCACCGTGGGGGCTGCTCGGTGGCTCCGTGGCGACGACGGCCGCCGTGGCCCTGGGTCTCCTCGTCGTGCTGCCCGCCCCGCAGGTGGCCACCTCGCTCGTGTTCCCGTCGTCGTCGACCGGGGACGCCCCTGTCACCAGCCCCTCCCACCTGACCGACGGCAACCCCACCACGCCGGCCCGGTCCGCTGCCCCTTCTGGGCGGCTCGGCGTCGGCGGCTACCTGGGCTTCGCCCGGTCCCTCGACACCGCCGACCGGGTAGCGCTCGGCAACCAGGTCGTGCTCCGGGTCCGGGCGTCGCGCCCGGGCTACTGGGTGGGCCAGACCTACGACACCTGGAGCGGCCGGAGCTGGAGCGAGACGGGTGGCAATGGCAGCCGCCTGCGCGTCCTCACCGGCGGCTCCCCCTACGCCATACCGGTCGCCGGGGACGCCCAAGCGCCCCTCGCCGCCAACACCACCGACGTCGACACGTTCTACCTCGCCGAGAGCGGGCCGAACCTCGTGTTCCACACCGAGAACGCCAGCCGTGTCTACCTCGACACCCCGCGCCTGTTCCTCTCTGCCGACGGGACCATCGTGTCGTCGTCCTCGATGGCAGCGGGGACCGTCTACACCGTCGTGTCCGAGGACAACACGGCCACCCCGGCTCAGCTCCGGAGCGCCTCCCCGGGTGGCCCGGAGCCCGTCACGTCGCTCACCGCTGCCCAGGAGGCCCGCTACCTCCAGCTCCCCCACCCCTACCGCCGGGTGTCAGCCCTGGCCCACCGGATCGCCGGGGGCCGCGACCGCTACGACGCAGTGGTCTCCCTCGAGCGGTGGATGGGCACCCACATCCACTACTCGACGAACATCCCTCCCCTTCCTGCCGGGGTGGACGCCGTCGACTCGTTCCTCTTTCGCACCCGGGTCGGCTACTGCGAGCAGATCTCCACCGCGCTGACGGTCATGCTCCGCACCCTCGGCATCCCCGCCCGCGAGGCGGTCGGGTACGTCCCGGGGAGCTACAACCCGGTGACCGACCTCTACGACGTCCGGGCCAAGGACGCCCACGCCTGGGTCCAGGTGTGGTTCCCCGGCTACGGCTGGCAGAGCTTCGACCCCACCGCCCGGGTCCCTCTGGCCAACCCCAGCCCCGGCGCAGTGTTGGCCACCGGCCTCGACCACCTGGCCGGACGCCTGCCGTGGGTGCCCATCGGCGGGGCGCTCGTGGCGACCGGCGTTGTCCTCGCCGCCGTGCGCCTGGCCCGACGGCGCCCGCCGACCTGGGCCCACCGGGTCGTCCACGACCTCGAACGGGCTGGGCAGCGGGTCCTCGCTCCCCGAGCCACGGGGGAGACCCTCGTCGCCTACGCCGACCGGCTGGCCGAGGCCCTCGGCCCGCCCGGTGCCGGCGTGCCGGCAGCAGCACGGTCGGTCGAACGCTCCGTCTTCGGTGGCGAGACCCCCCGACCCGCGGAGGTAGCGGCGGCGACTGCCGCCGCCCGCTCGGCCCGGCGGGTTGCGGCCCGCTCGGCCCGGCAGGGTGCGGCCCGCGCGGCCCGGCAGGCACCGGCACACGGGCTCAGTGGCGGGCGAGCGCCAGGGCCTCGTCGAAGGAGGCCCCGGCGGCGACCAGAGGACGGAACTGCATGAGCTGCCGGGGGCGGCTCAGGGCGAGTGCGGCGCTCACGCGGTCGCCTCGGCGGTAGAGGGCGACGAACCGCCGGTCGTCGATAGCACCGTCGACGACCACGGCCTCGTCGGTCGGATCGGGGTGCCCGACGAGTTGGATCTTCGTCCCGTACTGGTCCGACCAGAAGAAGAGAACGGGCTCGTAGGGCTCGGCAGCGGCCGAGCCCGCCACGAGGTTCCGCCCGGCGGCCACGCCGCCTTCCGCAGCGTTCGTCCAGTGCTCGATGCGGACCTCGCCGCCAGCGGACGGCAGCGGCCACCGGGCCACGTCGCCGGCGGCGACCACACCGGGAGCAGCGAAGAGGCGGCTCGTCACCCGCACGCCATCGGCGAGCTCCAGCCCGGACCCGTCGAGCCACTCGGTGGCCGGAGTGACGCCGATCCCCACCACCACCACATCCGCCTCGAGCACGGACCCGTCGGCGAGGTGGACGCCCACCGGCGAGGAAGCAGCGCTCCTCCCCGGCGGCCCAGCGCCCGAGCGTTCGGCGGGGGCGATCCGGTCGACCCCGACCCCCGTGCGCAGGTCGACCCCGGCATCGGTGTGCAGGCCGGCGCACGCCCGGCCCATCTCTACGCCGAGGGCCCCGGCGAGCGGGGTGGCCAGCGCCTCGACGACGGTCACCCGCGCACCGAGCGCGTGGGCCGTCGAGGCCACCTCGGACCCGATGAACCCGCTGCCCACCACCACCAGGTGACCGCCTGGTCCGGCGGCGAGGAGGTCGCGCCGGATGGCCACGCAGTCGTCGAGGGTCCGCAACACGTGGACGGCAGCCAGCCCCTCGGTGTCCGGGAGCCGACGCGGCGACGCGCCGGTCGCCACCACCAGGCCGTCGAAGGGGTACCGGTGCCCGCCGTCGAGCTCCACGGCCCGTCCGTCGAGGTCGAGGGCGACGGCCCGTCGCCCCAAGAGGAGCTCGATGCCGAGCTCGCCAAGCGCCTCGGGGGCGTGGTGCCGGATGCGTTCGACGTCCCAGGTTCCGGCCAGCACCTGCTTGGAGAGCGGAGGGCGGTCGTAGGGGTCGTGACGCTCCTCGCCGACCACCACGACCGGGCCGCGATGCCCCCGGCGCCGGACCTCCTCGGCGGCCCGCAGACCGGCAAGCGAGGCCCCGACCACGACGACGGTGCCGTCGGCGTCGAGCGGCGGGCTGTCGACGGGGGCGAGCGGCCCGCCCTGGCGAGGGAACGCCGAGCGAGCCGAGGAGGTGGGTGCGCCGGGTTCGCTCATCGGCCGAACATCGCCATCCACTGCTCGGGCGTACGGAGCCGGAAGACGTAGTTGGTCCGGCGGGTCTCGCCGAGGGGCTGCGAGGGCTGAGGCGAGTAGCGGTGCCCGGGAAAGAGCACCGTGTCGTCGGGCACTGCGGCCAGTCGGGTGGTAAGGGACTCGTAGAGGGCCTCGGGGTCCCCGCCGGGTAGATCGGTCCGACCGCATCCGTCGAGGAAGAGGGTGTCTCCCGACACCAGGCGCTGCTCGACGAGGAAGCACTGGCTGCCCGGCGTGTGCCCGGGGGTGTGGAGGAGGGTCACGTCGACCGAGCCGACCCGGACGACGTCGCCGCTGGCATGGAGGACGAGCTGTCCGGCGCCCAGCCCGGTCACCTCTTCGACCCACGGGGCCTCGGCAGCCTGGACGTGGACGGGCACGTCGTGACGCTCGAGGAGCTGGCGAACGCCCTCGACCGGGTGCCCCATCAGGTCCCCTCCCACGTGGTCCGGGTGGTAGTGGGTGGCCAGAGCACCGACACAGGTCATGCCGTCGGCAGCGAGCAGCCCGAGCAGCTCGTCGACGGCGTAGGCCGGGTCCACCAGCACCGCCTCGCCGGTGGCGTCGTCCCCGATGGCGTAGACGAAGTTCACCATCTGGGCGGCGACCGGGTCGGCGGCGGCGATGTCACGGCCGGCGAGCAACTGCCGGAAGTAGAGGGCCATTGCCGAAGGCTAACGGCACGACGCGGTAGCGAGCACGGCACACGGCCAGGCGTCAAGATGTCCCCATGGCGACGCGCTACCTCACTCCACCCGGTGTCCTGCGCCGACTGGCCACCGAGGTCCCCGATGCTCCCGCCCTCACCGAGGGCGACCGCACCCTCTCCTGGGCCGAGCTCTACGCCAGGGCCAGGGCGATGGCCACGGCACTGGCTGACGAAGGCGTGGGGCCAGGGGACCGTGTCGCCTTCTACGACCGGAGCTCGATCGCCTACTTCGAGGTCCTCTTCGGCACCGCGCTGCTCGGTGCGGTGAGCGTCGCCGTCAACTGGCGGCTGAACGTCACCGAGGTGGCCGCCATCCTCGACGACGCGGGAGCCCGGGTGGTCTTCGTGGGACCGGACTACCTCGGCGCCGTCCCCGCCCTCACCGAGGCACTCACCACCCCGACCCGCTTCGTGGCCCTGGGCGGGGCCGACGGCTACCAGGGCTGGCTGCTCGAGCGGACCGGCGGCACCGGCTCGGGCAGCGACCCGGGCTTCGACCCGGACCCCGACGACGTGGTCATCCAGCTCTACACGTCGGGCACCACCGGGCTGCCCAAGGGCGTGATGCTGACGGGCCGCAACCTGTCGTGCGTGCTGACCGAGGCGGAGGAGGTCTTCCACGTCGGCCCCGACACCGTGTCGCTCGTGGCCATGCCGCTCTTCCACATCGGCGGTACCGGCTGGGCCCTCGCCGGCATGTCCCGCGGCGGGCACTCGGTGATCGCCCGCGACCTCGACCCGGCGACCGTGCTGGCGCTCGTCGAACGGCACCGGGTCACCGAGACGTTCGTCGTCCCCGCCGTCCTCATGCTCCTCCTCGGCTGTCCGGCCCTGCCGGACACCGACGTGTCGTCCCTCCGGTGCGTCTTCTACGGTGCCTCCCCCATCAGCGACGACGTCCTCGTCCGGTCGATCCGGGCCCTACGGTGCGACTTCTCCCAGGTCTACGGCCTCACCGAGACCACCGGCGCCATCACCGCCCTGCTTCCGGAGGACCACGACCCCGACGGGCCCCGGTCGCGCCTGCTGCGCTCCGCTGGCAAGCCCTACGCCCACGTCGAGCTGCGCATCGTCGATCCTGACACCGGAGCAGACCTTCCCATCGGACGAGTCGGCGAAGTGTGGACCCGCTCGGACCAGAACATGGCCGGCTACTGGCACAAGCCCGAGGAGACCAAGGCGGTGCTCACCAAAGACGGCTGGTTCCGCACCGGGGACGCCGGGTGGATGGACGCCGAGGGCTACCTGTTCCTCCACGACCGGATCAAGGACATGATCGTCACCGGTGCCGAGAACGTCTACCCGGCCGAAGTCGAGAACGTCCTGCTCGCCCACCCCTCGGTCGTCGACGCCGCCGTGATCGGCGTCCCCGACGACCGCTGGGGCGAGACGGTCAAGGCCGTGGTGGTGACCGCAGCGGGCGAGACCCGCCCTGCTGACGAGCTCGAGGTCGAGCTCATCGCCTTTGCCCGTCAACGCCTCGCCCACTTCAAGTGCCCGACCTCGATCGACGTCGTCGCCGAGCTCCCCCGCAACCCGTCGGGGAAGATCCTCAAACGCCAACTACGCGAGCCCTACTGGCGCGCTCGGGGCCGCAGCATCAACTGAGCCGGCCACCTGAGCAGACCAGGTCGATCAGGTCGGGGGCCGAGGGTTGGGGGCTCGAGGGATGGCACCGACCCGGGCCCGCGGCCCCGAGCGATCACTCCCACACCAAGAGGGCGGCCGGCACGTGGTGAGCGGGCGGCCCCGTAGGGATCAGAAGAGGCCCGGGGGGCCAGCGCCGTCCTCCTCGGCGCCGTCCTCCTCGGCGCCGTCCTCCTCGGCGCCGTCCTCCTCGGCGCCGTCCTCCTCGGCGCCGTCCTGGTCGTCGTCCTGGTCGTCGGCGCCGTCCTCGTCGTCCTGGTCGTCGAGCACGCCGTCCGCGTCCTGCCCGATCGACTCGAGCCGAGGCACGAGCTCTTCGACCCGGAGCCGCGTGCCGCGCAGGCGCCGGTCGAGCTCGTCGACGATGTCGGTCGCCCGCTGCAGCCGCTCGACCAGAAGGTCGACGTCGACCAAGCCCTCCTCGAGGTCGACGATGATGCCGTCGAGCTCCTGGCTGGCTTCGGAGTAGGTGAGCTGGGCGACCGGCACGCCCTGGGGGGCGCGACCGTCCGGCTCGAGCGAGCCGGCCCGTCCACCGCTGTCGGGTCGCTTCGTACCTGTGGCCATCACGGCGTCCTTTCGTCCTGCTCGTCCTGCTCGTCCTGCTCGTCCTGCTCGTCCTGCGGATGGATGTCGTCACCGAGCTCGGTCGCCGTTGCACCCGGAGCGAGGGGGCGATGTCTCGTGGCGTCTACCAGCGAGCGCACGGTACCGTCGGCGACCTCGGTGACCAGCAGCGCACCGGGCTCGAGGTCGGCGACCGAGCGGACCACCGCCCCCAAGGCGTCACGGGTGACCGAGTAGCCCCGCTCGAGCTGCCGCTGGTAGTCGTAGGCGACAAGGAGACGTCGTGACTGTTCGAGGCGGCGGGCCTCGGCCTCCGTCCGGAACACCGCTCCGGTCGCCACGCGTGCCGTGGCACCCGCCAGGTGCCGCTCGTGATCGCGGAGGGACCGACGGGCCTCGCGGACGATCGCCGGCACGCGTGCGCTCAGCTCGCGCCGGTTGGCGTCCACCTGGCGGAGCGCAGCGGCCCGAAGCGAGGATGCCCGGTGGACGAGGTGCTCGGTGTGCCGTTCGGTCTGGCCGCGGGCCGCCACGACGACCCCGCGCCGTCGGCGGGCCAGAGACGCCTCGGTACCGTCGACCACGGCAGCCGCCAACCGGGCCACCCGTCGACCCGAGCCGATGGTCCCCTCCCAGGCCACCTGGGCGCGTCGGGCAAGCTCCTGACCGCACTCGGTCGGCGTGATGAAGCTGCGGTTGGCGACCTCGTCGGCAACCGACTGGTCGCCGGTGTGCCCGATGCCGGTCCAGACGGGCACAGAGGAAGCCACGATGGCCCGCGCCACGGGCTCGGTGTCGAACGTGGCGAGGTCCGCCTTCGACCCACCTCCACGCACGACGACCACTACGTCGCACCCCTCCCCCTGCAACTGGGCAAGAGCCCGGGCCACCGACACCGGCGCCTCGCGGCCCTGCACCTGGGTGGGGACGACACGGAGGTCGAAGGCCATGCCCGACGCGGCGAGCGTCCCGACGAAGTCGCGGTAGCCCTCCGTCCCCGGGCTGGTGACGAGCCCGACCCGGAGCGGGACCTCGGGAACGGCCACGTGGCGGTTGCGGTCGAAGACGCCCTCGTCGATGAGGGCCTTGACCAGACGAGCCCGCTCGGCTGCCACCCGACCGAGCAGTGCGTCGGTATCGAGCTCGGTGAGGATGAAGCTGAGGTCGCCCCGCGGTTTGTAGAGCTGGACCTCGCCGAGCACCCGTACGACCAGGCCCGCCTCGAGGGCGATCCCCAGCCGTTCCAGCATGGCCCGCACCCGGACCCACCGGCTCGACCAGCACACGACCTTGAGGACCGGGGCGCCCATGTCGTGCGACCCGATCGGGTCCACCAGGTCGAGGTAGCAGTGGCCCCGCGAACTGACGTTGAACGAGCGCACCTCGCCCGACACCCACACCTGCCCGGGCAGTGCTTGTCGGAGCGCCTGGTCGACCCGCGCGTAGAGATCGCCGATGGTGAGGGACGTCGAGGCATCGTGCCCGCCCGGTGGCGGTGCATCGGACCACTGGTCGCCAGCACCAGCCGGACCAGCCGAGACGCGCCGTCGTCCGACGGAAGGCTGGCGAGCGGGAGGCACGGCCACAGGTTAGGACCCGGCTGTCACCAGACGCGCCGGCTGGGCCTTCGACGCGCCGGCTGGGCCTTCGACGCGCCGGCTGGGCCAGACTTGCGGCATGAGCAGCCACCTTGACCCGTCGGGCCCCGGCGCAGCCGGAGGCCCCACGCCGACGGTCTCCGTGCAAGACGACGGCCCCGTTCGGATCGTCACCATCACCCGTCCCGAGCGGCGCAACGCCGTCGACGGCCCGACTGCCGACGCGCTGCTTGCCGCCTTCACCGCCTTCGAAGCCGACGAGGCCCTGTCGGTCGCCGTGCTGACCGGTGCCGGCGGCACGTTCTGCGCTGGCGCAGACCTTCATGCCGTCGCCGAGGGCCGTGGCAACCGGGTCGGTGAGGACGGCCCCGGACCGATGGGGCCGACGCGCCTCCGCCTGACCAAGCCGGTCATCGCCGCCGTCGAGGGCCACGCCGTTGCCGGCGGGCTCGAGCTCGCCCTCTGGTGCGACCTACGCGTGGCCGGAGCAGATGCCACCTTCGGCGTGTTCTGCCGACGCTTCGGCGTCCCCCTGGTCGATCTCGGAACGATCCGGTTGCCACGGCTGATCGGCCAGAGCCGGGCCCTCGACCTGATCCTGACCGGTCGGGGCGTCGGCGCCGACGAGGCACTGTCCATGGGCCTGGTCAACCGGGTGGTCGGCTCCGGTCAAGCACTCACCGGCGCCATCGCGCTGGCCCACGAGCTGGCGGCGTTCCCTCAGGCGTGCCTGCGCGGCGACCGCCTGTCGGCGATCGAGCAGTGGGACCTCCCCGAGGACGCGGCCCTGGTCAATGAGGTCCGCCACGGCCTCGACACCCTGCGCACAGGCGAGACGCTCTCGGGGGCTGCTCGCTTCGTTGGCGGGCAGGGTCGTCACGGCGCTTTCGATGCCCCGCTGGGAGGTGCCGGGGTCGAGCGCCCCGACACCGACTGAGCTGGAGCGAGCTCCCCTACGCGGCGGGTAGCGCCTTGGCTGGAGAGCAAGCCCAGAAGGTCAGAAGCTCAGCACCGTGTAGCCCATGCGGTGGAACTCCTCGACCTCCGCTCCGGCAGCGAGCAGCTCGATGGGGCGTGCGCCGATCTGTTCCCCGACCCCGTACTGCTCCACGTTGGCCGTGCACGCCTTGGGCAGCACGCCCGCCTCGCGCAGTGCCTGCAGCTGCTCGTCCACGGCACCGCTGGCCGCCAACCTCACGCCGGGCCCGAAGAAGAGCACCCGGACGTCGGCGCCCCGGTTGGCCTTCATGCGGCTCGCCATGACGAGGCCGGGTACCGCGCGGGCTGGGTCGTCACTCAAGACCAGAAAGGCAACTTTGGCTGGCGCGTCTTCGAGCATGCTGCATCCTCCAGGTGGCAACGACGTTCGTGCCTCTCCATCAGCCTGCCACGGTGGCCAGGTCACCCGTAGGCGGCGCGGGCCGTCCAACCAGCGCGTCGGACCGGCGTGCCGCGCCGAGGGTGGCGTCGGTGTGGCACGATGGCAGCGACGGTGAGCCGGTCGGGTGACCGCGGGCCGAAACCGCGGGTTCTCCCGCGGTGCGGTTCGAGGAAGGTCGGGACTCCACAGGGCAGGGTGCTGGCTAACGGCCAGTCGGGGCGACCCGCAGGACAGTGCCACAGAGAGCAGACCGCCGATGGCCCTCCTCATTGGCGGGCACAGGCAAGGATGAAACGGTGCGGTAAGAGCGCACCAGCGACCGGGGTGACCCGGTCGGCTCGGTAAACCCCACCCGGAGCAAGGTCGAATCGGGGGCACGGGCTGCCCGTCCGGTCCTCCTCCGAGGACCACCCCCAGGTGGACCGCTCAGATGGATGGTCACCGCGCCTCGTTCGAGGCGTACAGAATCCCGCCTACAGACCGGCTCACCGTCACCGCTGTCGCGCAAACATGGTCTCTATACTGCGACGATGGCACGCGAGGGGAGCTCGAACGGCGCGACGTCGTCCGCTCGGGCCCGCCGTGCCACCGGTGGCGGAAGGCGGAGCGGATCCGAGGAGCGTCCCCGGCTGTCCCGGGGCGAGCAGACCAAGGTGTCCATCGCCGAGGCCATGATCACCGTCATCGAAGGTGGCAATCCGAAGCCCACCGCCCAGCAGGTCGCAGACCAGGCCGGCGTCTCGCTCCGTCTCGTCTTCCACCACTTCGAAGACCTCGAGTCGGTGTTCACCGTGGCTGCTGCCGTCCAGCAGGAACGGCACTGGGCCCGCCTCGGGAGCGTCCCCCCCGACAGGCCGATCGACGCCCGCATCGCGGCGACATGCCGCAGGCGGCGACGCCTCTTCGAGGCGATCACCCCGGTTCGCCACGCCGCCGTGCTCCGCTCGCCAAGGTCGACGACGGTCAGCGCCCTCCTCGCCGAGGGCCGCCGACAGCTGCGGGCTGAGCTCGCGGCCACCTTCGCACCCGAGCTCGACCGCCTCGGCGCCCAACGCTCCATCGTCCTCGACGCCATCGACCTGGCAGCCAGTTGGGAGAATTGGTTCATCCTCCGCGCCCGTGACGGCCGGTCGGCGGCGACCGCCGAACGGGTCGCCCGCCACTCGCTCAACGCGCTGCTTGCGTGATTACTTCACCGGCCGACGTGCTGACCAGCCCGGGGCCCCCTGGTCGGTCGAACGGACGGGGCTCGGGTCGGCTGGACGGACGGGGCTCGGGTCGGCTGCGGCGGCACGCCAGGGTGTCACGTTGAAGGCATGGAGCACCGGTCCGTGGGACGACCAGCCGATGCGGGTCACCGAAGCGGTGGCGAGGTGCATTCGCCATGCTGCGTCGTCGGGCAGGCCGAGCGCCCAGCACACTGCCGCCTTGACCGGCGAGACATGCGTCACGACCACGACGTCTGCGTCCCCGCGTGCCCCTTCGACCGTGCTGGCGAACAGCTCCGTCAGGGACGCCCGTACCCGGATGCCGACCTCGGCGAGGCTCTCCCCATCCCCGGGGCGGAAGTGGGAGTCGGTGCGCAAACGCCGCCAGGTGTCCTCCGGTACTGCCGTGAGCTCGCAGCCGTCGAGCGCGCCGAAGTCGGCCTCGATCCACCGTTCGTCGACGACGAGGTCATCGACGGGATGGCCAGTAGCTAGGGCGATGGCCTCGGCAGTCGCCCGAGCCCGGGCGAGCGGGCTCGTGACGATGCGAGCGGGAGCGGCGAGCGCCTTCCCGACGGCTTCGGCCTGACGCCGTCCCCGCTCCGTGAGCGGCGCGTCGAGCCGTCCGAGCAATCGCCCCTCGGCGTTGCCTGTCGACTCCCCGTGACGCACGAGCACGAGCACGCTGCCAGGCGCCTCAGTGGACCAACAGCCGTCCGCACTGCTCGCAGGTGACCAGCTCGGTCACCGGCAGGCGGCGGATGCGCTCGGCTTCCATGGAGGGCAGCGTCAGGTGGCAGCCCTCGCAGCGGTCACCGACCAGCCGGGCGACACCCACGCCGCCCAAGTGGTCCCGCAGCTGTTCGTAGCGGGCGAGCAATGCCTCGGGGACCGCGGCGGCCGCCACCTGGCGGGCCACACGAGCCGCGGCGATCGACTCGTCGATCTCGGCGGTGGCAACGGCAACAGCGGCCCGCAGGCGCTCACCCTCGTCAGCCAGCTCGGCGTCGGCCCCACGCACCTCCTCGAGCTCGCTCTCGAGCGGTTCCTGTGCCTCGAGGAGCACCAGCGCGTCAGCCTCGAGCCCGGCCTGTCGCTCGGCAAGGTGACCGACCTCCGCGTCCAAGGCCTGCAGGTCGCGCGAGGCCGTGACGGCACCGCCCAGCATCCGCCGCTCCAGCTCGTGACGACGGGCGGCAGCCATGGCGATCTGCTCGTCGAGCTCGAGCTGGCGACCGGCCAGGAGGTCGATCTCGCCCTGCAGCTCGTCGATGCGGGCCCCGAGGGCGGCGCGTCGGGCGGCAAGCTCCTCGAGGGCGGCGTGCTCGGGGAGCGTGCGTTGGCGGTGGAGAAGCTGGTTGATGTGGGTGTCGTGCTCCTGTACCGCGAGCAGGGCGTCGAAGGGACCCGCCGTCACGACCGCTCCTCGGCCCCGCCGGGCTCCGCTAGGCCACCGAGCGCGCCTCCGGCTGCAGTCCGCCCAGCGCGGACCAGGCGCTCCGCCGCTCGCACGGCACCGATCAGGGCCTCGTCGGCCAGCGACCGTGCCTCCTCCCAGCCGAACCACGCCACGTCCGGGCTCTCCCCTGGCCCTGGGGCCGGGGGCAGGCCTGGCGCCACCAGCAGGTAGCGGAGGTCGAGGTGGACATGGCTGTCCGACGCCTCGTGGACGTCGAGGTGGACGAGGACCGGTTGGCCACCGGGGTGGGCGACCGGCAGTCCCGTCTCCTCGATGCACTCCCGCACGACGGCGTCTTCGGGGGTCTCGCCCGGCTCGATGTGTCCACCCGGCTGCATCCAACGTCCCAGACGGCGGTGACGGTGCAGCAGCACACCCGGCGGCCCGACCACGATGCCCGACGCGGTCACGTGCGTCAGGTCCGCCGCCGCGTCGAAGGGACGCGGGAGCCGGTCGAGCGCCGCCAGGATGTGCCGGCGTGCCGCTTCCTCACGTTCGTCACCAGGGTGGTGGCCGGCGACGGCCGCTTGGACCCTCCCCACGTCGACCGTCCCCACCTCACGCACCGGTGCTGCCGTTGGTGCCGGCAGCCGCCCGGCTTCGGACCCGAGCGGCTCGTCCACGGACTGGGGGCTCAGGCCGACTTGCGTCGCTGGCGGTGGATCCGTCGCCGCTCGCGCTCGGTAGCACCACCCCAAATACCCTCTCGCTCCCGGTTGGTCAACGCGTGCTCGAGGCAGGCCTCGCGCACCACGCACTCGGAGCAGATGGCCTTTGCCTCGTCGGCCTCCTCGTCGGAGACCGGGTAGAACACGTCTGGGTCGATGCCCCGGCAGGCTGCGTGCTTGCGCCAGGTGGCACTCATGGGAACGTCACTTCCTAGAGGGATCGGGTTGTCTGGGACCTCGACCATCCCGGACACTGCTGAGCAGGCAACACGCGACCAGAGGTCCGGCACGGGCGGAGACGACAGTATGTACCAGCCGGTGCCACGCTGTCCACACTCGATCCGCGTCCCGAGCAGCTCGGCTCGGTGGGAAGCGTCACCCGCCCTACGGGCGCTCAGCCGACGACCAGATGACCGAAGACGGTGCAGAGACCGAGCGCTTCGAGCACCACGAACGTGCCCACTAGACCGACGACGACGGCACGCTGCCACCGCCTCCGCTGCCGCGCTCCGGGCACGGGGGCTGACGCGTACCACGCCGGCAGCGCGCCCGTAGGCCAACCGAGCACCTCGGCCACGGGACGTGCGTCGTCTGCGATGGGGAGGTTCGGGTCGGCCGCCAGTGCCAGCTCGCTCAGCTCGGCGTCATCTGGTACCTCCGAGCCCACCGAAGCGACCTCAGGTGCCACCTGCTCACCCTGCCCCGGCGGCGACCGCCTGGGCCCAGGTGTAGACGAGCGGGGGAAGCGGTCCCGACGCCAGCACCGTCAGCTCCGTCAGGGACGCCCAGCCCCCGTGGTTCGGCCCGGTGTCCTCGGCAGCTCCCATCACCAACGTCCCACCGTAGCCAGGGCCAATCGCAAAGTCCGGTCAGAGTTTGAGGATGGCGAGGAGCGCGGTGAGGCTCCAGGCGCACATTCGTAGTGCGGCGGCAATGTTGGTCGCGCCGCTGATCCGGAGGAGGCCGATCGCGGTGTTCCGCAGCGTCGCCATCACCCGTGGAGCGTTCCCGGTCCTGATGGTCGACGCGTCCTCCCGGTAGACCACGTCTCGCACCCAGTGCAGCCGGTTCTCGATCCCCCAGTGCGATCTGGCCAGGTCGCCGAGCGCCTGTGCTCCTGCTCGTTCTGCCGGCAGGCTCGTGATGTACCAGGCAACGGTGATCGTGCCCTCGTTCCTCAGGTCCGCACGGTCGCGGGTGACGCGGACGACCTGTGCCGCGTGCGGGAAGAGGCCCGGATCCACGGGGGCGACCGCCGCGTAGCGGGTCTCGATGCGCCCATGGCCCCGGTTCGTCGTCACGTGCTCCGCGCTGAACGCGGTTTCGGGAATCGCCTCGAGTGCCGCGAGGAGCGCGGGTTGGTTCTCCTTCACGCCGAAGAGGTAGTGGCCGCGGTGGTCCGCGACGATCGCTGTTGCGTGGTCACGCTGGCAGTGGAGTGCGTCCGCGGTGACGACCTTGCCGTCGAGGTCCCCGAGCCGAGCGAGCAGCGGGCGCATCGAGTTCAGCTCGCAGGTGGACCCGTCATCGCCGACCTGGGTCTGGCCGATGACCGCGCCGGTGTGGTGCAGCATGCCGGAGAACAGCTTCACCTGGTCCGGCTCGACGCACCCCGATCCCCGCAGCCACTTGCCGTCTACCGCGATCCCCACCAGCGGGTCTGCCACCTCGATGTCGGTGCCCGGTGCGGTCCCGGTCCGCTTCTTCGGTGCGACAACGCCGTGGTCGGCCAGCCACCCGCCGACGATCCGGTCGAGGCGGTCCGCGTCCAGACCCGACAGGCACCGGCCGATGGTGTCTGGAGAGGGTGGGACGAAGGAGCGTCTGCGCTCGTTCCACCGGCACCCGAGCTTCTGGAGGACGTCCTGGGGGAGATGGGTCGCGAACTGGCCGATCGCGTCGAAGCTGGAGGCACCCGCGAGCACCGACGCGGTCGCGACCGCGACGACGGACTCGATGGGATGGCGGATGCCCCGTGCGCTGCGGTGATCAGGCAGGCCGTCCCGCAGCCGCCGGAGCAGGCCCGTGTCCGAATCGAAGTCGAGGGTGTCGAGATCGTTGATGAGTCTGGCTCCTCCGTGCGTCACCGACAGTGCAGGGTGGTCGAAGCTGGTGGTCAACAGCGATGTCGCATCACGACGGAGGGTCCGCACCCACACCGACTTCACCTTGCCGTGGTAGACGTACTCGCCGTTGGAGCGGCCCCAGCCCGCGGTCTCCCCCAACAACTGGAAGTTCGCGGCGCGATAGCAGCCGCCATCGTGGCGGGACGGGTCGGTGAAGGTCTCCGCGACCAACGCGGGATAGCCCCAGGACTCCGCGTAGTCGCCGCTCAAGCGGCGGAGCGAGCGGCTGAGCACCGCGGACGCGAGGTTCGCAACCCGAGCGTCCGGCAGGACGCAGAACCTCTGGTTGTTCACGACGTGACGGAGACGCCGGCGTTGCTGCTCACGGGACCAGCCGATGAACCGGTCCCGTGCACCGACCCGGAAGGCCGGCGATCCCCAGCCGATCAGTGCGACCCACGCTCCGTCGATCATCGCGACCTGGCGGACCGTCGCGCCGAAGAGGCCACGTCCGAGCCAGTGATGCTCGTCGAGGAGATCGTCGAAGACGGCGAACTCCGAAGGAACGCACCGGCGGACGACCAGGCCGTCACTGCGCTCGAAGCGGTCCTTCACGTCGCAGTGGCTACCACCCGACCGGGAGTGCGCGCCAATCCGCGGACAACACCCCAGCTCACGGCCCCAGTGCTCACACTTTGCGGGAGCCCTGCCACCGTAGCTGGCTTGGTCGCCGGCGAGGCCGAGCTCGTTATCACGGTGTCCCCAGCAACCCGCCGGGCTGGCCGGGGAACAGTCGAGGTTGCTGCTCCCCAACCCGTCGTCGTAGAGCCAGTAGTAGCTCGCACCCAGCGCGTTGGCGTTCTCCGCCCAGTTGCCGCCCCAGGCGATCACCGACATCCCCGGGGGCGCTGGCGCCGGCGACGGGTCGGCGTTGACCGCCGCCGCCGCAGCGGCGTCACTGTCCAAGGTGGCGTCCAGCCCGACGAACGGCGGCAGGCCCCGGTCGACCCGTTCGACGTCTGTGACCACGAAGAGCTGCTCGGCCGGGGAGAGCGCGGCGAAGTCCGTCGGGAGCTGAAGGGGACCGATCCCTTCGGCGGCACGTGCCGCGTTGGTTGCCTCGACCTCCTGGTTGGCACAGGCGTCACTTGCGGCATCTTGGTAGCAGGCGTCGAGGAAGTTCGGGTCGGGCGAGAGATCGACCGTCGGGTTAGCGGGCGGGACGATACCTGGCGAGGGAGGCGCGGCACCGCCCATCGAGCCGTAGAACTGGGCATCCCCGAAGGAGAAGATGCCGCCGTCTGCGGCCACCTCCCAGTAACCGCCCCCACCGGGGACGGTCGCCATGCCGACGATGGGGGCGTTCAGGGGGTGCCCACCCATCGAGCCGTAGAAGCGGGCATCGCCGAAGGAGAAGATCCCGCCGTCACTGGCCACCTCCCAGTAGCCCCTTCCATCGGGGCTGGCCGCCATGCCGACGATGGGCTTGTTCAGGGGGTGGCCCCCCATCGAGCCGTAGAACTGGGCATCCCCGAAGGAGAAGATCCCTCCGTCAGAAGCCACCTCCCAGTAGCCCCTTCCATCTGGGGTGGCTGCCATGCCGACGACCGGCTTGTTGAGTGGGTGACCGCCCATCGAGCCGTAGAACTGGGCATCCCCGAAGGAGAAGATGCCGCCGTCTGCGGCCACCTCCCAGTAGCCACCCCCACCCGGGGTGGCCGCCATAGCGACCACCGGCTTGTTCAGGGGGTGACCCCCCATCGAGCCGTAGAACTGGGCATCCCCGAAAGAGAAGATGCCGCCGTCGGAGCCGAGCAGCCAGTACCCGGCTCCGTCAGGGGTGGCCGTCATGGCGATGACCGGACCGTTCAGCGGCAAGGTGGCTGCCGATCCGAAGTAGCCGGCGTCGCCGAAGGTGTGGACACCGCCCGAGGTGTCTGCGATCCAGTAACCCCGTCCGTCAGGGGTGACCGACAGATGGGTGGCGGTGGTGCCATAGGCGAGGTCGGTGCTCACCGGCACTGGTGCAGCGACTACCCGAGCGCCTCTCTCACCTGGTGCCGTGGCGGCAGAAGCGAGGTGCGCCGACGGAGCCACGGTGGCCGGTGCAACAACCGAGAGAACGACCACCGTGGCCCCGCCGGCCGCTGCCGCAGCTCGCCTCCACCGCCCCGGGGGGGAACGGTGCGACAGAGGCCCGAGGAGCTTCCGGTCATGGGTTGGCTGTCCCTTTCCCATGGCGGCGAGTGCCCCTCCTCGCATGGCGGTCAACGTGTGCAGATGTCATCGGCACGAGGGCACGGCACCTTGAACCATCGATGACGAGCACTGGGGGCCCGAGCTCCGGCCCCAGCTCAGGGTCGACCTCGAGAGAGCGCCTCGGGGTCGACCTCGGGAGCCGGGAGCGCCTCGGCGCGTGTCCCGGTGAGCGGTCAGGCGCCAGGGACGACGCCGACCTGCTCGTAGACGCGCTGCGCGGCAGCCACGGCGTCGCTCCCCGGCCCGCCCGAGGTGGCCGGTTCGGGTCGGAACGGCACCCCGACAGCCTGAGCGAGCACGGCGCCAACCGAGAGCCGGAGCGCCTCGAGGTCGTAGCCCCCCTCGAGCACGTAGATGGTCCGGCCCGGGGCCGGTGCCATCTCGCCGACACGGGCCGCCAGGTCGGCGAAGTCGCCGGCGCTCCACTCGAGGTCGGCCAACGGGTCACGACGGTGGGCGTCGAACCCGGCGGAGACCAGCACCCAGTCCGGGCGGAACCGCTCGGCGGCCGGGACGAGGACCTCGTCGAAGGCGGCGAGTGCCACATCCCCGGTGGCTCCGCCCGGCACCGGCACGTTCACCGTCCCTCCCGGAGCCGACGGCCCGCCCGTCTCGACAGCCCTCCCGGTGCCCGGGTACAACGGCCACTGGTGGACGGACCCGTAGAGAACACGAGGGTCGTCCCAGAAGGCGTCCTGGGTGCCGTTGCCGTGGTGGACGTCCCAGTCCACCACCAGCACGCGCTGGCCATCGGCGGCGAGGGCGGCGGCGGCCACCGCCACGTTGTTCAGGAGGCAGAACCCCATCGCCTGGTCGCGGGTGGCGTGGTGGCCGGGCGGACGCGCCATGACGAAGGCGGCGTCACCCTCGCCACGACGAAGTGCCTCGACGGCGACCAACGACGAACCGGCAGCCAGCAGCGCCGTGTCCCACGAGCCGGGCGAGGCCACCGTGTCGGGGTCGAGCAGGCCGCCGCCCGTCACGCAGAACGTTCGCAGGGCCTCGAGGTAGGACTCGCAGTGAACCCGCTGGAGCTCCTCGTCGGTGGCCGGTCGCGCCGGCAAGCGGACCACGGCGTCCGACAGGCCGGCCGCGTCGATGCCACCCAGCGCCGCTCCGAGCCGTGACGGCTGCTCGGGATGCTCCGGTCCGGTCAGGTGCCGGTCCTCCGACTCGTCCGACACGACCACCAGCATTCGATCAGCCTAGGCCCGGCCGGAGCGCGCCGACTCCGGGTCTCCTCCGTGCCCGCTGCCGGCGCGGTCGGACAACCCGCAGCGAGACTCCCTGAGGGGGGTCCGAAGGCCGCCGACTGGCGCACTCGGGCTCACCGCCCGATCGCCGCCGCTCCTCGCCCATCACTCCCGCAGGAGCTGACGACGCCTGGTGTACTCGTCCTCGTCGATCTCGCCGCGGGCGAAACGCTCGTCGAGCACGCGGAGCGCCTGGTCGGCGCCGTCACCCTGTGGCGGGCCCGGCGGGTAGGGCGAGCCCGGCGGGTACGGCACGTGGCGCTCACGGACGGCGCGCACCACGAGCACCACAGCCGTGACGACGGCGCCCCACACGAGCACCATGAAGACGCCCATGAACACCCACGCGCCCCACCCCCAACCGCTTCCGTCCCATCCGTAGCCGGGCATCGCACGCACCTCCTCGACGCGATCCACCCAACACCCTTCGGGCTCGGCGAGGTAGGGCCGAAGGTCACCGTCAGCGCGGTGGCAGGGTCCGTCGGTGCCGTACAGGTCCGTCGGTGGCGTACGGGTCAGGCGGGTCAGGCGGGTCAGGCGGGTCAGGCGGGTCAGGCGGGTCAGGCGGGTCAGGCGGGTCAGGCGGGTCAGGCGGGTCAGGCGGGTCAGGCGGGTCAGGCGGGTCAGGCGGGTCAGGCGGGTCAGGC
>JAJZBK010000039.1 GCA_021798955.1 Actinomycetes bacterium
CGGGGGAGACGGCAGCAGCGGCCTCCTTGCTGACACGTGGACGTGGAACGGGACGACGTGGACCAAGCAGAGCCCAACGACGAGCCCTTCCGCCCGCTACGGCGCCTCGATGGCCTACGACCCGGCTGCCGGCACCATGGTGCTCTTCGGGGGGCAGGGCAGCCCTACCACCTACCTGTCCGGCACCTGGACCTGGAACGGGACGACGTGGACCAAGCAGAGCCCAACGACGAGCCCTTCCGCCCGCTCCTTCGCCTCGATGGCCTACGACCCGGCTACCGGCACCATGGTGCTCTTCGGGGGGCAGGGCAGCCCTACCACCTCCCTGTCCGACACGTGGACGTGGAACGGGACCACGTGGACCGAGCAGAACCCGGCAACGACTCCGCCCGCCCGCTACGGCGCCTCGATGGCCTACGACCAGGCCACGGGCTCCATGGTGCTCTTCGGGGGGTATGGAAACGGAGGCGCTCTCTCCGACACCTGGACCTGGCAGGAGCTCGCCACCACCCCTGGTGCCCCGACCGGGCTGAGCGCCACGCCGGGCAATGGCCAGGTGGCCTTGTCGTGGAGCGCGCCGAGCAGTGACGGGGGCAGTGCGGTCACCGGCTACGACGTCTATGAGGGCACCACCGCAGGTGGGGAGTCCACAACCCCGGTCAACTCGACGCCGATCACCACCACGACCTACACCCCAACCGGGCTGACCAACGGCACTACCTACTACTTCACCGTGGAGGCGATCAACGCCGTCGGCAACTCGTCGGCCTCCAGTGAGGTCTCGGCCACACCGGCCACCACCCCGTCGGGCTACTGGGAGGTCGCCGCCGACGGCGGGGTCTTCTCCTTCGGCAACGCCAGCTTCTACGGGTCGATGGGCGGCAAGCCCCTCAACAGGCCGATCGTGGGCATGGCTGCCACCCCGAACGGGGGCGGCTACTGGGAGGTCGCCGCCGACGGCGGGGTCTTCTCCTTCGGCGACGCCAGCTTCTACGGGTCGATGGGCGGCAAGCCTCTCAACAGGCCGATCGTGGGCATGGCTGCCACCCCGAACGGGGGCGGCTACTGGCTGGTCGCCGCCGACGGCGGGGTCTTCTCCTTCGGCGACGCCACCTTCTACGGGTCGATGGGCGGCAAGCCCCTCAACAGGCCGATCGTGGGCATGGCTGCCACCCCGAACGGGGGCGGCTACTGGCTGGTCGCCGCCGACGGCGGGGTCTTCTCCTTCGGCGACGCCAGCTTCTACGGGTCGATGGGCGGCAAGCCCTTGAACGCCCCGGTGGTCGGCATCGCCGCGGACCCGGCTACCGGTGGCTACTGGCTGGTCGCCGCCGACGGCGGGGTCTTCTCCTTCGGCAACGCCAGCTTCTACGGGTCGATGGGCGGCAAGCCCTTGAACGCCCCGGTGGTCGGCATCGCCGCGGACCCGGCTACCGGTGGCTACTGGGAGGTCGCCGCCGACGGCAGCGTCTCCTCGTTTGATGCCTCGTCCTACGGGTCGATGGGCGGCAAGCCTCTCAACAGGCCGATCGTGGGCATGGCTGCCACCTGATCCGACACGTCGAAAGAGCCCAGCGTGGCGGCTGCAGCCGGCGGGCTCTCCTCCTTCGGTCACGTCGATCCTTCGGCTCGCCGGGCGTGGCACTCTGGCGCGCTGCTGTCTGCAGGTAGGGCCCGCGTAGACTTCGTGTGTGACCGAGGTGTTGGCCGTGGCCAACCAGAAGGGGGGCGTCGGCAAGACGACCACGGTGCAGGCGCTTGGCGCAGCGGCCGCCGAGCTGGGCCTCCGCTCCCTGGTCGTCGACCTCGATCCCCAGGCGTGCCTGACCTATTCCCTCGGGTTCGATCCAGACGGGCTCGACCGCTCGCTCAACGACGTCTTCCTCGGACAGGCCCCCGTTGCCGAGGTGCGACGGACCGTACCGGGCGTCCCGGGCCTCGACGTCCTTCCCGCCGCCATCGAGCTCGCCGGGGCTGAAGTCCACCTCCTCACCCGGACCGGTCGCGAGCACGTGCTGGCCCGGGCGCTCGTCCCCGTGCTCGACCAGTACGACGTCGTCCTCGTCGACTGCCCACCGTCTCTCAGCGTCCTCACGGTCAACGGGCTGACGGCGGCAACGGGTGTGGTGATCCCTCTCCAGTGCGAGTCCCTGTCCTTCCGGGGCGTCGGACAGCTGCTCGAGACGATCGAGGACGTCCGGACCTTCGTCAATCCGACCTTGGTGGTCCGTGGGGTCATCGCCACGATGTTCGACGACCGGACCCGCCACGCCCGGCACGTGCTCGAAGAGGTCGGGCGGCGGTACGAGCTGCCCGTGCTCCAGCCACCGGTGCGCAAGTCGATCCGGTTTGCCGAAGCACCAGCAGTGGGCAAGTCGATCCTGCAGCACGCTCCGGGCTCTGCTGGAGCCGTCGCCTACCGTGAGCTGGCTCGCCAGCTCACCGGGTCGGCGGTGGCGACGGCGACGAGCGCGGCGACGGCGACGTGAACCGATCTGGCCGGCGCGACTGCGCGGCCCGACACCCCGGCCGGCCCATGACCGGCGGACAGACCACCGACGGTGGCCGTGCTCGCTGACCTGGTCACCGTCGCTGCCACGACGGCGCACGGAGCGCCGGGTGGGATCGCCGGCGACCTCCTGCGCATCCACGGACCGGTGGTCTACGCCGTCGTCGCTGCGTTGGCCTTTGCCGAAGCCGGTCTGCTGGTGGGCTTTTTCATCCCTGGAGAGACCGCCGTGGTCGCCGGCGGCGTGCTGGTCGGTCTCCACCGGGCCGACCTCGCCCTGATGCTGGTCGTCGTAGTGGGAGCTGCCATCGCCGGGGACTCGCTGGGCTATCTCCTTGGACGACTGGCGGGTCCCTGGCTGCTCGAGCACCGCCCGTTGCGTGGCCGCCCGGGCGTAGGCAGGACGCTCGGGCTCCTCGAGCGCTTCGGCGGGGCCGCTGTCTTCTTGGGGCGCTTCGTCGCCTTCGTCAGGGCGGTCATCCCTGGCCTGGCTGGCATGAGCGGTCTTCGCTACCGGGTGTTCCTCGCCTACAACGTGGCCGGTGGTGTCGTGTGGGGGGTGGGGTACACGATGCTCGGGTACCTGGTCGGTATCTCGTTCGAGCACGTACTGTCCCAGGTCGGCCTGTGGTCGGTCGTCGTCGTGGTCGTCCTCGTGGCCGCAGCCCTGGTGGCCAAGCTGGCCCACGAGCGGCGACGGCGTGCTGCCGCAGTTGAGCGGTCGTCCGCTGGGGCGGCCGTCTCGGTGGCCGAGGTGGTCTCGGTGGCCGAGGTGGTCTCGGTGGCCGAGGCTGACGGCCGAGGCGGGAAGCGCCCGTCCGTCGAGCCCCGGTCACCGCACTGACTCTTCGTCGTTTGCCTCGACGGGCACCACGGCGGTGCTGACGGGGCGGTGCCACACGGGGCAGTGCTTCAGTGCAGGGCGGTGAAAAAGCGTCTTGGCATCTCAGGCGACCCCTCCACGGCCCGGAGCCGGCCCGACCCGACCAGGACCACGCAGTGGGCGAGGGTCTCCCCGTTGGCCTGCCGTTGCATGAACGGCTCGAGCTCGCCGAAGGGTCGCGACCAGTGGAGGCGCTCGGTGATCTCCCAGGCGGTGGCTCCGGGGTGGTCACGCACCACCGCTTCGATCTCGTCGAGGCGGACCTGGTGGTGGGCCGCGATGGCGTCGACCCGGTCGGCGAGGCCGGAGAAGCGGTACTCGTGGCCGGGGAGGACCTCGTCGGCCACGAGTGACCGGACCTTCTCCAGGGAAGCCAGGTAGTCCCCGAGCGGATCGGGGAATTGCTGGGTGTGCACCGAGATGTTCGGCGTGATCCGGGGGAGCACGTGGTCACCCGACAGCAGGAGCCGGCGGGCATCGCTGTAGAAGCACACGTGCCCGGGCGAGTGGCCTGGCGTCCACACGGTCCGCAGGTCCCATCCGGGCAGCGAGACGGGCGCGCCGTCTTCGAGGAGGACGTCAGGGGGTGCCATGGTCACCATCGTCTTGATGACCATGGAGGAGAAGGCCAGGTCCGGCAGCTTGTCCTCGGGCACGCCGGAGTCGGTGAGCAAGCGGGTCATGTCAGCGAGGAGCCGGTCGGTGTCGCCGTAGCGGCCCTCGAGCAGGACGGCGTCGTCAGGGTGGAGGCCGATCCATGCCCCCGAGACGTCGCGGACGCGTCCGGCGAGCCCGTAGTGGTCGGGATGGATATGGGTCACGAGCACGGCGGCCACGTCCGACAGGCTTCCCCCGGCTTCCTCGAGGCCGCGGCCGAGTGCGTCGAAGGCTTCATCCGTGTCCCACCCGGCGTCGACCAGGGCAACCCCGCCAGTGGTCAGCTCGAGGGCGTAGACGAGCACATAGCGCAGTGGGTTGTGCGGGATCGGCACCGGGATCGACCACAGCCCGGGTCGGACCCGCTCGACCGGTGGCAGGCGGTTGGCGTCCCACGCCTCCTGCTGCCAGGTGCCGGTGATCCTCACCACGACGAAGCCCTCGCCATCACGATGCACGGTACACGGCTGCCACACGGCGTGGCCCGTGGGCACTGGTGCTCGTGGTCTGCACCAGGGTCTGAATGACCATGCCGTCAAGCACGGCGCCAAGGGGAAATCAACCGGTGCGAGACCGTGTGCCCCGACAGCTCGGGCGCGCCTGGCTTGGTTCGACGCTGGCGGACGACCCGACGTCCGTCCATCAGGGATGAACGCTGAACGTGGTGCTCTCAGCCGTTCAAGCGATGGAAGTCCCGTGCCGAGCCCGTAGGCGACGCAGTGGATCATGCTACCGACGCGTCCGGTGGTGCCCCGGACAAGCTCGTGTCGGCGCCGGTTCGGCGGTCGTTCGTCAAATTTTGTTTGACGTCCTCGGACGGGCTTCGTACCATTGGAAGCCATCGAAGCGATGAAACGCTTCGTGTCCGCGGGAGGACCGGATCGTTGCATTTGGTGAGTGTGGTCGGCACGGTGGAAGGCGGGTCACCAGGTCGATCAGGCCGGCATCCGGGCTCCGGAGCGGCAGGGAGGGTCGAGTGAGCGATCGCTGGGGGGTGGCGCCGTCGTTCGACGAGGACGGTGGCGACCAGTCGGGCGCACACCTACGCTCGGCGCGGCTTTTGAGCGTGCCGGCGGCCCGAGCACGCGCGGTGCGCTCAGCGGTCGTCGACCGGGCTGTGCGACAGCCAGGCGACCGGACGCTCGGTGAGATTGCCTGGCGGCACCGCTTCGAACAGGTGATCTCCCGGTCGAGGGACGCCTTCATCGAGGTCGACGGGGACGGCATCGTCACCGAGTGGAACCGGCGGGCAGAGGACATCCTCGGCTGGCAGCGGTCCGAGGTCGTGGGATGGCCCATCACTGACCGGGTGCTGCGAGCCGAGGTGGCGCGTGCCGTGTTCACCGACGTGGCTACTACCTACGCCGAGCTCATCAATCGGGATGCGCTCCCCGGCCGGGAGCGTCGCTCGGATCGCCTGGACGTGGAGTTCGTCCACAAGGACGGGCGCTGCGTCGTGGTCACCGGCACCATGTTCGCCACGACCTTCGGTGGCGAGCGGCGGATCGGGGGCTTCATCCACGACCTCTCCGAGCAGCGAGCCGCGGAACA
This sequence comes from Actinomycetes bacterium, assembly GCA_021798955.1. Taxonomy (GTDB): domain Bacteria; phylum Actinomycetota; class Acidimicrobiia; order Acidimicrobiales; family RAAP-2; genus JAJZJT01. The sequence goes on from JAJZBK010000039.1 coordinate 5,601, forward strand.
AGCCCTGGCTCACGCCTACCTGCACGACTCGCTCACCGGTCTCCCCAACCGCGCCTTGTTCAGCTACCGCCTCGCCTACGCCGTCGCCGAGGCGCGGGGTAGCGCCGGTAGCGTCGCCGCCGTCGTGCTCGACCTCGACCGGTTCAACTCGGTCAACGACGCGCTCGGTCACGAGGCCGGTGACGACCTGTTGGTCGCCGTCGCCGAGCGGTTGCGGTCCGAAGGGCGCGACGCCGAGCTCGTGGCACGCTTCGGCGCCGACGAGTTCCTGGCGTTCTTCACCTCCTGCGACGGCGACGCCGAGCACCTTGCCGACCGTTTCGCGAGCGGCGTCCAGGCGGCCCTCGGGGAGCCGTTCGTGGTCGAGGACGTCGAGGTCTTCCTCAGTGCGTCGATCGGCGTGGCCGTCGCCGACGGCACCACCGGGGCGACGGCACTGCTCACCAACGCCGAGTCGGCCATGTACCGGGCGAAGAGCCGGGGCGGCTCGGGGGTGGAGACGTTCGGTGAGGCGATGCGCATCGAGGTGGTCGACCGGATGACCACCGAGCACTCCCTCCACCGGGCCCTCGAGCGCAGCGAGCTTGCGGTGCACTACCAGCCGGTGGTTGACGTCAACGACCAACGGCTCATGGGCGTCGAGGCCCTCGTGCGCTGGCACCATCCCGAGCAGGGCCTCGTTGCCCCGTGCCGTTTCATTCCGGTTGCCGAGGAGAGCGGGCTCATCATCCCGATCGGCGCGTGGGTGCTCGAAGAAGCATGCCACCAGCTCCGCCGCTGGCAGCAGGGCGGGCCGTCGGGCCTGCGAGGGATGATGGAGGTCAACCTGTCGGCACGCCAGATCGACCACCCGGACCTCGTGGCGACGGTCGAACGGATCCTGGCCAGCACCGGGCTGGCGGCGGACCGGTTGACCCTCGAGATCACCGAGAGCGCGCTCATGCGTGACGCGGCTGGAGCGCTGGACGTCCTCCAGGCGCTGAAGCAGCTTGGCGTCTCCCTGGCCATCGACGACTTCGGGACGGGCTACTCCTCTCTCAGCTACCTGCAGCGCTTCCCGCTCGACATCCTGAAGGTGGACAAGTCCTTCGTCGATGAGCTGGGGACGGGCAGCGGGGGAGGCGAGGAGATCGTCTCGGCCGTGGTCAGCCTTGCTCACACGTTGGGCCTCAAGGTCGTGGCCGAGGGTGTGGAGACCGAGACCCAGTTCGCCGTGTTGCGCGACCTCGGGTGTGACTTCGTCCAGGGCTACCTGTTCTCGCGGCCCGTCGAGGCCACCGCCCTCGCTGAACAGTTCGGGTTGGCCGCGGCTGAGTGAGCCCCGGCCGGGGATCCCCCAGGTGACGTTCCCCAGGCGTCGACGAGCACGGCGACCGGACCGGCCGGCGCCGAGTCGGGGAGACCGGATTCGAACCGGCGACCTCCTGCTCCCAAAGCAGGCGCGCTACCAAGCTGCGCCACTCCCCGGTGGGGACCTACTCTGCCATGCGCGAGACCGGTCCGCTGTCTTCGCAGTGCCCGACTGGACCCGGTAGCGTCACCACGGTGACCTCTCTGGACGGCATGCGCCCGCCGACGCCGCCGCCGGACAGCGATCCGACGGTCCGCGTCGCCGTCTTCGACCTCGGGAGCACGTCGTTCCACCTGCTCGTGGTCGACGCCTGGCGAGACGGCACCCTCGCCCCGGTGGCCCGGCGCCGGTCGCTCCTCCACCTCGGGGCTGACGTGGCGCGGAGCGGTTCGATTGCTCCTGACCGTGGAGCTGCCGCCGTGCGGACGTTGCGCCGACTGCACCGTGCTGCCGAAGGGGCCGGAGCTGACGTCGTGGTGGCCATGGCGACCGCCGCCCTCCGCGAGGCGGCCAACGGCCCGGCCCTGCTGGACCGCTTCGCCACCGTGCTGGGTGCCCCGGTCGTCCTCTTGAGCGGCGAGGAGGAGGCGCACCTCTGCCTGGTCGGCCAACGAGCCGGCGTGTGGGTCGGTCGCCAGCCCGTCCTAGGGCTCGACCTCGGAGGGGGCAGCCTCGAAGCCGGCATCTGCGACGCGACGTCTGTGTTCGGGGTCACGAGCGTTGCACTCGGTACGGGTCGCTTGCGGGGCGAGCTCGGTACCGGTGACGTGCTCGGGGAGGAGGGGAGGCGGCGAGTGGCGGCGGTGACCCGCGAGCGGGCCGCTGCCGTAGCGCAGCTGGTGGCCGACCACCCAGCACCGGTGACGCGGGTGATCGCCAGCGGGGGGACGGTTCGGGCGCTCGCTCGCTTGGCCCTCACGCTCCACCGGCCGCCACCACCGTCGGAGCTGGTCAACCGGGTGCCGGTCAACCAGGTCGAGCTGCCAGCTGCCCAGGTTGCCGAGCTCGCCGACCGTCTCGTCTCAGCCGACCTCGACACGCGGCTGGCCCTGCCGGGCATGCAGGCCCGGCGGGCGGCGCACGTGCCGGTGGGGGCGGTCGTGCTCGACACCGTGCTCTCCACGCTCGGCCTCGACCGGGTGGTGGTCAGCGAGTGGGGCCTGCGCGAGGGCGCCGTGCTATCGGCACTCGCCCTTCGGAGTGGCAAGGCGGGCGAGCGGTCAGGGGCCAGTTGGCGGCCGCCCATGCCGGCCTGATGGCGTCCGGCCCGCTCAGCCGGCTATGCCTGCTGCCAGCCCGCTCAGCCGGCTATGCCGTTGGTGCCGGCCCGCTCAGCCGGCTATGCCGTTGGTGCCGGCCCGCTCAGCCGGCTATGCCGTTGGTGCCGGCCCGCTCAGCCGGCTATGCCGTTGGTGCCGGCCCGCCCGGCCAAGGCCTCTGTCCCCTCGAGCATCCGCTCGACGTCTCCGGGAAGCAGCGGAGGGCTGAAGAAGAAGCCTTGTGCGGTCGTGCAGCCTCGCTGGAGCAGGACCTTGCTCTGGTTGGAGGTCTCGACACCCTCGGCCACGACGTCGAGGCCGAGCCGGTGGGCCATCGAGATGATGGCGGCGACGAGGCTGCTGCTCTCGGCCTCGGGGCCGAGCACCTGGACGAAGGACTCGTCGATCTTGAGGGTCGAGACCGGGAAGGAGCCGATCCGGCTCATCGACGAGTTGCCCGTGCCGAAGTCATCGATCGAGAAGCGGACGCCGAGCCGGCGGAGCTGTTCGATGTTGCGCGGAGCGACGCCCGTTTCGTCGAGGACGACTCGTTGGGTGATCTCGAGCTCGAGCAGGGACGGGTCGAGGCGCGCACCAGCGAGGGAGTGGCGCACGTTCTCGAACAGCTCGGGGTTGGCGAGGTCGCGTGAGGCCAGGTTGACCGACAGGCGGAGCGGCGGCATGCTGGCATCGGCCCACCGCCGGAGCTGCTGGCAGGCTTCCTCGAGCACCCAGGTGTCGAGGGCGACGATGAGGTTGGACGACTCGGCCGCTGGGATGAACGCCTCGGGCTCGAGGACGCCCCGTCGAGGATGGCGCCAGCGCACGAGGGCCTCCACCCCGACGACCTGGGTGGTCTTGAGGTCGATGTAGGGCTGGTAGAGGAGGAAGAACTCACCGAGCTCGAGAGCAGTGCGCAGCTCATCCTCGAGGTCGACCTCGCCGGTTGCCGGAGCATCGTCCTGCGCATAGAGGTGGAAGGTGTCGCGCCCGAGTGCCTTGGAACGGTACATGGCCTCGTCGGCGTGGTTGAGGAGCTCGTCGTAGGTCGTCCCGTGCTGGGGGGCCAGGGCGACGCCGATGGAGCCGGACGCCCGGACCTCGCGGCCGAAGACGTCGTAGGGGGCATGGAGGGCTTCGAGTGAACGCTGGGCCAACTGCTCGACGGCCTCTCGGTCGGAGAGGCCCGGGAGCAGCACGGCGAACTCGTCGCCTCCGAGGCGAGCCACCGTGTCCTGGCGGCGCACCGTCTCGCACAGCCGCTGCCCGACCTGGCGGATGAGCTCGTCGCCGGTGGCGTGCCCCATCGTGTCGTTCACGCGCTTGAACTGGTCGAGGTCGATGAAGAACATGCAGAGCCCTTCGCCTGCCCGCCGGGCCCGGGCGAGCTCCTGACGGACCCGGTCCTCGAGCAGCCGCCGGTTGGGGAGCCCGGTGAGAACGTCGTGCCACGCCATGTGGGAGATGCGCTCGAGGAGACGAGCGTTCTGGAGCGACATGGCCGCCTGGTCGGCCAAGCCCGACAGTCGTTCGTGGAGGTCGCGGCCTCGGGTCACCGACGGTGGGCGGGGCGTGACGAAGTTGGCGGCGACGACACCGAGGAACTCGTCGGCGGCGATGAGGGGCGCCACGACCGAGGCCTCGGTGCCCGTCCGGTCGAGGATCTGGCGCAGCACCGGGTCCTGGGTGAAGCGGTCGATGACGACGATGGAGCGGGTCTCCATCAGGTGACCCATCAGGGGCGTGTCCTCGATGGTCAGGGCGTCGGCGAGCCGGTTCGCTTCGTCGCCGGCGTCCGTCCCCGGCGTCGACCCCGGGGCGGGTGGCTGGTCCGGCACGGAGGCACGAGGCGCCCCGACGGGTGCTCCCGCGGAAATGGGCCAGGCCGTGCGGGCGCGGACGACGAGCGCGCTGCGAGCACCGTCCCACAGCATCACCGTCGCATGGTCGCAGCCGAGCACGGAGGTGGCCGAGTCGGCGAGCAGCTGGGCGACAGCATCGGTGCTGGTGAGGTGGGCGAGGGCCCCGGAGAACTCGAGCAGGGCTCGTCGGGTGGCGTCGCTGGCCCGGGCTTCGTCGAGGGCGGTGACGACGTCGAGGGCGGTGGCCGCGTACCCGGCGTAGAGAGCGAGCATGCGCCGCTCGGACTCGAAGTAGCGGACGCCCGGCGGGAACACGGCGGCCAGTCGGCCGTAGCGACGGCGAGAGGAAGCGATGTCGACGATGAGACGTGAGCCGTCGCCGTCGTCGGGCACGTCGCGCCAGAGCTCATTGGCAAGCACCTGGGCCTCGACGTCTTCAAAGCCGTGATGATGGAGCTGGACGGGAGCCTCGGGCGAGGTCCTGACCACGAGGAGGTACTTGGGAGCACTCACGGCATGCGCCGCCCGAGAGGTGATCCTGGCGAGCAGGGTGTCGATGTCCTCTTCGCCGAGAAGCTCGGCTGCCGTCGAGAACACGCCCTCGAGACGCTCGCTCATCTGGTCGAGCTGCGAGCGCAGCTGGGCGATCCGCGTCTCGGCGTCCACGACGAGCCCGGTGTCGTTCGTCGCCCAGGCGGCGAAAGGCTCCCCGGTGCCTGGGCCGGGTGCACGCTCGGGCGAGGGGGCCAGTCCTGCCTCGGGGGCCAGTCCTGCCTCGGGGGCCAGTCCTGCCTCGGGGGCCAGTCCTGCCTCGGGGGCCAGTCCTGCCTCGGGGGCCAGTCCTGCCTCGGGGGCCAGTCCTGCCTCGGGGGCCAGTCCTGCCTCG
>JAJZBK010000040.1 GCA_021798955.1 Actinomycetes bacterium
ATCAGCGGGGTCATGGGGGTGATGGCCGGGGTGTCGGCCGTCGGCATCGTCCTCACCCTGGTGGCACTGCCCGAGCCCAAGGGCCAGACGCTCGAGCTCGCCTCGGCTGAGGTCGAGGCGGTGACCGGGCCGGTCGCCTCGGCACTGGCTGGCTGAGCCCGGAGCGGGCATCGGGAAGGACCGAGCCGTCTGTCTGCTCAAGGGCGACGACGACTCGCCCGAGCCGCTGCGGCCCCGCCCGAGCCGCAGCACCCCGAGGCTGCAGGTGGCCTCGGGTGACCGTGGTCGGTCCAACGAGACGTGTGCGCGACGACCCGCCGAGTGGCGGGTCGTCGCCTGTTGCGCCAGAGGGCGGCGCCCCGAGCCCGCCCCCGCTCCCTCCTGGTGGGGCGCCATGGGGTGCCGCCGCCTGCCGCGGCTCGAAGACGTGGTGCCGTACGAGAGGTGGTTGACAGCCCGTCGACGCCGGCGGTAACTTGTCGTAGGACAGAGGTCAGACCAGATCTCGTGAACCGGGAGGGCAGGTCAGCAAGAGCCGAGAGCATGCCGTGCCGACGGTCTCCCAGGTCGACGGTGACGCTGTCGAGGGCGCTCCGGCGCCCGGTGCCAGGCGGCTCCGCCGGTAGGCGAGACCCGGGCGCCGTCGGCCGGGGGCCATCCCCCTGCGAGGATCGGGGGCTGGGGTAGGCACAGAAGCGTTCGGCTGGAGCGGGAACATCGGGCCTTGGCTCTGGTTGGTTCCGCCGAAGGTGCGACGTCTGTCGGCTGGTCGTCTGGAGAGGGAGGGACAGATGGGCTCGGTCGCAGTCGCAGGCCCATGCCGACGAGAGCGCGCGGAGTCGTGACGATCGCCAGCGTCTGGTCGCGGCGTCGGGGCGGGCTGGAACAGCGGGAGCGGCGCCTGGCCTACCTCTTGCTGGCACCGACGGTCGTCGGCCTCGTCGCTGTCCTCGCCTACCCGACGGTCCAGACCATCCTGTGGTCGTTCCAGCACTACGTGCTCACGGACCCGACCCAGCGCAACTACACCGTGGCGAACTACCAGCAGATCTGGCACGACCCGGTGTTCTGGGCGGCGCTCCGGTTCACGCTCCTCTACACCGTCCTCAGCGTCATCGGTCAGACCGTGGTCGGACTGGGAGTCGCCCTGATGGCCAATCGCGAGTTCCGTGGTCGGAGCCTGTTCCGCGCCGCGTTGCTCTTTCCGTGGATGATGCCGACGGTGATCACGGCGGTCGTCTGGCGGTTCATGTACAACCCGAGCTACGGCCTCTTCGACGGGGTCTTCCAGAAGCTCGGGCTTCCCCATCAGTTCGTGTGGCTGGGCACACCGACCCTGGCCATTTTCGCCCTGTTGATGCTGGCCGTCTGGAAGGTGAACTCGTTTGCCGCCCTGGTGTTCCTCGCTGGCCTGCAGAGCATCCCCAGCGAGGTGTACGAGGCGGCGGATGTCGACGGCGCCACCGTGTGGCAGCGGTTCTACCGGGTGACGCTCCCGATGCTGCGGCCGACGCTCCTCGTCGTGTTGGTGCTCAGGACCGTCGAAGCGTTGCAGGCCTTCGACATCATCTACGGACTGACGCTCGGCGGGCCGGGGAACTCGACCCAGAACCTCCCGCTCTACCTCTACGACCAGGCGATCCAGGGGTTGAACTTCGGGTACGGATCGGCGATGGGCGTCATCCTCGCCGTGATGATCGGGGCGTTCGCCATCCTCTATCTCCGCATCCTCTATCGACCGGAAGCGATCGGATGAGCTCGTGAGCACGATCACGTCGGACGTCGAACCGGCACGCGGGTCGCCCGTCGTGCCCCGTCGGCGGGCAGTTCACACCGGTGCCCGACCCAAGAAGACGGTCTGGTACCGCGCCCGGTTCGGCCTCTTCAACGCCAGCGCCCTCATCCTCGGCCTGTACGCGTTGTTCCCGGTGCTGTGGATCTTCGTCACGTCGATCAAGCCCCAGAGCCAGTTGACCGCCCAGCCCATCGTGCTTATCCCGACGAGCATCACCGGGGCGAGCTACAAGACGGCCTTCTCCCAGGCGCCCTTCGGGAGGTTCTACCTGAACAGCCTGATCGTGTCGCTCAGCGCGACGGTGCTCTGCCTGGTCCTCGGGAGCATCGCCGGGTACGCCATCGCCCGCCTCCGGTTCCGCTACAAGAAGGTCGTCCTGGTGGGGATCCTTGCCTTCTCGTTCTTCCCTCAGATCACGTCGGTCGTCCCGCTGTTCAGCATCTTCAAGTCGCTGGGCCTGTTGAACACCTACTGGGCGCTGATCATCCCCTACACGTTCATGACCCTGCCCATCTGCGTGTGGCTGATGAACGCCTACCTCCAGGACCTGCCGCGTGAGCTGGAGGAGGCGGGCGTGATGGACGGCCTCAGTCGGTTCGGCACCTTCTACCGGATCGTCCTGCGCGTCGCCATCCCCGGCATCGTCACCGCCGCCCTGATCGTCTTCGCCACCGACTGGAACGAGTTCCTCTATGCCCTCACCTTCATGACCAACCTCAACATGCGGACGCTGCCGGTGGGGATCGCCCTGTACCCGGGGCAGTACACCTTCCCCTGGGGCGTCATCAGCGCGGCAACGGTGTTGGCGCTGGTCCCCGTCGCCCTGGCCGTCTCCGTCTTCCAGCGCCGTCTGATCAGCGGGCTCACCCTGGGAGCGGTGAAGTGACCGCGCGTCGCTCCGACGGGCCCGGCACCGGTGCGGACCAGGCCACGATGGCCGCGAACGCTGTGGACCGACCCGAAACCCAGCACTTCCTGGTCCGCGCCATCGACTCGGTGGAGCGTCACGGTGACGCCGTCGACCTCGCCCTCGTGGCTGTCCGCTACGAGCTCCTCGCCCCGCTCCCCGGGTTGATCACCGACGAGGCTCCGGCCGACCAGGGCCTCGAGCAACGGCTCCCGAACGCCCCAGACCTCGAGGGCGACGACACCGCGACGTCGAAGGTCGACCGTCCGCCGGTGGTCAGCCGGCGGGCCACACTGCGGGTCCGCGCCGCCGATGCCAGCGTCCTCAGGCTCACCCTGGTCCCTGACGGGCCGTGGTCACCCGAGGCCGACGGCCTCGACGACGGCATCCTCGTCGACCCCCAGCCCGGACGTGGTGCCCTTGAGGTGGTCGAGGAGGAGGCAGCGGTGCGCATCTCGACGCCCGAGCTGTCGATCCGGTTCCGACGACGACCGTTCGCCTTCGAGGTGACCGACGACCTCGGACGTCCCTTCCTGCGGAGCGGTGGTGACCGGCGCCAAGTCGCCGGCTTCCCCTTCGCGCCCGCACTCGCCTTCGGTGCCGGGCACACGAGCGTGAGCATCGAGTTGGCGCCGGGCGAGGAGATCTCCGGGCTGGGCGAGCAGTTCGGATCGGTCGTCCACAACGGGCAGGCGTTCGAGCTGGTGGCGACCGACGCCCTCGGTGCCGGGACCGGCCAGGTCTACAAGGCCGCACCCGTCCTCCACTCGTCGGCTGGGTACACGGTCTTCGTGCACTCGCCGGGGCCCCTCACCGTGTCGGTCGGGACGCCGTACCCGTCGCTGCTGGAGGTGGACAACGAGGAGGATCGTCTCGACCTCTTCGTCATCGGTGGCGACCACCCCAAAGCGCGCCTCACTGCCTACACCGCTCTCACCGGACGGATGCCGGTGCCGCCGCGCTGGGCGTTCGGCGTGTGGATGTCGCGCTGCCGGTACCGATCGCGAGCCGAGCTCGAGGAGGTGGCCGCCGAGCTCCGCTCGCGCCAGGTGCCCTGCGACGTGCTCCACATCGACCCGGACTGGCTGGAGCGAGACCTGTTGAACTGCGACTTCGTCTGGAGCGAGACCAAGTACCCGGACCCGAAGACGATGCTCGCCGAGCTCGGGGCGCAGGGGTTCCACGTCTCCCTGTGGGAGCTTCCCTACCTCGACACCGCTTCCCCGCTCTGCGCCGAAGCCGAGGCAGCCGGCTACCTCGTCAAGGGCAGGGATGGCCGACCGGCGCAGGTCGCCCGGACGTTCTCGCGCGACGGACGGCCGCGGGTGCTCGTCGACTTCTCGAACCCGGAGGCACGCCGGTTCTGGAAGCAGCTGAACCACACGCTCCTCGACCTCGGGGTGGCGGTGCTCAAGTGCGACTTCGGCGAGGGTCTGCCTGACGACGCGGTGATGGCCGACGGCCGCCCCGGGCGAGCATGGAGGAACCTCTACCCGTTCTGGTACAGCCGGACGGTCGCCGAAGCGGTCGCCGAGCACACCGGACGGCCGCCGCTGGTGTGGAGCCGGAGCGGGTGGGCGGGGTCCCAGCGGTACCCGGCCCAGTGGGGAGGTGACCCCGAGACGAGCGTGGCCGGACTGGCCGCCGAGCTCCGGGCCGGGATGAGCTGGGCGCTGTCCGCTCCCGGGCTGTGGGCCCACGACGTGGGCGGGTTCTACGGCGAGGGCCCGAGCCCCGAGCTCTACGTGCGGTGGGCCCAGGTCGGCTGCCTGTCACCGCTGACGCGCTTCCACGGCCTACGCCCGCGTGAACCGTGGGCCTTCGGGGAGGAGGCGTTCGCGATCGTCCAGCGGTTCATCCAGCTCCGTTACCGGCTGCTTCCCTACCTGGTGAGCGCCGCCGGGGAGGCCAGCCGGTTCGGCTGGCCGGTCCTCCGCCCGCTGGCGCTCGAGTTCCCCGACGAGCCCGCCCTTCGCCACGTCGACCACGAGTACCTGCTCGGGCCGGACCTGCTGGTGGTGGCCGTCCTCGACGACGGAGCGGGTCCCGCTCCGGTAGAGATCGTCCTGCCGTCGGGCCCGTGGGCAGACTTCTGGACCGGGGAGGTCCACGCCGGTCCGGCCCGCTTCACCCGGGACGTGCCGCTCGACCGCCTCCCGCTCTTCGTGCGGGCGGGCGCCATCGTCCCGATGGGCCCGGACGGCCAGCACACCGGGGAGATCCCCGAGGACGAGTGGCACCTGCACTGCTGGCCGGTGCCGGGATCGGACGGGTCGGTGACGACGGTCTACGACGCGCACGACGCTTATCGGTACCGCCTGGCGGCTCGTGCCGACCACTGGGCATCGGCTCACGTCGAAGCCGACGAGCCGGCACCGCGTGCTCGCACGGCGACGCTGCACCTCCCCGGCGGTCTCGACCTCGCCGTGCCGGTGACCCGGTAGCGCCACGTGGCCAGTGGCGGCCGTCCTGCCGGGCAACGGGAGGTAGGTGCCGGGTGCGATGGGCTGCCGGCCTCGGGACGACGACGCCGGGAAGGCCCCGCTGGCTACCCCAACCGTTGACTTTGGGGTAGTCGACCGGTACGCTCCACAGACAGAAGTAAGTGGTCAGTGGACAGGCCACTGGGGGGGTCCGCCGCAGTCATCATGGCCGGTGCCAGCGCCACTGACCGGACAGCACCGAGGTGTCTCGCCCGCCACACGTCTCTCGGCCTCGGAGGCGGCGGGTGGGTGCCTCGACCGAGCAAAGGGGATCAGATGACAGCAGCGAGTGGGTCGTCCGGCGAGCAGTCCGTCCCGACCGGTCCGGCGCACGCGGGGGTCGAGGTCCCCGGGTCGCGGACCCTCCTCGACCGGCGGCGCTTCCTCGGGCTGGGCGTGCTGGCGGCCGGCGGTGCGGTGCTGGCCGCGTGCAGCTCGTCCACGCCATCGGCAGCCAAGGCGTCGTCGGGGGGGTCGTCCTCGACAGTCGTCAAGAAGCAGACCGGGCCGCTGGTGGTGGCCGGGCCGGTGGACAACACCGGGACGACCACCAAGATCATCGACCAGTGGAACGCGGCGAACCCCGACACGCCGGTGACCTTCCAGACCCTTCCAGACGTCACCAACGACGTCTACAGCCAGTACGTCACGGCCCTGGCCGGCGGGGCTTCGACGCCCGACATCCTGACGATGGACGTGACCTACCCCGGCACGTTCGCTTCGGCGGGCTGGATCCTCCCGCTCGACCCCTACCTCAGCCCGTCGATCACCAGCGCCTACAGCTCGACGGTGCTCGACATCGGCAAGTACAACGGGAAGATCTACTCGTTGCCCGACTACATCGACGTCGGCCAGCTCTACTACCGCACCGACCTCCTCGAGAAGTACGGCGAGAGCGTGCCGGAGACCTTCGACCAGCTCGTCGCCACCGCCCAGAAGATCCAGGCGGCCGAGCGGAAGACCAACCCCAACTTCTACGGGTTCGTCTGGGAGGGGGCGAAGATCGAGGCCATCACCGACGAGTTCTGCGAGTACGTCTGGGGGTACGGGGGCGAGATCTCCAAGGGGTCCAAGGTGACCCTCGACACGTCGGCTGGCAAGCAGGCGTTGCAGTTCATGTACGACACCGTCTACACGTACAAGATCTCCCCTCCCGGTGAGAGCACGATGCTGCCCAACGACGCCCTCGTGGTGATGCAGGATGGCAACGCGCTGTTCATGCGCAACTGGGTCTATGCCTACGCCTTGCTGGAGAACGCCGGTCAGTCGAAGGTCGTCGGCAAGGTGGCGAACGCACCCTTCCCAGGCGCCACCGCCGGCGGCGGTCACGGCTGCATCGGCGGTTGGGAGTACGGGATCAACGCCAAGTCCGCCCGCCCCGAGGCGGCGTGGCGGTTCATCGAGTACGTCACGGCCAAGCCACAGCAGCTGGCCCTCTCCATGGGGACGGGCACGCTGTCGGGCCGGACCGACGTGCAGACCGACCCCACCGTCCTCGCCAAGTCTCCGAACCTCAAGGTCATGCCTCGCCTACTGGCCGCGGCGAAGAGCCGGCCCTCGATCAAGAACTACCCGGAGGTCTCCACCACCATCCAGGCGCCGCTCAACTCGGTGATCGCCGGCCAGGGCTCTGTCTCGTCCGCGCTTGCCACCGCCCAGGCGGCCGTTGCGAACGCAGTCGTCTCCTGAGGGCACGGTGATGCCGCCCCGAGCCACCTCGTCGGTGGCTCGGGGCGGCGGTGTCCTCCAAGGGATGCCGGAGCCGCCACTTCGCCGGCCTCCCGCCTGTTGCGCCACTTCGCCGGTTTCGCGCCTGTTGCACCGCCGCGCCGGCCTCCCGCCTGTTACGCCCCCGTCAGCCGGGCCGGACCGGGGCCCGGTGGGCCCCCACGTGGTGGCGTGCCTCCCCACCCCCGAGGACCAGTTGGAGGTCGCTGGCCAACATGGTGGTGACCAGCTGCTGGGACTCGTGGGTCAGGCCGGCGACGTGGGGGCTGAGCACGACTCGCTGTTGGCGTTCAAGGCGACCGAGGACCGGTGGTTCCTCCGCCCGTACGTCGATGCCGGCACCGCCCAGTTGCCCCGATTCGAGGGCATCGCAGAGGGCGTCCTCGTCGACCAGCCCGCCGCGGGAGACGTTGATCAGGTAGGCCCCCGGCCGCATCGCCGCCAGGAACCCGGCGTCGACCATCGACGCCGTGCCCGGCGTGAGCGGAACGTGGAGGGAGACGATGTCGGCGCCGCCGAGGAGCTCGGCGACGGAGTCGGCGCGGGCGTGGACACCCGGAGGGGGGAGCGCGTCGGGAGGGAGCGCGGGATCGAACCCGACGACGGTCATGCCGAGGGCGGACGCCAGGGCTGCCAACGCCCGTCCGGTGGCGCCGAGACCGACGATCCCCCAGGTGCGCCCGGCTAGTTCGATCCCGAGGGGGCGCTCCCAGCGGCCGGCCCGTACGCGCCCGTCGTTGCCGACGACGTCGCGGGCCAAGGCCAGTGCCAGGGCGAGGGAGTGCTCGGCCACGCTGCGGGCGTTGGCCCCGAGCGCTGCTACTACGACGATCCCGAGCTCGTCGGCGGCCGCGACGTCGATATTGTCCAGGCCGACGCCCGCCCTGGCTACGACCTCGAGTCGGCGGCCGTGGGCGAGGAGCTGGCGATCGACCCTGGTGCGGTTGCGCACGACCAGGGCGCGAGCCTCGCTGCTCGCACGCCGAAGCTGGTCGGGATCGTTCCAGAGCTCGGGGCGCCGGTCGATCCCGTAGGAAGCGGCGAGACCGTCAAAGGCCGGTCCCCACACGTCTTCGGCCACGACGATGTCGCTACCGGGACCGGTGGATGCGGTGGGCGTGGCGAGCACGGCGGGTGCGTCCGGAGATGGGGACACGAGGGCTGCTCCTTCGCTGTCGACCGGGTCCGGCCCGGCCAGTGGAGGACCCGGGTGCCTCGAATGACCAGAGGTCAGACCACTGCTATGGTGCCACTCAACGCCAGGAGTGTCAACGACGGGACGGGTGAAGGAGCTGGAGTGGAGACCACGGTCGGGGCGACGAAGGAGTTGGTGTCAGCGGTGCTTCAGGCGGCAGGGATGCCCCGACCTCGGGCTGACCGCACGGCGTGGGCGCTCGTGGTGGCCGAGGCCCAGGGTCGAGGGTCTCACGGTCTCCTCCGGGTGCCCTACTACCTGCATCGCTTCGAAGCTGGCGGGGCAGATCCCCGCGCCGAGCTGAAGGTGGTGAGCGACACCGGTCCCGCGGTCGCCTACGACGGCGGCAACGGGCTCGGCCACTGGCAGGTCTGGGAGGCGGCGGTGCTCGCCGCCGAGCGAGCTGAGCGCTACGGGATCGCCGCGGTGTCGGTGGGGAATTCTGGCCACTGCGGAGCGCTCGGGCTCTACGTCACGCCGCTGGTGGACCGGGGCCTCTTCGGGCTGGTGTTCTCCAACGGACCGGCAGTAATGCCGCCGTGGGGCGGGCACGCCCCGGTGCTCTCCACCAGCCCGCTGGCGATGGGGATGCCGGCACCACGCCATGCCGCGGTCGTCGACATGGCCACGACCAGCGTTGCCCGGGGCAAGATCGCCGAGGCGGCGGCCGCAGGGAGGCAGATCGCCGACGGCTGGGCCTTCGACGCAGAGGGCCGGCCCACGACCGATCCTGTCGCCGCGCTGAGCGGGATGCTCGCCCCCATGGGCGGAGCCAAGGGCTTCGCGTTGGCGTTCCTGGTGGAGGCGCTCTCGGGCGCACTGGTGGGCCCGAGCCTCGCCGGCGACGTGGCCGATCCCCTCGCCCCGGGCGCGGCCGGCGACCCCCAGCGGATCGGCCACCTGGTGCTCGCCCTCGATCCTGGTCGTTTCGACGTCGACGGGAGAGGTGCCGAGCGCCGGTCGCTCCTCGTGCAGCGGATCGAGGCGGCGGGCGGTCGCCTGCCGGGAGCAGGCCGGCGGCCCCCGGGGGAGATCGCTGACGGCGACCCACTGGTCGTCGCCGACCCGCTGGCGTCGAAGCTGGCCGAGCTGGCCGAGCTGGCCGGCGTCGGACGTCCGCCCGGCTGGTGAGCGCCCGGCTGGTGCCTGGCTGGTCGGTAGCTGGTCGGTGCTTGGCTGGTCGGCTGGTCGGCTGGTCGGCTGGTCGGCTGGTCGGCTGGTCGGCTGGTCGGCTGGTCGGCTGGTGCCTACCACCTGCGTCGACCCCGGCCGCGGGTCAGTCCGACCCGGCGATGAACGGAGCAAGCTCGTCGGCGAGGACCCGGGTCGCCTCCGAGGTGGCGGGAACGAGCGGGGGCGCGACGGTGGCACCGCAGAGCTGGTGGAGCGCCAACGCTGCCTTCCACCCGGCCGGGAACCCGGGTCGGCGGCAGGCGAGGACGATGCCGATGAGGCGCTCCTGGAGGGTGCGAGCCGCCTCGTCCTCTCCGTCGAGGATCGCCCGGTAGAGGTTGACCACCAGGGCCGGGACGAGGTTGACCGAGGCGGCGATGGTGCCGGCCGCCCCTGCCGCCATGCTCGCCACCAGCAGGGTGTCCGACCCGGTGAGGAGGGAGAAGTGGTGTCTCCTGGTGGCGACGGCTGCTGACTGGAAGTACTCGAGGTCTCTGCTCGAGTCCTTCATGCCGACCACCCGCGGGTGCGCGGCCAGCTCGCTGACGACCCGGACGGGTAGGACGACCTTCGTCATGGCCGGGATGTTGTAGAGGAGGAGGGGGATCGGCGAACGCTCGGCGACCTCGTCGAAGAAGCGGAAGATGCTCGCCTCGGAGAGGGGGTAGTAGAAGGGCGGTGGCACCAGGGCCGCAGTCGCTCCGGCCTCGGCGTAGGCGTCCAAGTCGGCGAGGGTGTCGGTCGGCGTGAGGCTCACTGTCGCCGGGATGACCGGTGTGGAGGGCGGGGCCAGGCTGACGACGGCGGCGGTCAGCTCGGTGCGGAGCGCCCGGGAGAGCAGGGGGCCCTCGCCGGTCGACCCGGCCGGACAGATCCCGGAGGCTCCGGACCCGAGGATGTGGTGCACCAGGCGGGCAAGGCCACCATGGTCGAGGGCGCCGTCCTCGGTGAGCGGGGTGGCGAGGGCGGCCAGGACCCCGTTCGCCACCGGGCTCCCTTCGCTACCCGTCGAGCCGCCCGTCGAGCCGCCCGTCGAGCCGCCCGTCGAGCCGCCCGTCGAGCCGCCCGTCGAGCCGCCCGTCGAGCCGCCCGTCGAGCCGCCCGTCGAGCCGCCCGTCGAGC
>JAJZBK010000001.1 GCA_021798955.1 Actinomycetes bacterium
CCAGCCCATCGTCGGCATGGCGGCCGTCCCCGGCGGGGGCGGCTACTGGGAGGTGGCCTCAGACGGCGGCATCTTCTCCTTCGGCGATGCCCAGTTCTACGGCTCGATGGGCGGTCATCCCCTGAACCAGCCCATCGTCGGGATGGCGGCCGTCCCCGGCGGGGGCGGCTACTGGGAGGTGGCCTCAGACGGCGGCATCTTCTCCTTCGGCGATGCCCAGTTCTACGGGTCGATGGGCGGTCACCCCTTGAACCAGCCGGTCGTCGGCATGGCGGCCGTCCCCGGCGGGGGCGGCTACTGGGAGGTGGCCTCTGACGGAGGGATCTTCTCCTTCGGCGATGCCCAGTTCTACGGCTCGATGGGCGGTCACCCCTTGAACCAGCCCATCGTCGGCATGGCGGCCGTCCCCGGTGGGGGCGGCTACTGGGAGGCGGCCGCAGACGGCGGCATCTTCTCCTTCGGCGATGCCCAGTTCTACGGGTCGTTGGGCTGAGCAGTTGGCTCGCGGCACTGACGACCATCCGGCGCTCCTTCGGACGCCGGATGGTCGTCAGTCCGTGGTCCCGAACCCGGGGGGCGCCAGCAAGTCGAAGCCGATGGCTTCTTCGAGCGCCGCTGCGGCCCGCAAGACGACCAGGTCTCCGTGCTGAGGCCCGATCAACTGGAGCCCGACCGGCAGGCCGGCACCGGTCAGACCAATGCACACCGTGGCGGCCGGTGAGCCCGTCAGGTTGAACGGATAGGTGAACTTCACCCAGTTGGCGTCCACCCTGCCGTTGACGAGCCCAGACCCGTCGAGGGATCGGCTCGGTGCGGCCGCGGCTGTCGTCGGCGTGACCAGCAGGCGATTGGCCCGGAACACGTCGACGAGGTGCAGGTTCAGCTCGTGGCACCGGTCCTCGGCCCGCACCAGGTCGAGTGCGCTGAGGTGCGAGGCACCCTCGACAACCATGCCGAGCACCGGGTCGACCTCCTCCCACGCAGGCGTCCCCCGGAGGTCGGCCAGCGTACGGAGGTTGTACGCACCGGCCAACGTCAACCAGTCGTCGACGGGGTCCGCGGCGAAGACCTCGTCGACCTCGGTGACCTCCGCCCCCAGCGAGCCGAGCACACCGACGGCACGTTCGCACAGGGCCAGCACCTCGGCGTCGACCTCTGCGTACCCGAGCGTGGGAGACCACGCCACCTGACGTGGGACGCGTGGGTGCTCCAGCGCGGCGCGCCACGACGCCTCAGGCTTCGGCAGGGAGCGTAGGTCCGTCGGTTCGGGGCCCACGACGACCTCGAGCGCCTCGACGACGTCCACCAGGCGGCGGGCAATCGGACCCTTGGTCGACAGGTGGTGCCAGTCGGGGGGCACCGATCCGCCGGAGGGGACCCGCCCCAGGGAGGGCTTGACGCCGGTCAGTCCGCAGCAGGCCGACGGGATGCGGATCGACCCGCCTCCGTCAGACCCCGTGGCCAGCGGCACCATCCCCGACGCGACCGCCGCCGCGCTCCCTCCCGACGAGCCGCCCGGGGTGTGCTCGACGTTCCACGGGTTGGCCGTAGCACCGAACAGCCGGTTGTCGGTCACCGACTTCCATCCGAGCTCGGGCGTGTTGGTCTTGCCTACCACGACACATCCAGCAGCCACCAAGCGGGCCACCAGTACCGAGTCCTCGGTTGCCGGAGCCCGACCGCCCGCCAGCGCAGCCGACCCGAGCGTCGTCACGAACCCCGCCGCGTCCTCGAGGTCCTTCACGCCGATGGGAATGCCGGCCAACGGACCCGGGTCGAACCCCCTCGACACCCGTTCGTCGATCGCCCTGGCGGCTTGTAGGGCGCGATCGGCGTCGACGGCCACGAAGGCGTTGAGCGCCGGGTTGTCGGTCTCGATCCGTTCGAGCGCGTGGGTCACGAGCTCACGAGCGGACTGCTCGCCTGATCGCACCCGCCCGGCCAGCTCGGCGAGGTGCTCGGTACGGAAGTCCATCGTCGGACCGTACCGCCGGCAGGTCGCCGGCTCAAGGCCCCGGACGACGCCACCAACGCCTGCCAACTCGACGGGACGTTCCCACTCCGGCCAAGGTGTGCCACGGCAACCGACAGCTCACGGAGGCACACAGATGGGCTCACCGAATGACAGGATCGTGCTCGACCACGTGGCACACGCCGTCGTGCGTTGGCAGGACGCCTGGACCCGCTACGCCGTCGACCTCGGTGCCCGGTGGGCGTCGGGCGTCTCGGGCGGCGCCGGCTTCTCCCCCGCTCAGCTTCGGTTCGGCAACGGTGCTCGCCTCGAGCTGCTGATGCCAAGCAGAACCGAGAGCAACGACTTCCTTGCCCGGTTCCTCGATCGCCATGGACCCGGTGCCCACCACGTGACCTTCAAGGTCCCCGACCTCGATCGCGCCATTGACGCGGCGAGAACAGCCGGGCTCACGCCGATCGGGATCCAGCGCTCCGATCCCGCCTGGCAGGAAGCCTTCCTGTCGCCGCGCCAGGCCACCGGCGTCGTCGTGCAGCTGGCCCAGGCAGCTGGTGACTGGGCGACCGAGGCGCCCGAGGACTTCCCGACCAGCGCCCGGACCTTCTCGGATGGCACCCCCATCCCTCCGGCCCACCTCGACTTGGTCGTGCACGCGGTCGCCCGGCTCGACGAGGGCCTCGCCCTCTTCGCCGGGCTCCTCGGGGGGACGGAGGTCGGCCGCGGCGAACAGGACGGAGTCGTCTGGGCCGAGCTTCGTTGGTCGGGTCCTCTCGGCCTGCGCCTCGTCGCTCCGGCGGACGACGGGCTCACCAACCCGCTCGCCTCCTGGATCGGCGGTCGATCAGGGCGCATCCACCACCTCCACCTCACCGCCGCCGAGCCGGACAGCGTGACCGGGGCACGACCGAGCGGGCTCCCCAGTGTCCTCTCGTCGCCGCCGCTGTCGGCGCCGCTGGCATCGTCGGTGGCACCCGGGTCACCCCGGCTCGATCGGTCTCCCTCCTCGGCCTCGCCGTTCGAAGTTCCCCCCGAAGCCAACCTGGGGCTCCGCCTCGTCCTCACCCAGGCCGAGCCATGACGCCGCCGCGCGGCGACGGGCAGAACTGCCCACCCGACCGTTTCTCTCGCCACCCCGCTTCCGCTCCCCGTGGCCCGAACCGGTAGCCTCGTGCCATGACGCCGGGACGCGAGCATGGCAACGACGCTCCACCGCCGGCCAGCCGGCCACGGTCGAGCCGGTGGAGCCCGTCGGCGAGCCGGGCGACCAACCGCCCGGGCGGCCGCTCGGACTTTTCCGTCAAGTGGGCGATCGACCGTCTCGACGACCGTGAGAAGCGGTTCTCCTTCGCCGCTTCGGGCGGTGCCGCCCTGTTCGCGCTGATCATCTACTTCAGCGAGACCACCAACAAGTCCTTCCGCCTCGCCAAGGGGCAGCTGACCCCCCAGGGCACCCTCACCGTCGGCTTGATCGCCGCGGCACTCCTGCTCGTCGTCACCTTCGTTGGCCGACGCGCCCCGGTCGGCTTCGTAGCCCTCTTCACCGGTGCGGCCTTCGGCACCTATCTGTTCCTCGGGCTCCCGTTCTTCGCCCTCGCCGTCTGGCTGCTCTACCGCTCCTACAAGATCCAACGCCAAGCGGCCACCGCCCGGCGCACCGAGGCCGGAACCACCGGTGGGACGGGCACGGCACCGGGGTCGCGCCCTGCGACGTCGACTGGTCGTGGCGCGTCGACTGCCTCCGGGCGGCGAACGGCGCCCGCTCGCTCGGGACCCGTCGCCAACAAGCGGTTCACCCCGAAGGCCCCACGACGCCCTCCCCCGCCACCACCCAAACCGTCGCGCCGCGAACGCCGGCAGCAAGAAGCGACCAGCTGACGACCAGGGGCCGACGCCACTGCGTTGCCGGCCTTGGCGGCGTGGACGACGTCACCTGCTGACGCGACGGGGGCTCGACGGGAGCGGGACGGCGCCCGCTCCTCGCGCCGTCCCCGGGTGCCCTCATCAGTCCAGACCACCGGCGACCAACGCGGCGTGCAAGAGGTCGAGCAGCTCGCGACGTCGCCGGACGAGCGACCGGGACGTGGGCTCTTCACCCAGCGCCCGGAGCACTTCGACCTCGGTGAGCATGCCGATCACCGTCGAGTAGAGCGCCACCAGGAGCAGGTTCGGGTCGTGTCGGCGCAGGCGGCCCGCATCCATCTCGTCCTCGAAAAAGGCAGCTGCCCGCTCTGCCAACGGCCTCAGGGCAGTGAGGAAGCGGGTCGACGCCGGCGGGCCGATCCGGCCCGTCTCCCGCACGAGGCCAAGGATCTCCGGGCGACGGGCAGACAGTCGGAACACCGACCGGACCACCGCCTCCACTTTTGCCCAACCGCCACCCGCCCCCTCGAGGGAGGCTTCGAGCATCGTGGAGAGCTCGGCCGCGCAGCCGTCGACCACGGCTTCGAGCAGGGCTTCCTTCGACGGGAACCAGTAGAGAATGGTCTGCTTGCGCACGTGCAGGCTGACCGCCAGGGCGTCCAGCGACGTCTCTCGGTACCCCCGATCGGCGAACGAGGCGAGCGCAGCCCGCAGGATGCGCTCGGCGGTCCCTGCCGGGGCCCCGGACGGCGAGCCCTCGACGGCGAGCACCGCTCCGCGGCGGCCCCCGCCTGGGCTCGCCCCGCCCGCCGACGCCGTCACGCTCCCCGCCGCCCTCGCTCTCGCCACCGACGGTGTCGCCCGATCCATCTACCATATGGTAGACAGACGCCGTGACCAGCGTCGACGTGGCCCTTGGAGGGTCCCGGTTCTTCGTCACCGGTGCGACCGGGTTCCTCGGGACGGCGCTCGTCGAGCGGATCCTGCGGACCATCCCCGACAGCGAGGTCGTCCTCCTCGTCCGACCGGGTCGCCGCTCAAGCCCGACCGAACGGATCCGACGCGAAGTCCTGAAGAACGACTGCTTCGACCGGTTGCGCGAGGAGCTGGGCCACGCCTTCGACGACGCCCTCGCCCGACGGGTCACCGCCGTCGCCGGAGACGTGGGGAGCGACGGTCTCGGCCTCGACGACGACGGGCTGGCCGCACTGGCGCGCTGCGACGTGGTGGTGCACTCGGCGGCGACGGTCAGCTTCGATGCACCGCTCGACGCCGCCGTCGAGGTCAACCTCCTCGGCCCCTCACGGGTCGCGGCGGCGATGGTGGCCGCCCGGACGGTCGCTGCTCGTGACGGCGACACGGGCCCCCGCCATCTCATCGCCGTCTCCACGGCCTACGTCGCCGCCACCCACCAGGGCGAGGTCGCCGAGGACCTGGTCGGAAGCGGCCGCTTCGCCGTCGACGTCGACTGGCGCGCCGAGGTCGTCGCGGCGCGACGGCAGCGCAGCGACGCAGAAGCCGAGTCGCGCCGTCCCGAGCAGCTGGCCCGCTTCGCCGCCGAAGCCCGGCGCGAGCTCGGGTCCGCCGGCGTCCACCTCCTCGCCGCCCGCGCCGAGCGCCAGCGTGAGGAGTGGGTCCGCCACCACCTGGTCGAGGTGGGCAAGGCGCGCGCTCGGTCGCTTGGTTGGCCCGATGCCTACCCCTACACGAAAGCCCTCGGCGAGCGGGCCCTCGTGGAGCAGTTCGCCGATGCCGTCCCGATCACCATCGTGCGGCCGTCCATCATCGAGTCGGCCCTGGCCGAGCCGCGCCCCGGGTGGATCCGCGGCTTCCGGATGGCCGAGCCCATCATCGTCTCCTACGCCCGCGGGCTCCTCAAGGAGTTCCCCGGTGTCCCCGAGGGGATCATCGACGTGATCCCGGTCGACCTGGTCGTCGCCGCCATCATCGCCGCGGCGGCACGTGGCCCGCTCCGCGGTCCCGCTTCCGATGACGCACCCGTGGTCCAGAGCCCCGAAGTCCTCCACGTCGCCTCCGGCGTCCGCAACCCGCTCCGCTACGGGCGCCTGGTCGAGCTGGTGCAGGCGTGGTTCTCCGAGCATCCCCTCTACGACGGCGACGGGCAGCCGATCACCGTGCCCGAGTGGTCCTTCCCCGGTCGCGGTCGGGTCCAGCGTCAGCTCAGCCGGGCGGGGCAGCTGATGGGGCTGGCCGAACGGGCCGTCGGTGCCCTGCCCATTCGGGGTCGGCAGGCCGCCTGGGTCGCCGCCCTCGAGGAGCGCCACCTGTTGGCCGACCGGGCGCTCGGCTACGTCGAGCTCTACGGCTCGTACACGGAGACGGAGGCGCGCTACCGGGTCGACCGTCTCCTTGCCCTGTGGGACACCCTCGATGACGCCGACAAGGACCGGTACTGCTTCGACCCGGCTGTGGTCGACTGGGGCCACTACGTGCACCACGTCCACCTGCCGTCGGTCGTCCTGCATGCCAGGGTCCGGACCACGCCGGGACGCTCCTCCCAGGTGCCCCGGTCCGAACGAGCCATCGCCGCCATCCTCTCGCCCGACCGGCACTTAGCCGCCTTCGACCTCGAGAACACCCTGGTGGCGTCCAACGTCGTCGCCTCCTACGCCTGGCTGGCGTCACGCCACCTCTCACCGTGGCACCGGGCTTCCTTCGTCGGCGAGCTCCTCCTCCAGGCCCCCTCGCTACTGGCACTCGACCGCCGCGACCGGGGCGACTTCTTGCGGGCCTTCTACCGGCGCTACGAGGGCGCCTCGGCAGCCGAACTCCGCGACGACAGCTGGGAGCTCTTCTCCCACCTGCTCCTCGCCAAGTCGTACCCGGCCGCCATCGCCCGAGTCCGCCGCCACCGGTCGCTCGGTCACCGCACGGTCCTCATCACCGGGGCACTCGACCTCGTCGTGGAACCGCTCCGTCCCCTCTTCGACGACGTCGTCTGCGCCCGTCTCGACGAACGGGACGGTCGCTTCACCGGACAGCTACGTGACCTGCCGCCGATCGGCGAGGCCCGGGCCCACGTGCTCGCCGAGTACGCCCAAGCAGAGGGCCTCCGTCTCGAGGAGTCGATGGCGTATGCCGACTCGGCCAGCGACCTCCCCCTCCTCGAGGCCGTCGGCTTCCCGGTTGCCGTCAACCCCGAAGCCAAGCTGGCCGCCATCGCCCGGCGACGTGGTTGGCACGTCGAGCACTGGGCGCCGGCCGAAGGCGGCGCCCGCCCGATCGTGCCGCTCGGACCGCGCTCCACCCGCACCATGGCCGGGCCGAGCCAGGCGTCCCTCGTGGGCGCGCGTCGGCGGAACCGACCCGGTGCCCACCAGGACGGCCGATGAAGGCGCTCGTCTACGAACGCAACGTGCCTCGCGTCGCTGCCGCTCGGCTGGCCTCGATGGTGGCCTCGGGACGCGGGGCCCACGTCGGCCCGCTCCGCCTGCTCGACGTCGACACGCCGGACCTTCCTGCCGACGACTGGTACCACCTCCGTCCGACACTGTCGGGTATCTGCGGCTCCGACCTCGCCACCGTCGACGGCCGGAGCTCGCGCTACTTCGAGGACGTCGTCAGCTTCCCCTTCGTGCCCGGCCACGAAGTCGTCGGCATCCTCACCGACGGCGGCGTCGACAGCTCGGGCAATCGGCTTGCCCCAGGGACCCGTGCCGTCATCGAGCCGGTCCTCGGTTGCCGTCCTCGCCACGTCCAACCACCCTGTCCGTCCTGTGCGTCAGGCAGCACCGAGCGGTGCGGCCATCTCACCGACGGCCTGCTCGCCCCGGGGCTGCAAACCGGCTTCTGTGCCGACACCGGCGGCGGCTGGTCGACTGCCGGCCTGGTCGCCCACGCCTCCCAGCTCCACGCCGTGCCCGACTCGCTCGACGACGAAGCTGCCGTCGTCGTCGAGCCGACCGCCTGTGCGGTACACGCCGCCCTGGCTGCATCCGTGCCGTCCGGCGCGACCGTCGTCGTCCTCGGTGCTGGGACGCTGGGGCTCGCCACTGTCGCCGCGCTCACCCACCTCGTCCGACCCGCGACTCCTCACACCGTCCTGGTGGGTGCCAAGCACCGCGTCCAACAGCAGCTCGCCGAGCGGTTCGGTGCCGACGTCGTCGTGCCACCCAACCAGCTCGCCCGAACCGTCCGACGAGCGACCGGCTCGTTGGCCCTCGGTGGACGGCTGACCGACGGCGCCGACGTCGTCTTCGACTGCGTCGGCTCGGCTGACTCCCTCACTACCTCGCTCGGACTGGCCCGGCCCGGTGGGACGATCGTCCTCGTCGGCATGCCCGGACGAGTAGCCGTCGACCTCGCCGTCCTGTGGCACCGCGAGCTCCGTCTGGTCGGCGCCTACGCCTACGGGACCGAGCCGGGGTGGGCGCCGCCCGGCGCCAACGGCGCGGCTCACGACGTGCCATCCGAGGAGCAAGCCCCCTCACCCCGCACGTTCGACCTCGCCTTGTCACTCGTCTCCGCTGCCGACCTCGGGACCCTGGTGTCGGCCGCCTACCCGCTCGAGCGGTACGAAGAGGCCTTGGCCCACGCCGGGTCGGCGGGACGACGCGGCGCCGTCAAGATCGTCTTCGACCTCCGCACCCGGAAAGGAACCCCCTCATGAGCCCCAGGCCCGGCTTCGTGCTCGAGGTCGACCGCTCGACCCCACCCACCTTGTTCTGGCACGGTGAGCGGTTCCGGCTCGAGCGCCTTCCCGAGGGAAGTCGTGTCGTCTACGCACCCGAGCCGCTCGACCCCCTCCCCGATCCACGCGCTGCGATCCGCCAGGCCCTCCTCAACCCGCTTGGTGACCGCGACCCCCTGCCTGCTCTCCTGCACCCGGGCATGAAGCTCACCATCGCCTTCGACGACGTGTCGCTGCCATTGCCGCCAATGGAACGCCCCGACATCCGGCAGCTCGTGATCGAGGAGGTCCTCGAACTGGCCGCCACGGCCGGGGTCGACGACGTCGTCCTCCTCGCCGCGCTCGCCCTGCACCGCCGCATGACCGAAGCAGAGCTCCGCCATGCCCTCGGCGACCGGGTCTACGACGCCTTCGCTCCCAACGGTCTCCTCCTCCAGCACGACGCCGAGGACCCAGACCAGCTGCTCCATCTCGGGACCACCGAGCAGGGCGAGGACGTGGAGATCAACCGCCGTGCCGCCGAGAGCGACCTGCTCGTCTACGTCAACATCAACCTTGTGGCCATGGACGGCGGCCACAAGAGCGTCGCCACCGGACTGGCCAGCTACCGGAGCATCCGCCACCACCACAACCCGACCACCATGCAGCACAGCCGATCGTTCATGGACCAGACGCGCTCCGAGCTGCACTCGTCGAACTGGCGGATGGGCCGCCTCATCGCCGCCAGCGGCGTCACCGTCTTCCAGATCGAGACCACCCTCAACACCAATACCTTCCCCAGCCAGTTCGCCTTCCTCCAGCGCCGCGAGTGGGAGTGGGGAACGCGTGACCGCCTCACCTACCTCGGTGCCGCCGGGGCGCTCGACCGCACCCCGGCGCGGCTCGCCCGGCGCATCTTCCACTCCGTACGGGCGCCGCACCGGATGACCTCCGTCCAGGCGGGCGAGGTCGAAGCCGTCCATGCCGCCACCACCGACCACGTGCTCGCCCAGCAGTCCGTCGTCGTCGACGGCCAGACCGACATCGTCACCATGGGTCTTCCCTACATCAGTCCCTACAACGTGGGCTCGATCCTCAACCCGATCCTGGTCGCCTGCCTCGGCCTCGGCTACTTCTTCAACCTCTATAGGAACAAGCCGCTCGTCCGACCCGGTGGCGTCGCCATCATCAGCCACCCCACCACGCCGGAGTTCGACCCGGTGCACCACCCGAGCTACATCGACTTCTTCGAGGAGGTCCTCGCCGAGACCACCGATCCGGTCGAGATGGCTGCCCGTTTCGAGGAGTCCTTCGCCACCGATCCGTGGTACGTGCACCTGTACCGCACTGGGCACGCCTACCACGGGGTCCATCCCTTCTACATGTGGTATTGGTGCGCGCACGCCCTCGACCACCTGGGAGCGGTGGTGATCGTCGGCGGAGACCCTGCCACCGTCCGACGTCTCGGCTTCCGACCGGCGTCGACACTGTCCGACGCCCTCGAGCTGGCCAAAGATGTCGTCGGGCCGTCGCCCACCCTGACTCATCTCCACGTACCGCCCATTCTCATGGCGGACGTCCAGTGACCGGAGCACCCCACGAGCGCGCCCGACGCGCTCCGTCGCAAGCCGCCTCCCTCCGGCCGACCCGCCTGGTCCGGAGCGAAGCCCGGCTCGGCGGCAGCCGGGGACGCCCACTTCGCTCCGGGCTCGGCCGCCTCGGCAACCTTCCGTTCCCCGTCGCCACTCCTCGGTGGCCCGAAGGTCTGCCCCGTCCAGCACCCGAACGCCGCATCGGCGTCGGCTATGACACCCGATGGGCTCGCTCCTACCCTGCTCGCCTGGCGCGTGTCCTGCTCGTCGACTCGATCGCTCGCCCTGCCACCCTGGCCCTCGCCACGCCGACGGTCGTCGGTGCCGAGCTGCTCGCCAACCTCCCCACGCCGGTCGTCTTCGCTGCCAACCACGCCAGTCACGCGGACACGCCCCTCCTGCTCGCCACCTTGCCGAGCCAGATCCGGCACCACACCGTCGTCGGCGCCGCCGCCGACTACTTCTTCGACCGACGGTGGAAGGCGCACCTGTGGGCACTCCTGCTCGCCGCCATCCCCATCGAACGCGCCAAGATCGACCGACGCTCGACGCAACGTGCGCTCGAACTGCTCGACGACGGGTGGAACGTCATCATCTTCCCCGAGGGCGGGCGCTCCCCCGACGGCTGGGGGCAGGACTTTCACCCGGCCAGCGCCGCCTACTTGGCCGTGCGATCCGGCCGGCCGGTGGTCCCCGTCCATCTGAGCGGCACCCGGAAGCTCCTTGCCAAGGGTCAGCGCAACCTCGGGCGGGCCAAGACGACGGTCACCTTCGAGCCACCGCTGTGGCCCGCACCCGGCGAAGACGCCCGGCACTTCGGCGAACGAGTTGCCCAGGCGATCGCCGTGCTTGCCGACGAGCGCCGAGGCGACTGGTGGACGGCGCGGCGCAACGCCGCGGCAGGAACGACTCCTCCGCTCAACGGCCCCGACGTGGCCCTCTGGCGGCGATCGTGGGAGCTGCCCGAGGACGCCCGAAGCCGCCCGTCCCGGTCGGAGGCGCCCGATGGGCCCTCGTGGCCCACTCTGCACCGCTGAGGCCCCTGCACCGCTGAGGCCCCTGCACCGCTGAGGCCCCTGCACCGCTGAGGCCCCTGCACCGCTGAGGCCCCTGCACCGCTGAGGCCCCTGCACCGCTGAGGCCCCTGCACCGCTGAGCAACGTCTCCCGGTCGTCAGCCACCCCTCGGTCGCCCGAGCACCTGGCGCACCCATCGCTCCGGACGTCGAGCGAGGTGCCCCGCGGCACGCAGCCGCTCGGCACGCAGGTCTGCCTCCTCCTCGTCGTCGAGCGGTCGAAGGTCGCCCACGCAGCCGTCGGCGACGGCCGCAGACAACGCCCACCCGAGCAGCACGTCGGCGAGGGCCGTGTTGCGGGCGAGCAGCGGTCCATGCAGGTAGGAGCCGACCACCCTCCCCTGCCAGGCTCCTTCGGTGCCGTCGCCGTCACCGTTGCCCACGCCGAGCGACACCCGGCCGAGCGGTCTGGCCATCGTTCCCAACGTGGTCACCCCGGCGTGGTTCTCGAAGCCGGTCAGCGTTGGCAGGCCGCCACCGCCAAGAGCCGGGGGGAGGCGAGGAGACCCGGGGGCCGGCTCGGCCACCACTTCCCCCACCGCCCGACCGCGTCGGCTCCTCCGAGTCTCCACGTCGAGCAGTCCAAGGCCAGGCAGCGGGCGGCCATGGGCGTCAGGATAGGTGCGCCCGAGCACCTGGAAGCCGGCGCACACGCCGAGCACGGCGGCTCCACCGGCCACCGCCCTCGCCAGGCCTCCGTCCTCGGAGAGGAGGGTGGCAGCCCGCACCTGGGGACCGTCCTCACCGCCACCCAGGCAGTAGAGATGGCCAGCTGGCAGCGGCTCGTCCGAGGGGGCGAGGAGGAGCTCGACCGGGATCCCCCGCCACGCAGCCCGGCGAGCCAGGACAGTTCCGTTCCCACCGTCGCCGTAGGTACCAAGCAGGTCCGGGTAGACGACCACCACACGGAGCGCCGCGGGTGCTCCCGCCGGGTCCGCTCCGCTCGTCACCACCGGCTCCGCAAGGCCGTGAACGCCGTGTAGTTGGCCACCACCGTGACGGCGGGCCAGCGCGCGTCGGTCGGGCTCACTACCGGCCGAGCGCTGCCAGCTCCCCCCGTGGACCCCCGGCGAGCCAGGGCAGCGTCAACCGCCGCCAGCGGGTCGGCCACCGCGACGTGCTCGACGCCCGCGTAGCGGAGGCGCACGGCCAGGTCGCGGTGACGCTCGCCGGTTGCCACCACGGCAGGCAGTCCGGCGAGGCGTTCGAAGGGCACATCCCACAACCAGCTCGTGTCCGCCCCGTCGGCGACCCTGGCGTTGACCGACAGCACCAGGTGGCACGCGCCCTCTGCCGGCCCATCGGCGGTCATCCGCTCCTCCTCGAGGAGGTCGAAGATGGCCGTCCACCCCGCCGGGTTCTTGGCTAGCGCCAGTCGCACGCCGGCTCCATGGCGGTCGAGGACGGCGAAGCGCCCGGCGACGTCGTCGACCAAGGCCATGCGGTCGAGCGCCTCCTCCACGGTGGGGACCCCCGGCGTCGAGGCGCCGTCGGCCGAGTCGGCCAGCAACAACGGAGCGGCCACCGCAGCCATGATGGCGTTCGCCTGGTTGAAGCGCCCAGGGATCGACAGCCGCACCGGGAGCCGACTGCCGTCCGGGCGGACCAGCGAACCGTCCTCCAGCCAGGCCGCGCACGGCGGCCGCTCCAACCCGCAGCTGTCGCACGCCCACGCCGACCCCGGACCGAACCGGATGCGCCCGCCGCACGCGGGGCATCCAACGGCGTCCTGTCGCCACACCTGACCGGCCCCGACCCAGGTGCAGGGCCCGACGGCGCCCGAGGCTGCCCACACCACCAGCGGGTCGTCGGCGTTGGCCACCACGCTCGGTGCGACTGGGCCAGCGGGAGGTCGTCCGAGCGACTCCCTCCAGCGGGCGGCCAGCATCCGCACCTCGTTGGTCCGGTCCAGCTGGTCGCGCGACAGGTTGAGCAGGACGACCACGCGGGGCCAGACCGCCTCGACCACCGTCCCGAGGTAGACCTCGTCGACCTCGAGGACCGCGTTCGGCGCGTCCGGCCGGGCTACCAGCGCGGCGAGGTGGCCTGCTGGCATGTTGGCCCCCGTGTCGTTCGTAGCCACGTCCCCGTTCGGGGACACCGCAGCGCTGAGGAGCCGGGTCGTCGTCGTCTTGCCGTTGGTGCCGGTCACCAGGGCCACACGCCGGGAGCGGCCCAGCTCGCCTAGGAGCCCCGGGTCGAGCACGAGGCCGATCCGCCCACCGGCCACCGTCCCGCTGCCCCGCCCGAGCCGGCGCGATGCCCGGTTGGCAGCAGCCACGGCCGCCACGCCGACGGCAGCCCGGGGACCCAGCGTGGTGCCGGCGCCCCGATGGCGGCCGGTCACGCTGGTGGTCGGGCCCGTGCCACGTCCGCCTCGGTCACCTGTGGTCGGCGACGTGCCTCGGCCGGGAGCAGTTCGGTGATGGCGGCCATCACCGCCGCGGTGTCGGCGACAATGTCCGATCCGACAAGCACCATCGGGCTCCCCACCCGCACGGTGACCGTCGGCGGCCTGAGCACGCCGGCGACGCGCGGCAGCCGACCCGAGCGGGGCCAGACGTGCTCGGTTCCCCACAGGCCGACCGGGACCACCGGCGCCCCCGTCTCAGCGGCCAGCCGAGCCACACCGGTCCGACCGACCAGCACCGGATCGAAGAACGCCTCCCCTCGGGGGATCGTCCCCTGCGGGAGGACGATCACGACCTCGCCCGCCCGCAGCGCCGCGGCCGCCTCGACGAGGGACGCTCCACGTTCCCCTGTGCGGTCGACCGGGATGCCCCCCAACGAACGCGCCAGCACGCCGACCACCGGGGCGTCGAACAGCTCCTGCTTGGCCAAGAACCGAACCGGGCGACCGAGGCGAGCCGCCACGATCCCAAGGGCCACCACGTCGAAGTAACTGCGATGGTTGGCCGCGACGAGCACCGGGCCCTCGGAGGGGATCCCCGACACCCCCGCGATGTCGAACCGGGCATAGGGGAAGACCTCGGGCCGGAACGCCACACGAGCGACGTGGTAGGGCTCGAGCCCGCACAGCGACGGCACCCCAGGCGCCCGGTCCCACCGCTCGACCGGCCATCGGCGAGCCCGCGCCACAGCGGCCAGGCGCGGGTCTGGGTTCAGTGCGTGCGGGTGCCCCACAGCGGAGAGCAACGGCAGGTCGTAGAAGCTGTCCGAGTAGGCGTGCGACGCGGCGAGCGACACCCCGCGGTCGCGAGCCCAGGCCACCGCGGCAGATCGCTTGGCTGGCCCCCACGTGAACCGCCCAGCCAACCGGCCCGTGTAGGAGCCGTCGGCGACCTCGTAGCGGGTAGCCACGACGCCGTCGAACCCCAGGAGGTCGGCGAGCGGCCCGACCAGGTCGTGTGGCGACGTAGTGGCGAGCACGAGCTGCTGGCCGGCGCGTCGGTGGCTCTCCAGTACGCCGTGCGCCCACGGCTGGACGAGCTCGGCCAGGTGTTCCGCCGCCCGCTTGCCAGCCCGCCGGGTTGCGTCGACGGGCCTGCCTCGCATCACCAGGGCAGCAGCACGGGCCAGGGCGATCACCCCGAGCGACTCGCCCAGGCGGTCGTAGAGGGCGTACACCACCCCGTCGCCCGGCAGACGCTGGCCTGGCGCCAGCACGCCTTCCTCAACCAACGCCTCGTGGAGCACCGGGCCACTCGCGCCGCGCAACAACGTACGGTCGAGGTCGACGAACACCGCCCCTCCGGGCGACTCCACAGCGGAACGAGACATCGGGCCAGGCTACCGCCCCGGTCGGGCCGGCTGTCGCCGCTCACCGACGAGCAGTCCCGTCCGGTCGCCGCCCACTCGGGCGACGACCGGACCCCGGACGCGGTGAAGGGACCGCCGGGGGGGGAGGGCGGTCCCTTCACACTGACACGACAAGGAACGGAGGGGGGGTTCCTGATCCCTGTGGTCTGAGATCTATTCTGCCGGACGACAGCCGATCAGTCAAACAGTTTTCGTAGATATTTGCTATCGTCTTTACCGATGGAACTCCGACATCTCCAGGCACTGGTGGCCATCACCGATGCCGGCTCCTTCTCGGCGGCGGCTGACCGGCTCGGTACGGTGCAGTCCAACATCTCAGCCCATGTCGCCCGCCTCGAGGCGGAGCTCGGAACGACGCTGCTCGATCGGGCGACCGGCCGGCTGACCGACGAGGGCACGGTCGTCGTGGCACGGGCCCGTCGGATGCTCTCGGAGCTCGAGGCACTGGTCGCCGACGTGGCCGCCTACCGCGACCAGGTGACCGGCACCGTCCGCGTGGGCATGATCGGGACGACGGCACGTTGGCTCGTCCCTGAGCTGCTCCGGCTCATCGACGCCCGGCACCCGGGCGTCCACCTGGTCGTCGTCGAGGGGACGACTACGGGCCTCGAACCTCGCCTGGAGGCCGGACAGCTCGACGTGGCCGTCCTCAACCTGCCCGTCCCTGGGCGAGACGTGGTCACGACGCCGCTCTTCGAGGAAGACCTCGTGTTGGTCGTGCCAGTCGAGCACCCGCTCGCCAGCCATCCCGGCGCGCTCCCCGTCGCCGACCTCGACGGGCTCGAGCTCCTCCTGCCCGCCCACGGGACCGCATACCGCGACGAGCTCGACGCAGCCATCGCTCCGGCAGGCGTCACGCTCACACCTCGGGCCGAGATCGACGGGCTCCGGCTCATCGCCTCGCTCACCTTCGAGGGGTACGGGCCGGCCATCCTCCCGGCCACCGCGCTCCCCCGCATCCTCGGCGACCGCTTCCGAGGCATCCCGATCGCCGGCCTTCCCCGGCGCAGGGTGGGCACCGCACTGCGGGCCCGTGGCCTTCCCTCTGCGCCGACCCGGGTGCTCCTCGAGCTGCTCGCCGGTGTGGTGGCGCGCCGCAGCGACCTCCCCGGAGGGCTCCACACCGCGTCGTGACGTTCGTGATGGCGGACCACGGAGCGAGCCGCACCCAGGAGGTCCCCGGGAGCCCAAGGAGCCGGGTGCGATCGCGGTCGCAGCGCTCAGTGGAACGGGCGGGCATCCCGCCACATGCACCACATGGTAGGACCGCCGCGAGAAGGGTGGAGCTCCTCGACCACCTCGAACCCGAAGCGAGCATAAAGGGGGACGTTGCGCTCCTTCGAGGACTCGAGGTAGGCGGGCATGCCCTCGTCGTCCACCCGAGCGAGCACCGACGCCAGCAGAGCTGAGCCGACCCCTGTTCCCTGTCGGGTCGGTTCGGTGCCGAGCGTGGCGAGGTACCAGTGGGGCTGGCGGGGATGACGAGCGTCGACTTCGCCGAGCATCGACAGTGCCGCCGCCGTGTGCCGTCCGAGCAGGTACGGCGCCGTGGGCAGCAGGTGGAGCAGCTCGGCGAACGGCCGGCGCACCCGATCCGGCGCCCCCCAGATGGCGACCCCGGCGCGGTCTTCGGTGGTGTACACGTGCCCGCCAGGCAGGTACTGGTGTCGCAGTTGGACGGAGAAGAACGAGCGGAGGCCCGCCCGCCGCCGAGCATCGCCACGGAACATGAAGGTGGCCACGGGGTCGTCGTCGAAGGCGCGAACCAACACGTCGGCGAGCACGCCGACCTCGTCCGCCACCGCCGGGCGCACGAGGGGGGGCAGGGGTCGAGCCACGCCGCGATGGTACGCGGCAGGCGACAGGCGGTCGCGACTACCCTGACCCCGGCCCGCCGACCTCAGTTGCGGTTCGGGTCCTCGGGGAAGGCGGCGGCAACGGCGAACGACCCGCCTTCCCGCCGGAGGACGCGGCGCCAGAGCCCTTCAGGGTCAGCCGAGATGGGGTCGCGTTCGAGCGCGGGCAGGACGAACCAAGAACCCTCGTCGATCTCGTCCTCGAGCTGCCCGGCCGCCCAGCCCGTGTACCCCACAAAGAGGCGCGCCCCCACTACCTGGTCAGCGTAGGCAGCGGGGTTGCCGTCGAGGTCGACGGTACCGACCGGCTGGGCACCGGGGACGACTTGGCGCCACCCATCCGGGTGCTCCTCGCCGCTCGGCCGTGACGACGGTCGGAAGCGAAGCAATCCGATGACCGCGTTGGGGGCCACCGGCCCTCCGGCGAAGAACTGTCGGGGTGGCGTCACGACGGAGGCCCACCGGGGCAGCACCTCGGCGACGTCAACCCCTCCGGGCCGGTCGAGCACCACTCCCAACGCCCCTTCGTTGCCGTGGTCGAGGACGAGCACGACTCGACGAGCGAAGTTCGGGTCGGCGAGGCGCGGCGTGGCGACGACCAGGGAGCCGGTGAGGGAGGTGGGCCTCCCACGCCCAGCAAAGGGGTCAAGAGGCCCGAAGCTCGGCAACCGCATGCTCCATGATGCTCCGAGCCGTCACCCGAGTGGCGTCATCATGCGCGCTGCGCCATGCTCGCCGGGTGCCCCGTTCCCGCAAAGCGTCACGACGGTCGGCAGATCGCCCCCGTTCGAGCACCCTCGGACGTCTCGACCACTGGCGCGCAGACGGGACGGCCAAACGTTCCTATCCCGATCGGGCCGCGGCAAACCGCGCCTCACTCGCGGCCCGCCTCGAGCACGGCGTCGACGTGCTCCCCTACCGCTGCTCGTTCTGCGACCGGTGGCACCTCGGCAGCGAGCGCTGACCGGGGGCCGGCTCGTCGGTCACGCGACCTGGGCCTCGACCTCTGCGGTGCAGTGGGCGCAGCGGGTCGCCGCTGCCGGGATGCTCGTCAGGCAGAAGGGACAGTCGCGCATCGGCTGCTCCTGAGGCAGGCGACCAAGACGGCCGAGGAAGCCGGTCACAGGCTTGACCACGGCGAAGAACACGACCGCTGCCACCACCACGAAACTGACCGCGGCGTTCACGAAGTCCCCGTAGAGGAACGTCGAGTGGTGCACGGTGAAGGTCAGCCGCGCAAAGTCAGGCTGACCGCCAATCGCGGCGATCAGCGGTGTCAACAAGTCGGCCACCAGGGCTTTCACCACCGAGGCGAAGGCGGTGCCGATGACCACGGCGACCGCCAAGTCGAGCAGGTTCCCCCGGAGCAGGAACTCCCTGAAGCCCTTCACGTGCCTACCTCCCCGTCCCGGTCGCGCTGGGCGCGACCCCGTCGGCGCCATGCCGTTGGTGTGCAAGCGTAAGCCTCCCCCGCCACGGGGTCCCCGGTGGCGGCTCACCCGGACGGCTCACCCGGATGGCTCACCCGGACGGCTCACCCGGATGGCTCACCCGGACGGCTCACCCGGATGGTGCGTCAGAGGAAGCCGGGCCGTACACCAACGCCCGGAAGGTGCCAGACGAGCGCACCGTGGTGACCTTCCTCAGCACGGCAACGATCCACGAGAGCACCTCGGGGTCGTCCGCTCCAGCCGCCACCTCGACAACGAGCCCACGCCGCAGATGGTCCTGGGTCACCCGCCAGCCTGCCGGGACGCCCACCTGCGCCTCGGCAAGCCGGGACGCCAAGTGGCGACCGGTGGCGTGCAGGATCCCCACGGTCGTGCGGGCTTCACGGTTGCCGGCGCCCGGCGAAGGCAGCCACGTCGCCAAGGGCACCCGGTGCGGCGAGCCACCGAAAATAGCCAGCAACCCCGGCCGTGGCGGCTCGTCCTCGGGGTCCACCACCGGTTGGACGTTCACCCACCCCCTGCCAACCACCCGGACTGTCGCCATCGCGGCGAGTACTGCCGAGGGGTCGTCGCCGAACTCGAGCACCCGGCCCGGTGGGCGCGTCATGGCGGCACTGCCACCCCTGCGCGTCGTTGGCGGCGAGACGGGGGAGAGCAGGCCAGGCACAGGTTTCGTTGGAGCCGTCGGAGCCGACCGTGGCCCGACGGGCCAGGTCGACTACCGCCACGACGACGCAGCCCAGTACTCAGGCGACGTGCTCGGAGAACGCACCGGCCCCGCCGCCGGCCGGTCACCGTGGTGCGAGCGCCTCGAGCACGGCGTCGGCGGCGCTCACGGTGAGCCCGGGCCCCGGTTCGACGTTGAGCAGGGTCACCACCCCGTCCTCGAGCACCATGGCGTACCGCTGCGACCGGGTCCCCAGGCCCACGGCGCTGCCGTCGAGCTCCAACCCGATCGCCTGGGTGAAGGCACCGTTGCCATCAGCGAGCAACACTACCTTGTCGTCGACGCCCTGGGCCTCGCCCCACGCCTTCATCACGAAGGCGTCGTTGACGGCAATGCAGGCGATGGTGTCGATCCCCGCTGCCTTCAGCTCATCGTGCCGGACGAGAAAGCTGGGGAGGTGGTAGTCGGAACAGGTTGGCGTGAAGGCGCCGGGAACGGCGAAGAGCACCACCTTCCCCGATCCGAGCACCTCGCCGGTACGCACCGGCTTCGGACCGTCAGGACCGGGAACCTGCACCTCGATGTCGGGGATCTTCGCTCCCACCTCGATCGCCATGTCGCTCCTCTCCTCGGTTGCGGCACCACCTCGGGACGGCACCATCGGTCGGTCGCGAGCATAAAGGCCGCCGCCGTCCTCCGGTTCCTCCCAACTACCCGGACGAGCTCAGGCTGCACCTCCATCGAGCACCGTCGGGACGACCCGGCCGCAGCGCGGGCACCACGCCGCGGCGGCCGCCGGGTCACCTGGGTGCACGAGACCGCCGCAGTACTCGCAACGGTGGATCACCGGGGACTCGGATCGATCAGTGTTGCTCACGATTGCTGCACTCGTCGTGCAACTCCGACGACGTTCGTCCGTGACGTGCCGTGCGCCCCTCCCTCCCGACATGGGCGCATTGTTGCACAGGCGGTGGTCGCCGGGGACCACGGCGGGCCGCTGGCTCACGGCACGCTCCCCCTCGCGTCAGTGCTCGCCGAAGACGCCAACCAGCCACAACGGCAGACGGGTCGCCCGTCCCTGTCGGTCGACGGCTCCGTGGACCGTGGCCGCCGTTGCTCGCAGCTCACCTCCCACCTCGAGCCGGTAGTGCAGCTCGAACCTGGCCCGCCCGACTTCACCGAGCCCCAGTGCGACGTCGACGTTCTCGTCGAAGTAGAGCGGTCGCCGGTAGCGGACGGCACACTCCAGCACGACTAGGTCGATCCCTTCGGACCGCACCGCTGCGTAGGGATGTCCCCTGCTCCGGAGGTACTCCACCCTCGCCGCTTCGAGGTAGGGGAGGTAGGCAGCGTGATGGACGACGCCCATGGCATCCGTCTCGGCGAAGCGGGTCCGGACCCGGTGGACGAAGGCGGCTGCCCCCTCGGGCGGACGGGGTGCCACCGAAGGGGCTTCCCGCTGGCGGGTCACCGTTCGCTCCTCACCACGACACCGTCTGCGGGAGCGCGTCGGTGAACGACCGGCCGGCGGCGTTCCACTGCTCGGGTGGCACCCGTGCCGACGGCACCACCTGCACCGTCCCACTGTGCCCCGGCAGGTCGAAGTGCACCGTGAGGGCCACCGAGCGACCCGGCAGGACGTCGACGGAGGAGACGAGCAGCCACGTGGGGCCCTCGGCCGCGTCGACGACCTCGTGCAGCCCTCCGACCACCTGCCGGTGCGACGCCTGAGCGGGCACGTTGACGGCCACGAGACCGACGTACTCGCCATAGGTCGCCGCCACCCCGGGGTACGGCCCGGCAACGAACTGCGACTGGCCTGGTGGTGTCGTGTCGTGCAGGACGACGTGGAGGGTGACGTCGGTCGACGCCCGCACCGGCCGCGTCGTCATGGTCACCTGGACATGGAGGTAGGGGTCGAGCTTGTTGCCGCCGCGGTTGATCACTGCCACGTCCAACGACCTCGGCCCGAGCTCGCCGGCCACCCCCGTCGCCCGCCAGGCCGCTTCTGCGGCCGGTGCCCGCGACCACACCATGAGGTGCCGGCCCTCCGCCGCCGAGCTCATGGCCGTGGCCAGCGTCCGTAGATCGAGCGAACCGCCTTCCAGCTGGCGGAGCGTGGCAGACGCCAACGCACCGAGCGCGTCCTGGCGGCTGGAGGCCCCAGGGGTCGCATTGTCGGTCAACCCCGCGTACTGCCCGTGGAGGAGGTAGCGCTCGGCGTTGCTCGCCGAGATGGTCACACCGCCCGCCGTCACTGGGCCGGTCGCCTCGAGCAGGTGCTGAAGACCGACCACGTCGAGCGACACCACCCCGTCGACCTGCTGGCCGGTGCGCGCCTGCCACATCTGGGCCGCCAGTTGGGCGGTGACGTCGAACTGCGGCGTGACGCCAAGGTTGCGCCACTCTTGGTTGGGAGCGAGCCACCCCCAGTTCCGAGCAAGGTCTCCGGTGAGTACGACAGCACCCGCCGGCAGGAAGAGGCTTCCCGCCGGCACCATCTGGCCGAGGTGGACGACCCCCGCCGACGTGGTGGCGGTGCCCACCTCGAGAAAGGCCCCCGAGCCAGCCCGCATCTCGGCGTTGTTCGATGCCAGCACCAGGTAGGTCTGCGGACCCTCCAGGATCGTCGCCGCCGCCCCGGCCGCTGCAGCAGCCCGGGCCAGACGCCCCTGGGCGTCGTCCAGCTGCGTGACGAGCTCGTTGCGCTTGGCGGCCAGCGGCGACAGCAGGCCGGACACCGGGCCGGTGTCGACCCGGTCGAGGGCGCGTGCCGCCGCTCCGGCAGCGGTGGCCAGACGGCGAAGGGCGGCCACCCGCTCTGGGCCTGCGGCGTGCGGTGCATCGAGGACCGCGTGGACCTCGTCCACGAACGACGTCCCCGTCGCCGCGATAGTCGCCGCCGCCGCCGACAGGTCGGTGACCGACTGGACCTGGCGACCGACCACCGGCACCACCGTCACCGGGTCCATCCACCACGACCCGAGGGAGCGGCGAGCCGCTGCGAACTGCCCTTCGGCGGCCACCAACGCATCGCTGGTCGCGGTGCCTGTCACCGACGAGGCGGTGAGGCGCGCCCGGACGACCGACAGGATGGCAAGCCCCGAACGATCATGCCGGTAGGCGCCGAGCAACGTGAGGCCGACCACCGCCCCCCATGCCACCACGACGACCACCACCGCTCCGCAGGCAAGCTTGGTGCGACGCGACCAGTGCCGCCAAGCGCGCTTCGACCTCGTCACGGGGCTGACACCGGGCGTGAGTGTACCGGCAGCCGTCCCGACACGTCGGGCGATCACCAGCCGGCCCACCGCGCGTTCCCTGGGTCGGCCCACCGGGTGTCGGCCACGGCGTGTCGGCCGTCGGGGCCTCCGGCCCCGCCCCGGTCTGGATAGCCGTCGCCGGTAGCATCCAGCTGTGACCGTCACGGGGGTGCGCATCGCCGTCGGCAAGCTCCTGCTGCTCACCGGCGTGGTGCTCCTGCTCTTCATCCCCTATCTGCTGTGGGGAACCGACATCGTCGCCGCCCAGAGCCAGGCCACGCTCCGGAGCGAGCTGGCCCGGACGCTGACAAGCCGCCCTGTCGCCCACCCGTCGAGCACCTCCCCCCCTGCCACCTTTGGTGGTTCACCAGCGCTCGCTCCGCCCCTGGCCGACCCGCCCGTGGGAACGGCGGTCGGCACCATCCACATCCCAGCCATCGGCCTCTCGATGGCCGTCGTCGAGGGGACGGGCAGCGCCGAGCTCCGCATGGGGCCCGGGCACTACACAGGGACGCCGCTGCCCGGCGAGGCAGGGAATTCGGCCATCGCCGGCCACCGGACCACCTACCTCCGCCCCTTCTACTCGCTCAACGCGCTCCGACCGGGAGACCGGATCATCGTGACCACGGTGCAGGGCACGTTCACCTACCGCATGACCTCGTCGCTCGTCGTCTCCCCGGACGACGTCGCCGTCGTCGCCCCGTCGTCGTTCCCGGAGCTCACGCTCACCACGTGTAATCCTCGGTGGAGCGCCACCCAGCGGCTCGTCGTCCACGCCCGACTGGCCGCCAGCACGCTCTCGTCCGGAGCCACAGACCCGTCGGCCACGGTCGAACGACTGACTCCGGCGGCCCGCCGCCGGGACGCGGCGGCCCTCTCGGGGCATGGTGGCCACTGGCCTCCAGCCCTCGCCTGGGGGGCTGGGGTGCTACTGCTCGCCGTGGCCCTCGATGTCGTCCGTCGACGCCTGGCCGGCGGCCCACGGGTGGCGGTCATGGTCGTTGGCGCCCTCGCCTGGCTCGGCGTGCTGTTCTTCTTCTTCGGCGCCGTCGGACCACTCCTCCCGGCGAGCTTCTGAGCCGTTGGCTGCCCGCCGGTAGAGTCCCTCCGGTGACGGTCGAACCCCCGGCGTGCTGACGTGAGCGGTCGGCTGCCAGTGGCGATCTGCCACGACTACCTGACACAGCGCGGTGGCGCCGAGCGAGTGGTGCTCGCCCTCGCTCGTGCCTTGCCGGACGCCCCTCTCCACACCGCGTTCTACGACCCGGCAAGCACCTACGCCGGCTTCGCCGATGTCGACGTCCACACCTTTCCCATCGACCGTGTCACACCGTTGCGGCGCCACCACCGCGTGGCCATGCCGCTGCTCGCTCCGGCGTTCTCCCGGCACGTGGTCGACGCCGACGTCACGGTGTGCTCCTCGAGCGGCTGGGCCCACGGGGTCCGCACCACCGGGGCCAAGCTCGTCTACTGCTACACGCCCGCACGTTGGCTCTACCAGAGCGATCGGTACCTGCGGGGAGCCTCCCCCGCGGCGCGCGCCCTGCTCGCCGTGCTCGGCCCGCCCCTCCGAGCATGGGACGCCGCTGCGGCGGCCAGCGCCACCCGGTACCTGGCCATCTCGACCGTGGTGCGCGATCGCATTCGCCGCCACTACGGCATCGACGCCGACGTCGTCCATCCACCCAGCGCCTTCGACGCCGACGGTCCCCTCTGTCCCGTCCCCGGCATCGATCCGGGTTTCTTCCTGTG
The DNA here is from genome assembly GCA_021798955.1 of Actinomycetes bacterium. Taxonomy (GTDB): domain Bacteria; phylum Actinomycetota; class Acidimicrobiia; order Acidimicrobiales; family RAAP-2; genus JAJZJT01. The sequence goes on from JAJZBK010000001.1 coordinate 23,899, forward strand.
CGTGTCTCGGCTCCTCCCCTACAAGAACGTCGACGTGCTCGTCGAGGCGTTCGCCACCCTGGCGAGCGAACGTCTCGTCGTGGTAGGAACGGGGCCGCTCGCCGGGTCGCTCGCCGCCCGTGCCGGCGACAACGTGACCTTCCTCGGCGAGGTCGACGACAACCAGCTCCGCTGGCTGTACCGCTCGGCGACGGGCCTCCTCGGCGCCTCCCACGAAGACTTCGGCCTCACGCCGGTCGAAGCTGCCGCCCAGGGAACACCGAGCGCGGTGCTCCGTTACGGCGGCTACCTCGACACGGTCGAGGAGGGCGTCACCGGTCTCTTCTTCGACCGCCCCGAGCCGGACGCTGTCGCGGCAGCCGTCCGCGTGCTTGCCGCCAGCGACTTCGACCTGAACGTCCTGCGCCAACGGGCAGCACGCTTTACCGTCTCTTCGTTCGTCTCCCGCATCACGGCCGAAGTCGACGACCTGCGCCAGCGCTGCTCGGCCTCGAGCGCTCCCGACCGCACCCCGTAGGGCCTGGTCAGGAAGCGCCCCTCCCCCGGATGATGGTGGCTGGGGTCTGCCAGAGGATCTTCAGGTCCCACCAGAACGACCACGACGCCACGTAGAGGTAGTCGAGGCGGCAGAGCTCGAGATAGGAGAGCTCGTTGCGGCCCGACACCTGCCACAGCCCCGTCATGCCGGGCCGGACCTCGAAACGCTTACGCGCCCACCCCTCGATGGCCCGGGCTTCGTCGACCACGAACGGTCGCGGCCCGACCAGGGACATGTCCCCCTTCCAGACGTTGAGGAGCTGAGGGAGCTCGTCGAGGCTCGTTCGTCGCAACCACCGGCCCACCCGGGTGACCCGGGGATCATCCCGAACCTTGAACAGCGGGCCATCGACTTCGTTCAGCCCGCTGAGGGATGCCCGCTCGTCCTCGGCACCGACCACCATGGTGCGGAACTTGAGCATCTCGAAGGGCACGCCAAGCCGACCGGCACGGAGCTGCCGGAAGAGGACCGGGCCGGGACTGCTCAGCCGGATGGCCACTGTCGCAGCGAGCAGCACCGGGGACAGGACGACGAGGGCGAGCGAGGAGGCCACGACGTCGAAGAACCGCTTGGCGAAACGCGCCCCGGCGCTCATCGAGGGTGGCGCGATGTCGATGATCGGCAGTCCGTAGACGTCCTCGACGTTCGAGCGGATGGTGATGAGCTCGTAGTAGCGGGGGACGATCGACACCGCTACCTGGCCGGCCAGGCTCTTCAGGAGCGCGATGGTCCGTTCGGGATGCGTGCGCGAGAAGCAGACCACCACCCGGCCGATGCCGAAGGTGCGGCAGAGCTCGGGAAGGTCGTCGAGGCCCCCGAGGACGACGTCGCCACTGTCGACCGGGTTGTCGTCCACGAACCCGAGGAACCGGACATTGGCGTGGGCCCGCAGATGGCTTGCCACGGTTCGAGCCATGACCCCGGTGCCGACGACCACCACGGGGACGGCGGCCCCTGCCCGCTGGCCGAGCAGGCCCATCGAGACGCCGCGCCCGACGAGCACGAACACCAAGCCCGTCGCGCACAGGGCCGCTACCTTGCCGACGCTCAAGTCGGTCTGCCCGTCGAGCCGGCGGGCTCCGTAGGAGACGAGCGAGACGACGAACCCCGACACCATCAGGGCATGGACGAGGTCCTTCAGGTCGCTGAAGAGCGACGAGGAGATCCGTCGCGGTGCGGTGCGGTACAGACCGTAGAGGGCGAAGATGCCGAGGAAGAGGGGCACCATGACGACGTCAAAGGCATAGACAGCCCCGAGCCGGTCGGCCGAACTGGCTGGGTTGGTGGAGATCGCCGACACCACCAACGGAGCGACGACGCCGGCGGCCAACAGTGCCAACGTGTCCGAGGCAACCAGACGGTGGACCACCGTTCTCCGCAGCGCCAGCGACGGCGCCGTTCCCGGCCCAGCCGGCACCGTCTCCCATGCTTCGAGGGAGGGTAGCGACACAGAGCTGGAGAGATCAGGGTCGTACACCGCCACGCGTGATCCAGCTCCTCCCTGCCCGAGTGCTCGTGCCGTGCTCTGGAGCCGTGTCTCGTGGCACGGTCCCCGTCCGACCCCCCGGTCGAACGACCGGTGAACCAAGTTTACGCCTTCGGTCCCAACTCGGCTACGGGGAACCTCGGAACGTCATGGGATGCGAGTCCGGCTCCCCTGCTGCTCGGACGTCTCGCGCCGACGGCCCTTCGGGCTCTTCGTGGCCGGGCAGCCAGACGGCCACGCGGCCCGTTTCGGGATCCACCCCCAGGCCACCGGGAGCGCGGGTGGACGGTCCATCCGCATGGGCGACCACCCGCTCAGGGCACCGTCGGGTTGAGCCAGGGCTCGACGGCAGCGAGCACGGCGCCGGTGGGCATGGGAGCGAGCGAGCTCCACTGCCCCACACCCGGCGACCAGTAGTCCGAGAACGCTGCTGCATACCAGCCGGAGAGGAAGCCTTGTTCGGCGCAGTCGCAGTTCGGCGCCCAGCTCGCCGGGTGGATCCCGAGGATGTTCTCGATCTGAGTGTGGCCACCTTGGGGCTCGACGGCGGCGGCGTCGACCTCGTGGCCGATCTCGAAGGCGGTGATGCCAGCCAGCTGCTGGACCGTCTCACCCGGGAACACGTAGAGCACCGACGTCCCACCTGGCTGGCCCCAGGTGAAGGTGGTGTTGCCCTCGAAGCCAGGCGCCGGAGCATCCGACGACGGCTCGAACTCGATCGAGTAGCCCGGCAGCTTCTGCCACGGATAGCGCACGAGGGCGAGTGCCTCGGCACCGAGCTGCTGCGGAGTCAGCGCGGGCGGCGCGGGAGCACTCGCCGCGGCACTGGCCGGCGGCGGCACCGTGGTCGGCGGCACCGTGGTCGGCGGCACCGTGGTCGGCGGCACCGTGGTCGGCGGCACCGTGGTCGGCGGCACCGTGGTCGGCGGCACCGTGGTCGGCGGCACCGTGGTCGGCGGCACCGTGGAGCCCACGTGGCTTGCGCTCCGCGCGATCCGGCCGTGCCCCGCGTCGATGGACCGGGCGGCATGGACCGACGCGGCGAGTGCACTCCCGACAGGTTCCCGCCGCGCCCGACTGAGGGCGACGCCCACCACCGCAGTCACTGCGACGACAGCGAGGGCGAGCGTCAAGAGGCCCCGGACGGTGCAGACGCGCCCGAACCGTTCCCGACGGAGCCGTCCGGCCAACCCTGGTGCTCGTCGATCGGGCCCGACGTACCCGGGTGTGACGATGAGCGGTGGAGCGTCTTGCGGACGCGCCGCCATCTGGCCATCCCGCCCGTCCAGTCCCGCCCTGTGCGCGTCGCTCTCCACTACCCCTCACGCCCTCTCGCCGCTGCGGTGGACTGGCCGCTGCTGCGCGCGACGACCACCCAGCCCTCAGCGTCGTATCGGCACCTCGGGTCCACACCTGAAGCAATTTCTGAAACATTGCCTCCGACCAGGGTGCATGCCGCCGCGAGGACAGTTCAACCGGGCCAGCTCGGCGCATGCCACGGGCCTGGTCGCTGCCCTCCATCAGGGTGCACCCCGACGGCACGCCCCGACGGCACGGTGCTCGTGGCCCCGACGGCACTGAGCAACTACGCTCCCCGTGCGTGCCGAGCACGACGTCTGCTGAGCAACCTTCGACCGGCTCGCGGCATCAGTGCGACCCATGGGGACGGGGGTGGCCGGCTGCCGGCCACGCAGTCGGTTCCGAGTGACCGAACCGCCGCCCGGTACCCTCCCTCGCTGGCCCGCTGCCCGAGCCAGGCACCTTGGAGCACTGGTCGTCGGACTCGCTGCCGAACGCCGACCAGCGGTACCCGTCGCCGACGGCGACCTCGACGACATCGTCGCCCACGGCGACCTCGACGACATCGTCGCCGACGGCGACCTCGACGACATCGTCGCCCTCGCTGCGCACCACCGCCTCCCCGGCCTCTTCTTCCGGCGCTTGCGCGCCGCCGCGGGGCCCGATGGTCGCCTGAGGCCCCTCGCCGACGCCTACCAGTTCGCGTCCACCCGATACCTCGGTCAGCTGGCCCAGCTGGCCCAGCTGCGCCCGATCCTCGACGAGACCGACCCGACGTGGCTCGTGGTCAAAGGACCCGTGCTGGGCGCCGAGGCCTACGGCGACCCCGGGCTCCGCACCGCCTACGACCTCGACCTCGTGGTCCGCCCCCAGCGGTTCGCGGACGTCCTCGCCGCTATCGAAGCCGCAGGTGGTCGGGCACGACAACGCAACTGGCCGTTGCTGCGCCGGCTCGAGCTCGGCCAACTGGTGGTCGACCTCCCGCTCGGCGGCACCGGAGACCTCCACTGGCATCTCTTGAACACGCCGTTCATCCGGCGTCGCTACGCCCTCGACATGGACGAGCTGCGCGAGCGACGTCGCACCGTCACCCTCGACGGTGTCCGCGTGCCGACACTGGACGCGACGGACTCCCTCCTCCACCTCTGCCTGCACGGCGTGCTCTCTGGCAGCCACCTCCTCGTCTGGTCCAAGGACGTGGCGCGGGTGGCAGCCGACCTGCCGGTCGACTGGGACGAGCTCGTCCGTCGCGCCACACGCGCCCGGCTCGGCCTGGTCACGGCCGTCCAGCTCGAGCGGGCACGGGTCGTCCTCGGGGCACCCGTCGACCCCGCGGTCGTGAGAGCGCTCGCTCCCCGCAATGCCTTGGTCGCTGCCTGGTCCCGAGCCGACCGCGTGCGACGATCGCAGTGGGCACGCGATCGCCACACCGGCAAGACGCTCTCGGCGGCCCTATCGGCGACGACCCCCGCCACCGCCGCCGAGCTCGCCCGGCGCCTGCCACTGGAGGTGCTCGTCCCACGGCTCGCCGCGGCCGCACACCGGCCGGCCGCTCCCCCACCAGGACGGTCGCCGCTCACCCAGCCCGTCGGGGACGACACTGATCGCCAGCACTATCTGGCCTTCGTCGGTGCCCAGGACGGTCTTCGACGCTCACCGTCGGCATCCCAGTGAGCACCGCTCCCCTCGCCTCGCCCGACCGCGGGATCGTCCTCGCCGGCGTCGAGAAACGCTACGGGTCCGTCGTCGCCCTCCGCGGCGTCGACCTCGCCGTCGCTCCCGGACAGGTGCACGTCCTGCTCGGGCCGAACGGCGCCGGCAAGTCGACCTTGGTGCGGATCCTCGCCGCCGGGCTCGTGCCCGACGCCGGCGCCGTCACCGTGGGGGGCGTTGACGCACTGGCCAACCCGAGGCACGCTCGAGCCAGGATCGGCCTCGTCCTCGCCGACGAGCGCTCGTTCTTCTGGCGGCTGAACGGGCTCCAGAACCTCGCCTTCTTCGCCGCCCTGCATGGCTTCGGCCGCAAGGACGCGCTCGAGCGGGCCCGGGTCGCCCTCGGCCGAGTGGGCATGACCGAGCTCGCCCACCGTCGCGTCGACCGCTACTCGACCGGCATGAAGGCGAGCCTCGCGCTGGCCCGGGCACTCCTCGGCGACCCCGCCGTGCTCCTCCTCGACGAACCGACGCGCAGCATCGACCCGATCGCCACCGCGGCGGTGCGCGACCTCGTCGTCGGGCTCGCCCGCGACGACGGTGTCGCCGTGCTCTTCGCCACCCACGACCTACACGAGGCGGCCGCCGTGGCCGACGCCGTCTCCGTCCTCGTCGACGGCACCATCGCCACCAACATCAGAGGAGGCGCCGATGCCGCTGCCTTGGAGACCGCCCTCCTCCACGCCGCCGGAGGGACCGGATGACCCCACCCCCACCACGACCCACGTCGCCCGGCGGCGCCAGCCCTGCTCGCCGGGTCCGCCCACTGGCCGTCGCCGCCGCCTGCCTCCGCCGGGACGCTACCGAGGCCTTCTCCTACCGGCTCCCGTTCCTCTGGCGGTTCGTCGAGCTCTTCACCGGCCTGTTCATGCTTTATTTCCTCGGGCGCCTCGTCGGCAGCCGCATCGCCACCACCACCGGCACCGCCGTCACCGGTGGCTACTTCGGCTACGCCGTGCTCGGGACGGCGTTGGTCACCGTGCTCCACGGCTCCCTCACTACCTTCTCCAACCGGCTCCGCACCGACCAGACCACCGGGACCCTCGAGGCGATGTTGGCCACGCCGACTCCCGCCTGGCTGACCGTGGTGGCCGGCTCGGCCTACAGCCTCGCCCAGATCGTCGTCATGGAGCTCGTCACCCTGCTCGTCGCCGTGGGTATCTTCGGGCTCCGCTTCGACGCCAGCCCCGTTGGTGTGGTGGTGCTGTTGGCCGGCCTCGTCGCCACTCTGGCCTGCTTCATGTCCCTCGGGCTGCTCCTCGCCGCCTTCACCATGGTGTTCAAGCGGGGCCAAGGGCTCGCCGGGCTCGCCGTGTCGGGGTTCACCCTGCTCGGTGGCGTCTACTACCCCGTCTCCCTGCTCCCGCCGTCCCTGCGCGACATCGGCGCCGCGCTGCCCTTCACCTGGGCGCTCGACCTCGTCCGCAGCACCCTGATCTTCGGGGCCGTGCCCACAGCGCGCCTCGTCGAACTGGCCGTGACCGACGTCGCCCTCCTGCCTGTGGGCATCTGGTTCTTCGGGCGAGCCGTAGACCACACCCGCCGGACCGGGACGCTCGCCCAGTACTGACCACGCCTGCTCCCCAGGCCTCGGGAGCACGCACTCCTACCGGCAGCGGCCTCGATCCCCATCGGTGTGCTCAGGTGCCACCTCCACCGTCCGGCCATGGTCGGCCAGCCAAGCGGCCTGCAGGAGGGCAAAGGACAGTCCGCTCGGGAACGGAGAACACCACTCGTCGCGGAGGGCTTCGGGGTCGACGAGGTCCGGATCGACACCACGACCGCTCCAGGCGCGGGCGAAGGCCCGCCCTTCGTCGGTGAGGTAGGAGCGGTTGAAGCTGGCCTTCGTCGTCCGGCTGACCATCCGATCCGGCAGCAGGTCCCCCACCAGTGCCCGGAGCGCCTCGGTCCGGCTTCGGACGCCGAAGGGAGCGAAGTGCTCTCCGACGGCGTCCACCACGGCCGGGTGCAGCAACGGGTCCACACAGGCCACGTCGTACGTGTCCGCCAACAGCTGCGAGTTGCGCGCCAACAGCCAGTCGCCGCGGTTGCGGCCATAGCGGGTCAGCGCGCGTCGCCACGACACCGGCTCGTCGGCCAGGTCGCCGGCGATGCGGGCGACCAGCTCACGACGGGCACCCCGACGGACCCACGGGAGCTCCAGCTCGGCCTCCATCCGACGCTCCCAACGCGCCCGCCGCATGGCCCGTGGCATGCCGGCGGCGGCGACCCCCCGGGCCACCCCGGGGTGCAGCGCCGCTGCCGGGCGGGACCGGACCTCGAGGAAGGGGGCGCCCCGCCGGGCGCGCAGGAGGTCGTCACCCCCCTCGCCGGTCATCCGCGTGCCACCACGACCCAGCTCGAAGACGACCAGTGCCGTATAGAGCGGGGCCGGCGGCACGAACCCGTACGTCCCGAGCAGGCGTCGGGCCACGGGCCCGACGAGATCGAGCTCGCTCCCGACCTCGATCCGCACCCACTCGTCGAGGCCAACATGGGCAACAACCAGCTCCTGCCACTCGGCTTCAGCCGACAGGTCGTCCCTGTACCGGAAGGTGACCGGCACCGGCAGCGGCAGCCCGTGTCGTCGGGCCACCGCGGCAGCGATGGCCAACAGGGCCGACGAGTCCCGACCACCGGAGAACTGGACGAGGCACGGCGGCCGGGCCAACGCCTCGGTCACCACCTCCTCCAGCACCCTGCGGGGGTTCGCAGCAGTGGCTCTCGGTGCCGCCGGCGCAACCCCCGACACCCCTGGGCTGCCGCCGAGGTCGGGTCCCACCTCCCCGAAGGGCATGCCCACCAAGAGCTCGAGCGCCGTGAGCAGCTCGAAGGGCGGCCGGGGACCGCCCAGACCACGACCGGCCTCGGCGAGCGCCGACGCCGCGTCGTCCGTCAGTGCCACGGTGACGACGCACCGAGCAGGCTCGCTACCGCCTCCGCCGCCCGGTCGGACACCCACGGCAGCCGGGCCCGGACCACGGGCACCGCCTCCACGAGGTCGGCGCTGGCGGTGAACTGCGCGGCCAGGACGTCGCGGTCGACCCACCCGGTCAACCGCGGCTGGCCCGCCACCACCAGGAGCGCTTCGGCCGGACTGACCGCTTCGACCTCGAGCTCCCGACAGGTGCGGTCCGGTTCGGGAAGGACGAGGAGCCGCAGCGCGGCGACACCGTCAGGGTGGGCGCACCTCGAGCGCCGATCGAAGATCGCCACGCGTCCATCTGCAGTTCGTCGCGTCTCGACGCCTGGCCGGTCGAGGACAGCCTCGATCGCCCAGGACGCCTCTGGCCGCATTCGCAACTCGTCACAACCGCCCACAAGTACGGGGGGACGACGACCCGCGTCGAGGCACAGGACATCGTCGCTGACCATCGCGTACCCCCTAACCAGGGCGAGAGCCGCGGCCGTGGTCTTGCCGGAGCCCGACGGACCAAGGAAGCCGACCGCCGACGCGCTCGCGCCGGGGTCGCGCACCGCCGAACCGTGCAACGTCAGGCAGCCGCCCAGCGTCCGCACGAAGGACAGCACCGTGCCGACGAAGTAGAGGCCGACTTCGTCCACGTCCACCGACGGGTCCCAGTCGACACGCACCTCGTCGAGGCCTGCCGACACCGCGAAGTCGAGGTGCCCGTGGACACGGAACCGGTAGCCGTCACGATCTGCGGTGGCGGTATAGAACACTGATCCGTCCGGGTTCGGCCGCCGCGCCACCTCCCGTCCACCGGCAAGCTCGCCGCGCACCGGGCGTCGCTCTCCGAGCCTGAGGGTCAGGCCCCCGCCACCACGCTCCTCAGGACCCCTGCGCACACCGCCGAAGCCCAAGTCGACTTCTGACCACACCCGCAACCCATAGAGGTCGTACCCGAGCAGGCCGGCGTCGTCACCCTCCGGCACCGACGCCGGCGCCCCCCTGGTCAGCCCGCCGAGACGGTGTGGCAGCGGGTCAGGTCGTTGTACGGACCAACCGTGTTGCCGCCGGTCACGTCGGCGATCGACCCGACGACCTCGAGCTTGGGGGCCACGTACGTCCGCTGCTGTCCATGCACACGTTCCATGGGGCCATGCTCACCGTCGCCACGCTCCGTCGTCAAGAGACGCTCACACCTTTTCTGCCCGAGTCACACCCCGAGTCACTCCTCCAACACGCCATGTGCTCGCAGCATGGCGAGGAACGCTCGGACGTCGGCGGCCGCCTGGTCGCGGCCGACGTCGTAGCACGCCACGAGATGGGCGACGAGCTCGTCCTCGCTCCGGTCCTCGACGAGGAGCTCCCACAGTTCGGCCCCCGTCGGGTTGGTGCGCAGGTACGACGATGACTCGAGGTCGAGCACGATGCCCTCCTCGTCGACCGTGCGCCACACAAGCGACTGCTGTCGGATCCGCATGCCCGGCCCTGCCTCCTCGTCCCGCTCTCGTCGAGCTTCCGTCATCCCCAGCAGCCCGGGTTCCCCGAACCTGTGGCGAGCACCATCGTGCCATCTCGACGAGCCCGGCGGGCGGTGTCAGACCATCTCGCAGAGGACACCGCTCGGTCAGAACGGCACCACCGCGTCGTCCCGCCCGAAGGCTCGGCCGTCCTCCAGCTCCACCCACGCATGGGCCCACACCTCGCCGCTCTCTCGCCGCGCCACGCCCAGGTGCAAGCGGGGCTCGAGCCGGCGCAGCACGCAGGCGGTGACGAGTGCTTGACGGAGGCAGGGCCCCGGGCCGGACGCCAGATGCCGGCCGAGCGCCTCGGCCAGCGTCACCCGGTCCTGCTCGGCAGCCGTGAGCGTCGGGGCCTCGGTGACCTGGCGATCACCGGACGGCACTTCGGGAGCCTTCGAGGTCGACCCGGGAGCCAGCTCGGCCCCGAAGGCTCTGGACAGCCGAGGCAATGGGACGACGCGCACGCTCGCCTCGGCGACAGCCCACAGCCCCGTCACGACGACGACGTTCCCGAGCTCGCCCAGCCCACCACCACGGAGACGACGGAAGCCGAGGCGTGCGACGGCTGCCAGACGGCGCCCCCTCGATGGCAGCAACCGCCACCAGGGGCGAGACTTCGGCCGCCTCACCGCGCCGGCTCCCACGCCGGTCCACTCTCGTAGGCAGCCTGCATCCCGAGCAGGAGGGGCGCGGTGCCTGCCCGGCCGGCGGTCCTCGGGAACCTCAGGCTTCGGCCCGGGACCGGCGCCGCCGAGTCAGCACCAGGCCGGCGGCGACGGCAGCAAGGCCGATGCCAGCCAGCTCTTCGACGTCGGCGCCGGTGAACGGCAGGCTGGTCACGGAGCTCTTCGTCGCCGGGCTTCCCGTGAACGGCAGCTGGTTCGGGTCGGTCGACACCGGCGGCGTGCCACCTTGGATCGGCTGGCCAGTGGGCGGCGGAGCGACGTACGGAGGCGTACCGGCAGCAGCGACCCCCGGTGCGGCAAGCCCGCCGACAGCCAGCGACCCGAGCACAACGCCCCCTGCGGCCATCAGGTTCCTGATCCTCACTGAACGTGGTCCTCCGTCTCGCTGTCCCGACCGACCCGCTGGGCACCTCGTGCCCACTGCGCACCCGGCACCCCTCGACTTGGTCCAGCATGGACCGTCACCGGAGCTGGCGCAACCTCCCTCGGCTCCCTCCGGCAGCCTGGCTACTCGACGAGGGGTACTGACCACTCTCCGCAGTGATTTGCTCGTCTCTGCACCTGCCGAGCCGCAGCACGCTGCCCGCCGGCGGACCGACCTGCCGCCGCGACCAACGGCTCCTCATGCCGTCGATCGCTTGCGTGCTGCCCGACGGTGGGGCACGCTGACGATGCAGTCCCGACTTTCCGGTCCCGGCTCACCACGACGGCCGCCTGGGCCCGAGCATGGAGAACAGGGGGGTCGACGTGGACGGACTCGAGCTCGTGGCGGCCTTGGCCGACGTGGTCGGAGCAGCCCACGTCACCTCGGGCGCCACGGTCAACCCCGACGACACCGGTGACGAGTCGCTCACCGTGCCTTCCGGAGCACCGCGTGCCGTGGTCCGTCCGTCCTCGACGGCCGAGGTAGCGGCCATCGTCGACCTGGCCCGTCACCACGGCTTCCCGCTCACTCCACGCGGTGCAGGCACCGGGCTCTCGGGAGGTGCCACCCCGCCAACCGACGGCGTCGTCGTGGCCTTCGACCGCATGGCCGCCATCCTCGAGCTCGACACGGCCAACCACGTCGCGGTCGTCCAACCCGGTGTCACCCTCGCCACCCTCGAGAGCGCCTTGGCGCCGCTCGGGCTCGTCTACCCGGTGTTCCCCGGCGAGCTCTCGGCGTCGATCGGTGGCAACGTCGCCACCAACGCCGGGGGGATGCGCGCCGTCAAGTACGGGGTGACCCGGCATCACGTCCTGGGCCTCGAGCTCGTGCTCGGTACCGGCGAGGTGGTCCGAACCGGCGGGCGCTTCGTGAAGGCGACCTCCGGCTACGACCTGACCCAGCTCGTCCTCGGCTCCGAGGGCACACTGGCCCTGGTCACCGAGGCCACGCTCCGTCTCCATCCGCGCCCGCCGCACGCCACGACCGTTCTCGCCCCGTTCGCCTCCTTGCGGGCCGTGTCCGCCGCCGTGCCCGCGGTCGTCTCGAGTGGGACCGACCCGATGATCGTCGAGTACATCGACCTGGTGTCGATGGCCGGAATCACCCAGACCGCCGGCATCGAGCTCGGCATCCCCGACCAGGTGCGCGACCAGGCCCTCGCCTACCTCGTCGTCACCCTCGAGCAGCACCGGCTCGACCGGCTCGACGAGGACGTCGAGGCCCTTGCCACCCTGCTGGCCAGCCTCGGCGCCCTCGACGTCTACGTGCTCCCCGGACCGGCGGGAGCAGCGCTGATCACCGCCAGAGAGCGAGCCTTCTGGGCGGCCAAGGCGGCCGGCGCCAACGACATCGTCGACGTGGTCGTTCCCCGGGCGTCGATCCCCGACTACCTCGAGCGGGTCGGACTGCTCGGCGCCGAGGCCGGCGCACTGGTGATCGGATGCGGGCATGTCGGCGACGGCAACGTCCACCTGTCGGTCTTCGAGCCCGACCCCGAGGCATGCCACCGGCTCGTCCACGCCATCGCCGCAGCCGGCGTGGAGCTGGGTGGAGCCGTGTCGGGCGAGCACGGTATCGGCCGTGCCAAGCGTGACATCTACGTGGCGGTCGAGGACCCGGCCAAGCTGGCGCTCATGCGTCGGCTGAAGCGCGCGTTCGACCCTGCTGGCATCCTGAACCCGGGAGCCCTGCTCCCACCCACCCCTCCCGAGCCGGGGACGAGCCCGACCAGAGCGGACCGCGAGCGGGGCGCGCCCATCCGAGCTGGCGGAGCATCCAGCCGAGCTGGCGGAGCACAGGAGGCTTCTCCCGCATGAACGGAGCCCGCGCCCTGCTCGAGACGCTCGTCGCTCACGAGGTCGACACGTGCTTCATGAACCCCGGTACGTCCGAGATGCACTTCGTGGCTGCCCTCGACGACGTGACGGCGATGCGGAGCGTCCTCTGCCTCTTCGAGGGGGTGGCGACAGGAGCAGCCGACGGTTTCGCCCGCCTGGCCGGACGTCCGGCGGCCGTCCTCCTCCACCTGGGACCGGGGCTCGGGAACGGCCTGGCCAACCTGCACAACGCCCGACGTGCCCACAGCCCGCTCGTCGCCGTCGTGGGCGACCACGCGACCACGCACTGGAAGTACGACGCCCAGCTCCAGTCCGACATCGAGACAGTCGCCCGCAACGTCTCGACCTTCGTCCACACGAGCCTGTCCACCGAGTCGCTCTCATCGGACGCCGCAGCAGCGGTCGCCGCTGCCGTGGGCGCGCCGGGGTCGGTAGCCACCCTCATCCTGCCCGCCGACGTCTCGTGGTCCGAAGGGGCCTCCCCGGTCGTGGGAGCTCGGGCGGTTCCAGTGGCTCGCCCCGTCGACACCACCGAGCTTGACGGAGCGGCAGCGGCCCTCCGGGGCAGTGGCCCGTGCGCCGTCCTCGTCGGGGGTCGGGCGTGCACCGGCACGGCGTTGGAGCGTGCTGCGGCGATCGCCACAGCCACCGGGGCCAAGCTCCTCGCCGAGACGTTCCCTGCCCGGCTGGAGCGCGGCGCGGGCCGTCCACCCGTCGAGCGGCTCGGCTACCTGGCCGAGTTCACCGCCATGCAGCTCGACGGCATCGCCCACCTGGTCCTCGTCGACGCCGCCTCACCCGTGTCGTTCTTTGCCTACCCCGGCAAGCCCAGCGACCTCGTCCCCGAGGGCTGCCAGGTCCACACCGTGGCCGGGCCAGGAGATGACGTCGACGGCGCCCTTGAGGCCCTGGCCTACCTGGTGGGGGCCACGCCCGACCAGACCCCCCGACAGCAGGCCGGCCCTTCCGGTATGCCTCGAGGCACCCTCGACGCCGCAGCGGTGGCCGCCGTCATCGGCCAACTCCTTCCCGAGGGCGCCATCGTCTCCGACGAAGGGAACACCTCCGGGCTGTTCGTCTCCGGGGCAACGGCTGGTTCCCCACCCCACGACTGGCTCTGCCTCGCCGGAGGCGCCATCGGCCAAGGGCTCCCGGTGGCCCTCGGCGCGGCCATCGCCTGCCCCGATCGTCGTGTGGTCGCCCTCGAGGCCGACGGCAGCTCCCTCTACACGCCCCAAGCCTGGTGGTCGATGGCCCGTGCCGGCTGCGACGTGACCACGGTGCTCCTCAACAACGGCTCGTATGCCATTTTGAACCTCGAGCTCGACCGTGTCGGCGCCGAACGGCCGGGCCCTCGGGCCAAGGACATGCTCGACCTCGGCCGACCCGACATCGACTTCGTCTCCCTAGCCCGTGGCTTGGGAGTCCCCGCGGAGCGGGCGACCACCGCCGACGAGCTTGCCGCCGCCCTCAGTCGGTCGTTTGCCACACCGGGACCGAGCGTCGTCGAGGTGCCCGTTCCTTCCATCCTCTAGCAACGCCTGACCTTCGGCCTGCGACAGTCGGCCCAAGGCTCACCACGACCCGGCAAGCCTGCACGGACCCCGATGATGACCTTCGGCCCTGGGGGCAGCCGAGCAGGAGGCGTACCGTCGGAGGAGAGCGGCCGGTCCGGCCACCTCGGCCCGGTCGGCGCGGAAGAGGGCTGCCGTGAGCCAGGAACCGACCAGCACCCAACGACCATCCGAGGGGACCGGGTCCGTGCTCGTCGCCGGTGCGAGCGTCCGCTCCGGCTCCCCCTGGGACGCCGCCCGGGCGGAGCTCGACGGCCTCCCGGATGGACGCGGGCTCAACATGGCCTACGAAGCAGCAGACCGCCACGCCGTCGGCCCGAGCCGCGACCACGTCGCCGTGCGCTGCCTCGGGCGACGAGGCGACCGGATCGACGTCACCTATGGGGAGCTCGCCGCCGCCTCGAGCCGCTTCGCCCACGGACTGGACGAGCTCGGGGTGCCTCCCGGTGAGCTCGTCTACGTCCTGTTGGGGCGTGGCGAGCCGTTGGTCGTGGCCACCTTGGGCACGCTCAAGCACCGCAACGTCCTCGCCCCGCTGTTCCCGGTCTACGGGCCCGAACCCGTGCGCCAACGCATCACCGTCGGTGACGGTCGTGTGCTCGTCACCACCCCCATGCTCTACCGGCACACGGTCGCCCCCGTGCGCGACCGACTGGGCTCGCTCAGCCACGTCCTCGTGACCGCCGGGACCGAACCGCTCGTGTCGCCACCCCCCAACGGCACCATCGACTTCGACGCCCTGCTGACCCGCCAGTCGTCCCACTACGACATCCCCCCGACCGCACCGGACGACGCTGCGCTCGTGTACTTCACCAGCGGGACGACCGGCCCCCCCAGAGGAGCCGTCCACGTCCACGATGCCGTGGTCGCCCAGGTCGCCTCGGCACACGCCGCCCTCGACCTCCGTTCCGAGGACGTCTTCTGGTGCACCGCGGACCCCGGGTCGCCGGCAGCAACCACCTACGGAGTGGTTGCTCCACTGGTCCTGGGCGCGACGACCATCCTCGACGAGGGTGACCTCGAGGCCGACCACTGGTACTCAGTGCTCGAGGAGGAGGGGGTGAGCGTCTGGTACACCACCCCAACGGCGCTCCGGGCGCTGCGGCGCGCCGGTCCGGAGGTAGCCCGGTCGCACGACCTCAGCCGGCTCCGCTTCGTGGCCACGACGGGCGAACCACTCGACCCCGAGCTTTCGGCCTGGGCGGTGGACGTCTTCGGCCTTCCCGTCCACGACACCTGGTGGCAGGCCGAGACGGGCGGCATCATGATCGCCAGCCCGCCGTCGGAAGCCGTCCGGCCCGGTGCGCTGGGTCGACCGTTGCCGGGTGTGGACGTGGCTGTCCTCGAGCGGAACCGGCTCGGAGTCGTGACGACGGCCCCAGCGGCGGACCCCACGGTGGCGCCGCCGGGCGCATCCGGTGAGCTCGCGCTCCGGACCGGCTGGCCGTCGATGTTCCGCGCCTACCTCGGCGACGACGCTCGCTATCGCTCCCGCTTCGTCGACGGCTGGTACCTGACTGGCGACCTGGCTCGCCAGGACGAAGCCGGCTACGTGTGGTTTGCCGGGCGAGGCGACGACGCCATCGACTCGGCTGGCCACCTCGTCGGCCCCTACGAGGTCGAGTCGGTCCTCCTCCAGCACCCGGCAGTGGCTGAGGTCGGCGTCGTCGGTGTACCAGACCCGGCGGTCGGCGAGACCGTGGCGGCCTTCGTCGCCCTGCGCCCGGGCATCCCAGCCTCCACGGAGCTCGAGGACGAGCTCCTCGGCTTCGCCCGCAGGCAGCTCGGAGCGGGCACAGCCCCGCGCCGGATCGCCTTCGCCAAGCAGCTCCCCCACACTGACGCCGGTGGGATCGCCCACAGCCTGCTACGGAGCACGGCCGTCACCCTGGCCCAACGTCCGAACGATGGGCCACAGGCCTGAGCTCCGCACCGCTCATCGACCTGACGGCCTGATGGCCTCGAGCCCGCGACCCCTATCGGCCACCGGGTCGGCCCTCTTCGACGGACCGCCGGAGCGCTCAGGCCGGGCTCACGACCACCGCGCGGTCGGGGGCATGGGGCGTTTCCCTTGTGCGCCTCAGCGCGCCGCCGCTGAGCTGGCTGAACGCGGCAAGGGCCCGGTACAGGTCCGCCGACGCCTCGTCGAACTGCACCCAGGCCGAGCCGTCGCTCGGATCAGGGATCAGCACCGGCAGTGCCTCCACCACGGTCTCGAGGAGGTCGATGACCCCTCCGAGCCCATCCGGCGTGCACCTACCCACCGGACCAACCGTGCGCTGCTGTACCTGGCCTCCCCCGCGGGGGGTCTCATCAGTCATACCAGCTCCCTCCTCCTCGGCCCCACTTCGGGGCCCAGTACCGACACGCTCCCCGGCTGGTACCGGGCCGTCGCGTCGCGTTCCTGCTCGTCCAGCCTCCACGACGCCAGGTGCGCGGCCAGGCGTAGGGCGCCGGTCGCTGCGCCGGTCGCCGTCGACGTCGCCGCGAAGGCGCCTCGCTCGACCCGCCGAGCCGCCAGTTCGAGCACAGCCGGTCGCTGTCCCGCCAGGCGGAGCAACGCCTCAGCTCGGTCCCCCACCGGTGGAACAGGGCCGACCAGGACCAGTGCCAACGACCGAGCAGCCAGCCGGTCGACCAACGACCAGGACCGGCGCGATGGAGCCTCCACTCTCACGACGCCGTCTCCTCGGCATCGGCGACCACGTGCGCCCGCGGCGACCCACGGAAGACGACGACCGGGCAGGGAGCGTGCGTCACACAGAACAGGCTGACCGAGCCGAGCAACGTACCCGTCAGGCCTCCGTGTCCTCGACTGCCCACCACGAGCACGTCGGCGCCCTCTGCTGCAGCCACCAGGCGGCGCGCCGGCGGGCCTTCGACGGCCGTCAGCTCGACCGGGAGCGTGGGATGGGCACCTGTCACCGGCAAGGCGGCGTGCTCGAGCGCTCGCCGCACGACGGCGAGACGGTCGAAGGCGACACCGCTACCTGGCACCCACATGTCCGAGTAGCGGTCCTCCCACGACATCACCGCCCGCAACGCCGCACCTGTCTCCTCGGCCAGGTCGGCCGCCCAGGCAAAGGCCTTGGCCGAGGTGGGAGAGCCGTCGACACCGACGACGATCTGGTCCATGGGAGCACGATCGCGCCCAGGCCTGCTGCCCAGTAGGGCTGAAGGTCACTATCTCGCCCGCTCCGGTCGACCCGCCTTCGGCGTCCTCTCGATCTGTCCTGGTCGTCCGGTCCAGCTCGCGGCCGCCGGCTCGAGGTAGTCGACGAACCAGGCACGGGCGAGCTCGGCGAGCTCCTCGAGCGCACCGGGCTCCTCGAACAGCTGGGTCGCTCCCGCCACGACGGCAAGGTGGTTCCGACCGCTCATCTGGCGTTGCGCATGGCGGCTCAGCGCCAGAGCGACGGCGTCTTCCCCGCCGGCGACGAACAGGGTGGGCGCTCGCACGTCACCGAGGCGCTGACCGGCCAGGTCGGGCCGACCGCCTCCGGACACGACGGCAGCAACCGGGGTCGTGGGCTCCGCCGCCGCCCAGAGCGCTGCCGCCGCTCCTGTCCAGGTGCCGAAGAAGCCGACACGCTGGCCTGCAGCCTCCGGCTGTCCGATCAGCCAGGCCGTCACCGCCTCCAGCCGCTCGGCAAGCGACGCGACCGCAAAGACGGCACTGCGGTGCGCCATCTCCTCGGGGGTCAGCAGGTCGACGAGGAGCGTCCCGAAGCCGGCAGCGTTCAGGAGGCCGGCCACGGTGCGGCTCCGCCAGTCGAAACGGCCGTCGCTCCTGCCGTCGGCGACGACGACGAGGCCCGAACACCGCTCGGGGACCGTCAGGTGCCCCTCGAGCCGGACCCCACCGGCGGCGAGGCTGACGCCCTCGCCGCGCACCGATGGACCGTCGCTCCGGGTCGGGACGACGGGCACCTGGGCGCGTGCCGCCTCGAGGAGCTCCACCACCTCGGTATCGGTGACCTGCGTGAAGTCGTCGTAGCACTGGCCGACGGCCACGAACGGTTGTGGGAGCTCGAGGCAGACCACCTCATCGGCCACCTCGGCGAGGGACCGGACGGCCGACGGGGAACCGACCGGAACGGCAAGCACGACCCGGGACGCCCCGCGGGCACGGACCACCTCGCAGGCAGCGCCGGCCGTCGAACCGGTGGCTGCGCCGTCGTCTACGACCACCGCCGTCTTGCCCGCCAGCGAGATCGGCGGGCGAGTGGAGCGCACCCGCGCCGACTGGCGGTCGACCTCGGCTCGCTCACGTTCCTCGACGGCAAGCAGATCTCGGTCGTCGAGCCCCGCTGCCCGGAGGACCTCACGGTCCAGCACCACGACCCCGCCCTCGCCGACGGCCCCCATGGCCAGCTCCGGCTGGAACGGCACGCCGAGCTTCCGCACGACCACGACGTCGAGCGGCGCTCCGAGCAGCTCAGCCACCACAGCAGCGACGGGGATGCCTCCTCGCAGGAGGCCGAGGACCACGGCACCGCCCGGAACGTGCCCCTCGCCGACCAACTGCTCGCCCAAGCGCCGCCCTGCCTCGTACCGGTCGCGGAACTCCATGGCAGCCTCCTGGCCCGACCTTTCGGCAGTGTCCGCCCGCTCGGCGCTACCGGTCCAGGGCCGATCGGCAGGTTGTGGCCAGGAGCCAGGGGCCTCCTGGCCCGGCCTAGCAGGCCAAGCGAGCCGAGGAGGTCCACCGGGCTCGGCGCAGCTCACCTCGACCATCCCATCGTTGACCGGAGCGCCAGCCGCGGGTTGTCGACCCGTCGGTGGACAACCGACGGGCCTGCGGCTGACGCGCTCACACCCGGCGGATCGGCACCTTGGTGGTGGGGCGTTGCTCGACCTGAGCGAGGGGCACGCGGACCTCGAGGATGCCGTCCTTGTACGATGCGTCCACGGCTCCCTGGTCCGCACCGTCGGGGAGCGCGAGGTCGCGGCTGAGCTCCCCGTAGCGGAACTCGCTTCGTACGACACCGTGCTCCTTGTCCTCGACACGCTGCTGGCGCCGAGCCTCGATGTGCAGCGTCGAACCCGACACCGACACGTCGAGGTCCTCGCTCGGGTCGATGCCGGGAAGCTCGGCCCGCACCACCAGCGCGCCGTCCTCCTCGATCTCCTCCACCCGGAACCAGCCTTCCGGCTCCGCCGCCAGTTCGCCCAACCATCCAAACGGCCGCGGCCAGCCGACGTCGACGAACCGTCCCCATCGTGGCGGCCAGCCGACCTGTGCTCGTTGCGCTGTCGTACCTGCCATCGCTCCTCCTCTCGCCATCCGCGAAGGCGACCGGCCGGCCACCCCAGTCGGTCGCTCGCCCGCTCGCCCGCTCGCCCGGCGTCGCCGCGGCCACCGTGGGCGGCCCGACGACCGACGCCCACCTGTTGGGGCGGAGACCCGGTCCGACGTGCGACGCAGCGCCGGAACCGGGCTCCTTTCTCAGCCTCGCACCACGACGCGCTCGGCCAGTAGTGCCAAAGGTCCCCAGGGAGGCGCCGGCAGGCACCCTCGCCGTCGGTGTGTGCCGGTGCGTGCACGGCCAGATCGACCCCCTCGCCCGTGCGTCGACACGAGGCCGATCGCTACCATCGCGGAGCGTGGATGAGCTCGCTCGGCACTGGGACGACGTCCACTCGACGACGGCGGACGACGAGGTCAGCTGGTTCCGAGCCGAGCCGACGTCGTCGTTGCGCCTGCTCGAGGCGTGGGCGCCCAAGCGGAGGGCCCTGGTCGACGTCGGCGCGGGCTCGTCGCCCCTCGTCGACCGCTTGCTCCTCGCCGGCTGGCGCGACGTGACCGTGCTCGACGTCTCACAAGCAGCACTGGACAAGGTGCGACGGCGGCGTTCCGGACACGACGATGCGGTCACGTACCTCTGCGCCGACGCCGGCTCGTGGCGACCACGACGGACGTACGCCACCTGGCACGACCGAGCCGTGTTCCACTTCCTCGTCGAACCCGACCGCCGGGCCCACTACGTCGAAGCAGCGAGCAACGCCATCCCCCCAGGAGGGGTGGTCGTGTTGGCGACCTTCGCTCCCGACGGCCCGAACCGATGCTCGGGCCTGCCGACCTCCCGCTACGACGCCGACGAGCTGGCCGCCTGCTTCGCCAGCTCGTTCGACCTTGTGCACACCGAGCGCGAGGAGCACGTGACGCCCTTCGGGACCATCCAGCCGTTCACCTGGGCCGTGCTCCGGCATCGGTGACCCAGCCATGGGCCATCCCCCGACATCGGTGACCCAGCCATGAGCCACCGAGGGCGCCCCGGTCTCGACGGCCAGGAGACGACCGACCGCACGGCGGACTGGACATCCGGTGCCGGCCGCCTCCTTCGTAAGGCCCTGCCGCTAGGGTGAGCCCGTCGGACCGCCAGAGCAGGGTGCGGGTGGTGCGGGCCAGCCGACGAGACGTGCTCGGCGCGGTCGTCTACGCCCCCCGCCCGTCCGGCGTCGGCCCAGGACCAGCACAGGGGCCCCGACGACCCGAGAGACCACCAGGAGACCCGATGACCACCACGCCGACCACGGAGACCGCGGCCAGCGCCGGAGCAGGTCGCCAGACCCATACCGGGCTGGCGTTGCTCGTCGTGATGACCGGCGTGCTCATCACCGCCGTCGACACGACCATCGTCGTGCTGGCGCTTCCTTCGCTCGAGAAGGACCTCCACATCGCCCTGGCCTCGGTGATCTGGGTCATCATCGGCTACCTGCTCGTCATCACCCTGCTGGCCACCCAGGTGGGCCGTCTCGGCGACATGTTCGGCCGAGTGCGGATGTACGAGGCCGGTTTCCTCGTCTTCATCGCCGGCTCCGCCCTGTGCGCCCTGTCGTGGAACGAAGCCTCCATCATCGGCTTCCGGCTCCTCCAGGGCGTCGGGGGCGCCTTCGTGACGGCCAACAGTGGCGCGGTCATCGCCGACCTCTTCCCGGTCCACCAGCGCGGCAAGGCCTACGGCTACAACGCCGTCGGCTGGAGCATGGGAGCGGTGCTCGGCATCGTCCTCGGGGGTGCCATTGTCACCTACTTGTCGTGGCGGTGGATCTTCTGGATCAACGTGCCCATCGGCCTCGCTGCCGTGCTCCTCGCCTTGCGGGTCCTGCACGAGGGGTCCGAGCGCCGGAGCCATCGCCTCGATCCCGCCGGGATGATCGTCCTCGGGCTCGGCCTCTTCGGGGTCCTCTGGGCGATGACCCGGCTCGCCACCAACGCCTTCGATGCCTCGGTGGCCGGCTACCTCATCGGCGGGGTCGTGCTGCTCGGAGCCTTCGTGTGGATCGAGGCCGTCCAGCGAGAACCCATGGTGCACCTGTCCCTCTTCAAGGTCCCCTCCATGACGCCGTCCCTCCTGGCATCGCTCTTCCAGGGGCTCGGCAACTTCGCCGTGCTGTTCCTCGTGATCATGTACCTGCAGGGACCCCGGGGGCTCTCCCCCATCCACGCCTCGTTACTACTGGTCCCTGGCTATGTCATCGGGGGCACCCTCGGGCCCGTCTCCGGTCGCCTCGCCGACCGCTTGGGACCGGTGGTGCCGGCCACCGCTGGACTGGCCGTACAGGTCGTGGCGCTCTTCATCTACGCCCACCTGGGTGTGACCACCGGCCTGTGGCTGGTGGTGGTGGCGAGCATCGTGAACGGCATCGGGGGAAGCTTCTTCTTTCCGGCCAACAGCGCTGCCGTGATGAAGGCGTCACCACCCGAGGTGTTCGGCATCTCGTCGGGGATGTTGCGGACGTTCGCCAACATCGGGATGGTGTTCTCCTTTTCGGTGGCCATCCTGATCGCCTCCCGCTCGATCCCCCGCCACCTGGCCTTCGCCATCTTCGTCGGGTCTACCTCCCTCCACGGTCGCGCCGCCGGGGCATTCACCACCGGACTGCACTCGGCGTTCTACGCATCGATGGGCATGATGGTGGTAGCTGCCCTCCTGTCGGCTACACGGGCCTCGCGCATCGGCCGGCGTGGCCCGGTCCCGGCGAACTGAGCTGGCCAGCGCTCGTGATGGCGAACCCACCAGCGCTCCGGTGGAACACCGTCGACGGCAGGTCGCCCGACGAAGGCCGCCTCGGAGCGGTCCTCTTCGTCGCTGCCCTCGCCGCCGAAGTCGCCGCCTTCGAGGACGTGCCGGTGCTCCTGACCGGGTGCGGCAAGCTCAATGCCTCGGTGGCCCTGTCGCAGGCGCTCGCCGTGCACCAGTTCGACCTGGTGGTCAACGTGGGAACCGCCGGTTCGCTCGACACCGCCCACGACGGAATCCACGTCGTGGGGGCGTGCGTCGAGCACGACCTCGACGCGCTCAGCCTCGAGCGGCTGACCGGCGAACGGCCGGTGGCCTGCCTCGACCTCGGCACCGGCACCGGCACGGTCGTCGCTACCGGCGACCGGGTGGTCGCCGACCCGGCCGAGGCTCGGCGGATTGCCTCCCTCGGCGCCCACCTCGTCGACATGGAGGCGTTCGCCCTGGCCCGGGTGTGCGCAGCGTTCGGTGTGCCGTTCCTCTGTGCCAAGTACGTGAGCGACCAGGCTGATGCCCATACGGCCACCGCCTGGACGACGTCGGTCC
Organism: Actinomycetes bacterium; assembly: GCA_021798955.1. GTDB lineage: Bacteria > Actinomycetota > Acidimicrobiia > Acidimicrobiales > RAAP-2 > JAJZJT01. The sequence continues at coordinate 46,464 of JAJZBK010000001.1, forward strand.
ACCAGGCGTCCGAGGCGCTCTTCGCCTTCAGCCGCGAACTGCCGGCCAGCCCGCTGGTGCCGGTGCCCGTCACGGCGCCGGAGCCCGCTCCTCGCGAGATCTGAAGGCAGGGTCGGCCAGTCCTGCCAACTGGGCGCGATCCCACGGATTGGTCCGCCTCGCTCCCGCAGACCCAACACCACCAGGTGCTAACCTGCCCAGCCACGGGCCGTTGGCGCAGTTGGTAGCGCACTTGCATGACGCGCAAGGGGTCAGAGGTTCGAGTCCTCTACGGCCCACCGAAGAGGTCTTCACGTTTTACGTGGGGACCACTTCACGTTTCGAGCTGACGCCATCCTGCCAGAGGGCTGTGTCGCCCCCTTGGTGCTGACCGCCACCGTGCTGCTCTCCTACCTCGGGTCCCTTGGGGTCTCCTCGCTCGTGTTCCGCTGCCTCTTCTCCTTCCCTGGCTTCGACCCCACCGTCTCCATACTCGGCTTCGTCTTCCTGGTAGCCCTTGGTGTCGACTACAACGTCTTCTTGATGGCGAGGGTCAACGAGGAGGCAGAAGCCGGAGCCACCATCGGCGTCGTCCGCGGCCTTGGGGTCACCGGCGGTGTGATCACCTCGGCCGGTGTCGTCCTTGCCGCCACCTTTGCCGTGCTCGGCGTCCTCCCCCTGATCGCGTTGACCGAGATCGGCTTTCTGGTCGCCTTCGGGGTGCTCGTCGACACGGTCTTGGTCCGCTCCGCCCTCGTGCCTGCCCTTGCCGTCGACATCGGCCCCTACCTGTGGTAGCCGAGCGGGCTGGCCGCCCGAAGCCGAACGAGCGAAGCTCCCACGTCGTAACGAGCGTCCGTAGGCCGGCGGACCCGGCAGTAGGGGTCGTACGGTTCTGTTTGCATCGGCTCGTAGCCACGCGCACGCCCTGAACGGGCCGCCAGGGTGACAACGCTCTCGGCCGTCAAGCCGACGTGGGTCCCACTGCCGGTCGGCTCCCCAGTGGTCGACCGCCATATGGCCCGCCCGAGCAGGCGTGGGCTCACCTCGGCGACGAGGAGCGCAGCTCGCGCAGCCGGACCCGGGAGCCGGTGCGCAGCACGGCGGTCCGGTAGACCCGGGCCGCTAGCTGGGCGACCACCAGCGTGCTCAACAGGGTCACCGCCACCGACGCGCCGAACTGCCACCAGACAACGTCGCCGAAGCCCACCAGCGTCGGCATGGCGAACGGAGCGGTGGGTGGCAGATAGGCGAGGACCTTGACGAGCAACGAGGCGCTCCCACTGCCCACGCTCGTCAGTGAGACGATGTAGCCGAAGATGAGCGGGGCACTCAGCGGCAGGGCCAGGCTCTGCACCTGGTCCTGGCGCTCGGCCAGAGAGCCGGCCGCGGCGTAGACCCAGCTGTAGAAGGCGTACCCGAGCACGAGCCACACCAGGGTGGCGACCACGACGACTGGGGCCTCGCCGTGCACGAGGTTCGAGCCCACTGCCTTGGCGAGCACCAAGGCGAACGCCACCAGGGCGACGGCCTGGACGAGGGCCACCACTCCGATGCCGACGACTTTCCCCGCCAGCAGCTGCACGGGTCGGACCGTGGCCAGCAGCACCTCCACCACGCGGCTGGCCTTCTCCTCCATCACCCCCATCAGGGTCCACGTCAAGTACTGGGTCAGGACGATGAAGACGAGCACGACCCCGAGGAGCGCCGTCGTCTCACTCGCCGTGCGGGCGTGCTTGCCCGGGTGGATGCTCTGGATGGGAAGTGGACGAGCCCGAGCCACGGTGACGGCCTGGGTAGGGGTGAGCCCGGCTCGGGCGAAGGCGCGTGCCAACCCGAGCGCCGACGCGGCCACGCGCACGAAACGCGCCGTGGCCGAGGTGTCGGTCGCCGCGATCGGATCGAGCACGACGAGGCGTTGACTCCCCTCCACCACCACGTCGAGCCGCCCCTCGCCGAGGGCTGTTCGGGCGACACCGATGCCGGGCTCACCGACCAACCTCGCGGCAGTCCCGGCGGAGGTGGCCGCGGCATGCAGCTCGGCGTCGAGTGCCGGCGAGCCGGCGACCACCCCCACCCGGGTAGCACGAGGAGCACCGGTGTGCACGGTCGGGATGACCACCGCGGCCGCCACCACCAGGAACAGGATGGCCGTCACCACGCGGAACACCCTCCCGCGCAGGCGCTCGCGGACCTCCCGTCCGGCGACGAGCCCCATGTCGCCCAGGAGCCGGCGGTCGCCGAGGTGTGCCCGGAGCGTCCTCGAACCCTCCCACAGGGCAGCGAACGGCGACGGACGCGCCGCCGCACCGCCTCGACCTCCTCTGCGTCGACGCAGGCGGACGATGGTCGCCACCACCAGTGCGGCCACGACGAGGGGAAGGGCCTTCACCGGCCCACGGCCTCGCGGAACACCTCGGAGAGCCTGCGGCGCTCGAAGACGAACTGGGTCACGTGGCCGGCGGCGCGCGCCGCATCGAGCACGACGTCGCTGTCAGTAGCCGCGTCGAGGACGAGCCGGACCTCCCCGCCGTCGACTTCCGAGAGCGAGACGCCCGGGAGGTCCCGTGCCCATCGGCCCTGGCGGTCGCCCTCCACCCGGACGGCGAGGCGCCGCGGCCCGCTGGTGGCGAGCTCGTCCACGCTCCCGCTCGCCACAAGCCGCCCGTGGTCGATGATGGCGACCGACTCGCACACGTTCTCGACCAGGTCCAGCTGGTGGCTCGAGAAGAGCACGCACCGGCCTGATCGGGCCTGTTCCACCAGCACCTCGCCGATGGTGTCGATCCCGGCCGGATCGAGACCGGCGAGCGGCTCGTCGAGCACGAGCACCTCGGGATCGTGCACCAGGGCTGCCGCCAGCTGGACGCGTTGCTGGTTGCCGTGGGAGAGCGACTCCACCTTGCTCCGCGCCCGGTCCGCCACCTCGAGACGCTCCAGCCACCGCCGGGTGGCCCGGGCGGCACTGCGGCCATCCAATCCGTGCAGGCGGCCGAGGTACTCCACCTGGTCGGCGACCAGCATGTTCGGGTAGAGACCGCGCTCCTCGGGCATGTACCCGAAGCGTCGGCGGGTTGCCGGGCCGACGGGCACGCCCTCCCAGCGCACTGTCCCGCCGTCGAGGTCGGTCAGGCCGAAGATGGCCCGCATCGTCGTGGTCTTCCCCGCCCCGTTCGGACCGAGGAACCCGACCACGTGCCCGGAGGGGACGGTGAAGGTCAACCCGTCGAGAGCGACCACGGCGCCGAACCGGCAGCTCAGGCCATCGAGCTCGAGGTCGGCCATTAGCGCAGCCTACGGCCTCGACGTCCACCCGCTCGACGAGTAGGCCGGTGTCGATCTCGGCGCACCGCCACCGGCCAGGTAGCGTCGCTCTCGTGGTCACCGACGTCGCCCCGTTCGACCTCCCGCTCGCCCAGCTGCGCCGGCGGACAAGCGCCAAGTGGCAGGCTGCCGGGCCCGACGTCCTGCCGCTGTGGGTCGCCGAGATGGACGTCCTTCCGCCACGACCTGTCGTCGAAGTGGTCCGAGGCGCCCTCGAGCTCGGTGACACCGGGTACGCCAACGGCACGGAGTACGCCGAGGCCTACGCCGCCTTCGCCGCCCGCCGTTGGGAGTTCGACGGCTTCGAGGTGGGCCGCTCGGCCATGGTCCCCGACGTCATGGTCGGGGTTACCGAAGTCTTGAAGCTCGTCACCGGGCCCGGGGACGCCGTCGTGGTCACCCCACCCGTCTACCCACCGTTCTACGCCTTTACCGAGCACCTCGGCCGCCGTGTCGTCGAGGTACCGCTCACCGTCGACGGCCGCCTCGACGTGCCAGAGCTGGCCACGGCCTTTGCTGCGGCCACCTCCTCGGGACGGGCCGCCTTCCTCCTCTGCAACCCCCACAACCCGACGGGGACCGTCCACACGCCGGTCGAGCTGGCCGCCGTCGCAGCCGCCGCCGAGGCATCCGGCGTGCGAGTGGTCACCGACGAGATCCATGCCCCGCTCGTCCTGCCGGGAGCGACCTTCACCCCCTACCTTTCCGTGCCCGGAGCGAGCCGGGGGATCACGCTCGTCTCGGCGTCCAAGGCGTGGAACCTCCCCGGCTTGAAAGCCGCCGTCGCCTTCGCCGGGCCGGACGCCGCCGACGACCTGACGCGGCTCCCGGCCGAGGTGAGCCACGGGCCCAGCCACCTCGGTGTCCTCGCCCACACCGCCGCCTTGCGCCACGGCGAGGCGTGGCTCGACGCGCTGCTCGCCGGCCTCGACCGCAACCGAGCCCTCCTCGGCGACCTGCTGGCGGCCCACCTGCCATGGGTACGGTGGGCACCAGGGGAGGCGACCTACCTGGCCTGGCTCGACTTCGCCGACCTGGCGACCACCCTCGCCGGCAAGGACGGCTTCGCCACGGGGGACGTCGACCCTCGGGGTGGGGCTGCGGCCTGGCTCCTCGAGCACGCCAGGGTCCTGCTCAGCGCCGGGCCCGCCTTTGGGCCCGGCGGCGAGCGCTGCGCCCGCCTCAACTTCGCCACCTCGGCCACGGTGCTGACCGAAGCGGTCGAGCGTATGGCCAGCGCCGTAGGCGGCGGCACAGCCGCCGGCCGCTAGGTGGGGTCGGGGCGGCCCTCTGGCCCGCCACCGGGTACGGGGGAACGGCCCCGCCGGTAACGATGCAGGATCCGGAGCCGGACGAAGATGGCGAGCGTGTCGACCAGCATGCCCCCGACGGCCCGGAGGGAGATGGTGCTGCGGAACCGCTCTTCGATCCGCACCGGCGCTTCGAACACGCGGTCGTAGCCGAGGCTGTTGGCCACGGCGATCAGCTCGAGGTCGAAGGCGAACCGGCGCTCGACCAGCAGCGGGAGGACCGAGGCGATCACCTCGCGCTTGACGAGCTTGAGACCGACCTGAGTGTCCCGCACGTCGAGGCGGAACAACGCCCGGATGAGCGCCTGGTAGCCCACCGAGTACAGCCGTCGGAGCGGCGGGTAGGACACCGCCGACATCGGGTGTCGCTTGCTCCCGAGGATGATGTCCGGCTCGTAGAGGCGCATCAGGGTGACGAAGGGCGCCAGCAGCTCGGGGGACAGGTCCCCGTCGGCGTCGAGGAAGCCGAGGTACCGTCCGTGCCCCATGGACAGCCCCACTTGGAGTGCCTGCCCCTTGCCCTCGTTGCGTCCGAGCTCGACCTGTCGGACGACCTCCTCCGGCAGACCGACGAGCGACAGCTGACTTCCGTCGGTCGACCCGTCGGAGACGGCGATGATCTCGAACGTCACTCCCGCTTCACGCAGCACCTCGGCCGTCCGCTCGACCGTCGTCCGCAGCCGTGCACCCGGGTTGTAGTAGGGCACCACGATGCTCACATCCAGCGTGGCAGGTCTCCCCAGCTCGCCGTCCCCGGCGTCGTCGGTTGCCCGACCAGGCGTGCGGTCAGCGGGGAAGAGGTGGTCGCTCATGACGGGGTGCAGCGCCAGCTCGGAGGAACGGGCACCGTGAGCAGGGAGCGCAGCCGATCGTCAGGTACGCGCCCAGAGGCGGCGGGCGGAATCGAACCGCCGTACGGGGCTTTGCAGGCCCCTGCCTAAACCACTCGGCCACGCCGCCTGGGATGTCGAAGCAGCCTACCGTTCCTGACGCGGTGCTTGAATCTCCCCCATGCGCATCGGCATCGTCGCCCCACCGTGGGCACCCGTCCCCCCCACCCTGTATGGCGGCATCGAGGTGGTCGTCGACCAATTGGCACGAGGCCTCTCGACCATCGGGCACGACGTGGTCCTCTACACCACCGGCGACTCGACCTGTCCCGTCGAGCGCCGCTGGGTCCTCCCCGAGGCCGAGGGCATGCGCATCGGCCAGGTGGTACCAGAGCTCCGCCACGTCGTCCACGCCTATGAGGCGCTCAGGGAGTGCGACGTCGTCCACGACCACACGGTCGCCGGACCCTTCTACGCCGAGCGGTTCCCGGGCCTCCCAGTGGTCACGACCGTCCACGGTCCGTTCGGCTCCGAACTGGGTGACCTCTATCGCGCCCTGACGCCTCACGTCTCCATCGTGGCCATCTCGCATGCCCAGCGACGCGCCGCCCCCGATGTCCCGGTGGCCCGGGTCATCCACCACGGCGTCGACCCCGCTGCCTTTCCCGTCGGCGACGGCACCGGCGACGGCGACGGCCCCTTCGCCCTTTTCCTCGGCAGGATGTCCCCCGACAAGGGCGCGCACCGAGCGATCGCAGTGGCGCGGGCAGCCGGATGGCGCCTCCTGCTGGCGGCCAAGCTCCGCGAGCCCGCCGAGCACCGGTACTTCGACGAGCACGTCGGGCCGCTCCTCGGCACCGATGCCGTCTACCTCGGCGAGGTCTCCCACGAACGCAAGCTCGAGCTGCTCGCCGGGGCGGCGGCGCTCCTGTTCCCCATCCGCTGGAACGAACCCTTCGGCATGGTCATGGTCGAAGCCATGGCCTGCGGGACCCCGGTGCTCGCCTTCCCCGAGGGGGCCGCTCCCGAGGTGGTCCGTGACGGAAGCACCGGGTTCCTCTGCGGCGATGAGGCGGCGATGGCCGATGCGCTCACCCGGGTCGGCGATCTCGACCGGACGGCCTGCCGAGCTGCCGTGGAAGGGTACTTCTCGATGGAGCGGATGGTCGCCGAGCACGTCGAGCTCTACACGGACCTCGCCCGCTGAAGCTCCGCGGACCGCCCTGAGCGATACCCAGGCGGCGACTGGTCCCTCCGATGGCGACCGGCCACGCCCCAACACCGCTCACCAGGCCCGGCCCACTACGCTTTGTCCTTGTGCAGCACCAGCCGGGTCCGACTGATCGGCACGTCATGGTCACGGCCGTCCGGATTGCCTTCCTCATCTACGCCACCATCCCCGTCTACGCGGCGTCGGTCCTCCTCTACCGCCGACCGGCCTTCCGCTGGTACTCGACCGGGCTAGAGGTCGGCCTGATCGGCGTCATGGTCGCCTGCACCGCCTGGGACCTCCACCGGCTCCGAGAAAAACGCCCCGATGCCCTGCGCCCGTGGTTCTCCCTCCTGCAGATCGTCGTCGCCATCGCCACCGTGCTCGTGGTCAACCTCACCGCGGGAGGCCTGACCGGCACCTACTACGTCCTCTTCCTCCTTCCCATCATCGCCTCGGCCGTCGTGGGGACCCGGCAGATGTTGACGCTCACGTGGGCGCTCTGCCTCGCCGCCCTGGGCATCGTCCTCGCCACCCGGCACGTGCCCGGCGTCGACACCCTGGCATGGACACTTGCCGTGCACGCTGCCGCGTGGGGCGCCACCGGAGGGGCCGTCCACCTCGCCGTGCGACAGTTCGTCGACGCACTGGGCACCTCGGACTCGCTCGCCGAGCTCGCCACGGTGGCCGGCGCCGAGGACAGCTGGCCTGCGGGCATCGCTCCCTGCCTGCCCATCCTGGCGCGCGCCGTCCATGCCAACCACGTCGCCGTCTTCGCTGCCGCAGCCAACGAGCCCCTGGCTCTGGTGGCCGGCGACGGGGACGCTGCCACGAGGACGTTGCTCGAGAGCGCCTGGCGCGTCCGCGACGGCGGGCGTCCTACCGCTGCCGGCCGGTGGACCCTCGCACCCAGCCGCTCGCAGTCGGGCACCGACATCGTCGTCGCCGTGTCTCGTCGGCCGGCCTCCACGACCTTGCGGATGGGGACCTCCGACCTGCGGGCTGCAGCGGTGATGGCCGCCCAGCTCCTGGCCGGCTTGGCCGACCGGTCCTCCCTCATCGACGGCCTACGGGCCGCCGCGGCAACCGATCCCCTCACCGGGCTGCCCAATCGCCGGTTCCTCGGCGACCTCCTGGCCCGAAGCGTGGCCCAAGCGTCGCGGTCGCGGCGGCCCCTCACCGTCGCCATCGTCGATGCCGACCACTTCAAGCAGGTGAACGACCACTTCGGCCATCTGGCCGGTGACCGGGTCCTCCAGGCCCTCGCCACCGCCCTGGTCGCCGGGGTGCGTCGTTCCGACGTCGTGGCCCGCTACGGCGGCGAGGAGTTCTGCCTGGTGCTACCGGACACCGACGAGGACTCGGCGTGCCTGCTCGCCGAGGGCCTCCGTCGCCGCGTGGGTGCCACCTTGGCCCAGTTCGTCGCCGAGCGCATCGTCGTCCCAGCTCGCACCGCTCCAGGGCCCCCCTCGACGGCCGAGCAGACCGGTAACGGGCCCACGGTGGTCACGATCTCCATCGGGTTGGCCCAGTGGTTCCCCGGAGAGTCGGCCGAGCACCTCGTCGCCCGGGCCGACCAGGCGCTCTACCGGGCCAAGGAGGCCGGCCGGAACACAGTCATGGTCGACCCCCTGCGCGCTGCCAGCTGACCAGGCCTCCCCTGCCACCGGCGCGTCCGGAACAGCCGCGGCTCAAGCCCTTCACACAAGCGCGGTCGATCCCCAGCCCTCACCATCTCGCTGACCACGGTCCAAGGCCTCGCTGACCACGGTCCAGGGCCCGGGTCCAGCCCGAGCCACCGGCCTAACGCGTCGAGCCGCTTCAGCGGTGCCGGCGGACCAACAGGCCCACCACGGCGGCGATGACGGCGATGGCCACCACCGCCTTGATGGCGAACCACACCAGGCCGACGAGCATGTGGAGGACGACCACCGCCACGACGACGGCCACGACCACGGCGCCGGCCACCAGCACGGCGTCGAGCACGCGCAGCCCTCCGCCGTGTCTCCGCACGGGGGCACCTCCCTCGCTGGTCGACCGCACGTCGAGGGCTTCGTTCTTGCGTGCCATACGACCAGGGTACCTACCACCCCCCCCAGAGGGGACCGCGGTGGTAGGTTCCGTCGATGTCCCTGCGCGCCGAGCGCGCCGTCCTCCTCGAGCGCACCGACCTGGCAGGCGAGGCGTTCTGCTCCGCCTACACCACCGCCGCCGACCGGTGGTTGGCCGGGCTCTTCCAACGGGCTACCCGAGGGGACGACCGAGGGATCGCGCTGCTGGCGATCGGTGGCTACGGACGTAGCGAGCTCTGCCCCGCTAGCGACCTCGACGTCCTCCTCCTCCACCGGGGCGGTCGAGACGTCTCGGCCATGGCCGAGCAGCTCTGGTACCCGGTGTGGGACGACGGTATCTCCCTCGACCACAGCGTCCGTCGACCACGCCAGGCGCTCGAGGTCGCCCAGGGCGACCTCCCGGTCGCCCTGGGCCTGCTCGACGCTCGCCTGGTGGCCGGTGAGGCACGCCTTGCCCACGCCTTCCTCGCCGATGCCCGTGCCCAGTGGGCCCGGCAGCGCCCCCCTCGGCTCGAGGAGCTCGCCGAGCTGCAACGAGCCCGCCATGCCGAGCACGGCGACGTCGCGTTCCTGCTCGAACCGGACCTGAAGGAAGGCCACGGCGGGCTCCGCGACACGAGCGGCCTCGACGCCCTGTTGCTCGCCGTCCCCCGGCTCGCCGACTACGTCGACACCGTGGCCGTGAGGAGCGCCCGTTCCACCCTTCTCTCCGCCCGCGTCGAGCTGCACCGGCGGGCCGGCCGAGAGCTCAACACCCTGGTCCTCCAAGAGCAAGAAGCCGTCGCTGCCCGGCTCGGCCTGGCTGACGGTGACGCATTGATGCACCGGATCGCCGCTGCCGGCCGGACGATCGCTTGGGAGAGCGACGATGCCTGGCGACGCCTCAAGGCCTGGTCCCGCCACGGCGGGCACCGACGCGGGTTCGGCCGCCGGTCGATCGAGCCACCCGACAGCGAGGGAGCGGCCGTGCCAGTCGACGGCGACGCCGGCGTCGGCCTCCTGGACGGAGAGGTCACGCTCCTTCCCGACGCTGATCTCGCCGACCCGTCCCTCGCCCTCCGCCTCGCCGCCGTCGCTGCGGAACGGGACGAGCCCGTCGAACGCTCCGCTCTCAACCTGCTCGGCCGGAGGTCGCCCGCTCCGCCGGAGCCGTGGCCAGCCGCCGTGCGTGACCAGTTCGTCCGGGTGCTGTCGGCCGGTGAGCCTGCCATCGCCGTCCTCGAGGCGCTCGACCGTCGGGACATCCTGGCTCGCTACCTCCCTGAATGGCGCGACGTCCGCAACAAGCCTCAGCGAAACCCCTATCACCGCTTCACCGTCGACCGACACCTCCTCGAGGCCACCGCGACCGCCGCCCGCCTGGCCGGTCGGGTCCAACGAAGCGACCTCCTCCTCGTCGGGACGCTCCTCCACGACCTGGGCAAGGGCTACCCGGGCGACCACACCGACGTCGGGATCGAGCTCGCCCGTCGCGTGGGGTCGCGCATGGGGTTCCCTCCCCGTGACGTCGAGGTGCTCGCCGATCTCGTCGGCCTCCACCTCCTGCTCCCCGAGATGGCCACCCGGCGTGACCTCGACGACCCGACCACCGCCCAGCGCGTCGCCGAAGAAGTCGGCAGCCCGGACACGCTCGAACTGCTTGCCGTGCTCGTCGAGGCCGACGGACGCGCCACCGGTCCCACGGCGTGGGGTCCGTGGAAAGCGGGCCTCGTCGCTCAGCTCGTCGAGCGGACCGACCGCGCCCTCGCCGGTGATGCGATCGCCCCACCGGCACCTCGGATCGTCGACGTCCATCGCGAGGTGATGGAGGCGGTCCGCGCCACCGGCCAGCCCGTGCTGCAGGTCGCCGACCCGTGGGTGACCGTGGTGGCGCCCGACCGGCCCGGGCTGCTTGCCGAGGTGACGGGCGTCCTTGCCCTCCACGGGCTGAACGTCCGTTCCGCCGACATCGACGGCGCGGACGGCGTGGCCGTAGAGGTCTTCGTCGTCGAGCCGCAACGGGGCCGCTGGCCGACCGCACCCCAGCTCGCCGCCGACCTCGACGCCGTCATGGCCGGCACCCTCGACCTCGACGCCCGGTTGGACGAGCGAGCCCGTACCTACCGCGGGGCACGTCGCGCGGTGACACCCCAGTTGGTGACCACCACCGTCACCGTCGACAACCAGGCCTCGGCGACGGCGACCGTCGTCGAGGTGCGGGCCGAGGACCTGGTCGGGCAGCTCCACCGCATCACTCGGGCGCTCGTCGAGTGTCGGCTGGATGTCATCTCGGCCCGAGCCTCCTCCTTCGGCCCGGCCGTCGTCGACGCGTTCTACGTCCGTGACGAGCACGGGGGCAAGCTGCTCGATCCGCAGGTGGTCGCCCACCTCGAGCAGGCAGTGCGCACTCGGGTGGCCACCGAGCTCTGAGACGGCTGTTCGTCGAGATCGCCGACCGCCGACCGCCGTCCGCCTCGCATCCGCCTCCGACACCAGCGCCCAAGCCGACGGCCGCCCCGGGCGACGGTCGCTCCAGGCCTCGGGACGGCTAGCCTTGGCCGCGGAGGGAGGTACCCATGCCTGGATCACACACTCGTCGTTCGCGCCATGCCAACGGCAACGCGGCGCGGACCGGGCGCGGCTGGGTGACCGCCATCGTCGCTGCCTCGGTAGCCGTGGTTGCCGTCGGCATCGCCGCGGTCGTCGTACGACCGACCTCGTCTGGGACCGCCGCGTCGACCGCATCCACCAACGGCGCCGTAGAGGCGTCCAAGCACGTCGGCCCCTTCACGGTCGTCGCCACCTCGCCGACGACCGGGTCGACGGGCGTGGCCACCGATGCGTCGGTGACCGTCACCTTCTCGGCGCCGGTGGCCCCGACGTCACCTGCCCCCTCCCTCTCCCCCGCCGTCGCCGGCACCTGGCAGTTGCTCTCTCCGACGACCTACGCCTTCGTGGCCGCTGCCCCCTTTGTGCCCTCGACGACCGAGACGGTGACCATCCCGGGCGGTGGGCACGGTGTGGCGTCGACCACCGGGCAGCACCTGGCGTCGACGACGACCGACACCTTCACGGTAGCCATCGGCACCTACCTCCGTCTGCAACAGCTCCTCGCCGAAACGGGCTACCTTCCGCTGACCTTCACGCCCTCTGCTCCGCTCGCCAACCCGAACCTCGCGGCCGAGCCCCAAGAGGGGACCTTCTCGTGGAAGTGGGCTCCACCTTCGTACCTCGCCTCGCTGTGGACCCCGGGCAGCGCCAATGTCATCACCCAGGGTGCCGTCATGAGCTTCGAGGACCACAATGAGCTCGCCACCGACGGCATCGCCGGACCGCAGGTCTGGCAAAAGCTCCTTGCCGACGTGGCCGCCGGCACGGTCGACCCGTCGCCGTACAACTACGTCTACGTGTCGAAGAGCCTGCCGGAGACGGCGACCGTCTACAGCAACGGCCAGCAGGTGTACTCGACACTGGCCAACACCGGCGTCCCGGGGGCGGTCACCGCCTCGGGCACCTACCCCGTCTACCTCCGGTACAAGGTGACCACGATGACGGGGACGAACCCGAACGGTACCCACTACCACGACACGGGGATCCCCTGGGTGAGCTACTTCAATGGCGGTGACGCCCTCCACGGCTTCGTCCGTGCCTCGTACGGCTTCCCCCAGAGCAACGGGTGCGTGGAGATGCCACCGGCCCACGCCGCCGTCGTCTACCCGCTGACGCCGATCGGGACGCTCGTCACGATCTCCTGACCCCACCTCCACCGTCCTGCCGGCCCGCTCGGACCTCGAACAAGCTCGCTGCTCGGGCGGTCTTCACGATCGGCACTCGACAGCGGCGGCCAGACCGGGCAGAATTGCGTTGTTGCGTGTTTGAATACTCACTATTCGCGGTCGATGACCGCAGCGCGGCCATGAGGGCTCGACGCGTCGGCGACGACGGGGCGGGACGAGTGGTGTCGGCAGGGGTGCTCGACGGCCATCGGTGGCCAGTGGGGCGTCGGCCGGACGCCGTCAGTCCGCACCCCCTGACGTCTCCGGTTCGCCGGGAGCTCCCCTCAGGGCTACGCCCAAGGGGAAGGGAACGACGATGAGCCAGACCGATTCGTCAGCGGAGGCACCGGCAGCATCCCTCGTGGGATCACTCGAGGTCTTCGCCCTGTCGGACGTCCTCGCCCTGCTGTCGTCGACGGTCCAGACCGGCGAGCTCCAGGTGGTCGGTTCGGCGGTGGACGGAAGGCTGTGGCTGGAGCACGGTGAGCTCTCCAATGCCGCCGTCGGGTCTGCCACTACCATCGGCGAGGCTGTCTTCGAGCTGGCCTGCGTGACCGAAGGGTGGTTCTACTTCACCGCCGGCCTCGTCTCCTCGAGCGGACAGCCGACCGTCCCGGTGGCCGCCGTGCTCGACGAAGTGCGGCCACAGGTCGTCGAGTGGTTCGAGCTGCGCAGCGTGGTCCCCCTCGACGCCGTGGTAACGCTCGCCCCCCACCCGCCCGGCGACGACGTGCAGATCCGTGGTGACCAGTGGAAGGTGCTCACGACCGTCGGCACCGGCGGCAACACGGTCAAGGACGTGCTCGACACGCTCGACGGCGACCAGGTCTCCGGACTGCGTGCCCTGCGCGAGCTGGCCGACGCGGGCCTCATCCTCCTCGAGGGAGGAACCGCGTCCTCACTGCCCCTTCCGCCTTCCTTCGGCGCCACGAGCGGAGCTGGTCCGTCCGCGCTGTCGGAAGAGGCCTCGTTGGCCGACGTGGCGGTCATGCCACCGCCGATCACCGGGGACCCGTGGACCCCCTCGGCCGATTCGGCAGGCTCGGAGGCGGGCTGAGCCGTCCCAGCGCGTCGGCCAGGGCGCTGAACGCCCGACCACGGTGGGACAACGCGTGCTTCTCGTCGGCGGTGAGCTCGGCGAACGTACGCCCATCGCCCTCCTCGGGGACGAAGACGGGGTCATAGCCGAAGCCCTGCTCGCCGCGGGGAGCCAGCGCGATCGACCCGTCGACCGACCCTGAGCGCCACACCTCGGTGCCGTCGGGGAACGCCACCAGGGCAACCGTCGTGAACCGGGCGCGTCGCGCTCCGGGGTCTGACGCCCCGGCCCGCTCCAACGCCTCAAGCAGCGCGGCCACGTTGTCGGCATAGGTGGCAGATGGACCGGCGAACCGGGCCGAGTAGACGCCCGGCGCCCCACCGAGCGCGTCGACCTCGAGGCCCGTGTCGTCGGCGACAGCAGCGAGCCCGGTGGCGTCCCGCAGGGCCTCGGCCTTCAACCGGGCGTTGTCGAGAAGGGTCTCGCCAGTCTCCTCCACCTCGGGCACCCCCCGAGGGCGGGGGACGAGGACGAGCGCGGCCGGCACTCCCACGGTCGGTGGCCGGGCGGTCAACAGGGCGGTGATCTCAGCGGCCTTGTCCGGGTTCGCCGTGGCCAACACCAGGTGCATCGGCTCGCTCATCGGCGCGGCGGGGGGTCGGCGAGCGCCGCCGCCTGCACGTCGAGGAGCTGGGCGATGCCGTGCTCGGCCAGGCCGAGGAGCTCGTCGAGCTCTCCCTTGGTGAAGGGAAGTCCTTCGGCTGTTCCCTGCACCTCGACGAAGCGGCCCGATCCGGTCATGACGACGTTCATGTCGACGTCGGCCCGGCTGTCCTCCTCGTAGGGGAGGTCGAGCATGCAGACGCCGTCGACGACGCCCACCGACACCGCCGCCACCGAGTCGGTCAGTGGGTTCGCTCGCAGCGTCCCACGATCGACGAGGCGGGTGAACGCGTCGTGGAGGGCGACGTAGGCACCGCAGATGGAGGCCGTCCGAGTCCCGCCGTCCGCCTGCAGGACGTCGCAGTCGACGGTGACCTGCAGCTCCCCGAGCGCCACCAAGTCGCACACGGCGCGCAGCGACCGACCGATGAGCCGCTGGATCTCGTGCGTCCGCCCCGACTGGCGGCCCTTGGCGGCCTCGCGGGAGACCCGCTCGGGCGACGACCCCGGGAGGAGCGAGTACTCGGCGGTCACCCAGCCCTTGCCTGAGCCACGCATCCACGGCGGCACGCGTTCTTCGACCGACGCCGTGCAGAGCACACGAGTCCGGCCCATGGTGGCCAGCACCGACCCCGGGGCGAAGACGGTGAAGTCACGCTCGAGCCGCACCGGGCGCAGCTCGTCGAGGGTACGTCCGTCCCCGCGACGTAACCTGTCGGCACCCACGTTGGTAGCCGCTGGCGGGGCGTCCTCACCGAAGGACGGTTGCTGGGTCATAGCACGAGCTCCTCTCCGATCACTGCCTGTCCCACCGGTCCTCCGAAGGCGACCGCTGCTTCGTCTCGCACGGCGGCCGCGTCACACGTCGGCCATCGGTGTGTCACCACCAGGGCGCCGACCCCGGCCCGGCGGGCCAGCTCACCGGCCTGACGACCGCTCAGATGGCCGGCCGTTCCCTCGTGCGCAGCCGTGAAGGTGGCCTCGCACAGCGCCAGGTCGAGGCCCGGACCGAGCCGGCCGAAGTCCCATCCGGGACCAGAGTCGGCAGAGTAGCCCATCGCCCGACCGGCGACGTCGACGCGGACGGCGAGCGTGGTGCCCGGGTGGTCGGTTGCCGAAAAGGTCAGGACCTGGTCCCCCACCACTCGACGGTCACCGTCGCCGACGGCGTCCCAAGCGACGGGCGACGACGAACCGAGGGGGACGCGTGCGGCAACCTCAGGGGGGGCGAGCACCGGCAGCCGCCTCCGGCCAAGGGCGAGGCGGACGAAGGTGGCGAGCACCGGGAGGTCGCTCCAGTGGTCGGGGTGGCCGTGGGAGACGACGACGGCCGTGAGCTCGTCGGGGTCGGCCAGACGTTCCAAGTTGGCCAGCACGCCCGGACCGACGTCGAGCAGGACGGCGGCCCGAGCTGACCGGACAAGGTACCCGCTACCGGCGCCACCCGGACCCGGCCAGCTTCCGTCGCACCCGAGCACGAGGACCGTCGGCCCTGACCGGGCCTGGTCGACGAGGCGTTCCGCAGCCCGGTCACCCGACGGCTCCACCGTGTGCCTCAGAAGTAGATGGTGGAGCGAGCCCGCTGCTCGACGACGTCGAGATCGTCCGTCCACGCTCCGGTGGAGAGGTACTTCCAACCGCCGTCAGCCGACACGACCACGACCACCCCGCCCTCGATCGACGAAGCACATCGGACGGCACCCGCCAGCGCGGCTCCGGTCGAGATGCCGGCGAAGATGCCGACCTCGGTCAGCCGCCGGGTCCATTCGATCGAGTCGAGCGGCTTCACCACTGTCTTGCGGTCGAGCAGCTCGGCACCACCAAGGTTCTCGAAGATCGGCGGGATGTAGCCGTCGTCGAGGCTGCGCAAGCCGTCGACCATCTCCCCTGCCGGGGGCTCGACCGCCCACACCTCGACGGCAGGGTTCTGCTCCTTCAGGTACCGACCGACGCCGAGCAGCGTCCCCGACGTCCCGAGACCGGCAACGAAGTGGGTCACCTCCGGGCAGTCCCGCCAGATCTCCGGTCCTGTGCCGGTGTAGTGGGCCCGAGGGTTGGCGGGGTTGGCGTACTGGTAGAGGAAGCACCACTCGGGGTGCTCCGCGGCCATCGCCCGGGCCAGGCGTACGGCACCGTTCGAGCCCTCCGAGCCGGGCGACTCGACGATCCGGGCCCCCCAGACCTCGAGGAGCTGTCGGCGCTCCGGTGAGACGTTCGACGGCAGCACCACCACGAGCTCGTAGCCCTTCAGCCGGCACACCAGCGCGAGGCCGATGCCGGTGTTGCCCGAGGAGGGCTCGAGCAGGGTCTGACCGGGTGCGAGCACTCCGTCGGCCTCGGCCTGTTCGACCATGGACAGCGCGACTCGGTCCTTCACCGACCCACCGGGGTTCTGCCCCTCGAGCTTGACGAGGATCCGGACGTCGGGGTTCGGGCTGAGGGTGCTGACGTCGACGATCGGCGTGTTGCCGATGAGCTCGAGCACCGAGCTGTGGGCGGTCATCGCCTCCTCCCCGCTCCGCGTCCGGCCGCGTCTGCCACGCTCACGCTCCGCCGGCCACGGCGGGGAGGATCGACACCTCGTCGTCGTCCTTGACCGGCGTGTCGAGCGCCGACAGGTAGCGCACGTCGTCGTCGTTGAGGTACACGTTCACGAACCGGTGCAGCGTGCCGTCGTCGCCGACGACCTGGCCCGAGAGCCCCGGGTACGCGGCCGCCAGCGCGTCGAGGACCTCGCCGACGGTGCTTCCCTCGGCAGTAACGGTCTTCGCTCCTCCGGCATGCGGCCGGAGCACGGTCGGCAGGTGCACGGCGACGGGCACGGTGTCCTCCTCGGTTCCCTCGGTCCTGCTCGGCCCGGTGGCACCTTGGGCCACCGCTACCGGCCGAGGCGCCCACGGTACGAGCGGTGGCACCGACCGCACCGGAAAGCTGACCACAGCACTGCAGATTCTACCGGGGGATGACCACAAGTGGTTCCTCGGTCACCGCGGAGCCTTCGATCCGGTAGCTGCGGACGACCGGTTGGGTGTCCCGCAACGAGACGAGGACATAGTGCCAGCTGGGGTCCGGTGCCTGGGCGACGTCAGTAGGCGAGGGATAGGCATCGGTGTGCGTATGGGAGTGGAAGACCCCGATGATGGCGTTGCCCGCCGCCTCGGCGTCGCGGTCGGCGCGAAGGTGGTCACGCGGGTCGACGGTGTAGACCTTGGCCGACGCCGCGGCGTTGCGGGTCGGATAGCACGCCGTCACCTCGCCCGTCGCAGCCACGCCGCCGAGGAGCCCGCATGCCTCGTCGGGCAGGCCCGAGAGGCAGTGGGCCACCATCTGCTCGTAGCGATCCTGGGTCATCGAGAGCATGGCCTCACGCTAGAGGAGCCGGCTGGGCTCCTGGGTGGCTCTCGCCCCGGCAGGCACTGGCGGCGCACCCCGACAGGTCTCGGCGACGGTGGCGTCCGCACGAGCGAGTACGGTCGCCTGTGCGATGAGCGCGGCACGAAAGAGCGACCGGGGCAAGGGCGCAGGCGGGGCGCCAGGGGGACCCCACGGTGACCGCGTGGTCGCCTCCAACCGGCGCGCCCGGCACGACTACGACATCCTCGAGACGGTCGAGTGCGGGCTCGTGCTCCAGGGATCCGAGGTCAAGTCGCTGCGGGCCGGCCGGGTCTCCCTCCAGGACACCTACGCTCGGGTCATCGACGGCGAGATGTGGCTCTTCGGGCTGCACATCCCCCCGTACGCCCAGGCCACCGGCTTCGGAGCCCACGACCCCGATCGCAAGCGCAAGCTCCTGCTCCACCGGCGCCAGATCGACGAGTGGATGGGTCGGACCCAGCAGCAGTCCCTGACCCTGGTGCCACTGTCGGTGTTCTTCCGCGACGGACGGGCGAAGGTCGAGCTAGCGCTCGCCCGGGGCCGACGCCTCTACGACAAACGTCACGCCATCGCCACTCGGGACGCAGCCCGTGAAGCAGCCCGTGAGGCGCGCGCCGCCGCCCGTGGCGGGCGCTGAGGTCCTGCCGCCGGTCCTGCCTCTGGCAGTTCCACGGCTTGGAGCTCGGGACGGCCGGCAGCACCGAGGCGGTACCATGGATAAGCCGACGGTACGCCTCCAGCGTTGCCGACGGTGCGTCCTTCGGACGCAGGACCATTCACCAGTGCGCCGTCGGCGCAGGACACGGGGGTGACAGGCTTCGACTCCGGTCGTCGAGTTGGGAGAAGCGAGCCGTGGTCTCCGGAGCCACGTTAAAGAGCCGGAACCAACAACAAACGCCGAGCCTCAGCTCGCGCTCGCTGCCTAAGAACAGCGACGTCCGACCGACCCCAGCCCTGCGGGCCGGATCCGGGCGACATCTCGCAGGGCTCACCTGACTGCTGCGCCGACGGGCGGACAGGGACACTTCAGTCGGATACGGAGCGGCATCGATGCCGGTGCAGGTGCCGCTCTCGACAATCTCTCACCGGCTGCGCTCGGAGAAGGCCCAGTGAGAAGCCGGAGGACGCGGGTTCGATTCCCGCCACCTCCACGGGATGTAACGAAACGCCAACCGGTGTCCTCCTGCTAGGTGGGCACCGGCGGCGCGTTCGGGCCTGGTTTGGCGCTCGGAGTTTCGGTCTCGCAGTCGGCCGGCACCCAGAGGTACGGGAAGGCGTGGCGACCGGGGGTGATCTCGACCCGGTCGATCAGCTCGCCGATAGAGCCCCGCCACGTGGTGGGAACCCGAGTGTGACCCTCGGTGTGCTCAGCTCAAGATCTCGAGCTGAGCGTCGTCAGCTTCGCGCGATCGGTTCAGGTCCGTCCCGAGCGCCGAGCCGGCCGTCTGCTGCACGGGGCACGCCGCAGCCGCACAACACACGATCGCCATCGTGCGCACGACCGCTGGCACCCTTCGTCACCCTTGTCAGTCAACGTAGTGTTCCTTACACTGTGAACCAGTAAGACAGATTTCGTCTCACTAGTGCAGTTCCAGCTCGGCTCGACCGGGATCGTCTCGTGGGCGGTTGTCCGTCCGCACGGGTGGTTCCCGGTGCCGGCCAACAGCTGGCGTTGCCGGGGAGGGGTGAGCGGCATGCCGGACGAGCGGTTCGACGTCGTGGTCGTCGGCGGTGGGCACAACGGCTCGACCATCGCCGCCTACTTGGCCAAGTGCGGACTGAGCACGTGCGTGCTCGAAGCTCGCCCCGAGTGCGGCGGCGGACAGGAGAACACCGAGGTCCGCCCGGGGTTCCGGATCGACCCGCACGCCACCTACCTCTACGGCGGAGCAGCGCCCGGCTTCGAGCAGCTCGAGCTGTGGAAGTACGGGATGCGGATGGTCTACTACCCGTCGATGGCGGGGGTGGTGACGCTCGACGGGCAGGCCGCCAACCTGGGCTCGCGCTGGCGCCCCGACCTCGCCGCCGCCAGCCTCGGCCGGTACGCGCCAGACGACCAGGGCGGCGCGGGGCGCATGTTCGACATCCTGGGGGAAGCAGGGGCGCGCGACCTCCTGCGGGCGCTGTTCTGGACCCCACCTCCGCCCGAGGGCGTCGAGCTCGACCCGAAGGACCTCCCCTGGTGGAAGGTCTTCCGGCAGCGTCTCCCCGAGCTCTGGTTCGACGAGCTGGTGGACATGAACTACCTCGACTTCCTCGACGAGTTCGTCCACTGGGAACCGCTCAAGGTGCTGAGCGCCATCGGCGCCTGGTACTGCGGAGCACATCCCGCCTGGGACGGGATGCTCCTACAGGCAATCGGCGGAACGCTCCTCTTCGAGTACGCGTCGGGGGCGCCACGCGGGGGGATGCACACCTACGCCCACGCCATCATCCGGGCAGCACTGGCCCACGGTGCCCGCGTCATCACCAACGCACCGGTCGGTGAGATCGTCGTCCGCGACGGGCGGGCGGTCGGCGTGCGGCTCTCGGACCAAGCCGCGGCAGCCGAGAAGATGATCTGGGCCGACAAGGCGGTCATCTCGGCCATCGACGTCCAGCACACCTTCCGCTCCCTGATCGGCCGTTCTCACCTCGATCCGTCCTTCCTCCAGCGCATCGACGACATCTCGCTCAAAGGCGGCAGCCTGTTCGTCATGTCGGTCATCTGCAGGGAGCTCCCTCGTTACCACGGTCGGGCCGATGCCTTCCCCGACGACGTCTACCCCTCCTGCGTGGTGGCCCCCGGCGACTCCCTCGAGTGGGTGCGCATCCAGACCCGCGACGCCTACTCGACCCGCACCGGCCCCACCGCGCTGGAGCCGGAGCACCTCACCATGATGATCTGCACCCACGACGTCTACGACTCGACCCGGACGGTCGAGGGCTTCCATGTCCTCTCGCCGATCTACCTCGAGATGCCACCGCCCGAGTACGACGTAAACGGCCCCGACGGCATCAACCGGCAGAAGGACGAGATCACCAAGGCCGCCTTGGACCTGCTCGGCCGGCTGGCTCCCAACATGACGGGTGACAACATCGTCGATGTCTTCGTCAACTCCCCCCAGGACTCCGAGTTCCGCAACACCGGGATGGTGGGCGGCAACTGGTACGGGATCCGCCACTCGGAGGACCAGTGGTTCGGCAGCCGCCCGCTGCCCGAACTGGGACGGTACCGCACGCCGATCGACGGGCTTTACCTCTGCAACCAGACCTCGCACCCGGGCGGGCTGTGCCTGATGGCGGTGCCCTACAACCTCATGCACATGCTCATCGAGGACGGGGTCGCCGAGCCCGGTCCCTGGTGGTACCCCTCCGAGCACTACATCCCCGACACCAGCCGAATGGGGGTGCGGTCATGACCAGGGGCGAGCACCGGATCACCGAACCCGAGCTCCGCATCCTCGAGGAGTTCCCCACCCGCAGCACGTTCGACGTCGTCGTGGTCGGTGGTGGTCCCAACGGGTTGATCGCCGCCGCCTACCTCGCACGGGCCGGCCTGCAAGTAGCCCTGATCGAACGACGTCAGGAGATCGGCGGCGGACTGTCGACCGAGGAGACGCTGTTCCCCGGCTACTACACGAACCCGCATGCCTTCTACCACATGATGACCGACTATCTGCCGGTGCTCTCCGACTTCGACCTGCGGGTGCACGGCCTCTACTTCGTCAAGCCCAATGCCCAGGCGGCCGCCCTCTTCCCCGACGGGACCAGCCTCCTGCTGTGCCACCAGCTCGAGGACACGAAGGACTCCCTCGCTACCGTCTCGCCGGCCGACGCCGCTGCCTTCGGGCGGGTGATGCGCACGTGGCGACGGATCGTCGACGACCTGTTGGCGCCGGGCACCTATCTACCCGCCCTCTCCCCCATCGACATGATCGAGGCGATGGAGCGCACCGACATCGGTCGCGAGGCACTGCGGTTGACCGAGCTCTCTCCCATCGAGATCGTGGACGAGACCTTCGACGACGACCGCGTGCGGGCCCTCATGCTCTACGTGTCGTGCATGTGGGGCCTCGATCCTCGCGAGAGCGGGCTCGGCTTCATGGTCCCGCTCATGATCGACCGGGCCATGAACAAGGCACAGTGCTACGGCGGCTCCCACAAGCTGGCCGGCGCCCTCTCACGCGAGATCCACAAGGCCGGCGGGATCGTCCTCGACAACGCCGAGGTCACCCGCATCATCGTCGAGCACGGAGCGGTCACCGGCGTGGAGTGCTTCGACGGGCGCGTCCTCGAGGCCAAAGCCGTGCTCTCCAGTCTGGCCCCACCGCTCACCTTCGGGAAGCTGATCGACCCGGTCGCCGTCCCCGCCGAGCTGATCGAGGCAGCAACCCACTGGGAGTGGGACAAGTGGTCCTTCTTCACCCTCTCGCTCGCCACCGATACGGTGCCCCGCTACCGAGCCGACGATCCGTGGGTGGACGACGCGTTGATGGTGTTGCTCGGCTTCGGCACCACCGACGACGTCCTTGCCCACTACGACGCGGTGGCGACCGGCCAGTTGGGATCGGTCCTCGGCGGGCACGCCACCGTCGAGACCCGCTACGACCCGACCCTCACCCGTCTACCCGGACATCAGGTGAGCTTCCTGCAGATGCACGCGCCCTACGACGTGGACGGTGGCTGGGACGCCGCCGGCCCCGACGTGACGGCAGAGCTCCTCGCACTGTGGCGACGCCACTGCGACGGAGTCGAGCCCGAGCACGTACTGCGTCAATCGGTGGAGAGCCCCGTCGACATCGAGACCCGGCTGACCTCGATGGTCCGCGGGTCGATCAAGCATGGGGACTACAACCCGCTGCAGATGGGATCGTTCCGGCCCAATGCCTCGTGTGTGGCCGGCAGGTCGCCGATCGAGGGCCTCTACCTGTGTGGATCGTCGTCCTACCCAGGTGGACTGGTCATCGGTGGCCCCGGCTACATCGCCGCCGGCTCGGTGGTCGAGGACCTCGCTGCCGAGCGGTGGTGGCGCACACCTCGCTTCATGGCCCGCTACCAGGAGCAGTACCTGTCATGAAGATCCGCTCACGGGGCCTCGGTCGGCGGGAGCTCGAGATGGACCTACGCGAGTTCACCGTCGAGCGCGATGGCACCGGCGTGCTGCTCAAGGGTGTGACCCACGCCCCCATCACCTGGGAGACCACCGTGTGGGTAGGCCCGCGCGACGTCGGCACCATCCTGCGGATGGCGGCACACCTCTCGATGTTGCGGCTCGGCATGGCCTGGGTGCTGCGTCGGCCCGACGTGCCCGCCGACGACCGGACCGGCGAGCGCATGGGTCGCGTGCCGGTTACCCCGAAGCCCGCCGCCGGGACCGCTGCCGGGACCGCTGCCGGGACCGCTGCCGGGACCGCTGCCGGGACCGCTGCCGGGACCGCTGCCGGGACCGCTGCCGAACCTCCGCCGACTCCGGGCGACAGCACGAGCACCGGCGAGCACGCAGGGCCCACCACCGTCGGCGACATCGGCCCCAGACCTACCGATGGTGCCGCCACCGCCCCTGCTGCACCTTCGGCACCCCCGACCGCTGCGGCACCCCCGACCGCTGCGGCACCCCGGCCTCGACCGCCCCAGTTGGTGCGAGCCGAACCCGCCCCCCGGCCGCCCCGACCGCCCCGACCGCCCCGACCGCCCCGACCGCCCCGACCGCCCCGGGCCCCCCGGCCGGAGCGCCCGAGCCCCCGCACTGCTCCTGGCCCCGAGCACGCCGAAGACACCGCCAGTGCTGCCAGCGGGAAGGAGGCCTGACCGTGCAACGGCGCGTCTACGACGCCATCGTCATCGGGGCCGGGCACAACGGGCTCTGCCTCGCCGCCTACCTCCAGCGAGCCGGGCTCTCCACCCTGATCGTCGAACGACGCCACGAGGAGGGCGGCGGCGTCAACACCGAGGAGCCGGTGCTGGCCGGGTTCCGCCACAACCTCCACGCCCAGTACATGGAGTTCTTCGACGTCATGCCGATGATCGCCGACTTCGGCCTGGAGGACCTCGGGCTCCGGACGGTGACGCCCGAAGCGCAGGCCGGCATCGTCTTCCGCGACGACCGGCCACCGATCGTCCTGCACCGGCCCGACCTGCTCGAGCGCACCCATGCCAGCATCGCCCGGTACTCGACGGCAGATGCCGATCGCTACGTGGAGCTCAAACGCCGCGTCGCCTCGCTCGAGCCTATGGTGGCCGCCAACCTCTACAGCCTGCCGGTCGCCGTATCGCTCGAGGACCAGGGGGCGGCCATCGAGTCCGTCTTCGGCGATCTCGGCGTGACCGCGAACTTCGTCTACAAGACGCCCCGGGCCGTGATCGACGAGCTGTTCGAGACACCCGAGCTACGCGCCCTGCTCTACCGGGCCACCGTCGAGTGGGGCGCCCCCCTCGAGGAAGCCGGGCTCGGTGGCATGTTCGTCACCTTCGTCATGTGGACGATGGCCAACTGGAAGCTGACGCTCGGCGGCACTCACACCCTGGCCAAGGCCATGACCCAGGCCTGCTACCGAGAGGGCGTCGACCTCCTCGAGAGCTCCGCCGTCGAACGCATCCTGGTCGAGGGCGGGCGGGCGGTGGGCGTCCGGGCCCGTGGCACCGACTACCGGGCCGAGCGACTGGTTGCCTCCAACGCGGACCTGCACCAGACGCTGCTCGACCTCGTCGGGCGGGAGCACCTCTCCGACCGTTGGACGAGCCGTGCCGAAGCCTTCCGCTACGGTCCGAGCCACGTCCTCGGCACCACCGCTTGGTGCCTCCGGGACGCGCCGGCGTACCGGGCGGCAGCGGTCGACCCCGACATCGACCGGTGCTTCTACACCGTCGTCGGCTTCGACGGGGCAGACGACGTGCTCCGCTACATCCGCGACGCCTACAGCGGGCGTCTGCCCACCACCGCCGCCGCCGGCACGTGGGTCAACACGCTCTGGGACCGGTCCCAGGCGCCTCCGGGCCACCACGCGGCAACCGGTTGGTTCTTCCTCCCCAAGGCAAGCGACCTCGACGCCGACCAGTGGGCCGAGGTCCGGGCGACTCTCAACGACCGGCTCCTTGCCTCGTGGCAGGAGGTTGCTCCCAACATGACCCGCGACAACGTGCTGGCCGACCGGCTCTACACGCCCGACCAGATGGAGCGGAAGAACCTCATGAGAGAGGGCGACTTCTCCAACGGCGAGTTCTCCTTCGACCAGGTCGGCGTCAACCGACCCTTCCCCGAGGCGTCCAACTACCGCACGGAGATCGAAGGGCTCTACCTCTGCGGTCCGTCCGCCTACCCCGGCGGCGGAGTGCACGCGGCGTGCGGGTACAACGCGTTCAAGGCGATCGCCGAGGACCTCGCCCTCGCCTCACCGGTTGTCGCGGAACGGGGGTACTGAGATGCCGTCGGCCGGCCGAGCGAGGGCGTCCCGCCCTTCTGGCGACTGAGGACTACAGGCGAGGACGGGAGGGAGGACCAATGCCGGACATCTATACGACCGAGTGGTACGACTCCGTGCGGGATGCCATCAACGCCGGTGTCAGCAGGCTGCGATCGGTGCCGGAGGGTCGCTTCGTCGTCGCCGTCGAGGTGGTCGGCGACGGCATCTCTCCCTACGTGGCCACCGACGCCACCCGGCGCTTCCTGATGGAGATCGACGACGGCACCTGCCTGTGGTACCGAGAGCTGGCCGCCCACGAGGACGAGCGTGCGCACCACGAGGGCAGGATCGACTACCGGTTCCGGGGGCCGGCTACCGTCTTCGACGAGATCGCCGCCGGCCTCCTCGACCCGGTCGACGTCGCCCTCCGAGGTGCCGTCACCGTCAAGGGCGACATGCGTCTCCTCCTGCGCAACGCCGAGCACGTGGCCTCCCTGCTGGCGGCCTACACCAGTGCCGTGTCGACCACGTGGCCCCTCGGAAGGCCGCCCTATGCCAGCGACGCCAGCGACGCGCCGGCCGACGCCTCGAGCCACAACGCGACCGGCGGTGCGGGCGGGGACGCGCCGGCCGACCATCGCGAGGCCACCGCCCGTGCGTGACGCCTACGACGTCGTCATCATCGGCTCGGGTCACAACGGCCTGACCCTCGGCGCCTACCTGGCGCGCAGCGGTCTCGACGTCGCCGTGCTCGAACGGCGCCACGAAGAAGGTGGCGGGTTGTGCACCGAGGAGCTGACCCTCCCCGGCTTCCTCCACAACGTGCACGCCAACTACCACACCTTCGTGGACTTGGCGCCGCCCCAGCATGATCTCGCTCTCGTCGACCACGGGCTCGAGTACATCCGTCCGGACGTCCAGATGGCCTCGAT
Organism: Actinomycetes bacterium; assembly: GCA_021798955.1. Taxonomy (GTDB): domain Bacteria; phylum Actinomycetota; class Acidimicrobiia; order Acidimicrobiales; family RAAP-2; genus JAJZJT01. Next base: position 72,335 of record JAJZBK010000001.1, read on the forward strand.
CTTCGACGACGGCACCGCGCTGACCGTCCATACCGACCTCGACAAGACCTGCGAATCGATCGCCCGGTTCTCCGACAGGGACGCCGAGACGTTCCGGCGCCTGTACACCGAGGCCCACGGCTACGTGAACCTCCTGCTCGGCACCCTCATGTACCAACCGCCGATGTCGATGAAAGAGCTCACCCGAGCCCTCAGCGTCTTCGGGGTCGAAGACCGCTCGGAGTTCCTATCGGTCAAATTGCGACGAGAGACGATCGACGTCTTCCTCGACCAGCACTTCACCCACCCCAAGGTGAAAGCGCACCTGGCCTTCCACGGTGCCGTGTGCGGCTACGCCAACGACGTCCCGGGCCTGGCCATGAGCTTCCCGTTGCTGGTGGGCAAGATCGACAACTGGAACCTGTGCGTCGGCGGCTCCCACCGTCTGGCTCACGTGCTGTGGCGGGACCTGGCCCAGCATGGCGGCGTCCTCCTCTCGGACGCCGAGGTCACCTCGATCGCCGTCGACGACGGACGGGCGGTCGGCGTAGTCCTCGCCGACGGTACCGAGCTCACGGCCCGCCGGGCAGTGGTCTCCACCGTTGACGTGGAGCAGACGTTCCGCCACCTGCTCCCGTCCGAGGCGGTCCCGGGCGAGCTGGCGGCGTCGGTCGAGCACGACCTGCTCCACCAACCTTGGAGCCTGTTCTCCGTCCACCTGGCCATGACCGAGCCACCCCACTACGAAGCGGCCAGCTTCGACCCCGACGTGGACCGCGCCTGGGTGGTCAACCTCGGCTATGCCTCGACCGAGGAGCTCGACGCGGACTGGCGGGCAGTCCGGTCGGGAGCGCTTCCCGGCATGTGCCGGCCGAACGCGGCGGTCAACACGCTGTTCGACCCCACGGACGCGCCCGAAGGGCACTACACCGGCCTGCTGCGGCAGATCGCGCCCTACGCGCTGACCGATGGCGGCCCGGCCGCCTGGGACGAGATCGGCCACTGGTACGGGCGGCGCTGCATCGAAGCATGGCGCCGGTTCGCCCCCAACCTCGGCGACGGTGCCATCCTCGACTGGGTGCCTTACACGCCGGCGGACATCCCCCGCAAGCTGCGCAACATGGTCCAGGGCGACTGGATGATGGGCGAGGTGTCGCTGGCCAACATGCTCGACAAGCGCCCGCTCCCCGAGCTCGCCCAGTACCGGACGCCGGTCGACGCCCTGTACCTGGCGGGCTCCACCCAGCACCCCCACGGGTTCATCACGTTCGCCCCCGCCTACAACGCGCTCCAGGTGATCGCCGACGACCTCGGCATCGAGGCGTGGTGGCGAGACGTCTGAAGCCGGCACCCACCGTCGAGCTCGGCCGGCCCGGTGAAGCCGCCGGCATGGCGGCCATGGTGGCGGAGCTGGTGCGGGCCAACCTGGCCGACTCACCGAGTCGCGCCCGGGTCGCCCGCAGGGCGCGTGGCAGCATCGTCCTCCTCGCCGACGACCGATCCCTCGGAGTGACCCTGTCCTTCCGCGAGGACTGCGTGGTGATCGACGCCAGCCCGGCCCCGGGCCTCCCCGTGCTCGCCGGACCGTGGCTGACCATGGCGACGGTCTGCGCGGGAGCTCGCTCGCCACTGTCCGCCGTGGCCCGACGGGAGCTCCACGTCGAAGCCCGTCGTCCGCTTCGAGCGTTGCTCGCCGCCGCCTACGTGCTCAAGGTGCCCCGCGTGGCCGGTCGGACCTGACGGCGAGGCATCGCCAGCGGGCCTGAGCGGGGACATGACCAGCCGCTTCGCTACTAGAGCGACCGGTGATGCACCCACGAAGCGTGCCCCGCCTGGGGTGACCCCCAGCTCAGCAGGTCAGATAGGGCGCCGATGCCCCGGGGCCGACCGCAGGGTCGTCCACCACGCCCCCCTGGTTCGACTCCAGCACAGCTCCGAGGTGCACCACGTACCACACGCCACGCCACGAGATGAGCGAGGCGATCCCGAACGAGCGGATGGTGCCTGCCTGGTCGTAGACGACTCGAGCGTTGGGGACCTCGTAGTAGCCGATGCTGTTCTCGCAGGTTCCCGGCGTCACCCAGTGGACGAGACGGGTCGGGACCTCCACCCTCACTAGGGTGGCGCTCCCCGGATCGGGCCCGAGCAGGGCGTGGGCGGCGGCGAGGTCGCCAGCGAACGCTGCCACCAGCCGGTCCTGGTAGTCGGCCGCCGGGTTGGCGATGCGCTTGAGCCGAACATAGGCGGCTTCGGGAAAGAACGCTGGCATCGCCGAGGTGACCGTGCCGGTCACGACCCCCTCCCAGAGCGCCGACATTTCGGCCTCGAACTGCGGCGTGCCGGCCGACGGGACCGCCGTCGTCTGGGGCAGGTCACCGGGGCTCGTCGTCGTCGGGTCGACCGCCGACGGCACCATCGTCGCCGAGGGTGCAGCCGCTGGCGCTGACCGGGCCGGGGCGGGCGGGCCTGCCGTGGACGGGGCCGTGGCCAGCGAACCTTGCGAGGAACGCACAGTTCGGCGGGCGACCACCGACTGGCTCCCCTTCGCCGACGTCGTCCTGCCACCGCCTCCCAAGGCCATCACCGCTACCGGCACGACCACCGCGGCGACAGCAAGCGCGCTCCTGGCGACGATGACCCTCGGACGAGGACGGCGACTGCTCGACCGCACCCCGCAGATCATGCCGCGACGATCACCTCAATTCCCAGTCGCCCCGTGCCCCCGTCGCCTGGGCCGCGTCCGTCCGCGACGCCGGTGGCCCGCCGGCGAGGGTCACCGACGTGCCGGCGGCGTGGTGCCCACCGTTCGTCCGCCGCAGCCAGTACGGTACGCCGAGCCGCACCCTGACAGACAGACGGGCGGGACCGAGGCGAGCGCCAGTGGAACGAGGATGGCCGGCAGCGGCCGACGGGAGCGGCTCGACACCGTCGGGGGCGGTGCGGCCGCGCTTCAGCGTCGTCATCCCCGCCCTCAACGAGGAGCTGTGCCTCCCAGGCTGTCTCCGCTCCCTCGCCGGGCAGGACTTCGACGGCGAGGTCGAGGTCATCGTGGTCGACAACAACAGCACCGACCAAACGGCAGCAGTCGCCCGGTCCCACGGTGCCGTTGTGGTGCACGAGCCACGGCCAGGGGTCTGCTGGGCCCGCCAGCGCGGGACCGAGGTAGCCCGAGGTGACGTCGTCGTGTCCACCGACGCGGACACCACCTTCGACCCTGGCTGGCTCACCGGTATCGACCGGGTGCTGTGGGAGCATCCATCGTACGTAGCCGTCGGTGGACCGTGCGCGTTCACCGCCGACAGTCCGTTCTGGGCGAAGGTCTACCCCCGTGCCCTCTTCGGGGCCGTCGCCTTCGTGCACCGGACCACTGGACGGGTCTTCTACGTGACCGCCACCAACCTCGCCTTCCGCCGGGAGGCGTGGCCTGGCTACGACACGCAGATGACCCAGGGCGGGGACGAGGTGGACCTCCTCCGTCGCCTGAGACGACGGGGTCCGGTGCACTTCGACCGGCACAACCCCACCTTCACCTCGGCTCGCCGGCTTGAGCGGGGCCTTGCCTACAACCTCGTCGTCACCTTCTTCGTCTACTACCTGCTGGCGTACTGGCTGAACCGCATCGCCGGGCGACCGCTCATCGGGACGGCCCCTGCCTTCCGCCGCCACCACCGACCGTCGTCGCCGGTCCTGTGGGCCCGCCGCCTCGTCCTCGCCTCGACCGTCTTCCTCCTCGGCGCGCTCCTGTTCCGGACTGGGGTCTACGTGGCCGGTCTTGTCTGGTGACCCCGGCCGCCCCCCGTACGCCAGTCTGCGATCGACGGATCCCGGTCACGAGCCTGGTCGTCAGTTCGGTCGGGCTGGCGGTCGCCTCGTACTGGACCCTGATGTCCCCGTACGCACAGCTCCTGGGAGCCTTCCCGTACCGTCGCCGGACGACGGAGCGGGTCGTCGCACTGACGTTCGACGATGGGCCGAACGACCCCGACACTTCGCTGCTCGCCGACCTCCTCGCCGACGAGGGGGTCCGTGCCACCTTCTTTGCCGTCGGCGCGTGCATCGAGCGCCACCCCGACACTGCTCGCCGGCTGGTGCACGACGGCCACGTGCTCGGCAGTCACGGCTACTCCCATCAGTTCCGACGGTGCGCCGGTCAGGCCGTTCTGCGAGCCGAAGTAGCGCGGACCGAGGACGTGTTCACCCACCACCTCGGGGTCCGGCCCGTCCTCTTCCGCCCGCCGTGGCTCCTGCGCACTCCCGGCCTGTTCGACGTCGCCGAGGAGCGCTCCCTGCAGCTCGTCTCAGGTGAGTTCGCCCACGTGCTCGAGGTCTTCCAGCCCTCCCCCGAGCGCATCGCCCGCCGCGCTGTCGCCAAGGCTCGGCCGGGGAGCATCCTCATCTTCCACGACGGCTTCGACGCCAAGGGCGGCGACCGCACCAACACCGTCCTCGCCGTCGGGCTGGTCATCGCGGAGCTCCGGAGGACCGGCTTCGGCTTCACCACCGTCGACCGTCTGCTCGGCATCGACCCCTATCGGCCGCCGGTCACGTAGCCACTGGCCGCAGGGCAGCGCGGTGGCCGCCTTGTCCTTGGTTGACTCGTGCAGCTCCGGGCGGCGGGGTGGCTCCGGGCGGCGGGGTGGCTCCGGGCGGCGGGCTGCTCACGTCTGAAGTGGGAGCACCACGTCGGCCAGTGCACCGAGCGCGGCTCGCCCGTCGTCGCCCGCGTGCGCCGGGCGAACGACGAACTTCGAGACCCCGGCCGCCACGTAGCGGGACACCAGGGTGCGGAGCCCGTCGGGCCCGACTGCCACCAGCTCGGTCGGGTCGACGTCGGGGCGCCTCCTGCGGAGTGACGCCACGACCTCGGCATCGGGCCAGGCGGCCGCGTAAGGCACGCTCAGGCCGAAGTGCTCGGGGTCCATCCGCCTCCCTGCCGCCTCGGCGGCCGCAGCGATCGCCGGCACGGCCCGGGCAGCTTCGGCGGGAGTAACCGCCGCTCCCAACCAGCCGTCCGCCACCCGGCCCACTCGGTCGAGAGCCTCGGGGCTCCTCCCGCCGAACCACACCTCGAGCGGTCGTTGGTACGGCAGCGACGGCGAAGCGAGGCCGCCGAGGCGGCGACCCACCACGTCGGTCCCCACCTCGCCGTCCACTGTCTCCCCCGCCCACCAGGCCCGCAACAGCACCAGAGCCTGCTCGAGGACGCGGCCCCGGTGCATCCCTGCCGTGCCGAGGGCTTGGCGCTCCCCCGCCTGGTCGAGGCCGACCACGAAGCTCAGGAGCAGGCGCCCGGCTGATAGCTGGTCCACTTGGGCCAGCGACTTCGCCAACAGCAGCGGATTGCGCCCGAGGGGCACGACGTTCGCCCCGAGCCTGATCCGTGTCGTCGCTGCTGCGGCGAAGGACAGGCCCACCACCGGGTCGACGGTCGAGCCCACCGGCAGGTCCGACAGCCACACCCCGTCGAACCCCAGCGCATCGGCGTCGGTGACGAAGTCCACGAACCGGTCGAGCGCCACTGCCGCTCCACTCGGAGAGATGGCGAAACGGATCTTCATGCGCCGATCATCGCCGACTCCGTCCGACCACACCGGGCGCCCAGTCGGCGCCTGCTGATATCGAGCCGCGTCGACACAGTCGACCTGCCCTCCAGTCGACCTGCCCTCCAGCGCGTGCGCGACGCGAGATCCGCTCAGCGCTGCCCGGTGAGCCTCCAGGCGGCTGGCAGGAGCCCAGCGGCCAAAGCGGCTTTGAGGGCGTCCCCGACGAGGAACGGGGTGAGGCCAAGGGAGATCGCCTTGGCCGGCCCGACGTGGAGGCTGACGGCGAGCCAGGTGACACCCACGCCGTACATGACGACCTCGCCGGCGACCATCGCCGGCACGGACTTCCACAACGACCGGTCGGCGCCTCGCTCGGCCAGTCGTCCGCACAGGGCGGCACAGAGGAAGAAGCCGACGATGTACCCGAACGACGAGCCGACGTACCCGCTGGCGTGCCCGGCAAACCACGGCACCCCAGCCACGCCGGCGACGGCGTAGAGGGCCATGGCGGCTGCTCCTCGCTTCCAACCGAGCGCGGTGCCGGCGAGCAGCACGCCGAGCGTCTGGCCGGTGATGGGCACCGGCGTAAAGGAGAGGTGGACCGACACCTGGGCCAGCAACCCGACCAGGCCCGCGGCCCCGACGACCAACAGGACGTCGCGCACGAGCGTGCCCGGTAGCAGGTCGGCGAGCACCACTGGTTCCTTGCGTGACAGGGTGACGGCTTGCGACATGGGATGCGACTCCTCCTCGGCGACGGCCTCGGCGGCAGGGGGTCAGCCCCGCCTGTGACCGGCCGACCTTAGCAAGCAGAGGTGGGCGGAGTACGTGGAAGCCCGCCCACCGCGCTCGCAGCCGGTGGCCCGGTGCGGGAGGATGTCGACCGTGGACGTCGCCGACACCCTCGCCTTCCTGCTGGGAACCTGGGAGATCCGGCGCGTCGTCGAGGACCACCGCCTCGGCTGCACCGGCTCCTTCACTGGCACGGTGCGCGTCGAGCGCTCCGCCGGGGGCGCCGAGGGCTCGGCCACCTACCGCGAGGTCGGCGAAGTGCGCTTCGGAGCGCACCGGGGCCCGGCTCACCGCCTTCTCGAGCTCCGACCCCGGGTCGACGGCGCGGTCATGGTCCACTTTGCCGACGGACGTCCCTTCGTCGACCTCGACCTGAGGGGCGGTACGTGGCGCGCCATCCACGACTGCGCTGCCGACTCCTACGAGCTCACCACCGCTGCGCAGAGCCCGACACTGCTCACGGAGCGCTGGTGCGTACGAGGACCGACCAAGCGCTACGACGCCGAGGCCACGCTCGTGCGCCTGCCGTGAGCGCCTGCCCCGGACAGCCAGGCTCGCTGCGGCCCGGACACAGACGCGGGGCGACTCGACCGGCATCCCGGCGACGTCGCTCGACGAGGATGCTCAACCCGAGCGTCGCTGGGCCTCGAGCAGCTCAGCACGGGCCGCCTCCGGTCCGAGGGCCGGATGGGGGAGGATGCCCGGTCCCCACGGCCGCGGGCTGACCGCAGGCCACGAGCCCGATGGCGGGGCGCACACCTGGAGCACCCCGGGCCGCACCCGGACCGTCAGCTCGCTGACCTCGCCGACATGGTCACCGTCGAACTCGACCGGCAACGGTTCGTCGAGGACGATCCGCACCTCGCGGCCCCGCAGCGTGTGGGCGTGCGGCGAACGATGGGCCCTCCCTCGGAGTCCGTTCCAGGCGACGCTCAGCCACTGCAGGGCGCCACGAGGGGCGAACACGAGCACGTCGAGCAGCCCGTCGTCCGGGCGCGCCTCGGGGAAGAGGGTCATCCCGCCGCGCAGGGTGCCGACGTTGCCGACGAGCGTGCCGACGGCGGCAGCCCGGACCGTGTGGACGCCGTCGACCGTCACCTGGAACCGCCGCCGCGACGCCGAGCGCAGGGCGCGCCCGGCAGCGAGCACGTAGGCCAGCCACCCAAAGCGCCCCTTGGCGCCCTCGTCGGTCTCGCGCACGAGGGCGGCATCGAAACCGACACCGGCGATCACTGTGAACTCATGGTCACCGGCATCCAGCACGTCGACCCGCCGCCGAGCCGGAGCAAAGGCCGCGTCGAGGGCACCGTCGGTGTCGAGGGGAACGCCCAGGTTCCGGGCCAGCAGGTTGCCGGTACCTCGTGGCAGGACAGCGAGCGCCGCACCCGATCCGGCCACCGCACGAGCGCAGGCTGTCACGGTCCCGTCACCACCACAGGCGATGACCACATCGGCACCACGGGCCAGCGCGTCCCGGGCCTGGCCCGTGCCAGGGTCGTCGACGGTGGTGTCGAACCGAAGCGGTGGCGGCGCTCCGGCAAGCGCAGCGCGAAGCCGGGCCCTAGCGACGAGGGCGTCCGCGTCGGGGACCTTGGTCGGGTTGACCACGAGGGCTACCCTCGGCCGCGCCAGCTGCGAGCTCACCGCGGCTCCGTTCGTGTCGTCGTGACCGTCTTCATCAGGCCTCCTCCGCACCAGCACCGTAGTGCTGGCCACGCCGCCCGCGACAGTCCCCTCGACCCGGCCGGCCCCACCCACACCCCTGCCTCGATCGAGGTGGGGCGGGCTCCTCTGCCACGGTCACGAACCCCCGCCCCCTCCACGCTCCCGCAGCACACCTGGGAGTAGCCTGAGACGATCGCCCCTGGCAGGTACGCACGCCGGCCCGGGGTCGCATCCAGCGCTCGTATGCCCTCACCTCCTCCGACAAGCCAGCCCCATCCGGCGACGCGGTGGCGAGCGCGCGTGGCCAGGTGGTGGGCGAGCACGATCGCCGGCGTCGCTCGTCGCCCGAGCCCTGGCCGCGACCGCGGCCCGACCGACAGCCGGCGCAGCGGCGGGAGGCGTGGCCGAGATGGCGACTGGGGCCGAGCCAAGCGTCTCCTCGGCGTCGCCGTCGTCGTCGCGCTGGTGGCCAGCCTTGCCATCGAGTGGCCCAGCGAGTCGCCGTCAGCCAACGCCGTCGACGACACCGTCCAGTCCGGCGGCCACCCTGGGGGCGGCACCGGCTCCAACGCCGGTGGAGCCCTGGCCGACCTGCCGACACCCCCCGTACCGGTCACGGACTGCCCATGGCTCCAACTGGCCATGGCCAACGGCGCCTCCCCAGCAACGTTGGCTCGCGACGTCGTCGCCCGGATGACCTTGGCCGAGAAGCTCGGCGAGCTCGTCCTGCGGGCAGTTGGACCCTACGAGAACGTCGACAGCGGCGTCGGTCGTCTGTGCATCCCCTCGCTCAGCCTCCAGGACGGTCCGGCCGGCCTCGCCTACCACGACACGGGGGTGACTGCCCTTCCCGCCCCGCTCGGTGTCGCCGCCTCGTTCGATCCGTCGCTCGCCCGGGCCTACGGCACCGTGCTCGGCTCGGAAGCACGCGCCCAGGGCCTCGACGCCGTGCAGGGGCCCAACCTGAACCTCGACCGGGTGGTGTGGAACGGCCGGGCGTTCGAGGGCTTCGGTGAGGACCCCACCCTGGCGAGCGCCCTGGGCGTCGCTGAGATCGACGGCATCCAGGCGACCGGGACGATGTCCGACGCCAAGCACCTGGTGGCCTACAACCAGGAGACCAACCGCGGGGCGCTCGACGCCGTCGTCCCCACCAGAGCACTCCACGAGCTCTACCTCGCTCCCTTCAAGGCTGCCGTTACCAAGGCCCACGTCGCCTCGATCATGTGCGCCTACCCGCGCCTCGATGGCACCTACCAGTGCGAAGACCCGGCGCTGAGCCAGACGTTGTCGAGCTGGGGGTTCACCGGTTTCGTCCGTTCCGATCTCGGGGCCGTCCATGACCCGGCTGCCGCGCTCGCCGCCGGCACCGACCTCTTGAAACCCGGCTCCGTCCCTGCCCTTACCGCCGCCGTGCACCACGGGCTCATCACCATGGCGACCATCGACTCTGACGTCGAGCGCGTCCTCACCGCGCTCTTCGCCTACCACCTGGTGGGCCGGCCAGTCGCCGGTACGCCAGGGAAGCCCGTCGACACTCCCGAGAACGCCGCTGTCGCCCTCGACGCCGCCGAACGCTCAGCCGTCCTGCTGCGCGATCAGGGTGGCGTCCTTCCCCTCAGCCCAGCGAAGACCCGCTCGATCGCCGTCATCGGCGCCGCTGCTTCGTCGGTTCCCGTCGCCGAGGGCTTCGGAAGTGCACACGTCCACGCCCCGTACGTCTCCACCCCGCTGGCTGCCATCCGAGCCGCTGCCGGTCGAGCAACCCGGGTGACCTTTGCCGCAGGTGGCTCCACGACGCGACCGCTCCCCGACCTCCCGACGGCAGACCTCGTCCCTGCTTCTGGAGTCGGCCACGGCCTGACCCTCACCGTGTCGCACACCACCACCACGGCCACGCCGCTCCAGGCGGTCACCTCGACCGCCCGAGCCGTGCTCGTCCCCCAGCCTCCCGTCGCCGTGCCCCAACCCTCTCCGTCGCCCGAGAAGCTCCACCCCCGGGCCGACACCGGCAGTCCCGTGAACCCGGCACCGGAGGGCTCCCAGCAAGGACCGGCGGGACACGGAGCCCTCAACCCCGGTCTCCGGCACCGGCTGCCGGGTACGGCCTACGGGTCGATGGCCGGCGGCGGCACACGGATCGAGCTACCAGCCGGGTGGGGTCCGGCCGCCGTGACGTGGACAGGAACACTGACGGTGCCGCGCTCGGGGCTCTACGACCTGTCACTGGCCGGCTCGGGCGCGGCCACCCTCACCCTCGACGGGGCCCCGGCGGTGAGCGACACAGAGAACCACGTCCACGGCATCTGGTCCCAACCCGTCACCCTGGTCGCCGGGCACCACTACCAACTGGTGTTGCACTGGACACCGCTGGGCCAGGGAGTCACCACCGCGAGCGCGCTCCAGTTGGGCATGGCCTACGACAGCGGTGCCATCACCCAAGCAGCAGCCACGGCCCGACGAGCCCAGGTTGCCGTCGTCTTCGCCGGCGACTTCAACGCCGAGGCGTTCGACCGTCCGAGCCTCTCCCTCCCCGGCGACGAGAACGCGCTGATCGCCGCCGTGGCCGCCGCCAACCCTCGAACGGTGGTCGTCCTCGACACCGGGGGTCCGGTCCTCATGCCGTGGCTGGCCTCTGTGGGCGGAGTCGTCGAGGCGTGGTACCCGGGTCAGGCCGACGGGCAAGCCATCGCTGCCGTGCTCTTCGGGAAGGTCGACCCCTCCGGGCACCTTCCCGTCACCTTTCCGACGTCGATGGCGGCCTCCGGCATCGCCACGGCATCCCAGTGGCCCGGGGTCGGGCTGACGTCCACCTACAGCGAAGGGCTCGATGTCGGCTATCGCTACGACCACGCCACTGGCACGGTGCCGCTGTTCCCCTTCGGCTTCGGCCTGTCGTACACGACCTTCTCGCTCAGTGGTCTCACCGGCACCTGGACGGGGACGAGCGAACGCCTCACCGTCACGGTGGCAAACACCGGCACGCGACCGGGCACGGCGGTACCCCAGGTCTACCTGACCCACCCAGCAGCGGCCGGCGAGCCACCGGCGGAGCTGGCCGCCTTCGCGACGGTCACCCTCAGCCCAGGCCAGCACCGCACCGTCACCCTCGACGTACCGGCCAGTGCACTGCGCATCTACCAGGGCAGCGGCTGGACAACGGTGCCAGGCACCTACACCTTCGGCGTAGGACAGTCCTCGGCGAGCCAGCCGCTCGCCGTCACCGCGTCGGTCCCCTGACCCGTCACCGGCAGGCGTCACCGGCAGGCGGGCCGAGCACCCCGACGAGCTCGACGTGCGCGGTCATCGGGAACAGGTCCAAGACTCGTACGCCCTCGAGCCGCCACCCGGCATCGAGGAGGACGCGGGCGTCGCGCGCGAAGGCGGCGGCGTCGCACGATACCGAGACCACGACTCGCGGCCCGAGGGCGGCGACAGCCCGCATGACGGCAGCCCCCGCTCCCTTGCGGGAGGGGTCGAGGACGACCACGTCAGCCTGGCCCACCCGTTGGGCGAGCACCCGCGGTGCCACCGGCGCCTCGACAACCGTCACCCAGCTCCATTCGACCGTGTTGTGGACGGCATCAGCACAAGCTGTTGGAGAGCGCTCGACCGCCACGACAGCGCCCCCCGGCCCGACGGCTTCGGCCAACGGGGCGGCGAACAGTCCGGCGCCGGAGTAGAGGTCGGCAACCCGCTCCCCCGGGCGCACGCGGGCCGCCTCGAGCACGGCGCCCACCAGCAGGTCGGGAGCCGCGACGTGCGCCTGCCAGAAGACGCCGGGGCTCACTCGGTAGCGGTGACCGGCAGCAGACCGCTCGATCGGCTGCGTCACGGGGCTGTCGGTCTTGGGCCCACCACGAACCGCGCTGCGGTGTGGGACCAGACGGGCCCGGTCGGCTGCACTCGGGGGTTCGACCCACGCCACACGGGCTCCCGTTGCCGGGTCGGTGTCGACGACGACCGAAGCGGGGCCCGGTCCGGACTCGACGGACTGCCGCGCCACCTCGACCAGCGGATGGACCACCAGGCATCGGTCGACCACCTCGACCTCGTGCGACCTGTGGCGCCGCAGTCCCACCCGGCCGTCCTCGTCGACGGCGAGCCGGAGCCGAGTCCGCCACTCCAGACCATCCGACGGCGGCGGTGCCTCGACGACGACCGGCACCTCGACCCCGGCAATGCGACGGAGCTGGGTGGCCACCACGGACGCCTTCACCGTCCGCTGGGCGGACAGGGACACGTGCTGGAGGTCGCACCCCCCGCATCCTCCCGGCCCCGCACGTGGGCACGGCGGAACCACCCGGTCGGGCGAAGGGTCGACGACCTGGTGGGCGTCCGCCCGGAGGAAGCTCCGGTGCTCCTCTGTGACGACGGCGCGGACCCGTTCACCGGGCAGCGCGTGCCGCACGAAGACGACCCGCCCATCGGGTCCTCGGGCCACGCACTCCCCCCTGGGCGCCGGGTCGCCGATGGTGAGCTCGACCTCGTCGCCGACGGACGTCATCGGGCGGTTGTACCACGACGTCGACAGGGCCGGGACGCTACGGTGGCTGTGCCTGGTGCCGACCGGGTCGGCACACGAGCCGGCGACCAGTCCCGGCGGCCGACGGACCGAGGAGGACCAGATGGACATCCGCGAAGCGTTGTACACGACGCGCGCCATGCGTCGGGTCCGGCCCGACCCGGTACCGCTCGACACGCAGGCTCGGATCCTCGACGCCGCCATCCGTGCCCCCTCAGGCGGAAACTCCCAGAACTGGCGGTTCCTCCTCCTCGACGACCCCTCAGTGATCGGACGGATCGGCCCCCTCTACCGCGACAGCATCGACCAGCTGTGGCGCACCGTCTACGCCGACCGTCTTGCCCGAGCAGAGGCCGAGCCCGACGCGCCCGACAGCGTCGAGCTGCGCAAGGTGCAGGCGTCGGCCCAGTGGCTGGCCGACCACTTCGAGGAGGTGCCGCTCTACCTCTTCGCCTTCGTCCAGTCGGACCCGACCGGGGGCTCGATCTTCCCCGCTGTCTGGAGCGCCCAACTGGCGGCCCGTGCCGAGGGGGTGGGGAGCTCGATCACGTCCGTCCTCGGCTTCTTCCACCCAGTCGAGACCTTGGACATCCTCGGAGTCCCCCGCGAGGACGGCTGGAGGATGGCCTGTTGCGTGAGCTTCGGCTACCCGACGGGTCGTTGGGGCGTCGCTCGCCGTCGGCCCGTCCACGAGGTCTCCTTTCGCAACGCCTGGGGGACACCGGTCGGCTTCGAGGTCGCGGAGCCCCTGTGGCCCGACCCGGTCTGAGCGGCCTCGACCCCGTCTGGGCTACCGCCCATCGAGCCGACCCGAGCGGCCCGGCTCGACCGGCAACCCAACCAGCCCCGGGGTCCCGAAGCGACCTCGTCCCTCGCCTACAGTGGGGAGGTCGCTCGTCGCCGGACCCGTCCGGCCGCGTCGCGCGGGTGTAGCTCAATGGCAGAGCCCCAGCCTTCCAAGCTGGTCATGCGGGTTCGATTCCCGTCACCCGCTCCAGTCATCACCGCAGGTCAGCCGCGTGAACTACCCCGACTGTCCTTCAGGTCCGGGCTCACAGATCGCACAACGATCGCACCTCGCGAATCTGCTACCGCTGCCCGGCGGTGAGCGCCATGTCTGCCTGGGCAGCGGCGAGTGCCCGGTCCCGATCAGCCCTGGCTCGCTGGCGTGGAAAGGCGCAGCCGCTCACTGGGCAGCCCGTGGCGGCCGTGGCTACCACCTCCTCCGGCGCCGACGATGCCGGTGAGGTCCAAGCCACCACCCCCAGGCACGGGCCCGGCCGATGCTTCGTGGCAACCAGCGCCGGCGGAGCGGGTGGCGCAAGCGGTAGCCGTGCATGGTGCAACCCTACGACTCGCCTGTGACCGCGAGCCGACTACTCAAACTGGCCTACGCCGGCGGGGTCGTCCGCGCCGATCGGCTGCCGTGGACGTGGCTCCCTTGGCGTCGGAGCGCCGCTCCGGCGCAGGACCCATGGGACACCCACCAGACACCCTGTTCGTTCCCCATAGTTCGGAATACCGAACCCGACATCCCGGTTGAAAGAACCGATGGACGCGCTTGTGCGTCCGTCGTTTGTGGCCGTTGAAGGGAGGACGTACATGCACTTCTTCGGACTGTTCCTGTTCTTCGCCCTTGGCGTGATGGGGCTCACCATGTTCGGCGAACGTGCCTATCGGCGGTTGCGTGAAGGGCGCGCCGTCGTCGCAGTCGGCTGGGGCGTGGCTCTTGCCTGGCTGGCCAACCTGAACATGTGGACGTCGTGGGCAATCAGCGGACTTCGATACGACTGGGTCGGCGTGACCTTGACCGGGCTGGCGTTGGGAGGCACGGCACTGGTCGTGCACGCCATCGTGAGCTTCTTCACTGGCTTGCATCGCAAGTTCGACGACCAGGCGGAGGAGATCGAGCGCGGCAGCGAGCTGCGCAGGGTGGCCTGAAGGCCATCGCTGCCTCGACACGCTGCCTACAGGTATGCGCGCACCGCCCGGCCGGCTCACGCCGTGCCGGGCGGCTGTCGTGCCCACGACCGACCAGAGGGCAGGCCGCTCGCGCTGGAGCGCTCGAGCTCGCTGGCGCCGCGCGCGAGCCGCTATCGACAGCCCTACGCTGCACACATGGGGGTCTACGGCCTCGACCATGTCGTGCTGCGAGTGGCCGACGGCGAGCGAGCGCTCGCCTTCTACTGCGGCCGGCTCGGCCTCGAGCCCGTGCGTGCTGACGCCTGGCGCCGGGGTGAGGTGCCGTTCCCGTCGGCACGCATCGACGAGACGACACTCATCGACCTCCTGCCCAGCCGCCGCACCGGCGAGAACCTCGACCACCTCTGCCTGGTGGTGGAGCGCTCCGACGTCGATGCCGCGACGGCGTCCGGTGACCTCGACGTCGTCGAAGGCCCGGTGACCCGCTTCGGAGCGCGCGGCGACGGCACGTCCGTCTACGTGCGCGACCCCGACGGCAACGTCGTCGAGCTTCGCTGCTACGACTGACCAGCACCACCGCGCGCGGCCGCACTCCGGCCGGAGCGTGGCACGTGCCGCCTCCCTCGACGCCCGGGCGAACGGCGGACCCTCGCGTCGCCCATACTGGGCCCATGAGCGGACGAGACGCCCCGACCAGCTGGCTGTGCGACATGGACGGTGTGCTCGTCCACGAGGGTGAGCGAGTACCAGGGGCAGACCGCTTCGTCGACGCGCTGTCCACCTCCGGACGTCGCTTCCTCGTGCTCACCAACAACTCGATGTACACGCCTCGCGACCTGGCCGCCCGCCTCGCCGTCGCCGGCCTCCGCATCCCCGAGTCGTCCCTGTGGACGTCGGCGCTGGCAACCGCCCGCTTCCTCGACAGCCAGCGGCCACAGGGTACGGCCTACGTCATCGGGGAGGCAGGCCTCACGACCGCCCTCCACGACATCGGCTACGTCCTGACCGATCGAACACCCGACTACGTGGTCCTCGGCGAGACCCGCAGCTACAGCTTCTCCGCCATCACGACGGCCATCCGGCTCATCGAGGCCGGCTCGCGCTTCATCGCTACCAATCCCGATCCCACCGGTCCTTCGACCTTCGGCCTGCTGCCGGCGTGCGGGTCGGTCGCCGCCTTGGTCACCCGGGCTACCGGCGTCGACCCCTACTTCGTCGGCAAGCCCAATCCGCTGATGGTCCGCGAGGGCCTGAACACGCTCGGCGCACACTCCGAGACCACCGTGATCGTCGGGGACCGCATGGACACCGACATCGTTGCCGGCATCGAGGCAGGCCTCGAGACCATCCTCGTCCTGTCGGGGATGACGACTGCTGAGGAGATCGACCGGTTCCCGTACCGTCCCTCGAGAGTTGTCGCCTCCGTCGCCGACCTGGTCGACGAGCTCGAGGTGTCCTCGTCGGGTCGGTCCGACGATGACCGAACGACGGACGGGCAGCCGTGACGCTCGGTGCTCGCCGTGGCTGTGCTCAGGCTTCGCGACCCAGCACGAGGTAGACGTTCTCGTCGACGACGAACGACGTGACGACGTCGAAGCCCTCGACCGACGCCGCGTCGAGGATCTGCTCGACTTCGGCCCGGGGCGCGGCATTCACCAGACGGCCGCCCTGGACCCGCACCACCTTGTGCGATCGAGGCATGGTGGTCAGGAACCCAAGGCCATGGCGAGCCGGGCCCCCGTCGCCCCACCGTCGGTCCCTCCGTCTCGTCGGACAACACCACGAGCTGCGTCGACCGACCCGACCGGAGCGTCTCGCCCGGGTGCCACCCGGCGCATGGAGCACGACATGTTGGAAGCCTACGGCACCGGCCGAACTGCCGGGCAGTCGCCACGAGCGCCAGCGGCTCGTGGCCGCCGAGGACACTGTCCCCCGGCCGAGTGGACACTCGCGTGTGTCGCCACGGTCAGAGCTCTAGCTCGCGCTCGAGGCGCATGGCTCGAACCCGGTGGGCGAAGAGGAGGACCACGACGATGACGAAGACAGCCGCGGCAACGTAACCGGCGAAGCTGAAGTCCTTCACGATGCGTGCATAGCTCGAGCCCAACGAGTAGCCGAGCTCGGCGAGCGCCGACACGAAGATGGCGCTGCCGATGATGGTGAACACCGTGAACTTGGCCATCGCCATCTCTCCCAGTCCTGCGGCGATAGAGATGAACGACCGGAGCAAGGGGATCAGCCGGACCACCAGCACGGCCGGCTCACCCCGCCGGGCAAACCAGGCCTCTGCCTTGTCGAGGTCGCGGTGCGTCAACAGGACGTACTTCCCCGCCCGGTCGACAAGCGGCCGGCCACCCAGGTAGCCCAGGCCGTAGCCGAGGTAGGAGCCGACGAGCTCGCCCACCACAGCCACCCCGATGACGGCAGGCACCGTCAGCGGATGCGCACCGGACACGTGGACCTGGCCACTCGCCAGCACGCCGCCGTAGATCACCGACGCCTCCGCCCCGATGGGCGGGCCCACCGCCGAGATCAACGTGACGACGAAGATGGCGAGGTACCCCCAGTGCTGCCCGAACACCTCGATCGCGTGCGTCACCGACCAGCTTTCTAGCGCACCTGCCGGCTGTGGTGACGATCCAGCCCTCGCCAGGTGCTGCCGGACCACTGGCACTGGCCCGCTCGGGGTCGACCGGGCGACCGGGCCACGGCGGCCACCGGCGAGAGAGCGGCGCGGTCATGGAGCGCCTCCTCGTGGCCCGGTAGCGTCGGCCGGCATGGAGCCAGTTGTCTGCACGAGCGCCGACGGAACGCCGATCGCCACCTACGACTTCGGCGGGCACGGCCCCGACCTTCTCCTCGTCCACGCCACGGGGTTCTGCGCCGCCGTCCTCGAGCCGATGGCTGCCGCCCTCGCCTCGTCGTTCCGCTGCACGGCGCTCGACCTGCGTTTCCACGGACGGTCGGGCCGGTCGCCGGACGACTACCGCTGGGAACGCTTCGGTGAGGACGTCCTCGCCGTCGTCGGCCAGCTCGACCTCGACCATCCCTATGGCTTCGGCCACTCGTGCGGCGGAGCGTCGCTCTTGCTGGCCGAGGAGGCCCGTCCCGGCACGTTCGCCGGCCTGTGCTGCTTCGAACCGGTGGTCTTCCCCGGGCCACCCCGGCCACCGACCACCACAGGGAACCCGCTGGCCGAGGGCGCGCTCCGGCGCCGCGAGACGTTCCCATCCGCCCAGCACGCCATCGACAACTTCGCCAGCAAGCCGCCGTTCTCGACCATCGATCGATCGGTGCTCGAAGCGTACGTGCGCTGTGGGTTCGACGTGGTCCCCGGCGACGAGGGGGGCGACGGCGCCATGGTCCGGCTCCGGTGCCGGCGTGAGGACGAGTCGGCGGTCTACGCCCACGGACCCTCGCACCCGGCCTTCCTCGGGCTCGACCGGGTCGCCTGCGCCGTCTCGCTGCTCTGCGGAGCCACCACCGACGCCTTCGGCCCGGACGCCCTTGCCGCCGACGCGGCGCACCTGGCCCATGCCTCCGTCGACGTGCTGGCCGACCTCGGGCACTTCGGCCCGCTCGAGGCACCAGCCACCGTGGCTACCGTGGCAGCAGACCGCCTCCTCGCCGCGCCCACGTCGGCCGACTCCGCCCCCGCCGCGCCCACGTCCTAACCTGGCCGCATGCCGTTCGAGCCGCCGCGGACCCTGTCTCCCTCCAAAGTGGCAGCGTTCGGCGCGTGTGCTCTGGCGTTCCGCTTCACGGCCGTCGAACGTCTCCCCGAGGCGGCGACGCCGTGGACGGTGAAGGGAACGCTCGTCCACTCCGCCCTCGAGCACCTCGTGTGGGACCACCCACCCGGCGAGCGCTCCGAGGAGGCCGCCTCGGCCGAGGTCGATCGGGCTGCCGGCGCGCTCGAGGCCGACGGCACCTTCGACGAGCTGGGCCTCGACCGCGCTTCGGTTGCTGCCTTCGTCGACGACGCACGACGACTCGTCGGGAACGCCCGACGACTCGAGGACCCCGACCACATCGACGCCGTCGGGGTCGAGCTGCTGCTCGACGCCACCGTCGGCGGCGTCCACCTGCGCGGGATCCTCGACCGGCTCGACCGCTCCGAGGATGGCAGTTTGGTCGTCGTCGACTACAAGACGGGTCGTGCCCCTGCCCCGGCCTACGAGCGGTCCCGTCTGGCCGGCGTCCACCTCTACGCGCTCCTCTGCGAGGTAGTCCTCGGTGAGCGACCGAGGGAGGTTCGGCTCCTGCACCTGCGCGAGCCGACGGTGATCATCAGCCATCCCACCGAGCCCGTGCTCCGCGCCCACGAGCGGCGGGCCCACGCCGTCTGGGACGCCGTCACTCGAGCGTGCCGAACCGGTGACTTCCGACCTCGCCCCTCGGGCTTGTGCGGCACCTGCCAGTTCCGCTCCTACTGCCCGGCCCACGGTGGCGACCCCGCCCTGGCGAAACGCTTCCTCGGCACCAGTGGTGTCGGAGTCGGTGCCGCGTGAGCCCTGTCGGCTCCACCACCCACCCGTCGGCCACCACCTGGCCGCGGACGCCTCGTCCACCATCGGCTGCCGCCGCCCTGGTACGCTTCGACGCCGCCGTAGACCGCTGGTTCGAGCCCCTACGCGGTCGTCCAGTCGTCGAATCGACGGCGCGGCTCGTGTCCGGGTTGGGCGACCACGGGCTCGTCTGGGCCCTCGTCACCGCCGGGCGCTTGTGGCGCGCCCAGAGCCGCGACGAACAACGTGACGCGCTGCGCGCCCTGGCGGTCGCTGGCGTCGCGTCGTCCACGGTGAACGCCGTGATCAAGAGAACCGTCCGGCGCCCACGGCCGGAGGGCGCCGCACGGGCAACGGGCAACGTCATCCCCCTGCGGGCGCCCCGGACCAGCAGCTTCCCGAGCGGGCACACCCTGGCTGCTTGGTGCGCCGCGACGGTGCTGGCCGAGCGCGACCATCCCGTCGGCGCCGCATGCCTCGTCGCCACGGCCGGGTTGGTGGCAGCCAGCCGGGTCCACCTCGAAGCGCACCACGCCTCCGACGTCGTCGGCGGCATCGTCATCGGGACCGGGCTCGGGCTCCTCGGACGCCGGTTCCGCTGAACGCGGGAGCCGTCACCGGCCCGCCGGGGACGCCACCGGCGCCCGGGCACGGAATGGATCCGTCGGCCGCGACGTTTGCTTGGGCATGGCCGACCTGCCCCCCTTCGCTGTCACCTGGGACTACCGCTGCCCGTTCGCCCGAAACGCCCACGAGCACCTGCTCGACGCCCTGGCTGCCGGGGAACGCTGGGACGTCACGTTCGTTCCCTTCTTCCTCAACCAGACCCACGTCGAAGACGGTGCTCCGTCGGCGTTCGAGGACCCCGCGCACCTCCCGGACCTCTTGTCGCTCGAGGCCGGCGTGGTGGTCCGCGATCGCTACCCGGACCGCTTCCTCGACGCTCACCGGTCGTTGTTCGCCGCCCGCCACGACGAGGGTGGCGACCTGCGGGACCGAGAAGTCGTCTCTGCCGCCCTCGAGCGGGTCGGCGTCCCCGCTGCGGACGTCCTCGCCGAGGTCGACGACGGCTGGCCCCGAGCCACCATCCGCAAGGAGCACGAGGCGTCGGTCGACGAGCTCGACGTGTTCGGGGTCCCGACCTTCATCGTGGACGACCGGGCCGCCTTCGCTCGCCTGATGGAGCGTCCTGGCGGCAACGCCGAGCTGGCCACCCGGGCCATCGAGCGCATCGTCACGTTGGTGTCGGGCCACCCTGAGCTCAACGAGCTCAAGCACACCCGTATCCGGCGCTGACCGCCTGCCAGGGCGGTCAGCGGCCCGGAGCCGAGCACGCCTCCGAGCTCGTCGTCCGGCGTCGAAGCTGCCGAGCCAGGTCAGCGTCCAACCAGCTCCGCCAGGGTCGCGATCGACGCCTTGATCTCCTCGGCGGAGCCGAACGGCGCCCCACAGAAGTGAGTGACTCCGACGTCGGCCAGCCGACGGACCTGGTCGGCAACCGAGGCGGCGGTCCCGACCACTGCGATGTCCGCGGGACCGGCCGCACCCTCGCGGTCGAGCATCGCCCGGTAGGACGGTAGCTGGCCGTAGATGGCGAACGTCTCGGCGGCGTTCGCTCGCGCCGCGTCCTCGTCGCTCGTCACGCACACGGGAAGGCCGACCGCGACCACCGGCGCCGGCCGTCCGGCCTGCGCTGCCGCCACCGTGATGGAGGGGACGATGTGGTCGGCGACGGTTCGGGGTCCGGTCATCCACGTCACCGTCCCCTGGGCCATGCGACCGGCCAGCGCGAGCATCGTCGGACCGAGCGCGGCGACGAGCACGGGTGGGGCGGGCGCGTCGATCTGCAGCGGGCCGAAGGTGGCCGCCTTGAGGGTCTCGCCGGCGAAGGAGGCCGGCTCGCCCTCGAGCAACGGGACGAGGATGGACAGGTACTCGCGCAGGTGGCGAGCCGGGTGGTCGAAGGAGAGGCCGAAGACGTTCTCGATGACCATCCGGTGCGACAGGCCGATGCCGAGGAGGAGCCGGCCCCCGGTTGCCGCCTGGACGGTGAGCGCCTGACCGGCGAGCATGACGGGGTGCCGGGGGTAGGTCGGCACGACTGCCGTCCCGAGCTCGATGCCTGGCACCTCCCGGCCGACGACGGCCAAGGTGGTCAGTGCGTCGTACCCGAAGATCTGCGACGTCCAGGCCGTCTCGATCCCGGCCTCGGCGAGGCTCGCCACCTGGCCGACCACCTCGTCGAAGGGTCGTCCGACGTCGAACATCACCCCGATGCGCATGGGTCCTCCCTCTGGCACCAGTCGTCCCTGGTGGCCGGGGCCAACCTAGCGGGTGGCTCGGGCAGGCCGCGGGACCGCCGGCCGAACGTCAGTCGGTCGCCCCGCCGCTTTCGCCGTCCTGGGTGGGTCGGGCCGGCAGCACGGCCACCTCCGGAGGCGTCGGGGCCGGGGTCGCCACGGTCCGCTCGCTGCGATCCCCGAACAGCCCCCCAAGCAGCTCGACCGGCAGCGGGAAGACGAGCGTCGAGTTGTGCTCGGTGGCCACCTCGGCCAACGTCTGGAGCGTCCGCAGCTGGAGGGCGCCGGGAGCCTGCGACAGCCGCGTGGCTGCCTCGGCCAGCTCCTGACTGGCCTCGAGCTCCCCGGTGGCAGCGATCACTTTGGCCCGCCGCTCCCGCTCTGCCTCGGCCTGTCGGGCCATCGCCCGCAGGAGCTCGGGTGGCAGCACGATGTCGCGGATCTCGACTTGGCGCACCTCGACCCCCCAGTTGTGCGTCGACGAGGCGATGGTGGTTCGCAGCTCGTCGTTGACGTCGTCCCGGTGAGCCAGGATGTTGTCCAGCTCGTGCCGGCCGGCGATCGAACGCAACGCTGTCATCGCCACCCGCTGGCTGGCAAAGCGGAAGTTGTCGACACCGATCACGGCCCGGACCGGGTCGACCACCTGGAAGTAGACGACGGCGTCGACCTGCACCGTGACGTTGTCGGCCGTGATGACTGCCTGCGGGGGGATGTCGACGACCTCGACCCTCAGCGTCACCTTGACGACCTTGTCGACGAAGGGCCACTTGGTGATGATCCCGGGTCCTTTCGCCTCCTCGCGAATGCGACCGAGGCGGAAGAAGACGGCCCGCTCGTACTCGGTGACGACCCGCAAGGTGGCCCGGGCGCCGATGCCAGCCGCCACCACCAGTGCACCGATGCCGACCAGCGCTCCGACGACGACGTCGCTGACGGCAGGTGGAGCGATCACGAGGGAGGCGAGCACGGTCATGCATCCTCCCACGGCGGAGCGAGGGCCTTCACGGCTTCCTCAGTCGACATCCCGATGGGCAGCACGGCCAGGATCGGGACGTCGACCCCGTTGGCGACGTACCGGCCCACATGGGCGCGACAAGCTTCGGGGGAGCCGTGGACCACGAGCGCGTCGACGACTTCGTCGGGGATGGCGGTGAGCGCCGCCTTGCGGTCGCCGGCCCGCCACGCCTCCCACATCCCCTCGAGCAGGGGCCCACGTCCGAGCCACCGGTGAAAGGCGGCGTAGACCTCGACGTTGAGGTACGCCGCCACCATGCGCCGGCCGACCGCCCGGACGGCATCGGCATCCTCGGAGGGGCAGACGAAGATCCGCGCCGCCACCGGCACCGGCGCGCCGAGCTCGGGGACCACCGTCTGGACGTCCTCGGCCGAGAGCCAGTTGACGATCACCCCGTCGGCCTCGCGACCGGCGAGACGGAGCATGCCCGGCCGGAGCGCGGCGAGGTAGATCGGAGGTGGATGCTCGACGGGACGAGCCAGCCGGAAGCCGCGCACCTCGAAGGTGTCGTAGGCACGGTCGACCTTCTCGCCGCTGAGGGCCTCACGCAAGAACCGGATGGTGTCGCGCACCCGGCGGTAGGGCTGGGTGAACTCCCGGGCGTTCCACCGACTGACGATCACGTCCGACGAGGTGCCCAGGCCGAACGTGAACCGCCCCGGTGCCGCCTCGGCCATGCTGGCGACGCTCTGGGCGAGCAGTGCTGGGCCCCGGGTGTACGCCGGGATGATGGCCACGCCCAGGCGGAGGCCGGGCGTCCAGGCCGCGGCCAGCGCGAGCGGGGTGAAGCCGTCCGTCCCGTCGGTCTCGGCCGACCAGACGTCGGAGTAGCCCAGCCGCTCCAGCTCCTCGTACCACGCCCGATGCTCGGCCAGTGGCACGCCATCGAACGGGATGGTGATGCCGTAGCGGGGGGCGGAAGACGTCTCGGGCTCGGTCACGGCACCCGTAATACACCCTCGGCGCATGCTGGATGCATGATGTCGAGACCAGGGACCCGGACGTCTCTCCCCTCACCTGCCGCCGTCGAGGGCACGGCGCCGCTCCGGCGCTCGCACGCGGAGCAGCTCGCTCTGGAGCTCCCCATGCGCGACGCCATACCCGACGCCATGCCCGACGCCGGCCCGCCTGACCCCTGGGGCGACGTCGGCGACACTCGGACGCCGGTCCAGCGAGGCGCCCGGCCGATGCATCCCGAACGCAGCCAGCCTGCCGGTCGCCGGGCCGCCCACCGGGCCTCAGACGCTGGCCGTAGCCAGGCCCGAGCAGACGGTGCGACCGCTCGCCGGAGCAGCTCCACTCGCCGGGGCTCGGTGGACCAGCCCGGTGCGTGGCGGCTCGACGCCCGCACCCGTCAGAGCGGCCTCCGGGGGATCGCCGCCGCCAGACGCGCCCTCAACGGCGCCGCCGGACCCGACCAAGCCGCTTGACCCCTACTCCAAACGATCGGTTCGTCAGCGCGACGGCGCTACGGTCATGCCCATGGCGCCATCGCTCCTCGAACGCCTGGGGTCACCTCCAAACTCGCGCCTCGTCGTGCTCAACTGCTCCGAGCTCGGCTTTTGTCACGCGTCGAACATCGGCGTGCTCGACGCGCTCCGCAGCGGCCTCGCCACCAGCGCGTCGCTCATCGTCCCGGCGCCCTGGGCCCGCGACGCCGCTCACCGCTACCGAGGCGAAGATGTCGGCGTCCACCTGACTTTGAACGCGGAGCACGACCACTACCGGTGGGGCCCGATCACCCAGGCTCCGTCGCTCCTCGACGGTGACGGAGGCTTCCCCCGCAGCGTCGCCGACCTCTGGGACCACGCCGACCTCGACGAGGTGAGGAGGGAGTGCCGGGCCCAGGTCGAGCGGGCCGTCCTGTGGGGCCTCGACGTCACCCACCTCGATGCTCACCTCGACGCCCTGGTGCTCCGTCCCGAGTTCTTCGACATCTACCTCGACCTCGCCGTGGAGTACTCGCTCCCGATCCGCCTTGCCGGTGCCGAGGCGGAAGCCCAGGCAGGCTTCCCCTTCCGGACGCTCGCAGCCGAAGCCGGGGTGCTCTTCGCCGACCGCGTCGTCGACTGGCCCGGCAACGCCGACACCGGGGCGCTGGTCGAGCTGCTCTGCGAGCTCGAGCCGGGCGTCACCGAGGTGACCTTCCGACCGGCGATCGACACGCCCGAGCTGCGTGCTGTCACCGAGGACTTCCGGCAGCGGTGCGCTGACCTCCACCTCCTCACCGCTGTCGCTCCGGTCACCGAGGCCCTCCGCCGCGCCGGGGCGTCGCTCATCGGCTACCGCCCGCTACGGGCGCTGATGCGACCGTGACCGACAAGTTGGGCACCCCGCTCCACGAGGCGGTCCGTTTCGACGACGTCGTCCTGCTGCCTCCCGGGGACGACGTCAACCGCTTGGTCGGAGGCGTCTCCCTTGTCATCGACGACCAGGGAGTGACCCTCACCACCGCCGACGCCGAAAACCCCCGGATGCTCCCCTGGTCGTCACTGGAGACCTACGCCATCGAGCCGATCACTGCGTCGACGTCTCCCTGGTGGGTCGACCCCGAGCTGCGCGACCCGGCCGTCCCGGCGCCGAGCCGTCGCTCCACCTCGGTAGCCGGCCACCGTCAGCGCCGGCCGACCCTCGTTCCGGCCAGGTCCGACGAACGTGGTGCCCTGGTCAGCCTCCGGACAGCAGCCGGCACGTACCGACTGCTCGTCGCCGGGCTCGACAGCGATGCCCTGGCCGCCCGCGTGCGACCGCTGGCTGCCGCGCACCTGCCTCCTACGGCCCTGCCCACGGTCACGACCGTGCGGACGCACCCGACCTCCCCGGCGCCGTCGACGACCTGGGAGCGACTGCGCCCCGTGCTCGCCATCCTGGCGGCCGCGGTGGCGGCGGCGGCGATCACGGCCATCCTCCTCCAGAGTGCCGGGGTCGTCCACCTGCCGTTCCTGGGCGGCACAGGCCCGACCGCCCTCGCTCCACCCGTGGCCCCGAGGCGGTTCGCCGCCGCTGCAGCCTCAGCGCTCCGCTGGTGAGGCCACGCCGCTGAAGAGGTCCGTCTCCGGGGGGGCATCGGCCGGCCAGACCACCGGCTCACGGGGGGCCGTGCCCAGCCGGGCCAGTCGGTAGTCGTCGGTCGGGTGGATGGTGTCCATCACCTCGGGCGGGAGCCCGAACCAGAAACGCGACGCCGGATCGACCTGGGTGGCGTGGGCCAGCAGCGCTCGGCGACGGACGTCGGTAACCGACGAGACGTCGATCGAGGTGGTGACCGGCTCCTCGCGGACCCCCTCCCACCGCTTGCGCCACGCCTCGTCGAAGGGTGACTCGAGCCCGCGCTCGACGAAGGCCTGATGGAGCTCACGGAACCGAGCGGCAGCGTGCACCGTGTAGTAGAGCTTGTCGGGCTGGTGCGCAGGGCCGGCCTGCGGGTACCGGCCGGGGTCACCGGCTGCCTCGAAGGCGGCAACACCGACCTCGTGGACCCGGAGATGGTCGGGATGGGGGTAGGAGGACTGTTCCTCGCCGTAGACCACCATCACCTGGGGACGCGTCCGGCGCACGACGGCGACCAAGCGCTCGGTGGCCTCCTCCAGCGGGGCGCGGGCGAAGCAGTCCGGGTGGTCGTTAGCTGGGGTCCCCGCCATGCCCGAGTCGCGGTACCCGAGCCAGACGACCTCGTCGTAGCCGATGACCGCGGCAGCCCGAGCGAGCTCCTCGCGTCGGAGCTCGGGAATGCGAGCCCGGACCTCCGGGGTGTCCATGGCCGGGTTGAGCACGTCACCTTCTTCGCCCCCCGTACAGCACACCAAGACCGTCCGTACGCCGTGGGCGTGGTACCACGCGACGGTGCCGGCCCCTTTCGACGACTCGTCGTCGGGATGGGCGTGGACAGTCAGCAGGCAGAGCTCCTCGGACACGTCGCTCACGCTACCGGGCAGCCAACCCCTACACTCCATGGGCAAACCCCCTGCGGTCGAGGACCAGGGGGCGGGGCTGAGGAAGGACTCGCAACCATGAGCGTCATCAAGCGGCTGTCGGGGATCGTGCAGGCGAAGACGAACAAGCTCCTCGACAAGGCGGAGGACCCGCGCGAGACGCTGGACCTCTCCTACCAGAAGCAGCTCGAGAGCCTCCAGAAGGTCCGGCGCAGCGTCGCCGACATCACCACGGCCAAGAAGCGCATCGAACTGCAGGCCGGCCAGCTCAAGGCCCAGGCAGACAAGCTCCAGCAGCAGGCTCGGGCTGCCCTGACCCAGGGCAACGAGGACCTGGCCCGGGAGGCGTTGTCCCGTCGGGCGGCGATCGGCGAACAGCTGGCCGACTACCAGCGTCAGCACGAACAGGTCGCCGCTCAGGAGCAGAAGCTGATCGAGACCGCCCAGCGCCTCCAGACCGCGGTCGACACCTTCCGGACCCGCAAGGAGACCCTGAAGGCGACCTACACGGCGGCCGAGGCCCAGACGAAGATCGGTGAGGCGGTCACCGGCATCTCCGACTCGATCTCCGACGGCGGCTTGGCCATGCAGCGGGCGCAGGACAAGGTCGAGTCGATGCAGGCCCGGGCCGGCGCCATGGACGAGCTGCTGTCGTCGGGTGCCCTTTCCGACCTCTCCCAGCCAGTCGACGACATCCAGGCCCAGCTCGACCAGTTGTCAAAAGGCAGCGCCGTCGACGCCGAGCTTGCCGCGCTGAAAGCCGAAGTCACCAGTGGCTCCCCCGCCGGTGCCCTGTCCCAAGGGCCGACGGGTCCAGAGCCCGCAGCCGGTCCTCCACCGCACCAGGCGGGGACCGACGACATCACGGAGGAGCCATGAGCACCGCTCGCAAGATCGCCCCCGACCGGGGGCTCACCATCCGCATGTTCACCACGGGGCTTCTCCTCGTAGTCCTCTACGGTGCCGTCATCGGCCTGCTGATCGCCTTCGGCATCTCGGCCTCGGTCGTCCTCGTCATCGCCGCGGCCGTCCTCTTCGTCCAGTACTGGTTCTCGGACAAGATCGCCCTCTTCGGCATGGGAGGCCACCTCGTCACCCCCGAGCAGGCACCGCAGCTCCACGGAGTGGTGGACCGCCTCTGTGCCCTAGCCGACCTGAAGAAGCCTCGCGTCGCCATCGCCGACAGCGACGTGCCCAACGCCTTCGCCACCGGACGCAGCCCCAACAATGCCGTGGTCTGCGTCACCACCGGTCTGCTCCGACGACTCGACGAGCCCGAGCTCGAGGCCGTGCTGGCCCACGAGCTCTCCCATGTGGCTCACCGCGACGTGGCTGTGATGACGATCGCCAGCTTCCTCGGCATGGTGGCCGGCCTGATCACCCGCATGATGCTCTGGGCCGGCCTTCTCGGAGGGTTCGGCGGCGGCGGGGGGGGCAGAGGTGGTGGTCGTGGCAACAACAACGGAGCCAGCCAGCTCGCCTTGATCGAGATGGGCGTCCTGTTGGTCTCCGTCGTCGTCTACGCCATCAGCTTCTTGTTGACCCGGGCGCTCTCCCGCTACCGCGAGCTGGCTGCCGACCGCTCGGGGGCCATCCTGATCGGGCAGCCCTCGGTGCTGGCCGCCGCACTCGTCAAGGTGACCGGCGCCATGTCGCGGATCCCCACCCGCGACCTGCGGGCCGCCGAGAGCTTCAACGCCTTCTACTTCACGCCTGCAATCAACAGTCGGGGGGTGAGCATCTCGACGATCTTCTCGACGCACCCCTCCCTCGACCAGCGTCTGGCCGCCCTCTCCAAGCTCGAGGCCGAGCTCGGCGGACCGGCCTGATGGGCCTCTTCGACACCCTCCTCGGCCGAACCAAGCCCGTCCAGGCCGACCTCGACAACCTGTTCGGCCTGCCCTCGGCGGCGGTCACCCTCCAGACCGCTGGCGGGCTCACCCCGTCAGGCCGGGCCGGTGTGTGCTACAAGCCGCCGACCGGCCAGGCGTTCGAAGACATGCAGCGGGAGGTCACCGCACTGCTGTCGATGGACGGCGGCGGCACGTTGGCCTCGGCCGAGGACACCTACGGCTACCACTGGGTCGTCCTCGAGAACCCTGATGTCGGCGAGCTCGTCAACCAGGTCCACGTGGTCAACTCGTCCCTGGCCGACGCCGGCTGGGGACCCCAGCTGCTCTGCTCCGTCTTCGGCTTCTGCCCCCTCCCCGAGGACGCGCCTCAGCTCGGCATGGGAGACGACCTCGACGCAGACGGCGGGTTGGCCACGCCGGTGTCGGTCTCGGCCTCGACGATCTACCTCGTCTACTTGTTCAAGCGGGGCACCTTCTACCCCTTTGCCCCAGCCGGCCACGAGCGTCGGAACACCGAAGCCGAGCTCAAGCTCAAGAGCCTGGTAGCGAACGACCTCCGGGTCGAGGCCGAGCTCGACCGGTGGTTCCCGCTCTGGGACCTGCCCGTCGGCTGAATTCGTCGCCCGGCACCCGGGCCCACCGGGGAGACGAGCGCCATCGACGGTTGGTGGTCGTCCCTGCACACCCTGCGTTCAGGCGTCCTCGGGACTGCCACCCTCGGGGTCGGTGGCGTCGAGCCGAGCCGCCAGCTCGACGTCGAGCTCGGTGAGACCCCCGACGGAATGGGTCCGCAGCCGGAGGAGGACGACGTCATAGCGGATATCGATGTCCGGGTGGTGCCCTGCCGCTTCGGCCACCGCCCCGACCGCAGCCACGTAGTCCAGGGCGGCAGCAAAGCTCGCACACCGGACCTGGCGTCGGATCGTGCCGTCCTCGACCGTCCACGCCGGCCCGGCGCGTGCAGCCAGCGCGGCCGCAGCCGCCTCGTCGTCGAGGACCTGTGGCGGCGTGCGCACGATCAACCCCCAGTCAACCCCCGGTCGGAACCCGCTCAGGGATGGGTCATCGACTCGGGCCGGACCGCCTTGTCGAACTGCTCGCCGGTCAGGAACCCGAGCGAGAGCGCCGCTTCGCGCAGTGTCGTTCCCTCGTGGTGGGCCTTCTTCGCCACTTGCGCCGCCTTGTCGTAGCCGATGAGCGGGTTGAGCGCTGTCACGAGCATCAGGGAGTTGTCGAGGTGCTGGCGGATGCGGGCTTCGTTGGGCTCGAGGCCCTCGACACAGAACTCGGTGAAGGACCCGCACGCTCCAGCGAGCAGGGTGATCGAGTGCAGCACGTTGTGGATGATCACCGGCTTGCACACGTTCAGCTCGAGGTTGCCCCGCGAGCCGGCGATCCCCACCGCGGCATCGTTGCCCATCACCTGGATGCACACCATGATCATGGCCTCGCACTGGGTCGGGTTGACCTTGCCGGGCATGATGGACGACCCCGGCTCGTTCTCCGGTAGCTGGAGCTCGCCGAGCCCACTGCGGGGGCCGGACCCGAGCCACCGCAAGTCGTCGGCGATCTTGGTCAGGGAGACGGCGAGCGTCCGCAGGGCGCCGCTGGCCGCCACCAGGGCGTCGTGCGCGGCCAGGGCAGCGAACTTGTTGGGAGCGGTGACAAAGGGCAGCCCGGTGATCTCGGCGATGGCGGCGGCCACCCGCTCCCCGAACTCGGGGTGGGTGTTGAGCCCGGTACCGACCGCCGTCCCGCCGGCAGCCAGCTCGTAGAGGCCAGGGAGGGCGCCCTCGATCCGGCACACGTCGGCATCCAGCTGGGCGACGTAGCCGGAGAACTCCTGACCGAGGGTGAGAGGGACGGCGTCCATCAGGTGGGTTCGACCGATCTTGGTGATGCCGGCGAACGCCTCGGCCTTGGCGTCGAGTGCGTCACGCAGTCGCCGTACGGCGGGGAGGAGGCGGTGGCTGAGCTCTTGGACGGCGGCAATGTGCATGGCCGTCGGGAAGGTGTCGTTGGACGACTGGGACATGTTGACGTCGTCGTTGGGGTGGATGGGGTCCTTCGAACCGAGGACACCGCCGGCCAGTTCGATGGCGCGGTTGGCGATCACCTCGTTGGCGTTCATGTTGGTCTGGGTGCCGCTCCCTGTCTGCCAGATCTTCAGCGGGAAGTGGTCGTCGAGGGCACCGGAGGCGACCTCGCGCGCCGCCTGGACGATCAGCTCCGCCTTGTCGGCGGGGAGCTTGTCGAGATCGGCGTTCACCCGTGCCGACGCTTCCTTCAGGATGCCGATGGCCCGGATGAGCGGCGGCGGCATGGTGTCCGACCCGATCGGGAAGTGATGCAGCGACCGAGCCGTCTGAGCTCCGTAGTAGCGGTCGGCGGGGACCTCGACGGCCCCCATGCTGTCGGTCTCGGTGCGCGTCGCGCTGGCCATGGCCGGCTCCTCTCGATCGGGCCTTCCCCCTCGTGCCCGGGGGCACGGGGCGCTACCTACGGCGCCGACCCTACCCCGTCGCCTGAGCCACCCCGGTCGGCGCGATATCGGCAGGTAAGCCCGAGGGCACGTGCCGCCTCGACGTCCTCTCGCCGAGGTCCCTCGCCTCCCCCGGGCACCTCGAGGATGGCGGGCACCTCGGCGAGCGCCGGGTGGCCGAGCAGGGCCGCCAGGCCGTCGGCGCCGATCGTCCCTTCGCCGATGTTCTCGTGGCGGTCGCGATTGGCGCCGAGAGCGACCTTCGAGTCGTTCAGGTGGATGCACACCAGCCGTTCGAGACCGACGGTGTGCGCCAGCCCTTCGACCACGGCATCGGCACCTTCGACCGAGGCGAAGTCCACACCCGAGGCCCACAGGTGCTGGGTGTCGAGGCACACCCCGAGCCGCTCGTCCCCACCGGCTCGCTCCAGCACGACGGCGAGCTCGTCGAACGACCGCCCCACCGTGTCACCGGCACCGGCTGTGTTCTCGAGGAGGATCGGGCACGGCGGGGTGCCGTGCACCGAGTCGAGCGCTGCCTGCAACCCCTCCACCACGGCGGGGAGGCTCTGCTCGAAGCCGCTGCCCCGGTGGCTGCCGAGGTGCAGCACCAGCCCGGACGCCCCGATGCCCTGGGCTGTCGCCAGGTTGGCGGCCAGGCAGGCCTGTGAACGCTCGACCAGCGCGTCGTCCGGACTGGCCAGGTTGATGAGGTAGGTGGCGTGGCAGAAGGTCTGCCGCACCGTGGGATGCACCGCCGCGGCGGCCCGGTAGGCGTCGAGGACCTCCGGCCCGTACTGCGACGGCTTCCACTGACGCGGGCTCTGGGTGAACACCTGCACCACGTCGGCCCCGATGTCGGCACCATGCTGGAGCGCCGGGACCAGCCCCTTGCCTGCCCGGACGTGGGCGCCGATCAGCATGGCGGCAACGTACCAGCAGCCGTCCCCGACCACGGTGCAGCCCGGTCCCCTGGCCGGTACGATCCTGCCCGAGGGCGACCCGCGTGCCGGCAGTCCGCCCACACGCCAGCACCCAGCCGTGCCACCAGCGCCGCCGGCCCGAGAGGTCGTCGGCGCAACGGTCGGGGCGGCTCAGACGGCCACCACACTGGACCCACCTGGGAGGACACCACGATGACGACGAGCTTGACCGCCAAGGCCCGAGCGCTCATCGAGCGCCCAGTCATCGCCAACGTCGCCACCGTCGATCCTGACGGCAAGCCGCAGCTCACGCCGGTATGGATCGACCTCGAGGGAGACAACCTGGTCTTCAACACCGCGAAGGGACGGGCCAAAGAGGTCAACCTGGCCCGCAACCCGGTGGTGGCCGTTTCGGTGGTTGACCCCGACGATCCCTACAACGTGGTCGTCGTGCGGGGGACGGTGACTGGCACCGAGGAGGGGGCCGACGCCCACATCGACGCGCTCGCCCACAAGTACCTCGGCGTCGACACCTACCCGATGCGTCAACCCGGAGAAGTGCGCATCAAGTACACCGTCCACGCCGACCGCGTCGTGGCCCAGCCAGGCGACTGACGGCGCTCCGGCGGCCGCCACGGTCCCACCCGCCGACCGCCACCGAACGCCTGTTGCGCCTCCCTTCCGCCGCTTCGGCTCAGCCAGCCCGGCCGAGCTCGTCGGCGACCACTACCGACAGCACCCGGCCGGCAGCAGCGATCACGTCGTCGTAGTCAGCGAGCTCCTCCGGCCTGGCGGTGGACGAGCTCTCCCCTTGCCCGACGCCTTCGACGGCGACGATCACGCCCGAGGCACCCGCCTGGCCCAGCGCCCGGACCGTGCCGGCGCAGACCTCCGGGTGAGATAGGTCGAGCACCGTTGCGAGTGGGTCCGCTCCGACGCCGCGCGGGTGGCACGCGGCCCGGCCCCCGTGCGCACCGGCGAAGACGGCTCTGCCCCGCCACAGCACGACCGGTTGGCGCAGGGCACTTGGATCACGGTGCGAGCCGATAGCAGCAACCTGGGCGACCGTGGCGACCTCGGCGACCCGATCGGGTGAGCCCCGGACCACGAGCACGTCTGCCGCTTCGGCCACAGCGGTCGACCGCACCTGGGCGACCTCGACGACCAGCGGCGTGGCGCTCCCGTGCGCTGGCGGCGGCTGGTTGACGGCGCCGGCGAGCCGCCAGGTTGGCCCCGGGGACGAAACCGGCTCGCCTCCGAACAGGGCACGCACGATAGCAAGGGCCTCGACCAGCCGCCCGTCCCCGCTGTCGTCGTTGGAGCCGGCATCCCCGTGAGGGCCGGCGAGCTGGCCGGCACCGACGCCGGCCAGCAGGCGACCCCCACCGCTCAGCAGGTCGATCGTCGAGAGCGCCTTGGCGGTGATGGCGGGCGTTCGGCCAGGACCCGGTGGAACGATCGTGCCGAGCCGCAGTGTGCTGGTGCGGACCGCGAGCCCGCCGAGCAGGGTCATCGCCTCGAAGGCCGCACCGCCCAGCGAGTCGTCGGTCACCCAGACGCTGTCGAACCCGTTGGCCTCCGCGGTGGCCGCCCACCTCGCCACGTCCTCGAACGACTCCGGCACCACTCCGCCGAACAGGTCGAGACCCAGTCGGACGGTACCAAGGGCGCCCACGGGACCACGCTACCCGTCGACCGGTCGTCGCTCCGGTCGCCGCTGCCCAGGTAACGGGTACCGGCTCGACCACCAGCCGTCGCCTGCGTCCGCCCAGCCAGCGGCGACCAGACGGTGGAGGGCCTGCGCCAGCTCTCCCACGCGAAGGCTCGTCCGTACGGCCACCGTCTCGATCGGCGTGGGAACCCTATCGAGTGCCGCCAGGACCATCGCCTCCGCCGTCCCATCAGCGGGCGCCGGTGGCGCCAGTGGCGCCGGTGGCGCGGACGCTCCCCTGGGACGCCGTTGGTCGTCACGGGGTGGTCGCACCCGCGCTGCCACCGGTACGCCGGCAACGGGCAACGGGTCTGGCCGGTCGACCCGACGTCGGGCCAACGAGACCGCGACCAACACGTCCTCTGCGTCGCGCACCGGGAAGCACCCGTCCACGAGCAGGGCGTTCGTCCCCGCCGAGGCCGGCGATCGGACCGAGCCCGGAACCACGCCAACCGGGATGGACCGACGGGCAGCGGCTTCGGCCGTGTAGATGGACCCGCCTCGCTGATGGCACTCGACCACCACGACGACGTCGCACACGCCAGCGACGATCCGGTTCCGAGCGGGGAACCGGCCCCGACGAGGCGGTGCTCCGAGCGGTGCCTCCGACACGACGGCCCCTCGGGCCGCCACGGCGTTCCAGAGCTGTCGGTGCACGGCGGGGTACGCCACGTCGAGCCCGGTGGCGGCCACGCCGACGGGAGGGGCCGCCCGTCGACCGGCGTCGAGCGCACCGGCGTGCGCTGCCCCGTCGATGCCGAGCGCAAGCCCCGACACCACCACCACCCCGGCCGATGCCAGGTCGCGACCGAGCTCGGCGGCCACCTGCCGCCCATACGGCGTGGCGGAGCGCGTCCCGACGACGGCCACGGCGGGACGGTCGGCGAGCACTTCTGGGTCCCCCATGGCAAAGAGGACCGCCGGCGCGCCCGGGTCCCCTCGAAGCGCTGCCGGATAGGCGGGGTCCTCCGGCACCAGGACGTCGACACCGGCGCACCGGTAGCGGTCACCGACCGCGCCCACCTCCACGCCCAAGGCGGCGGCTCGGAACCGGCACTCGGGGTCACGGGGATGGGCCCCGGCAGCCACCAAGGACCAGGCCTCCTCAGGACCCCACTGCTCGAGCAGCGCGACTAGCCGGCGAGGCGTCATGCCCTCGAGGCCGGCCAGCGCCGCAGCACACGCTCGCGCATGGCTCACCGCGGTCATCGGGGTGCCTCGCCGAGCAACACCGATCGACGGGAACGAAGGACCAGGGCCTCGTGCACGTGTCTTTCGTCGACGAGGAGACCAGCGCCGTCGAGGTCGGCCACGGTACGGGCGATCCGATGGACCCGATGGAGGCCCCGGGCGCTCAGCTCTCCCGAGCGCAGCGCCGCATCGAGCAAGGAGCGGGCGGCGGGGGCCAGCGGTGCCGTGACAGCCAGTCGCTCCGGGGAAAGCAGGGCGTTGGCCACCACGCCGCGGGTAGCCGCCCGGTACCGGGCGAAGGCCACCCGTTGTGCGACAACGGCCGTCGGCTCACCGGGGTCTCCGCCGAGCAGGTCGTCGGCGTCGGTGCGTTGGAGCACCACGGCGAGGTCGAACCGGTCGAGCAACGGGGCCGACAGTCGTCGTGCGTACCGCTCGCGAGCCACCGGCGAGCACCGGCAGGACCCGGGTGGACCGCCCTCCCCGCAGGGGCAGGGGTTCATGGCAGCGACCAGGAGGAACCGTGCCGGGTAGGAGACCGTTCCCCGGGCCCTGCTGACCCGCACGATCCCTTCTTCGAGCGGCTGACGGAGCGCCTCGAGCACAGAGGTGGCGAACTCACCGAGCTCGTCGAGGAACAGCACGCCGCCGTGGGCCAGGCTCACCTCACCGGGACGCAGGGCTGCTGTACCGCCACCCACCATGGCCACGAAGGACGAGCCGTGGTGCGGGGCGCGAAACGGCGGGCACCCGATCAGCCCGCCAGGCGGGAGCGGGAGCCCGGCGACCGAGTGCACCCGGGTCGCCTCGAGCGCCGTTCCCCGGTCCGGCGGCGGGAGGATACCGGGGATCCGCTCGGCCAACATCGTCTTGCCTGACCCGGGCGGGCCGACGAGCAGTAGATGGTGACCGCCCGCCGCAGCGACCTCGAGGGCCCGCCGAGCAACCCGTTGGCCACGGACGTCACAAAGGTCTGGCTGCCCAACCACCCCGGTGAGCGGCGAGGGAACGGGCTCGGCCTGGCGATCAGGCCACGGTTCGGCGCCGGTCAGACAGCCCACCAGTTGACGAACGGTGGAACAGCTCTCGATGCCGGACCTGGCGGTCAGTGCCGCTTCGGCAACCGCCTGGCTGGGGACGACGACCGGCACGTCGCCCACCGCGTCGGCCAACGCCAGCATCCCCGCCACCGGCCGGACCGACCCGTCGAGACCGAGCTCGCCCACGAAGGCCCGGCCGGCGACCTCGCGGACGTCGAGGACCCCGGTCGCCGCCAGCACACCCACGGCGATGGGGAGGTCGAGACCCGAGCCCCCCTTTCGGACACCCGACGGGGCCAGGTTGACGGTGATGCGCCGCAGTGGCCAAGCGAGCCCGCTCGAGAGCAGCGCGGCGCGGACACGGTCGCGCGATTCGCGGACGGCAGCGTCGGGAAGACCGACGACCGTGAACCCAGGGAGGCCGTTGGAGACGTGGACCTCGACGGAGACCGGACGTCCCTCGACGCCGACGAGCACTGCGGACGGGATGGTGGCGAGCACGACGCCTCCCAGGACGACGCGGGCGATGCCTTCTCGTGGCTTCGCCGTCGGGACAGGCGAGAGCCGTACCGACCGCTATCGTCGGGCGCCGGCCGCTCGAGGCGCTCGCCAGCAGCCTAGGACGCGGGTACCTCACCGGGAACCCGCCCGTCGAACGACCCTCGGTCAGCGTCCTTCGAAGACGGGGTCCCGCTTCTCGGAGAACGCCGTCAGCGCCTCCCGAGTGTCGTAGGAGCCGAAATTCACGGCTTGCGCCTGGGCTTCCGCCTCGAGGGCCTGCTCCATCGAGACGCTCGCCGACTGGTTGAGCAGCGCCTTGGTCATCGACAAGGCGAGCGGTGGTCCGGCGGCCAGTCGCGTCGCCCACTCGTCGACGACGGCGTCGAGCTCGTCGGCCGCTACGACGCGGTTGACGATCCCCATCGACGCGGCCGTCGGGGCGTCGATGATGTCGGCGAAGAACGCCAGCTCCTTGGCCCGGTGGAGGCCCACCAGGCGGGGAAGGAGCCACGAGGCCCCGAAGTCGACGCTCAGGCCTCGCTTGGCGAAGATCTGCGAGAAGCGAGCCCGGTCGGAGGCCACCACCAAGTCGCAACCGAGGGCCATGCTCATGCCCGCACCGGCGGCGATACCCCCGACCTTGGCAATCGTCGGCTTGGGCAGCCGGTGCAGCCGCAGGGCGACGTCGGCCAGGGCGCGCATCTGGGTCAGTTGCGGGTCGCCGGGACGCCCGGCGACGTCCAGGGGATCGCCGAGGTCGGCACCGGAGCAAAAGGCGTCCCCCGCCCCGGTGAGCACCAGCACCCGGTCCTCCCTGGCGGCGGCGACCTCCTCGAAGGTGGCCCGCAGCTCCCGCCACATGGTCCCGTTCGCGGCGTTCTTGCGATGGGGCCGGTTGAAGGTGACGGTGACCACGCCGGCGACACGTTCCACGAGGAGGGTCTCGAGCTCAGCGACCATGGGGCCAGCCTACGGGAACCACGTCCGCCGCTCCGGACCGGTCGACCTCCCTCGAGCGTTCCAGCAGCCACAGCACTCCACCAGCCCGCCCCCTGACCGCCGAGGAGGTTGCTCAGGGGAGCACGATCGACCGCACGCCAGCAGGTGGCTCGAAGCGGAAGGCAGTGACTCCGGCACCGTGGACGAGCAGGCGTGCACCCATGGTGCTCAGGGCATGCCGAGCGGCGGCGGTCAGCTGCCCGAAGGACCGCGACGCTCCTCTCAGGTGGGCGACGAGCACCACGACGACCGTGTGCCCGAAGACCGGGACGACCTGGTCCGGCACATCACCCAAGAACGGGTAGACCCAGCGACGGGTGGCGAAGCGACCGACGACGGCATTGGTAGCGACCACTTCGGCCGACGGAGGCGTCACGGCGGCAACAGCGGCGAGACGGGCCGCCGTCGGCCCAGGGACCGTCTCGAACTGCGCGCCGATCGTCGGCAACGTCTGGGCGGTCACGACACAAGTGGCAAGAAGCGCGCCGCCGGCCAGCGCGACCGCGGTCGAACAAGCCAGCGTTCCTGGACGGCGCCGAGCGATCCACGTGATCGCTCCGGCCGAAGCGCTGGCCAGTGCCAGCGCAGGGAACAGGTTCTGGAAGCCGGCGACATGGGACACGTAGATACCCGACGCGTTGAGGGCGTTCGGGACCAGGACGACCGCGGCTGCTGCCAACCCGAGCGGCGTGAGCACGCCGATGAGCCCGGAGCCGACCATGTACTGGCCGACGGCCCGCCAGCGGTCCCTGAGCACCCGGGCGGGGGCCCGAGGATGGCGGACCATGCCTGCCACGATCGCCGCTACGCCTGCCAGTCCCGAGCCAACGGCATGGCCGGCCAGGTAGCCATAGCCGGCAGTAAGGCTCGAGCCCTTGTCCGCGTGGAAGCGGGCAACGACCCAGAGCCAGGCGGTCGCTGCTACGACGAAGCCGATGCCGTCGAGCCGCCGTCGCCCCGCCACCAGCGTGGCCAGACCGACCGCGATCAGATAGGTGGCGGCGATGTCACCGCAGAGCAGCAGGACACCCGCGTAGACCCAGGCGCGTCGACGACCAACCAAGGCGTCGCGGACGGCAAGCAAGGCGAGCGCCGTGGCGATCACCTGGAGGTGGAAATCGAAGGATGCCGCCCAGTAGGTCCACGGACAGGCAATGCAGGTGGCAGCGAGGCATCCGGCCACGACCCCGACGCCTCGTCGTGGGCGGTCCCCCTGGCGCGGCCAGTGTCGGTCCACGACTTCGAGGACGAGGCGCACCGCAGCCCCGGTGGCCACGACGAGCGCGACGTCCTGGACGACGAGCAGCGCCGAGGCGGGCAGGCCCACCGCCCGCAGGATGGCCAGTGGCCACACCGCCAGCTCGAAGTGGCTCTGGAGGAACGGGTAGCCGTAGTGGGGAGCGTGCCAGAGAAAGAGCGTCTCGTACGGGTCGAGGTGGCCCGTGCCGATACGGGACCAGGCCTGCGCGTAGGTCGCGAAGTCGCTGCTCAGGTCGAAGTGCGACCACAGGTGCCAGCTCCACGCCAGCAACACGCCGCCCTGGACGACCCCGAGGACGACGGCGGCCAACCACACCCGACGCACCGCCCGCAGACCGATGCGCTGCGGCCGCACCGCCCCTCCACTCGTTGGACTGCTCGACGCGGCGGCCCCGGCCACCTCCGAAGACGCGTCGGCCACGGTGCTCACTGTTCGACGACTCCCGCTCGCCGCCACGTCTCGACGGTACCCCGACCGGTCGGCGGGAGGGCACCGCGCTCGACCGCCCCGACAACGTCGCGATGCACTGCTCGCCACCCCGCAACTTCGGCTCAGAAGGCGCCTTCGACCACGTCAATGGCCCCCCCGGTCAACGACACCACGTCGAAGCGGACCTCGATGGCGCTCCGGGCCGCAGCCGGAGTGAGCTCGGCCAGCCACCGGCTTGCCAGATGGCGCAGCCGCTGCTGCTTGGCCCGCACCACCGCTTCGGCTCCCGTCCCGAACCGGTCGCTCGACCTGGCCTTGACTTCGCAGAACACCACCGTTCGCCCCGATCGCACGATGAGGTCGACTTCACCCCCGCGACGACGCCAGTTACGCTCAAGGACCTCGTAGCCGTGGTCCTCGTACCACCGTGCGGCAAGGCGCTCGGCGTTCCGGCCCAGCTCGACAGGCGAAGGCCCGGCGGCTCGACCGCCACCCGGCTCCGCTTGGCGGGATCCCTCCGCAGGGTTCACAGCTCCCGTTCGGGTAGCCGTTCGATGTTCACGTCGCGGAAGGTGAGCACCCTGACCGACGGGACGAAGCGGGCTGGCCGGTACATGTCCCACACCCAGGCATCGCGTAGCTCGAGCTCGATGCACGTGGGCGTGCAGGCGTCCCGAACGGTCACCTGCACGTCGTTGGCCAAGTAGAAGCGTCGCTCCGTCTCGACGACGTAGCCGAACATGGGAAGCACGGCCCGGTACTCCTGCACCAGGGCCAGCTCGATGTCGGCCTCGTAGCGCTCGAGGTCCTCCTCGCTCACGACCCCACCAGCGCCTTTGGTCGGACGCGTCCGTACCGGGACGCCCGCCGGTCTGCCGGCGAGCAGCCGGAGCGGCGTCGCTCAGGCTCGCGCAGTGCGGCGCTCCTTGATCTTCGCTGCCTTACCGTGCCGGTCGCGCAAGTAGTAGAGCTTGGCCCGACGAACGTCCCCGTAGGAGACGACCTCGGTCTTCGCGATGATCGGCGAGTGGACGGGGAACGTCCGCTCGACGCCGACCCCGAAGCTCACCTTGCGCACCGTGAACGTCTCGCGCGCACCCGTCCCCTGACGCCGTACGACGGCCCCTTGAAAGACCTGGATGCGCTCGCGGTTCCCCTCCACGACCCGAACATGGACCTTGACGGTGTCACCGGGGCGGAACTCGGGGATGTCGTCGCGCAAGCTGTCGCGGTCGATGATGTCGGTCGGGTTCATGGGACGCGTCTCTCCACGGATCGTTCGAGCACTCCGCTCGCCGGGCACCCGCGCCACCCGTGGACCTGCAGACCACACCTGTCCACAGGCGCACGACGAAGGTCACCGGTCGTCCCGGCTCCGACGAAGCTCACCAATCGTAGCCGTGCTGGCGCAGCAACTCCACCTCGCCCGCCTCGACGAGCAGCTCCTGTTCGTCGAAGGCCAGGCCGCCCCGTGCCGCCACCAGGTCGGGGCGGCGCCGGAGGGTGCGGGCCAGCGACTGGGTCCTGCGCCACCGGGCGACGCGTGCGTGGTCTCCCGAACGCAGCACCTCGGGGACGTCCCAGCCGCGGAACGTCGCCGGTCGCGTGTACTGGGGGTACTCGAGCAGCCCGGCTCCGAAGCTCTCGTCGTCGACGGACGCCTCGTTGCCCAGCACACCTGGGACCAGTCGGGTGACGGCCTCGATGACCACCAACGCGGCCAGCTCACCTCCCGCCAGCACGAAGTCGCCGATAGACAGCTCCCCGTCGACCAGGTGGTCCGCCACTCGCTGGTCGACACCCTCGTAGCGTCCGCACAGCAGGGAGAAGCCACCCGGTAGGACGGCGAGCTCCTCGGCGGCCTGCTGGTCGAACCGCCGCCCCGACGGCCCGAGGAGCAGGAGCGGCCGAGCCAGGCCCGCTGTCCCCCCGGCAACCTGCTCCACGGCGGCAAACAGCGGGCGTGGAGCCAACACCATCCCGGCACCACCGCCGAAGGGCGCGTCGTCAACCGAACGGTGCCCGTCGTCCGCTCCCAGGCGGAGGTCGTGGACCCGGAGATCGAGCAGACCGGCGTCACGGGCCCGTCGCAGGATCGACACGTCGCCGTAGGCCTCGACGACAGCCGGGAAGATCGTGAACACCTCGATGCGGATACCGGTCACCGGGCCGCTCCCCGCTCCGGTCACAGGTCGAACAAGCCCTCGGGGACGTCGACGACGACCCGCTCCCCCGGCTGGTGCTCGACGACGAACCGCAGCGGCACGAGCGCCCCGGTGGAGAGGACCAACAAGTCGCTCGCCGGGT
Organism: Actinomycetes bacterium; assembly: GCA_021798955.1. Lineage (GTDB taxonomy): Bacteria > Actinomycetota > Acidimicrobiia > Acidimicrobiales > RAAP-2 > JAJZJT01. The sequence goes on from JAJZBK010000001.1 coordinate 113,217, forward strand.
TGGCCTGGACGGCTTCGACGGTTCCCAGATCGGCTCCCGAGGCGTCGGTGACCGTGGCACCGACGAGCTCGTGCACCCACAGTGCCCCTGGGACGTCGAGTGGCGGAGCGAAGAGCTCCGTACTGCGCAGCGCGTCCGCGTCCTCGATCGAGTCGACTCCGGCAAAACGGACGACGAAGCGCCCTTGGTGGGGCCGCGATGCCTCGACGACGAGGACGCGACCCTCGGCCGTGCGCAGCTCGCTGCCGGACGCGACCCGCTCGAGCCGGTCGGTCCCCAGGGACACGACGACCTCGCCTCGCAGTCCGTGCGGCTTGACCACCACTCCGACCGCGAGCAGCGGTCCTGTCGGGGGAGGGGAAGGAGGTGGAGGAAGAGCGGACGTCACCCGGCCCCTCGAGGACCGCCCGTCACTCGTCGACGATGTCGACCGACGTCTGCACACCGTCGCGGGCGCCCGCGGCCGCCACGACGGTGCGGATCGCCTGCGCCACGCGGCCGCGACGCCCGATGACCCGCCCCATGTCCTCGGGCGCCACGTGGACCTGGAACCGGACCGACCGGCCCCGCGCGTCGGCGTCGATCGTCACGGCATCGCCGTCTTCGACAATGGAGCCAACCAGGTAGGACACCACGGCCCGGGCCGTCGGCCCCTCGACCCGGTTCCCCGCGTCGTCAGTCCCTTCGGCCACTCCCTCGGCCTCGGCCACTCCCTCGGCCTCGTCGACCCCGGTCACTGGGCGACCGTCGCGGAGCCAGAGCGCACGGCCGCCACCTCGTCGAACGCCCCCGACTGACGCAGGAGCTTCTCGACACGCTCGGTGGGCTGGGCGCCCTGAGCGAGCCACTTGGCCGCCTTGGCGTTGTCGATGTGGACAACGGCGTCCGGCTGCGCGGCTGACGTTCCTCGCGGCGCGTAGGTGCCGACGATCTCGATGAACCGGCCGTTGCGCGGCGAACGGCTGTCAGCGGCTACGACCCGGTAGGTCGGCTGCTTCTTCTTCCCCATCCGCACCAGGCGGAGCTTTACTGCCACGATGGACTCCTCTTGCACTCGCACGTGGTCCGACCGCCACGCGGCCGGACCGTAGTCTCCCACCAACCGGACCACCCCGGCGACACAGGCCGTCAGGGCCCGCTCAGCGGGCCTTGGGTGTCACCCGACCACCGCCCTTGCCCTTCTTGCCGCCCTTGCTCCCCTTGGACCGGGGCGACGGCCGGGACGGCGTGGCGGAATGCCGACCCCCGTCTCCGTCGAAGCCTCCCATTCCGCCGAGCCCCCCCGTCTCGAGTGGGCTGCCCGCCATGCCTGCCAGCTGGGCCAAGGCCTCCGGAGAGGGCTTTGGGCCCCGACCGAGCAGACCGCCAAGGCCACCGAGCGCGCCAGCCATTCCCCCCTTGCCGAAGCCCTTCATGAGCTTCTGCATCTCCCGGAACTGCTTGAGCAGGGCGTTGACGTCCGCAGTGGTCGTCCCGCTGCCGCGGGCAATACGAACCCGTCGTGAGCCATCCACGATGGAGGGATCGCGTCGCTCGTAGGGGGTCATCGACCGGATGATGGCTTCGACCTGGCCAACCTGACGGTCGTCGACCATCGAGCTGGCACGCTTCACGTCCTTGGAGACGCCGGGCAGCATCGACAGCACGCCGGACATCGACCCCATCTTCTTGACCTGTTGGAGCTGTTCGAGGAAGTCCTCGAGCGTGAAACGGCCCTCGAGCAGTGCTGCTGCACCCTTCGAAGCCACACCCTCGTCGAACGAGCGCTCAGCCTGCTCGATGAGGCTGAGCACGTCGCCCATGCCGAGGATCCGGTCGGCCATCCGGTCTGGGTGGAACAGGTCGAAGTCGTCGAGCTTCTCACCCGTCGAGGCGAAGGCGATGGGCCGGCCGACGACTTCCTTGACCGACAGCGCCGCGCCTCCCCGTGCGTCACCGTCGAGCTTGGTCAGCACGACGCCGTCGAGGGCGAGGGTCTCATGGAACGCTTCGGCAGTCGCCACCGCGTCCTGACCGGTCATGGCGTCGATGACCAGGAACGTGTAGTGGGGCGAGATCGCCTGGGCGATCCGTCGCACCTCGTCCATCAGCTCGGCGTCGATCGACAGGCGCCCAGCCGTGTCCACCACGAGAACGTCGCGTCCGAGGCGCCGAGCCTCCTCGAGCCCGGCCAGGGCGACAGAGACCGGATCGGTGGGCTGGCTGAAGACGCTGACACCGACCTGCTCGCCGAGCACCCGCAGCTGCTCGACGGCAGCCGGTCGCTGGAGGTCAGCCGCCACCAGCAGTGGGTTGCGTCCCTGCTGCTTGAACCACCGGGCCAGCTTGGCCGCCGTCGTCGTCTTGCCGGAGCCCTGCAAGCCGGCCAGCACGACGACGGTCGGTGGACGACCGGCGTAGGTGATCCGCAAGCTCTCGCCACCGAGGATCCGGACCAGCTCCTCGTTGACGACCTTCACCACCTGCTGCCCGGGGCTCAAGCTGTGCGACAGCTCGAGGCCGAGGCACCGCTCGCGGACTGCTTCGACGAACCCGCGGACCACTCCGAGCTCGACGTCGGCCTCCAGCAGGGCAGTTCGGATCTCGCGCAGGACCTCGTCGATGTCCTCCGGGCCCAGGCGCCCTCGGTTGCGGAGGCGCGAGAGGATGCCCTCGAAACGGTCGGTGAGGCTCTCGAACATGCGGGGTCAGGCTATCGGATCGACGTGCCGGCGCCGACCGACCCGCCCGCTGGCGTCCGTCGCCGCCGAGGCAGGCGATCCTCCGAGGGAGACGGTGGCAACACCGGTCAGAACAGGGCGTCCACGAAGGCCTCGGCGTCGAAGTCGACGAGGTCGCCGGGGCCCTCGCCCAACCCCACCAGCACGACGGGGAGCCCCAGGCTGCGCTGGATGGCCACGACGATGCCGCCCTTCGCCGTGCCGTCGAGCTTCGTCAGGACGACGCCGGTCACGTCGACGGCCTCGGTGAAGACCTTCGCTTGAGCCAAGCCGTTCTGTCCGGTGGTGGCGTCGAGCACAAGCAGGACTTCCGCGACGGTGCCCGGTGGCCGATCGGCCACCCGCCGGATCTTCTTCAGCTCTTCGACAAGGTTCGCCTTGTTGTGGAGGCGCCCTGCCGTATCGGCCAGCACCACGTCGAACCCCCGGGCGCTCCCACGCTGCACGGCGTCGAAGACCACCGCGCTCGGGTCGCCGCCCTCGTTCCCACGGACCACATCGGCCCCGGTGCGCTCAGCCCACTGCGCCAGCTGCTCCCCCGCCGCAGCACGGAAGGTGTCGCCGGCGGCCAACAGGACCTTGCGACCCTCTCCTCGGAGGCGATGGGCGATCTTGCCGACCGTCGTGGTCTTCCCGACGCCGTTCACGCCGACAAAGAGCCAGACGTCGACCGGGGAGTCGGGACCGGACCGCTCCGGAGCCCCGATCGACCGGGCCCCCGACGACAACGTGGTCACCAGGTCGCTCTTCAAGGCGGCGAGCAGCGCGTCGGGACCACCGATCTCACCCGACCGGACACGTCCGCGGAGGTCCTCGAGGATGGCGTCGGTGGCCTGCACCCCGACGTCGGCACGGATCAGCGCCTCCTCGAGATCGTCCCACGTGGCGGCGTCGACCGAGCCACGGGCTCGCACGGCGCTCACGTACCCGGCCAGCAACCCGCGCGCCTTGCCCAGACGACCCCGGAAGGTCGGGGCCTCTAGGGTCGGGGCCTCTAGGGTCGGGGCCTCTAGGGTCGGGGCCTCTAGGGTCGGGGCCTCTAGGGTCGGGGCCTCTAGGGTCGGGGCCTCGGGGGTGGTCGGGGCCTCGGGGGTGGTCGGGGCCTCTAGGGTCGGGGCCTCGGGGGTGACGACAGCTCGGCGTCGCAGGCGGCCCAGCACGACGGCACCCGCGGCGAGCACCGCCACCGGGATGCCGGTAGCCAGGCCGATCACGACGTCACTGGTGGCGAGCACCAGGTCCGGTGCGCTCACCGGGAGCCTCCGTCACGCACGACCCCAGGCTCACGCGCCGGGTCGATCGAGCCGACATGCCCGCCAGCGCCGGAGTCGACGCCTACCTCCTGCGGCCGGCTCTGCCCGTCGTCGAGGTGACGGGGCACCTTCTGGCTGACCACCTTCGAGGAGCCTCCTGGAGCCATCGTCACACCGTAGAGGGCGTCGCCCGCCTCCATCGTCCGCTTCTGGTGGCTCACGATGATGAGCTGCGCCTCGTCGCGGAACTCGTGGATGAGCGAGAGGAACCGTTGCAGGTTGACGTCGTCGAGCGCCGCCTCGACCTCGTCCATCAGGTAGAACGGCGAGGGTCGCGACCGGAACACGGCGAAGAGGAAGGCGAGCGCCACGAGGGACCGTTCACCGCCGGAGAGCAGCGAGAGCCGGCGGACGTTTCGCCCAGCCGGTCGGACCTCGACTTCGACGCCCGTATCGAGCAGGTGCTCGGGGTCGGTGAGCGACAGCCGTCCCGTCCCACCGGGGAACAGCGTCGAGATCAGCGCCGAGAAGTGCTCGTTCACGTCGGCGAACGCGGAGGCGAACACCTCCATGATCTGCTCGTCGAGCGTCCTGATCACCTGGTTCAGGTCACGACGCGCCCGGCGCACGTCCTCCACCTGTGACTCGAGCAGCTCGGCGCGCTCAGTCAGAGCAGCCAGCTCCTCGAGGGCGAGCGGGTTGACCGGCCCGAGGGCGGCCAGTCGAGCGTCGATCGCCTCGGCACGGGCGGCGGCGTCGACTCCTTCGGGGAGCGCCGGTGTCGGGGCGCCAAGCGCCTCTTCGGCGGTCGCCCCGAGGTCGCGCCCGAGCGCGTCGACCACGGCCTCGGCTCGCAACGTCGCCTCGGCCAGCTCGAGCTCGACAGCCTGGAGACGGCTCTGGGTGGCTGCCAGCTCGTGCTCGGTTGCCGAACGCCGCTGACGGAGGTCGTCGAGCTTCACGCCGCCCGCCCGGACCGCCTCGAGCTGACGACGGTGGCGCTCTCGCAGGGCGCGCACCATGGCATCCAACGACAGTTGCGCCTCGTCGACCAGCGCTCGCAGTCCTTCGACGGCCCGGACGTCGGCCTCGATGCGCTGACGCCGTTCGGCTGCCTCGACGCGCTCGTCGGCGTGCCCGGTGAGCCGCCGTTCCACCTCGGCCAGCCGCTCGCGCAGCACGCGCTGTCGTTCGGCCAGCCCGGCCAGTCGGGCTTCCCATGCGTGGCGTTGGTCGACGGCGTGGGCTAGCGCCTCCTCCAGACGCCCTCGTTCCTGACGTGCCGTCTCAGCTGCGGCGAACGCCTCGCGACGCGCCGCCTCGGTGGAGACGACGGCCTGCCGCACCTCGGCGAGCTGCTCGGTCACCCTGGCCAGCCGTGCCTCCGCTTCGGCCCGTGCCCGTTCGTCCTCGGCCATCGACGCGGCCAGGGCGGCGCGCTCGGTGGCCACCCGCTGGCGAGCGGCTCGGGCAGTCTGGTGGGCACCCTCGTTGCGGTCGTCAGCCCGCACCGCCTCGCCAGCCGCAGCGATGGCTACCTCGAGGGCTGCCCGTGCAGCGCGTCGTTCCTCGGCCGCCCGACGTGCTTCGACCTCGGCCCGCGCAGCGCGAGCCTCGGCTTCCTCGACCGCCGCGGCCGTCACCACGTTGCCGCCGGCCCGGACGCGCCAGCCAGCAGACGAGAAGCGGTCGCCATCGCGAGTGACCACGACCAGGTCCGGCCGGCCGAGAGCGAGGTCGATGGCGGCGGTCCAACCCCCGTCGCAACAGACCGCGGTGGCGAGCAACGTGTCCAGCAACACGCCCAGGTCGGCTTCGTCGCTGCGCCCGGGCCGAGGCCGGACGTGCCGACGTACGGGCTCGCTCGCTCCGGGCACGTCGACGTCGACGCCGACGGCGACGCTCGCCGACAGCGCGAGCACCGCGCCAGTCGCTTCGCCCTGGCGGAGTCGGTCAAGGGCAACCCGAGCAGCCCTGCTGCCCGAGACCACCACCGCGGTCAACGAGCTGCCCGCTGCCGCTTCGAAGGCCTCTTCCCAGCCCTCCTCGACCTCGACGAGATCGAGGAGCGTACCGACCACGCCCTCCACGTCGGCCAACAGCTCGGCGCCGGCGGCCCCGCGAGCCTCGTCGAGCACCCGCCCCAACGCTTCGGCCCGGGCGGCCGCCCGGTGGTGCTCCTGTTCGGCCTGGCGGAGCGTCTCCTCGGCCGACTCGAGGCGGCGGGTCGCCATCTGGCGGGTCGTCTCGGTGTCGGCCACCGCGGCCTGTAGCCGGTGGCGCTCCTGTTCCGTGGCCGCCAGTCGCTCGGCCAGCTCGTGCTCGTCGCCGTCCAGCTCGCCCACGTGACGACCAGCCGAAGCCAGTCGGTTGGCCAGTTGGTCGAGCAGCTGCCGCTCCCGGACCACGTCTCGCTCGAGAGCGCCCGCCCGCTCCCGGGCCACCGTGGCCTGCTCCTCGGCAGCCCGCAAGTGGCTCCCGTCGCCGGTCTGCGCCACGTGGGCGGCCAGGGCGGCCTGGGCATCGGCGACCGCCTCGGCCAGCTCGTCGCCGCGACCCTCGAGGCTGGCCAGCTCGGACTCGGCGTCAGCCAGCTCGTCGGCCAAGCGGGCGCCTTCAGCCTCGAGCGTCGAGACGACGTCGGCGTCGGCAGCTGCGTCGAGCGCCTGAGCCAGGCTGCGCTGACGCTCTCGGCACACCCGCACGAGGCCGCGAGCCCGCTCGACCAGCCCCTCGACCCGGGCGAGTGCCGAAGCCACGTCCCCCTCTCGCTGGGCTGAGAGCTCGTCGGTCGTCCGCTGGGTCGCCTCGTCGAGCTGGGCGAGGGACGTCCGCAGGGCAGCTTCGGCACTCCGGAGCGAGCGCTGGACCTCCGTGCCCTCGCTGTGGCGGGCCTCCAGCGCCGACAGTTCGACACCCGCCATCCACAGGCGCAGGGCACGTCGCTCGGCAACCAGGTCTGCGTGTGACCGGGCCGCGGCCGCCTGGCGCTCGAGCGGGCGGACCTGACGGCGGACCTCCCGGGTGAGGTCGCCCAGGCGTTCGAGGTTCTCCTCGGTGGCAGCAAGGCGCCGCTCGGAGCGCTCCCGACGGCGTCGGTACTTGAGCACACCGGCCGCCTCCTCGATGACGGCCCGCCGGTCCTCCGGCCGAGCGTTCAAGATGGCGTCCAACTGCCCCTGGCCGATGATCACGTGCTGTTGGCGGCCCACCCCGGTGTCCGACAGGAGCTCCTGGACGTCGAGCAGTCGGCACGGCGTACCGTTGATGGCGTACTCGGAGTCGCCCGAACGGAACAGCGTCCGCGTGATGGTGATCTCGGCCAGGTCGGTCGGGAGCTTGCCGGCGCTGTTGTCGATGGTGAGGGCCACCTCCGCCCGGCCCAGCGCCGGGCGGCTCGCCGTGCCCATGAAGATGACGTCCTCCATCTTCGCCGAGCGCACCGTGCGCGGGCCCTGGGCACCGAGCACCCAGGCCACGGCGTCGACCACGTTCGACTTCCCGCTCCCGTTCGGCCCGACGACGACCGTCACCCCGGGCTCGAGCTCGAGCACGGCGGGATCGGCGAAGGACTTGAACCCCTTGATGGACAGTGACTTCAGGAACACCGGGCGCTCACCCTACCGGTGCCGGCACGACGACCGCGGCGGGAACGGTCACACCTGGCAGTGTTCGCAGAGGAACGTCGAGCGCCCGCCGGAGCGGACCCGTACGATGGTGGCGCGGCACCGACGGCAGGGCTGGCCCTCCCGGTCGTAGACCTGGTGCTGGCCCTGGTAGTCACCCACTTCGCCGAAGAGGTCGCGGTACTGGGCGTCGGCGAGCGACGACCCGCGGCGCTTGATGGCCTCGGTGAGCGTCTCGACCATGGCTCGCTGCAGGCGACGGACCTCCTGGGAGGACAGGGAGCTCGACACCCGGTCGTAGCGAAGCCCGGCAGCGAAGAGGATCTCATCGGCGTACATGTTGCCGATGCCGGCGACGAACTCCTGGTCCATCAAGAGCGCCTTGAGCCCGGCGTTCCGCTTCGCCAGCAAGGCCCAGAACCGGTCCCAGCTCATGACGTCCTCGAGAGGATCGAAGCCGAGGTGCGCCAGCTCGGCCAGCCGACCGGTGCCGTCGGGGGGCGGTTCGGCGACGAAGAGCTCCCCGAAGGTCCGCGGGTCCACGAAGCGGAGCTGGCCACCTTGGGCGAAGGTCAGCACCGCATGGGTATGCGGCGCCTTGGGCTCCTTGCCGCTCTTCGCCCGCTGGAGCTGGCCGCTCATGCCCAGGTGCACAACGAGGGTCTCGCCGTTGTCGAGGCCGAGCAGGAGGTACTTGCCGGCCCGGCCCACCGAGGTGATCGTGCGACCCTCCAGGCGGGCTCGGAAGTGCTTCGCCGAGGGGTGGCGACGGACGGTCCGGCCGTTGCGGACCTCTACCGACTTGATCTTCCGACCGACCACCTCGCCCTGCAGATCGCGACGGATCGTCTCAACCTCGGGAAGCTCAGGCACCGCCTCCGCCTCTCTCGTCCCGCAACGTCCCGAACGCTGCCCGGGCTGCCGCCTGCTCGGCGTCCTTCTTCGACCGCCCCTCGCCGACGCCGAGGCGCTGGTCAGCAACGTACACCGCGGCCTGGTAGCGCCGAGCATGGTCGGGGCCGAACCCCCGGACGTCGTAGCGGGGCACCCCGCTCCCCTGCTGGACCGTGAGCTCCTGCAACCGGCTCTTGTGGTCGGCGCCACCAGGGCCGGCGGCCGCCTCGTCGAGCCGTGAGCCGAGCACTCCGACGATCAGGGCCCGAGCCGCCTCGAGCCCGCCGTCGAGGTAGACCGCCCCGATGACGGCCTCGACGGCGTCGGCCAGGATGGAGGCCTTGTGCCGGCCACCCGACAGGTCCTCACCGTGCCCCAGGTGCAGCTCGGGTCCGATGCCCAGCTCGTCGGCCACACCGGCCAGCACGCGGGTGTTCACCACGTCGGCGCGCGCCTTGGCCATGGCCCCTTCCGCCAAGTCCGGGTGCGACCGGTAGACCAGTTCGGCGATCACCAGGCCCAACACGGCGTCACCGAGGAACTCGAGGCGTTCGTTCGACGAGACGCCGCCCTGCTCGGCGCACCACGAGCGGTGCCGGAGGGCCTGCTCGAGCAGGTCCGGGTCGCGGAACCGGTGACCGATGGCCAGTCCGCGATGGGCCCCTCCGTCCTCGCCTGCCACCCCTGGGGAACCGGTCGGCTCACCGGCCAGTCGGCTGGCGTCGTCCCCCTCCGGGGTCGGACCCGTGTGCACCGACGAGGTCAGGCCGCTCCGAGCTTGGCGTGGACGTAGTCCACCGCGTCGCGCACCGTCCGCAGGTCTTCCAAGTCCTCGTCGTCGATGTGGAACCCGACCGTCCGCTCACCGAGCTCTTCCTCCAAGCCTTCAACCAGCTCGATAAGGGCGAGTGAGTCTGCGTCGAGGTCCTCGGCGAACGACGACGACTCCGTGATGCCCTCGGGGTCGATCTCGAGGATGTCGGCGAGCTGGTCCCGGATCAGCTCGAACACCTGACGTCGGTCGAGGGGACCCTGTTCCACGTGGGTCTCAGCGGGCACGAGCGCTCCTCGGGTAGGCGTGTCGGCGGCAGTGGCCGCGACGGGACAGTGCGCCGACGAACCGACCGGCTCGCGGCATGCCGCGTAGTGTACCTGACCAGTCCTTCGGGCGACCATCCAGCCGGCGACCAGCAGCGTCGGCGGGGGCTGGCACAACCGGTCGTCAGCCCTCCAGGGCTCCGGCGATCGCCTCGATGCCAGCCAGCAGGGCGGCCGATCCTGCCTCGTCGAGCACGCCGAACGCGGGAGCGAGGATCCGGTCGGTCATCGCCTCGGCCTCTGCCCGGGCGGCGCGCTGCGCATCGTCCACCTCGGGAACGTCGCCCTCTGGCCATCCGAAGAGCGTCATCGCCTCCGGGCGGGTGAGGAAGTGGGCCACCTTGTCGGAGAGGCCGGCCGCCCGCACGGAAGCCAAGTGGGCACTGCCGCGCAGCTCGCGCAGGACGGCGACCAGCTGGAGTGCCCTGCCCTCGGGGTCCTCGACAAGTGGTGCCCGTCGGTAGGCGGCGAACAGGGTAAGACCGGCCGGCTCGGCGGCGGCGACGACCTGCTCGGCGGCGGCACAGAACTCGGCCAGGCCGGCGAGGCCGGCGAGGCCGGCGAGGCGAGCCCGGCCCAGGTCGGCGGCACAGGCAAAGTGGGCGGCGGCAGCCTCCCGGGGCGAGACCTTCTCACATCCGGAGCTCCACATGGCCTCAACGACCGTCGGGTTGAAGTAACCAAACGCGCTGTGCACCACGGCGGCATCCACGTCACCGAGCGTCCCGCCCCGCCCGAGGAAGTAGAACTGGAAGACGTCGAGCCCGAGCTCCTCGCCCCTCGCCACCGTGTCGGGGACGAAGTAGTAGCGGTAGCCGAGGTCGTTGATGAGCGGGCAGACGCGGGAGAGCAGCTCGTCAGTGGTCACGGCCGCAGGCTACCTGGACCTTCGGCCGATCGGGTTGCCGCCTTCTCCTCGCACTGGAGTTCCTGCCTCCACCGATCGCCGCAGGCAGGGACCTGACAATCCCGGGGGCCGCAGGCAGGGACCGGGCACCCGGGGGCCGCGCCTCGGGCCGCACCTGCGTCGAGGACGGGGCGGTAGGCCAGAAGACGACCGGTCGCTCCCGCCGACTCCGACCGTCGCCCTCGACACCGCTAGCCTCGCGGCGTCGCCCCGGACAGCGACGCGCCGGGGGGACGCCGGTGCCACGGACCCCGTGGAGAACGAGGAGCGCACATGTTCGAGTGGTCACAGGAGCAGCAGATGGTGCGGGACGCCGTCCGACGGTTCGTCGAGGCCGAGATCGCCCCGCACGTCGACGCGCTCGAGCACGGCGACCTCCCTCCCTACGACATCATCCGGAAGTTGTACGCCACCTTCGGCATGGACGCGGTCGCCCGCGACCGCTTCGAGCGCCAGCTCGCACGCGCTCGGTCGAGGCGTCCAGGTGGCGGTCCCGGCGATCGGCCGGAGGAGGCACCCCCGGAGAAGGAGGGTGCCGGTGACGGCGGGGCCGCCGCCATGACGCTCATCCCCATCGTCGAGCTGTGCCGCTTCTGCCCCGGCATCGTCACCGCCATGGGGGTCAGCGTGGGCTTGGCCGCCGGCACCATCATGAAGCGGGGCACCCCGGCCCAGATGGAGCGGTGGGGCCTCGACCTGCTCACCTTCGACAAGATCGGGGCCTGGGCCATCACCGAGCCGGGCTCGGGGTCGGATGCCCTGGGTGGCATGTTGGCGACGGCCCGGCGCGACGGCGAGGAGTACGTCCTGAACGGCAACAAGACGTTCATCACCAACGGCCCCTATGCCGACACCATCGTCTTCTACGCCAAGCTCGACGACGGCTCCGACACCCCCGTACGCGACCGTCAGGTGCTCACCTTCCTGCTGGATCGCGGGATGCCCGGCCTCGAACAGTCCAAGCCGTTCCGCAAGATGGGCCTGCACTCCTCGCCGACCGGCGAGCTGTTCCTCTCCGATGTCCGCGTCGGGCGCGACCGACTGCTCGGTGAGACCGAGGAGGAGCGGGACGGCGGTGGCCGCGAGTCGGCCAAGGACAACTTCGTCACCGAGCGGGCAGGAGTCGCCGCCATGGCACTCGGGGTCATCGAGGCGTGCCTCGAGCTCTCGGTCGCCTACGCCAGGGACCGCATGTTATGGGGGCAACCGATCGGGGACCGCCAGCTCATCCAGCTCAAGCTGGCCAAGATGGAGGTCGCTCGGCTCAACGTGCAGAACCTGGTCTTCCGCCACATCGAGCTCTCCGCCGCCGGCAAGAGCCTCACCCTCGCCGAAGCCTCGGCCATGAAGCTCTACTCCGCCCAGGCCGCCTCGGAGGTCGCCATGGAAGCCGTGCAGCTCTTCGGCGGCAACGGCTACATGGCCGAGTACCGGGTCGAGCAGTTGGCTCGCGACGCCAAGGTCTTCCAGATCTACGCCGGCACCGACGAGATCCAGGTGACCCACATCGCCAAGGACCTCCTGCGACGCTGAGACCCCGGTCGTGAGCGGCCAGAGGGGGCCTCTCCCGTGAGCACTCGGAAGGAGACCGCCGGCCACCCAGCAGCGGCCCGTGCCGTTCGCCGCCGCGACGAGCGACGCCGAGGCGGGCAGCGTGTCCCCACCGTCCACGAGGACCGGAGGCGTCCCCTCTTGGGCGTGCTCGCCGCCCTCGGTGCGGCGATCGTGGCTGCTGCCTGCACGGGCCCGCCACCGCACCGCAGCACCGGTGCAGGCGCCGCTACCAGCTCGCGACCACCGGCGACGGTAGCCACGCCGGCCCGAGCGGCTGGCTGGTCCGCCCCTCAGCCGGTGGCGCCTGGGCCACTCGACGAGGTGTCGTGCCCGACCACCTCGAGCTGCACCGCGGTCACCGGCACGTCGGCGTTCACCTGGGCAGGGGGGAACTGGTCCGGTCCCGTCACCCTGCCTGGCTTCGGCGGACCACCTCCCGCTTCCGGACCGGCCGCCCTGGTCTCCTGTCCGACAGTAGGAACCTGCATCGCCGTCTCCGCCGACGGCACGAGCGCCCGCTCCACCGGCCCGAGCTGGCAACCGGCCGGCCAGCTCGTCGCCGCCCATCAGCCGACTGCCCTGTCGTGCTCCTCTCCGACCTTCTGCCTGGCCGTGGACGCCGAGGGCTTCTCCTACCACTACGACGGCTCCGGTTGGAACCAGACGGCGGGAGCCTGGGGCTCGGCAAGCGCCCTGTCGTGTGCCTCGGCGACCCTGTGCATGGCCGCCGACGGCGGCGTCGCCCAGTGGGACGGCTCGGCGTGGAGCCGGCCCGACTCGATCGACCCGAGCGGTCAGGTCGTCGCCGTCTCCTGCGCGTCGGAGACGTCCTGCACGGCCATCGACAGCACGGGCACCGCCCTCCGTTTCGACGGATCGGGGTGGGGGCAGCCTGTCCCCCTGCCCGTGACGGGGACAGGGCACGGTACGGGTGACCCCGTCGCCCTCTCGTGTGCCGGGCCGACGTTCTGCGTCGCCGTCGGGGCAACCGGGCTGGCCTGGGGGTACAACGGCACGAGCTGGTCGCGTGCCGTCGACGTCGACGGCACGCACGCGCTCACCTCGGTGTCGTGCCCGGCAGCGGGCTCCTGCATGGCGGTGGACGCCCGGGGGTGGGCGATCCGACTCGGCCCACCGAGCTGACCGATCGCGCCCCGTTGTTCACCTTCCGGCAGCCGGCACCTCCGGCATCCGTGCCCCCGGTGGCACTGCGGCACCGTCTGCCGGTGCGACTGCGTCGGCCACGGCGTCGGCCAAGCCGGCGACGGCCAGGTCGTGGGCGACAGTGACGGCATTGACGATGGCCGTCGGGGAGGAAGAGCCGTGACTGATCACGCAGACGCCGTCGAGGCCGAGGAGCATCGCTCCACCTGTTGCCTCGGGGTCGAGCTCAGCAGCCAGCGGGGCCAGCTCCGCCACGACCGCCTGTGCCGCGTCAGTCAGGGAGGGCCGTCCGAGGATCTCCGCCAGCGCACCAATGAAGAACCGCAGTGATCCCTCGAGGGTCTTCAAGGCCACGTTGCCGGTGAAGCCGTCGGTGACGACCACGTCGGCCACGCCATGGAGGAAGTCACGCCCTTCGACGTTGCCCACGAAGGTCGCGCCCTCGCCCAAGGCGCCTTCCGCCAGGAGCCGGTGGGTCTCCTTGGTCAGCGGCGTCCCCTTCGACTTCTCCTCGCCGATAGACAACAACGCCACGCTCGGGTGGCTGACCTCGTAGCGCTGGCGAGCGAACGCCGCCCCCATCTGGGCGAACTGGACGAGCATCGCCGCGCTGCACTCGGCGTTGGCGCCGGCATCCAGCAGCACCGTGGGAGGACGTCCTGTCCCCGGGTTCGGGATGGGTGTGGCGATGGCAGGTCGGATGACACCGGGAAGACGCCCCATGCGCAACAGCGCGGCGGCCATCGCCGCTCCCGTGTTCCCCGCCGACACCATCGCCAGCGCCTTCCCGTCCCGGACGGCCTCGGCCGCCCGCACCAGCGAGGAGTCCTTCTTGCGCCGCACGGCCTGGGCGGGATCGTCCTCCATGCCGATCACCTCGGAGGCGTGCAGCTCGGGGAGCCCCCCCGTGTCCCCCATGGCCCCTTCGGGGCCGACCAACAGGACGTTGATGCCCCGCTCGTCGGCAACCTGGCGCGCCCCGGCTACGACGGCGCCGGGCGCGTGGTCGCCGCCCATGGCGTCGACGGCAACCGGCAGGGACCGAGCGGCGTCACCGGTGGGCCGCTCCCGCCGCCTGGCCATCAGTCGACGTCGAGCGCCTGGCGTCCCTTGTACCAGCCGCAGCTCGGACAGACCACGTGGGGCAACTTGGCAGACGAGCACTGCGGGCACACCGAACGGGCCGGCGGACGGAGCACCCAGTTGGATGCCCGGCGGCTCCGGCTCTTCGCCTTGGAGGTCTTCTTCTTGGGGACGGCCATAGGGGCGCGATCCTAGTCGACCCGGAGCCGCCCCTCACTCGCCCTCGGGACCGCGTAGCTGGTCGAGCACCGACCAGCGCACATCGACCTCGGCTGCACAGTCGCACGAAGTGACGTTCAAGTCGGCCCCACACCGGGAGCACAGGCCCCGGCAGCCTTCGGTGCACAGCGGGGCGAGCGGGAGCTCCAGCAACAGGGCGTCCCGGACGAGGGGCTCTAGGTCGACGTCCGTGCCCTCGAGCTCATAGGCGTCATCGTCGCCCCCGGCTCCGCCGGAGGTAGCCGACGGTTCGAACCGCTCCCGGACCTCCGAGGAGAGCCGGCCTTCGACCGTGCCGCCGCACCGCCGGCACTCTCCCCGCCAGGGGGCAGACACCGTCCCTGTCACCATGATGCCGCCGGGGTAGGACGAGAGCTCGACGAGCACGTCGACCTCGGCGTCGTCGGGGACGGACGCCGACAGCACGGCCACGTCGGCCACGGGCGCACGAAGCTCGACCTGGCGACTGGAGCCCGCCACACGCCGGAGGGCGGCGACCCCGACGACGTAAGGCCGGGAGCGATCCGGGGCCATCGGGTGCGTCAGTCGAGGTCCTGGTCGAAGAACGCGTCGGGCCCGTCGTCCGGCTGTCCGGCGCCCCGATCGTCTACGACGTCCTCCCAGCCGCCTCGGTCCTCCCAGCCGCCTCGGTCCCCGAGCCCGTCGTCCACGCCGTCGTCTTCCAGCTCGTCGTGCACGACCGGCGTGGCTCGGAGCTTCTCCCGCCCCGCCTGCACGGTCTTCAGCGTGCGGTCGAGCACGATCTCGAAACTGGCGAGCTTCTGGTCTGCGTAGTCCTCGGCCTCGTGACGGAGACGACGGGCCTCCTCGTTGGCCTCGTCGACGATGCGCTGGGCCGTGAGGTTGGCCTGGCGGACGATCTCGGTGCGCTGGACCATGCGCTCGGCCTGCACCTTGACCTCGTCGAGCAGGGCATCGGCTTCGCGTTGGCGCTCGGCCAAGAACGCGTCGCGCTCCTTTAGCAGCCATCGAGCCTGGCGCAGCTCCTCCGGCATGCGCTCGAGGGCCTCCTGGAGGAGGTCGGCGACCTCGTCTCGCGACACCAGGACCGACGCCGACAGGGGCATGGCCTTGGCGTTCAGCACCAGCTCGAGCACGGCGCGGACGATGTCTTCGGCGTCGTGCCGCTCGCCGGACGCCCGCCGTTCCTCGAGGTCGTCGAAGACGTCACTCATCGGCGAACTTCTCCTCGAGGCGGCGGGCCACGACCTTGGGCACGAACCCTGTCACGTCGCCGCCGAAACGGGCCACCTCGCGTAACAGCCGTGAGGCGATGAACGAGTGGGCCGAACTGGTCGGGATGAAGAGGGTCTCGACGCCCGAGAGCTCCTTGTTCATCTGGGCCATCTGCAGCTCGTTCTCGAAGTCGGAGACGGCGCGCAGGCCCTTGACGATCACCGTTGCCCCGACGTCGCGCGCCACGTTGACCACCAGTGTCGACACCGACACGATCCGCACGTTGGAGAGGTGAGCAAGGGACTCCTCCAGCATGAGCTGGCGCTCGTCGAGGTCGAAGAGCGGCTCGCTCTTCTGCGGGTTCCGCAACGCGGCGACCACCACCTCGTCGAAGAGCCGGGCGGCCTGCTCCACCACCTCGAGGTGGCCGTTGTGCACCGGGTCGAACGACCCGGGAATGAGTGCGATCTTCACCATGTACCTTTTCCTGGCACCGAGTGCGCTGGCGCGGGTTGCTGCGAGGCCGATCGCGTCGGGGCCGATCGAGCGACAACGGATCGTGCCGGAACGGGAGCCCGGTCGGACGTGACCACGGTCACGAGCGTACCGCCGTAGCGACGCGACCGGAGGGCTGCCCAGCCCGCCGGTAGTTCGGGCTCCTCGGCGCTCTCCAGAACGGCGACGTCGGCGGAGAGGGCCTCGAGCAACGGCGCCCAGGCGGTGAAGGCGTAGGGGGGGTCGCACAGGACCACGTCGTAGTGGGTGGCCGTTCCCCTGGCCCAGCCCGTCGCGTCTGCCCGTACGACGTGCGCCCTGCCCGAACGCTCGGCATCGACCAGGCCGACCGACGCGAGGTTCCGGCGCAGCCCGGTGACCGCCGCCGGGTCACGTTCGACAAAGGTGACCTCCGCCGCTCCCCGTGACAGCGCTTCGATGCCGAGTGCGCCACTTCCGGCGAACACGTCGGCCGCCCGGGCGCCCTCGACGCCACCCAGGCTGAACAAGATGTCGAAGACCGCCTCGCGCACTCGGTCAGACGTCGGACGAAGATCTGTCAGAGGAGGGGCAACGAGCTTCCTTCCTCGCAGCTCACCTCCGATCACGCGCACCACCTGAGCCTACCGGCTGGTGCCCGTCGGCCGGTGCCCGTCGGCCGGTGCCCGTCGGCCGGTGCCCGTCGGCCGGTGCCGACAGACAGTGACAGCTCGCCGTGCCTCTCGCTCAGCTCTTCACCAGGTACTCGGCTTCGCCGTCGTCGACGAACAGCTCGAGCTCGTCGGCGAGCAACGGTGCCTGCTCGAGGGTGGGATCGTCAGCAACGAGCGCGTCCGCCACTTCCCTGGCCGCCACCACGAGGTCCGCGTCCTCGAGCAACCGGGCCAACTTGAGGTCGCTCCGGCCCTGCTGCCGGGCGCCCAACAACGTGCCCTCGCCGCGCAGCGACAGGTCGACCTCGGCCAGGGCGAAGCCGTCGGTCGACGACTCGAGGGCGCCGAGCCGTGCCTCGCCCTCGGGGCCTGGGTCCTCGGCGAGCAAGAAGCACCATGACGGATCACCGCCGCGCCCTACCCGACCCCGGAGCTGGTGGAGCTGGGCGATCCCGAACCGGTCCGCCGACTCGACGACCATGACGGTGGCCTCGGGCACGTCGACTCCGACCTCGATCACCGTGGTGGCGACCAGCACGTCGAGCTCACCGCGCCGAAAGGCACCCATCGCCGCCTGCTTGTCGCTCGGCCGCAACTGGCCGTGGAGCAGGCCGACGCGGAGCCCTGCCAGCTCGTCGGCGGCGAGGCGTTCGGCCTCTTCCACCGCCGAGCGGGCCTCCACCCGCTCGGAACCTTCGACCAGCGGGCAGACCACGAAGGCCCGGTGGCCGGCCGCCACCTCCTCACGGACACGGGCCCAGGCGGCAGCCACCTCGAGCGGGCTACGAGCCCAGGTGGTCTCGACCGGGATCCGCCCGGGCGGCAGCTCGTCGATGATGGTCAGGTCGAGGTCGCCGAAGAGGACCATGGCGGCAGTCCGCGGGATGGGCGTGGCCGTCATCACCAGCAAGTCGGGCTCCGGCCCGTCGGCCACACCGAAGCCCCCCTTGGCGCGCAGCGCCGCCCGCTGTTCGACCCCGAACCGGTGCTGCTCGTCCACGACCGCCACCCCGAGCGAGCGGAACACGACGTCTTCGGTGAGGAGGGCGTGGGTGCCCACGACCACGTCGACCGAACCGTCGGCCAGCCCCGCTCGAACACGGGAGCGCTCCGCTGCCGGCGTCCGGCCGGTCACCAGGGCGACCGTCAGCGGACGACGCCCGCCGAGCGCGCCGTCGTCGTCGACCTCGAGGCTCGCAAGGAGCTCCCCGAGCGCCAGCGCGTGCTGTTCGGCGAGCACCTCGGTCGGAGCCATCAAGGCTGCCTGGTGCCCGCCTTCGACGGCGACGAGCATGGCAGCGACGGCGACCACGGTCTTGCCCGCCCCGACGTCACCCTGCAGCAGCCGGTGCATCGGCGGCGGCGCCCCCAGGTCGGCTCGGATCTCGGCGATGGCCGACAGCTGACCGTCCGTCGGACGGAACGGGAGATCGGCGAGGAACCGGTCGACGAGGGTCGGCGAACCATCGGGCCGCACGACCACGTGCTCGATCCCCGTCGCTCGCTGCCGTTCGGCGGCCCGACGGCGCACGAGGGCCAGCTGGAGCCGGAGGAGCTCGTCGAACGCCAGCCGGCGGCGGGCGGCGTCGCGGTCGGCGAAGCGGGTGGGCCGGTGGATGTCGTTGTAGGCGGAGGTGCGATCGACCAGGTCGAAGCGCCGGCGCCACCGGTCTTCCACCGGGTCGGCAAAGGTCCCCGAGCGCCGGAGCGCTTCGGCCACCAGACGCGACAAGCGGGCCGAGGTGAGCGTCGTCTTGTCGGTCAGTGGGTACGCGGGGATGATCCGACCCCGTCGAACCGGCTCCTCCTCGATGCCCTCGATGCCCTCGACGCCCTCGATGCCCTCGGCACTCCCGGCGTCCTCGGCTCGTCGAAGGACCTCCACCACCGGGTTCACCAGCTGGAGGTCGCCTCGGAACGTTCCCGCCTTGCCGACGAAAAGCGCCTCGGTGCCGACGGAGAGCTGCACTGCCCGCCACGGCTGGTTGAAGAACACGACGCGGCCGGTTCCGCTGTCGTCGGTGACCACCACTTCGACCCGCACCGCCCGCCGCCTCCCTCGTGGAGGAGCGGACCGGCTCACCCGTTGCACCCGCCCGAGCACGGTGGCCAGCTCGTCGGGTCGTAGGTCCGCCCACTGGGCCAGGCGCGAGGCATCCACCATGCGCCGGGGCGTGTGCTGGAGCAGGTCGAGCACGGTGGTGATGCCGAGGAGCTCGAGCTCGCGCTCCGTTCGCGGCCCGACGGTCTCGAGCACCGACACCGGCAGCTCGGCGAGCTGTCGGAGCCGACGTCCCGTCACGGGCTCCCCCCGTGCGTCCTCGTCGTTGGTTCCGGTGGTCGCCCGTTCACTCGATCGAGAACAGGTACGGGTAGAGCGGCTGGCCACCATGGTGGACCTCGATGTCGACCCCGGGCCGGTACTCGTGGAGCCACTCCGTGATCCGACGAGTCGCCGCTGCCGAAGATCCGTCACCTTCGATCAGGGTGACCAGCTCGTGCTCGTCGGTGACCAGCACGTCGAGGAGCGCGCACGCCGCCTCGGTGACGGTGGGAGCCACCGTCGCGATTCCTTGGCGGGACAGCCCGAGCCAGTCGCCGGCACGGACCGTCCCCGCCTCCGTCTCGGCGGCGCGGACTGCTTGGGTCACCTCGCCGGGGACGACCCGACGAGCCGACGCCGCCATGGCAGCAGCGTTGTCGTCGCCGTGCGCCTCGGGGTCGTAAGCGAGCAGTGCAGCGAAGCCTTCGGCGATGGTGTCGGTCGGCACGACACGAACTGTGCGACTGGTCAGGGCGTCGACCGCGCCGGCCACTGCCTGGATGTTCTTGTTGTTGGGCAGGATGATCACCTCGTCGGAGGCCACGGCCTCTACCGCCTCGAGGAGCTCGGCGGTCGACGGGTTCATCGACTGTCCACCGGCGATCACCCGGTGCACGCCGAGCGAGCGGAAGATGCGGCCCACGCCGTCCCCGGACGCCACCGCCACGACCGCGGTCACCGGGGGTGGCCCGAGTGGCTCCTCGGGCGGTCCGGAGTCCGCCCGTGCCGCCCCCTCGCGAACCCAGCGCTCCTCCTCCACCTGCTCGAGAAGGTCGGTGACCCGGATGTTGCGCGGTCGGCCGGCGTCGAGGGACGCTTCGATCGCTGCGCCGACGTCATCGGTATGGATGTGGCAGTTCCACAGCCCGCCGCCGCCGACTACCACGATCGAGTCACCGAGACCCGCCCAGACCTCCTTGAAGGACGGGATCGTGTCGTCCTCGGCCTCGAGGAGGTACATCACCTCGTAGCGGAGGTCGGCGACCGAAGGCCCTGCGTCGTCGCCCGCCCCAGTCGGCGCCGGTGCCGACGCTACCGGCCCCACGGGCACGGAAGGCGGCGCCGGCAGCGGACGACCGTCGATCACCGACAGCAGCGCGTCGAAGAAGAGGAGGAAGCCCGAACCTCCAGCGTCGACGACGCCGGCTTGGCGCAGGACCGCCAGCAGGTCGGGGGTTCGTTCCAGCGCTTCGGCAGCACCCGCTCGTGCCGCCTCGGCGACGTCGAGCAGCGACTTGCCCGCCTCGGCCGCCTCGGCCGCCGCCGAGGCGGCGCCGCGGGCGACGGTGAGGATCGTGCCTTCGACCGGACGCAACACGGCGGCCCGTGCCAGCTCGTCGGCCCGAGTGAGGGCGTCGGCCACGTCCTTCGGCCCTGCTGCGTCACCGGCGGCACCAACACCTTCGGCAAGTCCCCGCAGGAGCTGGGAAAGGATCACCCCCGAGTTCCCCCGGGCCCCCATCAGTGACCCGTGCACCACGGCCCGACAGGTGGCATCGAGGTCGAGCTGGTCGTCCCCGGTCGCAGCCTCGGCCAGCTCGTTGACCACCGACTCGACGGTGAGCGCCATGTTGGTGCCGGTGTCGCCGTCGGGCACGGGATAGACGTTGAGGCGGTTGATGGCCTCCTGGTGGGCCTGGAGGACGTCGCGATAAGTCGTGATCGCCTGGCGCAGCTCCGCCGGCCCGAGTGCGTCGAGAGCGCCCATGGCCAGGATGCTAACCTTTCGGCCGTTCGCCGAGCAGTACGAAGGGAAGTCGACGCAAGATGGCAGCGGTCTGCGAGGTGTGTGGCAAGAAGCCGTCGTTCGGGATGAGCATCAGCCACTCCCACCGGCGCACCAAGCGTCGCTGGAACCCCAACATCCAGCGAGTCCGGGCGCTCGTCAACGGTGCACCGACCCGGCTCGACGTCTGCACGTCCTGCATCCGCGCCGGCAAGGTGACCAAGCCACCGGTGCGCACCCGCCCGTCCTGACCCGCTGACCGGCGGGGGCCCGTCGCCACCCGCTCGTCGTCTTCGACGGTGCCGTAGGCAGCGGCATCCACCGTCCTCGCCCCGTCGGCTGTCGGTCGGGCTGGTCCGTCACGTCCCCACGCCCGGCTGGTCGGTCACGTCCCCACGCCCGGCTGGTCCGCTGCACCTGACAACAGCTACCTATGGCCCGGCCGCGCAATCCGGCTACGCCCACCCCGCCCCGGTCGTCCACGTCCACGCCCGGCTCGAGCCAAGGATGTTCCGAGGAAATTCCGAGGAAATTCCAAGGTCGCTCGAGTGTGCTCACGGTGCTCGGCTTCGAGCACCCGGTCGTCAGCGGGACGCACCCCCGCCGATGGAGAGACGAGGTGGTCCGTGCGGTTGCGCCCGACAACAGACAGCACAGGGAAGCACAAGAGGCGGACCCGTGTGCTCCTGGTCGTCGGCGTGCTCGTCGTCGTCGGAGGCGGGCTCGGGGCCTGGCTGGGGACTCGTCCGGCCAGCTCGGCAGCAGCGACTGCGACACGTGTCGTGACGGTGACCCCCTCGACGCTCGATCAGTCGGTGTCGGCCACCGGGACGGTCGAGCCCGCCCAACAGGCGGACCTCTCCTTCGCCGTCAGCGGCGTCGTGACCGCGGTCGACGTGGCGGTCGGACAGCAGGTGGCTGCCGGGCAGACGCTCGGCACCCTCGATCCCACCGAGCTTGACGCCGCGCTCGCCCAGGCCCAGGCCACGCTCGCCCTCGACCAGGCGCGACTGTCCTCGGACCAGGCCGCTGGAGCCTCGACGGCCCAGCTCGACGCCGACAACGCGGCGATCGTCGCCGCAGAGGCCCAGGTGTCGTCGGCACAGACCAACGTGTCGGACGCCACCCTGACGTCGACCATCGCCGGGACCGTGGCGTCGGTGGAGGTCTCGGTAGGTGAGTCGGTCGGAGGTGGTGGGTCGACGACTTCTGGCGGCGGGTCAGCCGCCGGAGGGGCGTCGGCGACCGGAGCGTCGGGCGCCACCGGGGGATCCACCGGCGGGTCGGCATCTTCGGCGGCTGGCACCCAGTCCTCGTCGACGACAGCCGACTTCGTCGTGGTGAGCACCGGCTCGTTCGTCGTCGACACCTCCGTCGACGACAGCCAGGTCGCCCAAGTCGCAACCGGGGACCAGGCGGTCATCTCCATCGCCGGCTCGACGACACCCGTCTACGGCACGGTGGGCTCCGTGGGCCTCGAAGCCACCGCCAGCTCCGGCGTGGCTTCCTTCCCCGTGGTGGTCGACGTGACCGGCAGCCCCTCAGGGCTCTACGGCGGCACCACCGCCACCGTCGCCATCATCACCAAGGTGCTGCAGAACATCCTCGAGGTCCCCACGGTGGCGTTGCACACCACGGTGTCGGGAGCGGTCAGCGTCGACGTGGTCGACGGGGGCCACGACGTCACCCGGGCGGTGACGGTGGGGATCGCGGCGGGGGGCGAGACGCAGATCGTCAGTGGACTGGCCGCCGGCGACCAGGTCGTCATCCCGACCCTTCGTGTCGCTCGCCCCGGGGCTGCTGCGTCAAGGCGGGGCGGCTTCGGGGGCGGGGGCGGCTTCGGGGGCGGGGGTGGCTTCGGGGGCGGCTTCGGGGGCGGGGGTGGCTTCGGGGGCGGAGCGTGAGCGCCGCTCAGGACCCCGTCGACGCCGGAGAGCCCACGGGGCTCTTGGTCGACGCACTCCCGGCTCCTGTGGTGCCGGTGATCGAGCTCGACGACGTCAGGAAGACCTACCGCAGCGGCGAGCTTGCCGTCGATGCCCTCCGCGGCGTCTCGCTCGTCGTGGAAGGTGGCGAGTACGTCGCCGTGATGGGCCCTTCGGGATCAGGCAAGTCGACGCTGATGCACATCCTCGGGTGCCTCGACGTGCCGACGTCAGGCACCTACCGGCTCGCCGGTGAAGCCGTCGACCGCATGGGCGAAGAGGAGCTCGCCCACGTCCGCAACCGTCGGATCGGCTTCGTCTTCCAGCAGTTCAACCTGCTGCCCTCGTTGTCGGCCCTCGACAACGTCGCGCTGCCGCTCGTCTACGCAGACGTCGAGCGCTCCCGCCGGACCGAACGGGCGCGTGCCTCTCTCGAGCGAGTTGGGCTCGGGAACCGGCTCACCCACCGACCCGGCGAGCTCTCCGGAGGACAGCAGCAGCGAGTCGCCGTGGCCCGTGCGCTCGTCACCGAGCCCGACCTCATCTTGGCCGACGAGCCCACCGGGAACCTCGACTCGACGTCCGCCTCCGACGTCATGGCCCTCATCGGCGAGGTCCACGCCAGCGGTCGCACCGTGGTGCTCATCACCCACGACCGCGATGTCGCCGAGGCCGCCGAGCGCACCGTGCACCTCCTCGACGGACAGGTCAGCAGCACCGGAGTGGCTGGGACGCCAGCGAACCGGCCGGGCGGGGAGCCTCGGGGATGACCTGGCTCGAGACCCTCCGCACCGGCGGACGCGCCATCCTCACCCATCGGCTGCGCTCTTCGCTCACCGTCCTCGGCATCCTCATCGGCATCGCCGCCGTCATGCTCACCGTCGGCCTGGGTGAGGGTGCCCAGCAGCAGGTCAACGCCGAGGTGTCGTCCCTCGGCTCCAACCTGCTGATCGTCTCGCCGGGTAGCTCCACGTCTACAGCCGGCGTCCGGGGTGGTCTCGGGTCGGCGTCGACCCTGACGGTGCAGGATGCCGACGCCCTCGAGTCGCACGTGGTCGCACCGGACGTGGCTGCCGTGGCCCCGACCGTCTCGCGTAGCGAGACACTGGTCGCCGGCACCGCCACGTGGACGACGACGGTGGTCGGGACTACGCCGTCGTGGCTGGGAGTCCGGGCACGAACGGTCGCCGAGGGCCGGTTCCTCACCGCCGCTGATGTCCGCACGGGTGCTGCCGTCACGGTGCTCGCCCCCACGACGGCCCAGGAGCTCTTCGGCTTGCGCGACCCCGTCGGTCAGACCGTCGACGTCGGAGGAACACCGCTCACGGTCGTCGGCGTCCTGACGTCAGCGGGATCGACGGCGACCTCGAACCTCGACGACCAGGCGATCGTCCCGATCACCACGGCCGCCAGGTCCATCTTCGGCGGCACCAGCCGAGACCAAGTCCAAGAGATCCTCCTCGAGGCGACCTCACCGTCGACGCTGTCCGCCGCGTACCAAGAGGCCGACACCGAGCTCCTTGCCCTTCACGGGATCACCACCCCGGCGGCTGCCGACTTCACCATCTCCTCGCAGCAGCAACTGCTCACCACCGCCTCGTCGGTCGACCGAACCCTGACGGTGCTGCTCGGCGGGATCGCGGCGATCTCCCTCCTCGTCGGCGGGATCGGGGTGATGAACATCATGTTGGTCTCGGTCACCGAGCGCGTCCGCGAGATCGGGTTGCGGAAGGCTCTGGGGGCCACGCCCGCGTTGATCCGCAAGCAGTTCCTCGTCGAAGCCTCCCTGCTGGGGCTCGTCGGCGGCGTCCTCGGCGTCGTGCTCGGCATCGTGGGCTCCGTGGTGCTGCCTCCGCTCGTCCACGACCCCATCGCCCTCTCGGCATCGGCGACAGCCGGGTCGATCGGCGTCGCCGTCGTCCTCGGCATTGCTTTCGGCGTCTACCCCGCCAGCCGCGCCGCCCGGCTGGCACCCATCGACGCACTTCGCAGCGAGTGAGGGCCACGTGGCCACAGCCTTTCCCCGTCACCTGCCTCGCCGATCGTTCGATCCTCGCCCGAGATCCCAAGGAGCATGCATGCACCCACTTTCCCGCCGTGCCGTCTACCTGAACCGGCGCCGGACCGCTGCCGTGGTCGGAGCCCTCGGCACCATGGCCATCGTCGTGGCCGCCTGCGGCTCGTCGACGACCGCGTCGGCCTCCACCGCGCAAACGGCACCGTCGTCGGCGACACGCACCCCGACCGCGCCGCCCGGTGTGTCGGGAACGATCGCCGCCGTGGCCGGCCAGTCCATGGAGGTCCAGAACCCCCGCAGCGGCCAGACGACTGTCACGTACACCACCGCCACCACCTTCACCCAGACCGTCCCCGCCGCCTCGTCGGCCGTAGTCGTCGGCGCCTGCGTGACAGCCGTAGCCGCACCTCCCACGAGCAGCTCGTCGTCCTCTTCTTCTTCCCCCTCACCGACGGCCCCGCCGACGACACTCGTAGCCACCACGGTCCTCGTCGACGCCACTGCCTCAGGCTCGTGTGGCCGCGGCGGAGCAGCCGGTTTCGGCGCTTTCCGTGCGGGACACCCGACCGCGAAACGGGGCCAGGGGTCGCTCCCGGCTGATCGCCGACGGCGGCCCTCGGGCGTCGGGCGGTTCGTCGTCGGTCAAGTAGCCGCCACGACTGGCACGTCGTTGACCGTCACCACGACCAACCCCAGGACGGACGCCCACCGTACGGTCACCGTCGATACCACGTCGTCGACCAGCTTTTCCGAGACCGAACCGGCGGCACCCACCGACCTCGCCGTCGGCAAGTGCGTCCGAGCGCTCGGCCCGGCCAGCTCCACCGGAGCCGTGGCCGCCCGCTCCGTCGCCATCTCGTCGCCCGGGCCGAACGGCTGTGCCGGGTTCGGGGCGGGCGGGTTCGGGGCGGGTCGGTCGGCCAGCTCCGGTTCTGGAACGTCGGCCGGCGGTAGCGCCGGCGCGACCGCCTGAGGGGGCGGCAGCGCACCCGTGGCCCAGACCACCAGATCTTCGAGCCGTGCCGGTCACTTCGAAAGGCGCTGGCGGCGCCGGGCGAGGTGGGCGGTCGCCGTCTGCCTCGTCGCCGGTGCCACGGCCGCCGGTGTCGTGCTGTCGAGCACGCCTGGGTCCCCCTACCGCCTGGCCCGAGTGACCACGGGCTCCCCGACGGCCGAGCTGACCGCTGTCGGTACGCTCGTCCCGGTCAACCAGGCGTCGGTGGCGTTCGACGAGGCCGGGACGGTCGCCACCGTCCCGGTGACGGTCGGCGAGCACGTGACCGCCGGTCAGACCCTCGCCACGCTGGTCCCGGGTCCCCTGCAAGCCACCGAGGCCCAAGCTCAGTCCCAGGTGGCATCCGCCCAGGCGACCTTGGCGGCAGCCGAGGCCAGCGAGTCCGAGACGTCGACCCCGTCGGCCGGGTCGTCCGCTACCACGGCACAAGAGCTCGCCTCGGCACAGACCGCCGTCATAGCTGACCAGCGCGCCCTCGACGGGGCCGAGCACGTCGCCGAAGTTGATCTCGCTGGCGCCGAACAGGTCTGCGGAGCGGCCCCGCTCACGACCAGCGCGACCGGACAAGCAACCGGTGCGAGCTCAACGGGGGCCACCGGTCGGTCCTCTACGGCATTCGCCCCGTCCACGGGCGGGACGAGCGGGACGAGCGGGACGGGCGGGACGGGCGGGACGTCCTGCGCCAACGCCCTCGGCGAGGTTGCTCACGAGCAGACCGCAGTCGCTGCCGACACCGCCACCCTCGAGTCGGACGAGACGGCACTCGCCGGCATGCTCTCCCGTTCCACCAGCACCGCCGGCAGCGGGAGCGGCGGGGCAGCCCGGACCGGGGCTTTTCCGTCTGGCGGGAGCTCCACGTCCCCGAGCGCCAACCAGTCGAGTGGGACGACGCCCGCCAGCCCTCAACAGCTGGCCAGTGACCAGGCAGCAGTCGACGTCGCCTCCGCACAGCTTGCCGACGCCGAGCGGGCCGTCGGCGACGCCACCTTGACCACCCCGCTGACGGGAACCGTCGCCGCCGTCGGGCTCGCTCCCGGCCAGACCATCTCGGCAAGGGTCGGGGGACGCAGCACCGCCGCCGCGTCCATCGTCGTCATCGCCCCCGGCTCGGTTGACGTCGGGCTGGCCGTACCGGTCGCCGACCTGGCCGAGCTGGCAGTCGGCCAGCACGCGACGGTCGTCCCGGACGCCACGGGCACAGCCGTCGCCGCCACGGTGACGAACATCGGCCTGGTCGCCACCACGTCCTCCTCCGGCGTCACCACCTACCCGGTGACGGTGACCATCGCCCCCGGCACCGGCCTCACCGAGCGCACCGGTGGCCAGGCATCGGTGGCCGTCATGGTCGGCCACGCCACCGATGTCACCGTGGTGCCGACCTCGGCCGTCCACCGCGTCGGGGCTGTCCGCACCGTCGATGTCGACACGGCAGGCACGGTCTCCCTCGTCAGGATCACGACAGGGGTGGTGGGCGCCCGCTGGACGCAGGTCACTGCTGGAGTGCACCGAGGCCAGCAGGTGGTCCTGGCGGACCTGACGGCCCCACTCCCCACCTCGACAACCGGCACCAGAGGTCTCAGGGCACTTACCGCTGGCGTCCGCGTCGCTGGTGGTGCCTCCGGCCGCACCGCGGCCGGAGGCAAGGCTCCAAGGGGCGGCTGAGCGGCTGCGCCCAACAGCAGCGACGAACCCCTCATAGCCTCTGCCGGCGAGGCCCAGCCGGCAGCGTCAGTCGTCGCCGACCGTCAGCCCGGGCTCGGCGTGGTGGCCTTCCCCGTGGACGTGCTCGCCTCGGCACCGGGCTTGTGCGCTCCAACCGAGGACGCCGCCGCGTCCCCATCCTCCTCCACCAGGGAACCGATCGGGAGGCGGACCTCGAAGGCGACACCGTGGCCACCCTCTCCTGGGCGGGCCACCACCGTCCCACCGTGCGCATGGACGACCGCCTCCACAATGGCCAGGCCCAGCCCAGCTCCCCCCGTCGTCCGGGAGCGAGACCGGTCAAGCCGGTGGAACGGCTCGAAGATGTGGGAGAGCTGGTCGTCGGGGATGCCGGGTCCTCGATCGCTGACCTCGAGGACGGCCTCCGTCCCGTCGACGCCGACCCGGACGGTCACCGGTGTCCCCGGCGGCGTGTGGACGACCGCGTTGGTGACCAGGTTGTCGACCACCTGGCGGAGCCGGAACTCGTCGCCCTGGACGACCACCGGGACCGACACGGACAGTGTGATCGGGTGAGCGTCAGCCCGCAGTCGGGCACTGTCGACAGCGCGTCCAACCACCACGGCCAGATCGACGGGCTCGCTGGCCAAGGGACGCTCGTGGTCCAACTGGGCGAGCAAGAACAAGTCGTCGACCAGGCGCTCCATCCGTGCCGCCTCGGCGCGTACATGGCTCAGCGACCGGGCAAGGTCGTCGGGTCGTTCGCTCATGCCCAGTTCGAACAGCTCGCTGTAGCCGCGGATCGACGTGAGCGGAGTCCGCAGCTCGTGCGACGCGTCAGCCAGGAACCGTCGGAGCCGGTCCTCCGACGCCACGCGCGCGGCGAAGGCGTCCTCGATCTCCCCGATCATCGTGTTGAAGGCAGTGGCCAGTCGGCCGACTTCCGAACCCGAACGACCCGAGCTGACCCGGAGGCTCAGGTCGCCGGCAGCGATAGCCGCCGCCGTGGCTGCCATGTCCTCGATGGGACGGGTATCACGGCGGACCAGCAACCAGGCCAACGCCGCCAGTCCCACCAGGACGGCGGCCGAGACCACCACCTCGACGACGAGCAGCCGGTTGAGGGTGCTGGAAAGCTCGTTCGTCGGCTGGGCCACCACCAAGACAGCTCGCCCGTCCAGCACCGTGCGCGCCATGACCCGGTAGCCCGGGCCAGTCGGGCCCGATCCCACGGTGAAGAAGGTGGGTGAGCCGGAAGGACCCAGCACCGGCAGACGGGCAGGGAGCAGCGGGGCGGGTGACTGCTTGCCGCCCAGCGTGAAGGATGCGTGGGCGAGCACGGAGCCGTTCGGGCTTCGCAGCTCGGCGAACGTGCCCGACACGATTGGACCGCTCCGTGCTCGGCCTCGCCCGCCTGGGCCGGGGATGGTCCGATGCGGCGCTGTCGCCTTGGACCCCGACGGCGCCACCGGACGCACGCCCGACGCGGGGGCCAGACCGGCGGCGGCGAACAGGTGGCGCTCGACCGGGAAGGCGGCCACCTCGAGCTGCTGATCGACCCGGGTAGTGAGGAACGACCGGAGGGACGCGTACGTCACGCCGTCGGTGACGACGAGGCCGACGGTGGCGAGGGCCACGAGCACAAGGAGCAGGCGGACCCGAAGGGTCACGTGAGCCGATGCTCCGAGCCCGAAGCCCTGGCCTGGTCGACAGTGGCCCGGTCGACGCTCGTACGCGGCTCGGGTGGCAGTCGGAGCGTGTAGCCGACACCGCGCACCGTGCGGATGAGCGGAGGACCACACGCGTCGAGCTTCTTGCGGAGGTAGCTGACGTAGACCTCGACCATGTTGAGCTTGCCGTCGAAGGCGTACTCCCAGACGGCCTCGCGAATCTGAGCTTTCGAGACGACTTGACCAGCATTGACGAGGAGGAAGTGCAGGAGCCGGAACTCCGTCGGGGTCAGGTCGATCGCCTGATCGCCCCGCCAGACCTCGTAGGTGTCCTCGTCGAGCCGGAGGTCAGCGAACGAGAGCAGCGGGCCGTCATCCACCACGCCTCCCGATCGACGCAGCACGGCCGCCACTCGCCACACCAGCTCCTCGATGCTGAACGGCTTGGCCAGGTAGTCGTCACCGCCAGCGGCGAGCCCCTGCACCCGGTCGTCCACGCTCCCCTTGGCCGTCAGGAACAGCACCGGCACGGAGGCCGTGCTCGGGTCCCACTGCAGGCGCCGCAACACCTCCAGCCCGTCGAGATCGGGCAGCATGACGTCGAGCACTACGGCGTGTGGTCGGACGCGTCCGATTACCTCCAGGGCGTGGCGGCCGTCGTGGGCGACCTCGACGGCAGCACCGTGCAGACCGAGTGCCAGGGCCACGAGGTCGGTGATGCTCTCCTCGTCGTCGACCACCACGATGCGTGCCCCGGCAAGGTCCGGCCGCCTGGCTCCCCCGTCCCCCACCCCCGTACCACCGGCAGTCATCGCCGCCTCCGGGGGAACCGCTCGTAGGCCATCCCGAAAGTCTGGCTCGCCAGGGGCCGATCCGCCCGCCACCGTGCTGGTCCTGGTCCTGGTCAGGCCCACGGCCGGCTCTGCTGCGTCGGGCCGCAGGTCAGCCCAGCCGATGACGCCACCCGGCGGCGGGGGCAGGCTGGCCGTCGAGACGCACCACCCCTGCCTCGGTCGTGCACTCGCCGATCCGGATCGGGGCCCGCAGCCCAGCCGCGGCGAACGCCGTCTCGAGCCGGTCGGGTACGGGCGTGGAGACCACCAGCTCGTAGTCCTCACCACCCCCGAGGGCGTCGGTCAGGGTGGCCCCGGCAGCGACGGGGACGTCCGAGATCGCCACGCCGACCTGCGATGCCTCGGCCAGGTGGCCGACGTCGGCCAGCAAGCCGTCCGAGATGTCGATCGCCGCTCGAGCCCCGGCACGGCGAGCGGTGCTCCCCTCCTCGAGCCGGGCGACCGGGCGGCGGTGGGCCACGGCAAGCGCCGCATCCACGCCGTCCGGAAGAACCGAAGCAGTGGCGGGAGAGGAGGGTGGCTCGGCACGGAGCCGGGCTAGCCCGGCCGCCGAGGCCCCGAGGGGGCCGGTCACGTAGACGGCGTCCCCGGGGCGAGCTCCGGCACGTTGGAGCGGGCCGACCGTCCCGTCGGTCGATGCTGGCTCGAGGAACCCGACGACCGCCACCGACACGACGAGCACGGGCCCTGCACTCAGGTCGCCGCCCACCACCGGAGCACCGACCAGACGG
Source organism: Actinomycetes bacterium (assembly GCA_021798955.1). Lineage (GTDB taxonomy): Bacteria > Actinomycetota > Acidimicrobiia > Acidimicrobiales > RAAP-2 > JAJZJT01. The sequence continues at coordinate 144,003 of JAJZBK010000001.1, forward strand.
GCCGCTTCGGCCACGCCTTCGGCGACCTCGTCGAGCGACACCGACGCCGGAGCGGCCACCGATACCAGCAGGTGCCCGGGTCGTCCCCCCATGGCGGCGACGTCGGACACGGTGACCATGACGGCTTTGAAGCCGACGTCCGCCGGCGAGCACCACCGGAGGTCGACGTGGACGCCGGCAACGACCAGGTCGGTAGCGAGCAGGAGCGACCCCGAGGGGGCTCGGACCCACGCGGCGTCGTCGCCGATCCACACCTCGCCCGCCGGCGCACCCCCGCCTGCGGCAGCCTCGAACCTCGCGCGCAGGCGATCGATGACGGCGAACTCGTCGCCCACCACCGACTGCCGGGGCGTGCCCGCACCGACGCGATCGCCTGCCATCGGCCCTGCCTACCACGCCGCCTGACCACGTGCCCGCTCCCCGCTACCATTGACGGGCGTGCCCGCTCCGTCCTGACGCCTCCGGCGTCGGAACCAGCCTGCACGGCGAACCCCGAGTGAGGAGGAGAACCTTGTCGTTGCCCACGGAGAACAAGAAGCTGATCGCATGGGTGGACGAGGTCGCAGCACTCACCGAGCCGGCAGCCGTAGTCTGGTGCGACGGTTCGGCCGAGGAGTACGACCGCCTGTGCCAGCTCCTTGTCGACCAGGGCACGTTCACCAAGCTGTCGGAGGCCAAGCGGCCCAACAGCTACTGGGCTTGCTCCGACCCCGGCGACGTCGCCAGGGTCGAGGACCGTACCTTCATCTGTTCGGTCAAGGAAGAGGACGCGGGACCGACCAACAACTGGCGCGACCCGGCCGAGATGCGCCAGACCCTCACCGACCTGTTCCGCGGCTCGATGCGGGGGCGGACGATGTACGTCGTCCCGTTCTCGATGGGCCCGCTGGGCTCGAACATCGCCCACATCGGCGTCGAGCTGACGGACTCGGCCTACGTGGCCGTCTCGATGCGCATCATGACCCGCATGGGCAAGGGGGCGCTCGACGTCCTCGGTCCTGATGGCGACTTCGTGCCGTGCCTCCACTCGGTCGGCGCACCGCTGGCCGAAGGGGCCGAGGACGTCCCGTGGCCGTGTGACGCGGACAACAAGTACATCGTGCAGTTCCCCGAGACCCGCGAGATCTGGTCGTACGGCTCCGGCTACGGCGGCAACGCTCTGCTCGGCAAGAAGTGCTTCGCGCTCCGCATCGCCTCGGTGATGGCCCGCGACGACCACTGGCTCGCCGAGCACATGCTCATCCTCAAGCTGACCTCGCCGGCCGGCGAGACCCGCTACATCACCGGCGCCTTCCCTTCGGCGTGCGGCAAGACGAACCTCGCCATGCTCATCCCCACCCTGCCCGGCTGGAAGGTGGAGACCATCGGTGACGACATCTGCTGGATGAAGTTCGGAGCTGACGGTCGCCTGTATGCCATCAACCCCGAGGCAGGGTTCTTCGGCGTTGCTCCGGGCACCAACGTCCACACCAACCCCAACGCCATGCTGACTCTCGATGCCAACACGATCTTCACCAACACGGCGCTGACCGACGACGGCGACATCTGGTGGGAAGGCATGACCGACGAGGCTCCCGACCACCTCACGTCGTGGAAGGGCGAGGAGTGGACCCCGGCGAGCTCGACCCCCGCCGCGCACCCCAACGCACGCTTCACCGTCCCCGCCGCGCAGGACCCGGCCATCGCCCCCGAGTGGGAGGACCCGGCCGGAGTGCCCATCGACGCCATCCTCTTCGGGGGTCGCCGGGCCTCGGTCGTGCCGCTCGTGTTCCAGGCGCGCGATTGGACCCACGGTGTCTTCCTCGGCTCGATCATGGCCTCCGAGACGACCGCAGCGGCTACCGGGGCCGTCGGCAACCTCCGCCGGGACCCCTTTGCCATGCTCCCGTTCTGTGGGTACAACATGGCGGACTACTTCGCCCACTGGCTGCGCATCGGCGAGTCGGCCGACCCGGAGAAGCTCCCGAAGATCTTCTACGTCAATTGGTTCCGCAAGGACGCCGACGGTCGGTGGCTCTGGCCCGGCTACGGCGAGAACTCACGGGTGCTCGAGTGGGTGTTCGAGCGAGTGGCCGGACGGGCAGCGGCAGTGGACACCCCGATCGGTGCCGTGCCTGCACCTGGTGCCATCAACACCGACGGCCTTGCCGTGTCCACCGAGGACATGGAGAAGCTCCTCGGCGTCGACGCCGCAGAGTGGCGGGCCGAGGTGCCGCTCATCCGCCAGCACTTTGCCGTCTTCGGTGACCGCCTGCCGGCTGCCTTGGTCAGCGAAGTGGACCGGCTGGAGCGCGAGCTCGGCTGACCGCCGGAGGCGGTTCCCCGCGCCGGCTCGACCCGAGGTAGGTCAGGTAGGTGAGCGCTCCGACACCGGTCAGGGCGGCGATGACGACATCGCCGACAGGAATACCGAGATCGAGCACCACCGGAGCGAACGCGCCGATGACCCACATGAGCTGATAGCCGGTCTCGAAGCGGGCGAAGGCGCGTCCCTGGTCCGCCGGTTCGACGCCCTGCTGGGCCAGCGCGTCGAACGACGGCTTGGCCACTGATCCCGCTACGCCCACCGACACCGCCACGACCACCTGGGCCCATCGATCACCGATGGCAGCCCCGAAGACGGCCCCGCCCGCCGCCACCAGGAGCGACCCGAGGAGGATCTGCTGCTCGGATGCAGACTGGCGAAGCCGGCGCATCGACACCACGCCGGCAAGTGCCCCGGCAGTGACGGCCCCGAGCAGGAGCCCGAACCACCACGTCGACGCGCCCTGGCGGCGCAGCCCGAAGGCGATGAGAAAGGTGAGAAAGCCCGCCACCACCTTGAGGATCGACATCGGCACCCGTGCCCTCGCCACCTCGGGCCCGGCAATGGGTCGAAAGATGGCAAGGTCCGCCTGGTCCGCCTGCCACTCCTCGAGCGTCCAACCAGGGGGAACCACCCTCGACGATGCCGTCTGTCCCGCTGCTCCCGTGACGGTGCTGGGCCTCGGGCCGGGTCCGGGTCCGGGGTCAGAGAGAGCATCCTGCGCCGGGGCACGGCTGCCGGCACGGCGGGCGGCCCGCACCGGCAGGCGCCACCCGGCAACCGCGGCGCCGGTGAAGACCAGGATGTCGAAGGCCAGCACCCACGAGGCACCGCCCAGCTTCAACAGTGCGATGGCCGGTAGGGCGGCAACGAACCCCGAAAGCGACGCCAGCAGTCCGAGGCGGGCGTTGATGCTGGCGTAGTCGGTGGTGAGCACGCTGCTCGGCGACCGAACCGCCCCGGATGTCGAGGCGCCCGCCGCGCCGTTCGGGGAGGTCGTCGAGTCGGGGCCCTCGGTCGTCGGACCCCGTTGCGGGACCCCGTCGGAGCCGGTCGATCGCTGATCGGCCAACTTGGCCATCTCGGGGACCAGCGCCCCCTTGGTCACCAGGTAGACCTTGGAGAGGACAAGCATGGCGAACGCCTCGGGGAACAGCAGCAACGAGTGGACGCCGCTGGTGAGCAGCAGGGACAACACCGCTCGGCCGACCGCAGAGGTGACCACGGTGGCCCGCCGGGCACCGCGGCTGCGGTCGACCAGCGGGCCGAGAGCAGGCGCCACGACGGCGAACGGGGCCATGGTCAACAGCAGGTAGAGGAGCACGCGCCCCTGGGCGGCGTGAGGAGAGATGGAGAAGAAGAGGGAGCCGGCCAGCGACACGGCGAAGACGGTGTCGCCTGCCGTCACCAGGACTTGCGTGAGCGCCAGGCGGCCGATCGGGTTCTCCTGGTCGAGGAGATCGGCAAAGGCCGACCGGACCAGTCTGCGGAACTGGTCACCCCGCTCCCGGACTCGCATCCTGCAATGGTACGGCCCCCACCTCGACCGGCGGCCCGGCGCCCCACCGGCGAGCGGCCCACCAGGGCCTGAGAAGGTGTCTACGATAGCGATGGCCCTCCGTTCCGGACGCTCAACGAGCTGAGCGGGAGCAAGTCGAGAGGAAGGACCTGCGATGACCGTCTCTGCCTATGTGCTGATCCAGACCGAGGTGGGAAAGGCAGCCGCGGTCGCCCGCACGGTGTCGGGCATCGCTGGTGTCGTCACGGCCGAGGACGTGACCGGTCCCTACGACCTGATCGTGCGGGTCGCCGCCGACACCATGGACGAGCTCGGCCGCATGGTGGTGAGCCGCGTGCAGACCGTGGAGGGGATCACCCGGACCGTGACCTGCCCCGTCGTGAACCTGTAGCCGGCGCTCGCGCTCCCCAGGCGGACATCTGGTGGGCGGTCCGGACCGGATCGTCCACCTCGGCCGGAACCTCGGGCGGAACCCCGTCCGGGACCGGCCAGCGCGTCGTTGGTGGCTTCAGACGATGGCACCTGCTCGCCGGAGGGCGGCGATCTCCTCGGCGGGAACACCCCATGCCGTCAACGCTTCGTCCCCCCACTGCCCGGGGTGGGGAGGCGGCCGCCGGACCGACGACGGCGTGCGCGAGAACCGGGGTGCCGGCCCGGGTTGGAGGACCCCGCCGACGTCGACGAACGTCCCTCGCGCCTTGTTGTGCGGATGCTCGGGCGCCTCGGCCAGACCGAGGACGGGTGCCACACAGGCGTCCGTGCCCGCGAAGACCTCCTCCCACTGATCGCGGGTCTTGGTGGCGAAGATCTGCGCGAAGCGGGCTTTCATCTCGGGCCAGTGCTCCCGGTCCATCTGCCTCGGCAGCTCGACGCCATCGAGCCCCAAGCCGACCAACAGAGCCTGGTAGAACTGCGGCTCGATGGCACCCACGGCCAGGTAACCGCCGTCGGCTGTCTCGTAGACCTCGTAGAAGTGAGCACCCGTGTCGAGCAGGTTGGTGCCCCGTTCGTCCCGCCAGACGCCCGCCTGGCGCAACATGTAGACCATCGTCATCAACGCCGCTGCTCCATCCACCATGGCGGCGTCGACCACCTGTCCCTCGCCGGTACGGCCGGCTGCCAGCAGGGCGCACACCATGCCGTAGGCGAGCAGCATGCCGCCGCCACCGAAGTCTCCGACCAGATTGAGCGGCGGTACCGGCCGATCACCGGCCCGACCCAGTGGCTCGAGGGCCCCGGCCACGGCGATGTAGTCGATGTCGTGCCCGGCCCGCGGCGCCAGTGGTCCCTCCTGGCCCCATCCGGTCATCCGCCCGTAGACGAGCTTCGGGTTCCGCGCCAGGCACGGCTCTGGCCCCAGTCCCAGGCGCTCGGCGACACCCGGCCGGAACCCTTCGGTCAGGCCATCGGCCACCTCGACCAGGCGCAGGACGAGGTCCACGCCGTCGGGATGCTTCAGGTCGACGGCGACCGAACGACGTCCTCGGTTGAGGAGATCGACATGAGGCCGCTCGGGCACGGAGCTGCGAGGCCCGTCGGCCCGGTCGATCCGGATGACGTCGGCTCCGGCGTCCGCCAGCATCATGCCGGCAAAGGGACCCGGTCCGATGCCGGCGAGCTCGACGATCCGCACCCCTTCGAGCGGACCGCTCATCGAGCCCGCCGTCGGTCCGGAGCGGTAGCCGGGTGGTGGGCATCTGCACTCATGGCGGGCATCCCCGGATGGTGGCCGGTCCCGGCTCCATCGGTCAAGTAGGACGTCCGTTCGGACCAGTCGGCCCGTCGGTGCCATGCTGAACGTGTGCCGAACGCTCGGGCCCCCGGTCGGGTCAACCTCATCGGAGACCACACCGACTACAACGCCGGACGAGCCCTGCCCATGGCCGTCGACGTCGGGACCACTGCCACCTTCGAGCCTGCACCCATCGCCTCGCTCCAGCTCTCCTCGGACGCCTTCACAGAGGTGGCGACCATCCCCGTCGACGTCGACCCCGACCCCCGCCAGCTCGGTGCCCTCGAGCCGGCCTGGGCCCGCCTGGCCGCCGCCGTCGTCGCCCTCGCCCGTCCGGCTACCGGTGGGAGCGTCCGGATCTCCTCCACCCTGCCGATCGGTGCCGGACTGTCCTCCAGCGCCGCGCTCGCCGTCGCCCTGGCCTGCGTGCTCGGCGTCGAGGGCCCTCCGATCGTGGTCGCCCGGCTCTGCCAGCAGGCCGAGCACCTGGTCGGGGCACCTGTCGGGCTGCTCGATCCGCTCACCAGTGCCGGCGCCCGAGCCGGCCACGCGCTCCTGGTCGACTTCGCCACCCTCACCACCCGCGACGTCCCGCTCACCGAGGCGGTCGACGTGGTCGTCGCCGACTCGGGCGACCACCGCTCGTTGCGCGAGGCCGGCTACGCCGCCCGGGTGGCCGAGTGCGAGGCAGCAGCGGCCGTCGTCGGACCCCTCGGCCTCGCCGGCCCCGACGACGTCGTCGGCCTTCGCGATCCGTTGCTCCGCCGCCGAGCGCGCCACGTCGTCACCGAGTGCGCCCGCGTCGACGCCGTGGTCGCCGCCTTGGCCGCCGGCGACCTGGCCGGTGCCGGTGCGTTGCTCGTCGAGAGCCACCGCAGCCTCGCCGACGACTTCGAGGTGTCCACTCCGGCGGTCGATGCGGCCGTCGCCGCGCTCTTGGCCTGCCCGGGCGTCCATGGCGCTCGCCTGACCGGCGGTGGGTTCGGCGGGAGCGTCGTCGCCCTCGCCGAGCCGGGGGCGGTCGGGACGACGGTCAGCGTCGGAGGACGTCCACGCTCCGTCTGGCACCTCCGCCCCGCTGCCGGCTGTCTGCGGCCGTCACCGCCCTGAGCTGCCCGACCCCGACCGTCCCTTGGGCCGGTCGACGACGGGAGATGCCGACCAGGTCATCCCGAACGACGTGGGAGCCGGCGCGAGATGACGCGCGCCAAGACCTCGGGGTGACGCACGTCTTCGAGGACACGGGCGACATCGTCCCCCCAGAGCACGAGCACCATCGAGCCGGCCCCGACCAGCCGCCGGGGCAGGCTGACGACGGCATCCACCCGTTCGATCTCGCCGAGGCCGACCTCGGCTGGCCGGTGCCGTCCGACGCCTCGGAGCTCGATGATCCGTTCCGAGGTGACCACCAGGTGTCGCAGTCGCCAGCGCACCACCCGGACGGCCAACCAGCACAGCGGCACGGCGGCAGCGGCTCCCTCGACCCAGTGGAGCACGGACGGCTCGCGGGGGACGCCCAGCTCGACACCGACAGCCGCCGCGACCACCACGGCAGTGACGACGGCAGGACCGGAGAGGAACAGCCAGTGCGGATGGACGTCGACCGCCACGACCTCACCGGGGTGGAGCAGGTGCGGAGGAGCCGGCAACCGCCTCAGCCCAGCTTGGCGGCAATGGACCCGGCACTGCGCAGGACCGTCCCGTCGGCACCGGCCGCCGAGTAGGCGTGGGTAGGCGAGCGACGGGCCTCGTCGAGCAGCGAGCCCAGCAGGTCGGCGAAGGCCACCGGCGGATCCGTCCAGAGGTAGCGGGCCAGGGAGCCCGGAATGGTGTTGAGCTCGTTGACCACCAGCTCGGTGCCGTCGGAGAGGAAGTCGAGGCGAGCGACGCCACGCACCCCCGCCAGTCGGGCGGTGACCAGGGCCAGGCGACGAAGCTCGGCCTCCAGCGACGCGTCGAGCTCGGCCGGCAGCTCACGCGGGGCAGCGACCATGCCCTCGCCGGCGACGTACTTGTCGCGGTACGCCAGGATGTCGCCACCCGAGGTCCGCAGCGGCCGTTCGATCGTCGACAGGGCAAGCGTCGGCCACGACCGCACCGCCACCTGCAGGTCGCCGAGGTCGGGGCGGTACGGCTCGACGACGGCACCGGCGGCGAAGTGGGGGTTCGCCCCGAGGCGGGCGACCAAGGTGTCCCGGTCGGCAACCACGTCGATACCGATCGAGGAACCGCCAAAACGCGGCTTGACGATGTAGGGACCCGGGAACGGAAGCGACGCGGGGACGTCGTCTCGGGGGGAGACGGCCAGGCGATCGAGGGTGGGGACGCCGTTGGCTCGCAGGAGGGCGCCGAAGGCCAGCTTGTCCATCCCCAGCGCGGCACCGGCGACGCTCGGGCCGGTGTAGGCGATCCCGCACAGATCGAGCACTGCCTGCAGCGTGCCGTCCTCCCCCGGCCCACCGTGACAGCAGACGACGGCGGCCTCCACCTCGACCGGCCGCGACCGGCCAAGACGCCCGCCCGGCTCCACAAAGCCGCCGTCCGGCCGGGCCACCAGCTCGAGCCGCGACGCCCCGCGGGGCACCCCCTCGACGAACGCCTCCGCCTCGAGGTCAGGCGCCACCTCGTACCACGAGCCGGTCTTCGACCAGTAGAGCGATCGCAGGGCGCCTCCCGCGGTCGCCGACGGTGCGGACCGCAGCGCCCGCGCCGCCTGCAACCCGGTCAGCACGCTCACGTCGTGCTCGGGTGACGGACCTCCGAAGATGACGGCGACGTCGGCCACGGTCGGTTCCAACCTCCACTCTCTCTGGGAGCACGTGCCCTCTGGGAGCACGGGCGCTCCGCCGGTGCGAACTCTCTGCCGGTGCCGGCTCGTGACCAGCACCGTGCCGGTGTTGGCGCCACGAACGCTCGCCAACGGTTGGGCAGACCAAGCGGACCTCGCCACCCGGACGCTCAAGGGTAGTGGGTACCCAGCACCGAGCCAGAGGCACGTGATGACGGCGCCACCCGGACGCTCAAGGGTAGTGGTCTGGCAGGTCGTTCTCGTACAGCACGGCATCTCCAGGCCGCAGAGTGGACCGGACCCAGGCAACGGCCGCTTCCCTGGTGGCGACCGTGGTCACCCGGACACGACCGTCAACGCCGCCGAGCAGCGCCCGTCGGTTCGTGCGTCCAACCACCACGAGGTCGGTCGCCGCGTCGCACACCGCCGTAGCGAACCGACGGTTCTCTTCTCGTTGGCGGCGTCCGAGCTCGACCATTCCCGGGGTGACCACCACCGTGCGCCGCTCATCGGGTGGACCCGTTGGTGGCTCGAGACGAGCGAGCGCGGCAAGGGCCGCTCGCGCCCCAGCAGGGTTGGAGTTGTAGGTGTCGTCCAGGATGACGAAGCCGCCGGGGCCGACCACCGACTGGAGCCGGTGGTCGGCGGCGGTCAACGAGCCGAGCCGCTCACCGAGCTCGTCGAGCGGCACGCCGAGCACCCAGGCAACGGCCACTGCGCACGCCACGTTCGACAGTTGGACTCCTGGCGGGAGCTCGAGCCCGTCCTGGACCGGCCGCCCCTCGACCAGCACGTCGACGCACCGCCCAGCTGACGCCGCCTGGGGGCGCACGACGACATCTGCCCCCGGCTGGGTCCCGGCGCGGACAACACGGCGACCCGCTGCCCCGATCCGATCGGCCAGCTCGGCGAGGCGGGGATCGTCCACGGCCAGCACGACGACGGAGGCTCCGGTGGTGATCTCCGACTTCGCCTCGAGGATGCGCTCCTCGGAGCCGAACCGCTCGAGGTGCACGGGCCCGAGGGCGGTGATCACCGACACGTCGGGCGGGCACCACGCGCACAGTGCGGCGATCTCTCCCGGGCCGTAGGTGCCCATCTCGGCGACGAACACCTCGGTGTCCTCCGAGAGGTGCTCGTTCACGGCACGGGCCAGCCCTGCCCGGTTGTTGAAGCTGGCCGGCGAGGCGACCACCGCCCGGGTCCCTCCGAGGAGGTCGGTGACGTGGCGCTTGGTGGACGTCTTGCCGTACGAACCGGTGATCGCCACCACGGTCGGCGAGATGGAGCGCAGGCGTCCCGCTGCCCGCTTCACGTACCGCTCGGCGATCGCCTGCTCGACGGGCCGGGTGAGCAGACAGGCCAGGTCGACGAGGACCGGGGCTGCCAGGGCGGCCAATGCCGCCAGGGCCGCGGGCTCCCCCGTGGCCGCACCCACGGCGACGACGCCGGCGACGATCACCGCCCAGGTCGCCGCCAGGGTCCGGAGCCGTCGGGTCCAGGCCAGCGGTGCCGTGCGTCCCCGGACGCCGAGCCCGACCGGCCCCACGCCGGCAGCCACCGCAGCCAACAAGGCGGCAGCGGGCACCCACCACACGGCCAGCACCCCGGCAACCCCGAGAGCGGCGAGACCGGCGCTCGCCCAGCGCACGGTCCACCACCGCCGAGCGAACCGGGTTGCCGAGCCGGGGAGGTAGTGCTCGCGCTGGGCAACCCGCAGCCAGCGCAGACCGGCGACCGCAGTGGCGACGACGCACACAGCCGCCGCCACCCAGGCGACAGCGCCGGTCGGAGCACCGACCGTTGCCACGACTGGCACCGGAACCGACGCCAGGCCCATCAGCAGGTCGCTGGGCTCACGCCGGACCGGCCGACGAGCCCGTCGCTGGGCTGGCCGACGAACCCGAGCCCGACTGGGCCAGCAGCAGCGACCGGAAGGCGTCGGGCGCCTCGACGACGGTCAGGTGGCCGACGCCCGGCAGCACGGTGAGGGAAGCCGACGGGATGAGGCCCGCCGCCTCGCTGGCCACGCTCACCGGTACCTCGTCGTCGCACGCCCCCCACACCAGGTCCACGGGGCCGTCGAGGCTGGCGAGCAGCGGGGCGTACCGCTCGGCGATGGTCCGGACGAAGACCTGGCGCATCACGCCTTCAGCCGCCCGGTAGTCGGCCGAGCCGTGCGAGCGGCGAGCGCGCTCCATGCGGGCGTCCCCGACGAGCCCCATGCGGTGCAATCGCCGCACCAGTCGAAACCCGGCGTCTGGACGGGCCGGGGCCTCCTGGCGCGGAAGCAGCGGCACTCCGGTCAGCACGAGCCGGCCCACCCGTCTCGGAGCCAGCCCGGGCAGGTGCAGTGCCACCCGTCCGCCGAAGGAATGGCCGAGCACGGTCAGCCCACCATCCGGCGCCAGCTCCTCGAGGAGCGGCACCAACAACTTGGCGTACTCAGCCGTGCCCCACGGCTCAGGTGGTGGCGGGGCAGCACCGAAGCCAGGCAGGTCCACGGCCACCGCGCTCCTCCCGTCACCCAGACCGTCGGCGCCGAAGAGACCCACGTAGTCGAGGTGGCTGCGCCGCCATCCGTGGAGCGCCAGGACGGAGGTGGGCCCGTCGCCCCAGCGGGCCCCGAACAGCCGACCGTCGGCGAAGGAGTGCAGCACCGGCACACCCTACCGATAGCGTCGGGGGCCGTGGAACCAGCTCCCCCGGCGCCGACCGTCGGGCCCCCAGCGGCTGGCGGAACAGCGGCTGGCGGCGCCTTTCCCCTGGCCCGGCTGGTCGAGGCTCGTTCCCGACTGACCGACGACCAGCGCACTGCCGTCACCGCCCCGCCGGGTCCGCTATGGATCGAGGCGGGAGCCGGTGCGGGCAAGACCTCGGTGCTGACCGTCCGAGTGGCCCACCGGGTGGCCACTGGCTCCGCCACCGCTGAGCACACCCTCGTGTGCACGTTCACCCGACGCGCAGCCGACGAGCTGGCTGCGCGTCTAGCCGCCTTGGGCGTACCTGCCGGCCCACCTCCTGTCCCCGGCTCCCCCGGAGCCGGCGCCCAGGTGGCCACTCTCCACCGCGTCGCGCTCCACCTGGTGCGCCGCCACGCCCTCGACCGAGGACGGGCGGTGCCGGTGGTGGGCGACCGTCTTCGGCACCTGGTCCGTGCCGTCCCCGAGGAGCGACGCGACCTCGTGGCCGCCGAGATCGCCTGGGCCCGATCGCGGGCCCTCCGACCCACCGCCTACGCCGAGGTGGCCGAGCGGGCCGGGCGCTCCCCCGGGCTCCCCCTCGACACGGTGGCGGACCACTTCGCCGCCTACGACCGGTCCCTGTCCCGCTCCGGCGCGCTCGACGTGGACGACCTCGTCGTCCGAGCAGGCGACCTGCTCGAAGACGACCGGGCCTTTGCCGATGCCGTCCGGTGGCGCTACCGCCATCTCTTCGTCGACGAGCTTCAGGATGTCACGCCCGCCCAGTTCCGGCTCGTCGTGGCACTTCTCGGTCCGGCCCAGGACCTCACGGCAGTCGGCGACCCCAACCAGTCCATCTACGGCTGGAACGGCGCCGACGCAACCCTTGTCCGCTCGCTCGACGAGCACCTGGCCGGACTGACGGTGGTCCGGCTCGACGACAACCATCGCTCGACTCCCGAGATCGTCGCCGCCGCCAACGCGGTGCTCGGTTCAGCCCTCGTCGGCCGACCGCGGTCGCGACGCTCGCCCGGGGCCCGCCCGACGCTCGGCGTGTGGCACGACGAGCAAGCCGAGGCGGAGGGTGTCGCCGCTACTCTGCTCGCCTGGGCCACTGAACGGCCATGGGGAGACCTCTGCGTCCTGGCCCGGACCAACGAGCAGCTCACCATGGTCGAGCAGGTGCTGCGCCGGTCCGGGGTTCCCGTGCGTCGGGCGGGCGACGGGCAGCGCGACCAGAGGGACGCGGTCGACCTCACGACCTTCCACCAGGCCAAGGGACTCGAGTGGTGGGGAGCCTGTGTGGTGGGCCTCGAGGACGGGCTGGTGCCCATCGCCCGGTGCACCTCCGAGGACCAGCGCGCCGAAGAACGCCGGCTGCTCTACGTCGCCCTCACCCGGGCCACAGACCGGGTGGCCTGCTCGTGGGCGCACAGCCGGCGGCTCCCCGGACGCGGACAGCGCCGCCAGCGGCCGTCGCCGTGGCTGGAAGCGCTCGAGCCGCACTGCGATCCCCCGGCGTCGCTCGACGTCACTCGGACCACGACCGGCGGCTCCCCTCCCCCGGCCTCGGCCGACACGCTCCGTCCGTCCTCGCGCGTCGCCGCGCTGCGAGCCATCCTCGACGGTGACGCGACCCCTGCGGTCGACGGGGCCCTCGACATCCTCGGTCAGGGACGGACGACGTCGATGTAGACCGGGGCGTGGTCCGACGGCTTGGTCCCCTTGCGCGCGTCGCGGTCGATCTCGGCGCCCGTCGTCCCGGCCGCCACGGGCTCGGTGGCGAGCACGAGGTCGATCCGCATCCCACGGCCGAGGTGGAAGGACCCGCCCCGGTAGTCCCACCAGCTGTAGGCGCCGGGCTCGGGGTGAAGCCGGCGGAAGACGTCGACCAGCCCCCAGTCGCACAGCGCCTGGAGGGCCTCTCGCTCGGCGGGGCTCACGTGCGTCATCCCCTCGAACGCCGCGGGGTCCCACACGTCTCGGTCGTCGGGTGCGACGTTGAAGTCACCGCAGACGACCACTGGCTGCGACGGATCGCAGGTGGACGCCAGCAGGTGGCGCAGCCCGTCCAGCCATGCCAGCTTGACGACGTAGTGCTCGCTGTCGAGGCTCCGTCCGTTCGGCACGTAGACGGAGTGCACACGTACTCCGTCGCAGTCGGCGGCGATCAGACGGGCACCGGCGTCGTCGTGGCCGTCGCCGAACCCGCGCGCCACCCGCTCGAGGCCCACGCGGCTCACCACGGCGACGCCGTTCCAACGACCCTGGCCGTGGTGGACCGACTCGTAGCCGAGCGCGTCGAACGCCGCGTGCGGAAAGGCGGCGTCGGTCTGCTTGGTCTCCTGCAGGCAGAGCACGTCTGGCTGGGCCTCCTCGAGCCACGCCTCGACCCGTGGCAGCCGGGCGGTCAACGAATTGACGTTCCAGGTGGCGATGCGCACCCGACCCCTCACGCTCGGTCGGCCAGCACGAAGAGCAGCTCGGCCTCACACGCCACTGCTCCGCCCACGCTGGCGCGTCCGCTCCCCCGGCCTGCCCGTGCCGACATCCGGCCGAGCGTCACCTCGAGGTCGAGCGTCTCGCCCGGGACGACCTGGCGGCGAAAGCGGGCCCGTTCGATGCCACCGAAGAGGGGGAGCCGGTGGGCAAAGCGCTCGTCGGCCAGCACGGCGACAGCACCCAGCTGGGCCAGCGCCTCGACCATCAGGACACCCGGAAGGGTGGGGCGTCCGGGGAAGTGACCGGAGAAGAACGGTTCGTCGCCGGTCAGCTGCCACCTTCCCGTGGCCGACCGACCCGGTTCCACCTCCCCGAGCTCGCTCACGAAGAGGAATGGCGGTCGGTGCGGGAGGACATCTTCGGGTTGCACGACGGCGAGGTTACCGAACGGCCCGGTCGGCAACCGGATCGAACGGCCAGGACGACGTCATGGGGCGGGCGCCAGCTCAGGGAGGGCCAGTTCGGCCCGGCGGTGCCCGGCATCGAACCCCACCACGACGAACGGGCGCTTCTCCCCTTTGACGAGGATGCCCCGAGCCCGCCTCGGTGGCGGCGAATCGAGACCCCGCAACGGTACGTGGCAGTGCATGTCGCCGATGTCGACGCGGGCGCCGTGCGACGTGTAGGCGGCAACCGTTCCCTCGACGGTGCTGCCTACGGGATGGTCAGCGACGAAGGTCAAGAACGTCAACGCGTCGTTGGCTACCGGCCCCGTTGCTGGCGGCGGTTCCCCGGTGGCCTCAGGCGTCCTCGGCGCCGTGGCCTTGGCAGCTTTGGTTGCTTTCGCGGCCTTGGCGGCTTTGGTTGCTTTCGCGGCCTTGGTGGCCTTGGTGGCGCTGGCGGCAACCGGCTCCCCCTCGGGAGCCCCTTGGGCGTCGGGTGTCGCTGCCTGCGTGGCCGTCGCTGCCTTGGTGGCCTTGGTCGCTTTCGCGGCCTTGATGGCTTTTGCCGCCTTGGTGGCCTTGGTGGCGCTGGCGGCAACCGGCTCCCCCTCGGGAGCCCCTTGGGCGTCGGGTGTCGCTGCCTGCGTGGCCGTCGCTGCCTTGGTGGCCTTGGTCGCTTTCGCTGCCTTGGTGGCCTTGGCAGCTTTGATTGCTTTCGCGGCCTTGGTGGCCTTGGTGGCCTTGGCGGCGCTGGTGGCGACCGGCTCCCCCTCGGGAGCCCCTCGGGCGTCGGGTGTCGCTGCCTGCGTGGCCGTCGCCGCCTTGGTGGCCTTGGTGGCTTTTGCCACCTTGGCGGCCTTGGCAGCTTTCGTTGCTTTCGCGGCCTTGGTGGCCTTGGTGGCGCTGGCGGCGACCGGCTCCCCCTCGGGAGCCCCTTGGGCGTCGGCCTGCTCGCCGGTCTCGGGCGTCTCTTCGACCGCACCTTCGGCCCGAACCTTGCGCTTCGAGCGGCTCACCACGGCACGGCTGGTCGGCCCCCGGACCGGAGTCCGCGGCGTGAAGATCCACCCCACCCCCGGAACGGGCTTTCCCCCGATCAGCCGGCCCGGGTCGAAGAGCCACGGTCGCTCGGCATGGAACTCTTGGAAGGAGTCGTTCGAGAGCACCAGCGCACCGGACTTCTCGGCGATCCGCAGGATGAACCCGTCCCCCCGCCCGATCGCACCGGCCGGTGGGGTGACCATCTCGCCGTGGGCCACGGCGTCGTCGAAGCGAGCACGCTCGCTCGGGTCGATGCGGTGCCCGAAGGTGGCATCGACCACGACGATCACGTCCTCGGTCGCGAACCCTGGGAACTCCTCGAGGAACGAGGCGATGGCGTCCTCGAGCTGCGCCAGGCTGGGCATGGCCCGCCCTTCGGTGGCGATGTTGGACCCGTCGATGACGACACGACGCCGTGGAGCCTGCTCAGTTGACATGATCCTGCACAGTCAACCACCTCGACGGCGCAGAGTCGGTGACCGCTGGTCAGCCAACGGCTCGCGCCAGCAGGTCCTCCTGCTCGAGACGGTGCAGCGCGGCGCTGCCCGTTGCCGGGCTGGCCGACTCGGCTCGGCTCACGTGGCGGAGAGCGTAGGTGTCGCGCAGCTGGCGGTGGAGCAGCCCGTGCACGAAGCTCCACGCACCCATGTTCTCCGGTTCCTCCTGCAGCCACACCACTTCGGTGGCGTTGGGGTAGC
Organism: Actinomycetes bacterium; assembly: GCA_021798955.1. Classification (GTDB taxonomy): domain Bacteria; phylum Actinomycetota; class Acidimicrobiia; order Acidimicrobiales; family RAAP-2; genus JAJZJT01. The sequence continues at coordinate 159,655 of JAJZBK010000001.1, forward strand.
TCGCCAGCACCTCGGACACGGCCTGCTCCGGCCACGGATAGAGCTGCTCGACCCGCACGATGGCCACCGAGGAGGCCGCCTCGCCCAGTTCGTCCCGCCGGGCAAGGGCGTCGTGACCGACCTTGCCGGAGCACAGCACGACACGCGAGATGCCACCGGGGTCGAACCCCTCGCGGCCGCGTGCCGGGTCGTCCAGCACCTCGGCGAAGCTGCCAGTGCTGAAGGCGGCGAGCGGCGAGCGTGCGGCGCGGGCCCGTAGCAGCGACTTCGGCGTGAAGACCACGAGCGGTCGGCGCAGCGACCCACGAACCTGAGCTCGTAGGAGGTGGAAGTACTGCGCCGCCGTCGTGGGCTGGGCCACCCGAAGGTTGCCCCGGGCGCACAACGACAAGAAGCGCTCGATCCGTGCCGAGGAGTGCTCGGGCCCCTGGCCCTCGTACCCGTGCGGGAGCAGGAGCACGAGCCCGGAGCGCTGCCCCCACTTGTCCTCGGCGGCCACCAAGAAGTTGTCGACGATGATCTCCGCCCCGTTCCAGAAGTCGCCGAACTGGGCTTCCCAGGCGACGAGGTCGTCGGTGGCCACCACCGAGTAGCCGTACTCGAAGCCGACGCAGGCGTACTCGGACAGGAGCGAGTCGCGCACCGTGAAGCGACCGCCCTCGAGGTGGGCGAGCGGAACGTGCTCGGCCCCGGTGGCGTAGTCGACGAGGACGGCGTGACGCTGGGAGAACGTCCCACGCCGGGTGTCCTGGCCGGTGAGGCGGACGTTCGTCCCCTCGAGGAGGAGGGAGCCGAGGGCGAACGCTTCGCCGAGGGCCCAGTCGACCTCGCCGTCGGCCAGCACCTTGTCGCGCTGGTCGAACTGCCGCGCCAGCTTGGGATGGAGCTCGAACCCGTCGGGCACCGAACGGACCGTGGTCGCCAGCCGGGCCAGCACGTCGGGGTCGACGCCCGTCTCGACCGCCGGGATGGCCCTCGGCGGAGCGACGAACGGCGGCAGTGTCGGGGTCGTCGCGGCCGACTCCTCGAGCGCAGCGCGGGTCTCGTCCAAGGCAGCCTGGAGGCGTGCCGAGAAGTCGTCGAGCGCCTGCTCGGCCTCCTCGAGGGTGATGTCGCCGCGGCGGACGAGTGCCTCGGTGTAGAGCTTGCGCACCGAGCGCTTGGCGTCGATGAGCTGGTACATGAGGGGTTGCGTGTAGCTCGGGTCGTCGCCTTCGTTGTGGCCGTGGCGCCGGTAGCAGACCATGTCGATGACGACGTCCTTGTGGAAGGCCTGGCGGAACCCGAAGGCCAGCCGGGCGGCTCGCACGCACGCCTCGGGATCGTCACCGTTCACGTGGAAGATGGGCGCCTGCACCATCTTCGCCACGTCCGTCGGATAGACGGAGGTGCGGGCCGCCTGGGGTGCCGTGGTGAACCCCAGCTGGTTGTTGATGACGAGGTGGACCGTGCCACCGGTCCGGTACCCGGCCAGACCGGACAGGTTGAGCGTTTCGGCGACCACGCCCTGACCGGCGAAGGCGGCGTCGCCGTGCACCAAGATCGGCAGCACCGGGAAGGGCGCGGCGCTCCCTTCTTCGAGGGCCGGACCACTCCCCTGCTCGCCACCGAGGGCGTCCTGGGTCGCCCGGGCCATGCCCACCACCACCGGGTCGACGGCCTCGAGGTGAGACGGGTTCGAGGCCATGGTCACCGGGATGCTCCTGCCCGAACGCGCCTGGAAGACGCCGGAGGCACCCTTGTGGTACTTGACGTCGCCAGAGCCCTGCACGGAGTCGGGGTCGAGGTTCCCTTCGAACTCGGCAAAGATCTCGCGGTACGACTTGCCGACGATGTTGGCGAGCACGTTCAGGCGCCCGCGGTGGGCCATGCCCATGACGGCGGCCTGCAGTCCCTCGGTCACCCCCTCCTCGAGCAGGGTGTCGAGGACGACGATGGCCGACTCGGCACCCTCGAGCCCGAAGCGCTTCTGGCCCACGTAGCGGGTGTGCAGGAAGCGCTCGAACACCTCGGCGGCGTTCAGGCGGTCGAGTACGTGACGTTGCTCGTCACCGGTGAGCTGGGACGGGACCCCCTCGACGTGCTGCTGGATCCAGCGCTTCTCCTCGGGGCTCTGGATGTGCATGTACTCGATGCCGAGCGTGCGGCAGTACGCCTCGCGCAGCGTGTGGAGGACCTCGTCGAGGGTGGCACGCTCCCGACCAGCGAGCCCGTCCACGACGAAGTGGCGCTGGAGGTCCCAGATGGTCAGCCCGTAGTGGAGCGGGTCGAGCTCGGCGTGGAGTGCCGGGGGCTCGGCATCGAGCGGATCGAGGTGGGCGATCAGGTGGCCGCGCACCCGGTACATGTTGACGAGCGCCTGCACACGCACCTGCTTGAGGGCACGGTCGTAGGCGCCCTCGGCCCCGTCTTCGGGAGCATGGACGTCCCGCTCCCAGGTCACCGGTTGGGCGGGGACCTCCATGGCAGCGAAGACATCCTCGTAGAAGTGGTGCTTGCCGAGGAGGCACTCGGCCACGTGAGCGAGGAAGAGGCCCGACTCGGCCCCCTGGATGATGCGGTGGTCGTAGGTCGAGGTGAGCGTGACGGTACGTCCGACACCGAGCTCGGCGAGGGTACGGGGGTCTGCCGCCTCGAAGCCGGGGGGAACCCCGAGCGCGCCGACGCCGACGATGACTCCCTGGCCAGGCATGAGCCGGGGCACGGACTGGACCGTGCCGAGCGTCCCCGGATTGGTGAGGCTGACGGTCGTGCCGGCGAAGTCGTCGGGAGCGATCTTGCCCGAGTGGACCTTGCGGACCAGGTCCTCGTAGGCGGCGACGAACTGGCGGAAGTCGAGGGCATCGGCGTCCCGAATGCACGGGACGAGGAGCGTCCGGCCGCCGCTCGCCTTCTCGACGTCGACGGCAAGCCCGAGCCCCACGTGCTCGTGGCGGACCACCCCGGGCGTTCCCTTGCCGTCGGCGTCGGCGACGAAGGCGGCGTTCATGGCCGGCACGGCGCGCATCCCGCGCACCACCGCGTAGCCGATGAGGTGGGTGAAGCTCACCTTTCCGCCCGTGGTGCGAGCCAGCTGGTCGTTCACGATCGTCCGGTTGACCTCGAGCAGCTTGGCCGGCACCACCCGGACGCTGGTGGCCGTCGGCACGCCGAGGGAGGCCTCCATGTTGGCCACGATGCGGCCCGCCGCCCCCCTCAGCACTTCAGCCGGAGGTCCCTCCGGCGACGTCGGGCGCGCTCCGGTGCCGTTCGTCGGGGCGGTGCCGTTCGTCGGGGCGGCAGCCGGGGCACCCCCGGTGGTCGGGGCCGGGGCCGTGCCGTTGGCTCGGGCCGGGGCTGGAGCGCCGACCAGGCCACGATCGGCATCGGCGGCCGGCGGTCGATAGTCGGCGAAGAACTCGCGCCACGACTCCGACACCGAGGTCGGGTCCGCCCGGTACCGGTCGTACATGTCGTCGACCAGCCAGGCGTTGGGACCGAACGCCCCCGTCCCTGCCGGTCGGTCCGGCCCCCGCTCGCCGTGGTCGTGGGTACTGGTCGCAGTGGGGTCGAGGGCGCTCGTCATCGGTGACGAGCCTACCGGCCCACCCGGCCCCCCTCCGCCGCGCCATCCGGGACGGACGCGCCCCCGTCGAGGGCTGCCACCCCGTCGAGTAGCGTCGGCACCGTGGCGTCCCCGCACACCACCGTTACCTGCGCCTTCACCTTCGAGGCCGCCCACCACCTCCCGTGGCACCCGGGGCGCTGCCGCGCTGTCCACGGCCACTCCTACCGCCTCGAGGTCACCGTCGGCGGTCCGGTCAACGAGCAGGGGGTGGTGCTCGACTTCGACGACGTCCGCCAGGTCGTCGAGCGCCAGGTGGTCGGACCGTGGGACCACAGCGACTTGAACACGGTCCTCGACAACCCCACAGCCGAGCTGCTGGCAGCCCGGGCATGGGAGCTGCTCGAGGCGGCCAACCTGCCGCTCGAACGGCTCCGACTGTGGGAGACCCCGCGCGCCTGGGTCGAGCTGGTCGCTCGACACTGAGATGGCCGGCGACCTCGTCGTGCTGTCGGGCGGGCTCGACTCGACGGTCTGCATGGCCATCGCCGCGGCCGAGCACGGCCGTCCCCCGCTGGCGCTCACCTTCGACTACGGCCAGCGTCACCGCACCGAGGTCGACCACGCCGCCGGCATCGCCGGCGCCTTCCGAGCCGAGCACCTGGTGGTGTCCATCGACGCCAGACCATGGGGCGGCTCCGCGCTGACCGACTCCTCCATCGCCGTCCCTGCCGGGGAGGCAGACGCGGAGGGCATCCCGGTCACCTACGTTCCCGCACGCAACCTCGTCTTCTTGTCGGTGGCGCTCGCCGTCGCCGAGGCACGCGACCTCGACGCGGTGTGGACCGGGGTGACCGCCGTGGACTACTCGGGGTACCCCGACTGCCGCCCCGAGTTCGTCGACGCCTTCCGTCGGGTCGGGGCGCTCGCCCTCCGACGGGGCGTCGAAGGGCGCCCCGTCGAGGTCCGCACCCCGCTGATCGACCGCACCAAGGCGGACATCGTGCGCACCGGTCTGGCGCTCAATGCGCCGCTCTCCCTCACCTGGTCGTGCTACCAGGGAGGCGACGCCCCCTGCGGGACCTGCGACGCCTGTCGGCTCCGGGCCCGTGGCTTCGCCGAGGCTGGCGTCGCCGATCCGGCGCTCGAGTGAGCCAGGTGGTCCGTCCCCCCGGAGCCGGCCTGCTCGTGTCCGAGGTATTCTCGGCCATCCAGGGCGAAGCAGCACTGGTCGGCGAGCGTCAGGTGTTCCTCCGGCTCGCCGGGTGCAACCTCCGGTGCGCCTACTGCGACCAGCCCGAGGCCCTCGAGGCTCGGCCCGGGCCGTGCCGGGTCGAGCAACGAGCCGGACGCCGGCAGTGGCAGCAACGCACGAGCCCACTCGATGCCGCCGATGTGGTGGACGCGGTTGTCCGCTTGTGGGAGCAGGTGCCCCACCACTCGGTGTCCGTCACCGGCGGCGAGCCACTCCTGCAGGCCCGCCGCCTGGCCCCCGTCCTCGCCGCACTGGCCGGCGCAGACCTCCCGGTGATGCTCGAGACCAACGGGACCTTCCCCGGTGGGCTTGCGGTCGTGGCGCCATGGCTCTCCGCGGTGAGCCTCGACCTCAAGCTGCCCAGCGTCGACGGCGAGCACGTCCAGCTGGCCACCCAGGAGCGATTCCTCGCCTCCGCCCTCGCTGCCGGCCTCACCACCTGGGTCAAGGTCGTGCTCGGGCCGGCTGTCGACGTCGACGAGCTCGACGCCGCGCTCGACGCCGTGTCGCGCTGCGTCGCCGGGCGCGACGACATCGACGTGTTCCTGCAGCCCGTCACGCCCTTCGGCACCGTCCGTGTCGGCCCCTCACCCGAACAGGTCCTCGACCTCCAGGAGCGAGCACTCCGGCGTTACCGGCGCGTCCGGGTCGTCCCGCAGACGCACAAGGCGATCGACCAGCTCTGAGCGAACCGGCCACAGGCGCGACCGACGCCGGCAGCAGCGCCGGCGTCGGTCGTCCTCTGGTGCGCCCGCCGGGCGCCCGTCACCTCCGGGTCACTTGGCCCGGGTGAGCTTGGGTGCCGGGGCCTGGCCGTTCACGACCTTCTTGAAGGACGCGCCAGCCGAGACCTTGGGGGCCTTGGATGCCTTGATCTTGATCGCTTCGCCCGTCTGAGGGTTCCGACCGGTGCGCGCGGCGCGCTGGGTCCGCTCGAAGGTCAGGAACCCGGTCAGGACCACCTTCTCGCCCTTGGCGACGTTGGCGACCACCACGTCCTCCAAGCCCGCCAGAACGGTGGCAACGTCCTTCGCTGTCGAGCCGGTGTGTGCGGCGACCGCAGCGATCAGATCGGATTTGGTTACAGGCACGCTGTCTCCTTGGTCAGTGGAAGCCACCACAATGCCCGATCTGGAGCCACAAAGCGCGGATAGCTCCGCTTCCGACCGGCACCCGTGCCGCGCCACCGGCGGCGACCTGGCAGGCTATCGGGCATGGGCCACCACCTCGCGCTGGCCGTCGACGACCACCGCCCGGCCCGGCCGTCGCCCGGCCTGCCCATCGTCGTGCTCGTGCACGGCTCGCTCGACCGGGCGGCCAGCTTCGCACGGGTCATCCGCCGCCTCGGCGACCTCCCTGTCGTCGCCTACGACCGGCGTGGCTACCACCGCTCCCGTACGGCCGGACCGGTGGCCACGACCCTCGCCGAGCACGTCGACGACCTCCTCGACGTCCTCGACGGTCGGCCCGCCGTGGTCGTCGGCCACAGCTACGGCGGCGTGATCGCCCTGGCAGCGGCAGCCGGCGGCGCGGGAGCCATCGTAGGGGTCGGGGCCTACGAACCACCCCTGCCCTGGCTCGACCGAGTGCTCGACCCGGGATCGCCACCGCGGACACCGCTCGCCGGTGACCCGGCGCTCGTCGCCGAGTCCTTCTTTCGCCACCTGGTGGGCAACGACACCTGGGAACGGCTCCCGCCGGCGACCCGGCAGGCACGACGTGCCGAGGGTCCGGCGCTGGTCGGCGAGCTCTCTGCCATCCGTAGCGGCCATCCGGCCTTCGACGTGGCTTCGGTCACCGTTCCCGTCTTCGTCGGACGAGGAGGACGTTCCCTCGAGCGGCACCGGCAAGGTGCTGCCTGGCTCGCCGACCACCTCCCCGACGGCGAGCTCGTCGACATCGAGGGTGCCGCCCACGGTGCCCATCTGACCCATCCCGACGCCTTCGCCGCCTTGGTCAGGCGCGCTGTCGACCGTGCACTCGCGTCGACCCGAACGGACAAGACATGCGCGTCCTCGTAACGGGCAGCTCGGGCCTGATCGGCGGCGCGCTGGTCGCACGCCTGGTGGCCGAAGGCCACGCGGTGGCGGTCCTCGTCCGACCGGGAAGCCGTCCGGCACCTCCCGGCGCCCCGGCACGGGTGCCGTGGGACCCCGGTGCCAGCCTGCTCGACCCCGACGCCGTCGAGCAGGCTGGACCGTTCGACGGTGTGGTCCACCTCGCCGGGGCAGGCGTCGGGGACCGACGGTGGTCGCCGGTGGTCAAGGAGGCCATCTTGACCAGTCGCACCCGCTCGACCGTGCTGCTCTCCGAGGTGCTCGCCTCGCTGCCCACCCCGCCCGACGTGCTGGTGTCGGCGTCTGCAGTCGGCATCTACGGGGACCGCGGCGACGAGGAGCTCACCGAGGCATCGTTCCCCGGGCGGGGGTTCCTGGCCGACGTGTGCCGGTCGTGGGAAGCCTCGACGGCAGCAGCAGCACAGGCGGGCATCCGGGTCGTGCTGCTCCGTACCGGCTTCGTCCTCAGTCAGCGGGGCGGTTCCCTCGGTCGCCAGCTCCCCCTCTTCCGGCTCGGCCTCGGTGGGCCGCTCGGCTCGGGTCGTCAGTACCGCAGCTGGATCACGCTCGAGGACGAGGTCCGGGCGGTCCTCCACTGCCTCACCACGCCCGGGCTGGCCGGTCCGGTGAACGCCACCGCCCCCGAGCCGGCCACCGACGCCACCCTGGCCCACGCCCTCGGCCGGGTGCTCCGCCGCCCGGCGGTGCTCCCCGTGCCCTCCTTGGTCCTTCGATTGGCCCTCGGGGCCGAGATGGCCGACGAGCTCGTCCTGGCCAGCCAACGGGCCCTGCCGGCTGCCCTTACAGCCAGCGGGTTCACCTTCCTCCATCGGGACCTCGACGGCGCGCTCGCCGCCACGCTCGCCCGTCGCTGACCCCGACGACCCGGCGACCAGCAGCAGTGGCGGGAGCTGCCGACGGGCAGGTCCGCGTCCATAGGCGCTCGGCCGGCGCTCAGCTGGCGCTCGTTCGCTGCTCACTCGGCGTCAGGGCCCGGTCCCACCTGGTGGCCAGGCGCCGCGCCCGGCGACCCCCCCGGCTGCTCCGACCGAACGCCGTCGTCGGGACGGTTGGCGCACCAGCAGGTCGTGGGCGCCCGACTCGTCCATCGCCCCGGCCACGAGGGGGGAGCGGGACAGCACCACAACCCCGGCGCACAGCACCACCAGGGCGAGAAGCTCGACCGGAGCCCGCCAGCCGGCGGTGGCCAGGTGCTCGCCGAACAGCCACACGCCGAGGGCCACGCTGGCCAGCGGGTCCACGATGGTGAGGGTCGACTGCGACGCCGTGATGGGACCGGCGTGGAAGGCGTTCTGGGCGAGGAAGAGCCCGGCCACGCCCGACGCCACCAGTCCGTAGGGCTCCCAGTGGTCGAACACGTGGCCCCACCCGGTGGTCACCAACGTCGAGAACACCTTGGTGAGCGCGGCCGCGACGGCGAAGAGCAAGGCGGCGGCCAGGCCGAACATCCCAGCCCGGAACCACCGCGGACCAACAAAGGCGAGCAGCACCGCCACCACCACGGCACCGCCCACGGCGAGGAGGGTCCATCCCCAGGCGCCGAGCCCGGGCACCCGCGTGTCGCCGCTCGGATTGGCCACGACGAGGAGGGTGGCGAGCCCTCCCGCGGCGGCCAAGGCACCGACCCACTCCCGTCCCCCGACCCGGTAGCGGTACCACGTGCCGAGCACCAGTACCACGAAGAGCAGTTCGGTGGTCACCACGGGCTGGACTTCGCTCAGGCGCCCGAAGCGGAGGGCGACCGCCTGGAGGACGAAGCCGAGGGCGAGCAGGGCCAGACCGACCAGCCACACCCACCGACGCACGGCGAACACGACCAGGCTGAGCCGTAGGCGGGTGCGCTCGGGCGCGTGCTGGACGGCCGTCCGCTGGAGGATGGCGCTCAGCGCGTTGGCGAACGACGCCACGACGGCCAACAGGAGGGCCACGGACCCGTCCTAGCGGTCGGCGGGAGCGCGCTGGGTTCCGACGGCTCTGCCCGGGCCTCGACCGGCGAGCTGGAGCGGTTCGCTCACCGCTGGCGCACGACGGGAGGTGGGGTCCACACCCCCGCCGCCACCGACGGCCGGGGCGCGTAGAGGCGCAAGGTCACCCCGAGCGGGCCGGACGCCGGGGACGGTAGCCAGTTGGCGTCGGGGGCGTCGACGGGGGGCTCGGGACCGATGACGATGTCGAGCGAGCCGTCCGGGCCGCGCACGAGCGGGTCGCGGTCACCGAGAGCGAACCGGTTGCGCGGGTTGGCCACCTGGAACCCCTCGGCGTCGTACATGGTCACCGACCAGAAGGCGTCCGCCGGAGGGAGCCGGTCCGGGGCGAAGTGGAGACGGTACTGGTGGGCGCCGTCGAGCGGCTGTCCCAGGGCGTCGTGGACCAGCCCGGCGTAGACGGCGTCCTCGGGCGGCAGCGCTCCGAGGCCCACCATCGCAATGAGCGCTCGGCGGGCGTAGTCGTTGCCGTAGACGCCCATGGGGCCTCGGTTGAGCCGCCAGCCGTCGACCTCGATATCCGGCGCGGCGCCGCGCTCGGCCATGGCCACGCGGGCGTCGGAGGGAACCGCTCCGAGCGCCGCTCGGACGGCCGGCTCGAGCGCCTCGGCCAAGAACGGCTGGCCGGCAACGATGCCGAGCCGAGCGAGGCGTCGGAGGATCGTCCAGTCGGTGGCATGGGGAGGCTGCCGGACGAGGAGGTGCGCGCCCAGGGCGAAGAGCTCCTCGGCCGAGAGGCGGTTGACCTGACGGAGCGGCGGAGTCGTCGTGTCGACCGCCGGGTCTACGGCGCCAACAGGCGGTCGTGGCGTCGGCCACTCGGACAGCGGACCGGCCACGAGGTCGCGTTGGAGCGCGTGGACGGCTGGGTAGTCGTCAGGCCCGTTGGTCTGGATGCGTCCGATCACCCACACCGTCGGCGTCGGTGCCACCAGGGGGACCGCGCCCTCGGGGAGGGTCCCCTGCCAGGCGGGGTCCACCACGGCGAAGAGGCCACCGTCCTCGCCCGTGGACCTGGTGCCCGGTGCGGCGAACACGTCGGTCCACATGTCCATGAAGGGAACGATGGCGTACCGGCCTGGTGTCGGTGGCAGGCGCACGAGCACGGGCTCCACCGCCACGTCGAACCAGGCCACCGAGTACAGCGTGTCGAAGTTCGGACGGACGACCGCTCGCGCCTCGGCTGACGGGTAGGCGCGAGCATGCCCGAAGGCGCCCATCGGGCTTCGTCCGCCGCGATCGGGTCGTTCCACGTTCGTCAGCTGCCGACGGGTCAGCTCCATGAGCACGAGCGGGTACAGGTAGAGATAGGCCTCCACGCCGAGCTCGTGGGCTGCGTCAGGTGAACGGACCAGCCCGGTTCCAGGCATGCCCCATGGTGGCACATGCGTCGTCGGCTCCCCAGCCACGCCAGACGCGCTACGCTGCCGCGCGTTCTTGACCGGTTGGTCAACTACCGGATGAGGCGTCGGGCCTGTCCGACGGCGCTGTCCGGCGGCACGCTGCACGACGGCGCTGTCCGACGGCGCTGTCCGACACGTCGAGCACCGAGAGAGGGAGGGACCGGTGACCGATCGAGACGGTGATCCGCACGACGGCGGCCAGCCCACCGAGCAGGAGTTCGAGGCCGAGGTGCGGGCATTCTACGAGGCCCATGCGATGCGGCGACCCGTCGACGCCGGCACCTTGAGCACTGGCACCTTGGGTACTGGCGCCTGGGGTACCGGCTCCGACAAGGTCGGGCTCTTCCCCGAACGCACCCCCGAGGAGGAAGCGGCCGAGCTTGCCGAGGCCAAGGCGTGGGCCGCGACGGCCTTTGACGCCGGCCTCGGCTGGATCACCGGTCCTCTCGCCTACGGCGGACGGGGGCTCACCCGCTCCCACCAGCAGGTCCACGACCGCATCGCTTCCGAGTACCTCCGGCCGCCGCTCGGCGTCTTTACCATCGGCCTCGGCATGGTGGCACCCACCATCCTCGCCCACGCCACCGAGGAGGTCCGCCAGGCCACCCTGCGGCCGTTGTACCGGGGCGACCTGGTCGGCTGCCAGCTCTTCAGCGAGCCGGGTGCCGGGTCCGACCTCGCCTCGGTCCAGGCTCGGGCGGTGCGGGACGGCGACGAGTGGGTGGTGGACGGCCAGAAGGTCTGGACGTCCGGCGCCCAGCTGTCCGATATCGGCGAAGTGCTGTGCCGGACCGACCCCGAAGCCCCCAAGCACCGCGGCCTGACCGCCTTCGTCGTCGACATGCACGCACCGGGCGTCGAGGTCCGGCCCCTCCGTCAGATGACCGGCGGCGCGTCCTTCAACGAGGTGTTCTTCACCGGTGTCCGGATCCCCGACTCCCATCGGCTCGGCGAGGTCAACGACGGCTGGCGTGTCGCCCTCACCACACTGATGAACGAGCGGGCTGCCATCGGCGGGGGAAGTGCGGGGGCCGGCAGCTCGCTCACTCGCCGCCTGCTGACCATGGCGAGGGCGTTCGGTCGTGCCGACGACCCGCTGGTCCGCCAGCAACTGGCCGCCGTGGTGGTCAACGAACGGGTTGCCTCCTATACGAACCTCCGCGCCCTGGCTTCGGTCGCCGCCGGCCAGGCACCCGGACCCGAACTGTCGGTGGCCAAGCTGGCGCTGACGGCCAACATGGTCCGCACAGCCGAGACGGTGGCCTCGATCCTCGGGCCGAAGCTGGTGGCCGACGGGGGCGAGTGGGGCACCTACGCCTGGTCCGAGTACGTCCTCGGGGTCCCTGGCATGCGCATTGCCGGCGGGACGGACGAGGTTCTGCGCAACATCATCGGCGAGCGGGTCCTCGGGCTGCCGAAGGAACCTTCCGCCTGACCGGCTCGGGCCACTCCCCGGAGCACCGGTTCAGCGCGAAGAGCACCGGTCGAAGCACAACCGCTTCATCGGAAGGGCAGGCGCTCCACGTACGACCACGACCGGCGGTGCAGAGACGACAGGCCGACGCCGGCCAGGGCCCGACGGTGGCTCGGGGAGGGGTAGCCCTTGTTGCGGTCGAAGTCGAAGGCGGGGAACGACGGAGCAAGGCTGGCCATGAGCTCGTCGCGGACGACCTTGGCCACCACCGAGGCCGCGGCGATGGCCACCGAGGTCCGGTCGCCGCCCACCTCTGGCCACACGGGAGCCGGAGCCGGGTCGAGGTAGTCGACGGGGCCGTCGAGCAGGAGGACGTCGGGAGGGCTCCCCAGTTGGTCGAGCGCCCGGAGGGCGGCAAGACGGAGCGCCCGGCGCATCCCCAGCTCGTCGCACTCGCCCGGCGAGGAATGGCCCACTGCCCAGTCCGCCGCCCACGCCACTACGGCGTCACGGAGCCCGGCCCGCTGTCGTTCGGGGACGAGCTTCGAGTCCCGTACACCCGAAGGAGGCGCGCTCTCACCGGGGACCACCACACCCACCGAGACCGGCCCGGCCCACGCCCCCCGACCGACTTCGTCGACACCGGCCGGGCGGGTGAACCCCTGCTCGCGAGCCCGCTCCTCGAGCACCCGGTCCGGTCGGCTCCTGATCCCACCACGGCCAGCAGTCATCGGCGCGCCCGGCCCCGAGGCACCCACTCCCAGCACACCGACCGGGTCACCGGCCGGCCCGGGCCCAAAGCGCCGAGCGCAGCTCGGCCCGGACGACCTTGCCGAGCGCGTTGCGGGGCAGCGCGTCGACGACGTGGACGAGGCGCGGCCGCTTGTAGTCGGCCAGCACCGTTGCAGCCCAGTGAGCGATAGTGAGCACTCATGCTGCACCTCTTCTCGGGGTTCGTCCCCTGTTTTCAGGCTCAGTTCTGGCCTCGCCAGGTGCGGCCTTCCGAGACTGCGAAGGTCTTACGCTCCCTCCTCCAGCGCCGGATGGTCCGGCATCGGAGCCGAGTCCCCCACCGCTACCGGTGGGACTGCTGGGCTTCGGGGCCGTGGCTCCAACTGAGCCACAACTGGCGGTATCCGACCAGTCACGGAGATTGACTACTGCGTTGTCGTCCCAGTCAACCAACTCGCCGGTGACGGCACAAACGAGTTGCTTGGCCAGCTTCCTCGATTCCATTGAACCCCCCTGGGTCTGCGCCCACTCAGCCAATTTCATTGCTGAGCATCATTGATCGGGGGGTGACAGCGGTTGGTGACCGTTCCCGCTTAGCCAAGTGCTCGGCGGTGACCAGCAGCTTGGCCGATGGCATCACTCGGCCGTTGATGTAGCTGGAGAGCCTGGACTGCGAAGTTCCGAGCAGGGCGGCGAACTGGCGCTGGCTGAGCCCGGTGGAAGCGAGAGCCGCAGCCATCCGGCCCGCCACGGTTGCCGCCGGGTCGAATGGCTGCCGCGTGGGCCGCCACCGCTCCTTCGGGTCGGCGTACTCAGGCGGCGGTGACTCCGGCCAGAACACGCAGCCCCAGAAGTTCCGGACCGACAGCGGCAGGGTTCGCATCCCGAAGTAGTCGCGCTCGATCACGCCGACGACGAAGTCTCGACCGTAGGTGGCGAAAGCCCACTTGATCTGGTCCCAGGTCCCGACCCGGAGAACGGCCATGACGACAACCTCGTCGGAGATGCCGGGATCGGCGGTGTCGTAGTTCCACACCAGCGCTGCGACATCGTCTGGCAGTGCGGGCATCGCTAACCGATCTGGTTCTCGACGTAGGAGGCGACGATGCGCCGAAGTGACCGTTGGACATCCCCCCAGGATGATCGCAACAGGACGAGGCCGGTGGCATCAGTGAGGTCCCCGAAGGAGACAAGCTGCTGGAGGAAGAGTCGCTCTGAGAAGACTGGCTCCCCGTCGAGGACGAATCGCTGCCGAGCCTCGCCGACGATCTCGCTGAGATCTACCCCCGCCAATGAGATAGCAGCTTCGATGTCGACGTAGTCGCGGGCGGCAGCACGCCGACCCATGGTGTATGCCTTCATCGCTGCAATTTCGAGTGGCGGGGAGCACCGCTGCCCCTGGAGGACCACCGGCTTGCCACTCAGGGCAAACGGGTAGGCGATGAACGACACCTTTCGTCCGAGCGGCCTCACTTCCACATCAAGCTGGCCAGCTTCGGACGTCGTGACATCGAAGCGGCCGATTGCCGGGGAGATTCGTTCGATGTCCGCCAGTATCGCCCCGGCTTGGATCCGCTCGCCGAAGACGAAGTAGTCCAGGTCGTTCGAGCAGCGGTGTCCAAGCTGGAGGGCGAGTGCCGTGCCCTCGGCGAGACGGAACCGGCGGCCAGTGGCGGTGGTTGCGAGTTCGCCCATGATGTGGAGGACGTCGGCGTCGACGGCAGCCACATCCAGCCCGTCTGTCGACTCCTGCCGTTGTCGGGAGGCGAACTGCCCGCCGGCCGGTGTCCCCCGTGGGCGCCGCGGTTGCTTCACGTCTCCGTATTATATCAGATGTGATCTACTTGGTGCTCCGTCGAACTTGGAGGTAGCGCCTACCCCGTCACGGGCACGTCGGCGCTGAGGATCGTGGGACCATGCGAGTTCCCACCGCCGCCGCTGTCGGCGGTGGTCACGTTGCTCGTCTCGCTGGCGTCGTCGCACGGGCCCTGGGCGATGGTCGACCCCGATGCGCTCGTGATCTGCGCGACCCACTGATAACAGCCCCACGCACAGCCCGTGGGCGTGGAAGATCGACAGGGCGTGGACCAGCCGGTCCTCTTCCGTCCACCCCCACGCCACGGCCACCGACCCGGCTCCGGCGACGAGGTTCCGGTGTCGCAGCAGGTCCCCCTTGGGCCGTCCGGTCGTCCCCGAGGTGAAGCAGATGAGCGCCGGGTCGTCGGGCTTGGCGGTGTCGACCAGGGCGTCGTCGCCGTCACCAGCGCCGGAGCCGGCCAGGTCAGCCACGTCGGCCAAGTCGCTCCCCACCACCACCAGGTCGTCAGCTGCTGCCACACCGCCCCACCGGCCGCGCCGGCGTCCGGCGCCCCGACGATCGGCTTCGCCGGCTCGGCGGCCCACCGGGCTGCCCAGGCATCGAGGAGGGTCTCGACGGCAGGGTGGGTCGCCGGCACGGGGTCGATCTCGGCAGGGACGTGCTCCTGCCATGGTCGAAGAGGTGCCGCCACGGGCGCGACCGTAGTGGCTCGCCTGTCCCACCGGTCTGCTACACCGGGGGCCGGCCCCCGACGGTAGGGAGGAGCACCGCCCTGCCCGTCCTCACCGGAGGGCGACAGCGGGCACGACCCGGCACATCGAGCGGGAACGGAGACGGAACGGTGACAGGAACGGAACCGGAAAGAGAGGACGTGATGGAGGTGACCACCGGAGCCGGCCGGGGACGGGCCCGCCGGCGTGTCGCCGTCGTGCCCCACACCCACTGGGACCGCGAGTGGTACGCCCCGTTCGAGACGTTCCGCATGCGGCTCGTCGACGTCGTCGACGACGTGCTCGACCTGCTCGAGAGGGACCCCTCCTACCGCCACTTCGTGCTCGACGGCCAGACGGCCGCGGTGGACGACTACCTCGAGATCCGACCCGAGCACGCCCCCCGCATCGCTGCCCTCGTCGAGGCAGGACGCCTCGAGATCGGTCCGTGGGCCATCCTCATGGACGAGTTCTTGGTGTCGGGTGAGACCATTGTGCGCAACCTCGCCGCCGGCCTCCGACGCGCCGCCGAGCTCGGGGGGGCCATGTCGGTCGGGTACCTCCCCGACATGTTCGGGCACATCGCCCAGATGCCCCAGGTCCTTGCTCAGTTCGGCCTGGACGACGCCGTGGTGTGGCGCGGCGTCCCCTCGGCGGTGACCCGCTCGGCGTTCCGGTGGGTGGCCCCCGACGGCTCCTCCGTGCGGGCCGAGTACCTCGTCGCCGGCTACGGCAACGGGGCGGCCATCCCCGATGACGCCGACCAGTTGCTCGCGCGCCTGCGCACCCAGCTCGCCGAGCTCGACGCCTTCCTCCCCCCAGGTGCCCCCTACCTCCTCATGAACGGCACCGACCACCAGGCACCCCAGCCGTGGCTGGGGTCGGTCGTCGCGGAGGCCAACGCCCGCCAGGACGAGCTCGACCTCGAGGTCACCTCGCTCGCCGCCTACCTGGCCGCCGCCCCGTCCGACAGGCTCCCCACCTGGCACGGCGAGCTGCGCTCGGGAGCACGGGCCAACCTGCTCATGGGCGTGGCGTCGAACCGCGTCGACGTCAAGCGGGCGGCAGCCCGGGCCGAGCGCTCCCTCGAACGCCTGGCCGAGCCACTGGCCACCTTGTTCCTGCCAGCCGAACGGTGGCCGGCCCCCTTCCTCGAGCGAGCCTGGCGGCAGCTCATCGACAACGCAGCCCACGACTCGGTCTGTGCCTGCTCGGCGGACGAGGTCGTCGACGCGGTGCTGACCCGGTACGCCGGGGCGACTCGTCTCGCCGAAGGCGTGACCGAACGCGCCCTGGCCGCGCTCGCCCGCTCCCTCCCGGACCCCGGAACCTCGGTGGTCAATCCCTCTCCGCTCCCACGGAGCGGCATCGTCGAAGTCGACGGCTCGGCCGACCACCTCGCTGGCCCCCACGTCCAGGTGATCGCCGAGGAACCGCCACCGCCCGGCACCCTCACGCTGGAGGGGTCGGTCGTCCTCGGCGTGCTCCGGTCCATGGAGGGCGCTCGGCTGTCCGAGGACACCTGGGTCACCGACGCCGCGCTCGACGAGGCCCCTCCGACGCTGGTACCGGGGGCCGCCACGAGCCTCCAGCTCGCCCTCACCATCGCCAGGGGCGCTTCGGCCCCCCCGGCGGCGGTCGAGCGTGCCGAGCTGGTCGAGGCCGTCAAGGCAGACCTCGTCGCCCGGCTCACTGCCGATCCCGATCGTCGGGTCCAGGTCGTCGTCGACCAGCAACCTGCTCGACGAGCGGTGGTCCGGACCGGCACCGTCGACGGCTTCGGCTGGGCACCGCTCGCCCCGGCACCGCTGCGCTCCCCGGTCGAGGTAACCAGGGTCCGAGGGCTCGTCACGCTGGCCAACGGCGTGGTCACGGTGACCGTCGGCACTGACGACGGCGCCTTCGCCGTCGACGGCATCGCCGGCTTCGGCCGGCTGGTCGACAGCGGCGACCACGGCGACACGTACAACTACTCGCCGCCCCGGCACGACACCGTCGTCGACACACCCGAGTCCGTCGAGGTGGTCGTCCACGAGCGAGGGCCGGTGCGGGCGACTGTCGACATCGTCGCCCGCTACCGGTGGCCGGAGGAGCTCGACGAGGCCACCGGCGCGCGCCGCGGCGACGTGCCGGTGACGGTCACGACCACCGTGCAGGTGGTCGCTGACGAGGCGGTCGTGCGCGTGCGCACCTGCTTCGACAACCCGTGCCGCGACCACCGGCTGCGGGCCCACTTCCCCCTTCCCGAACCGGCCGATCGATCTCGTGCCGAGTGCGCCTTCGCCGTCGTCGAACGCGGCCTCACCGCCGAGGGTCGTCCCGACGAGCTTGGCCTGCCGACCTTCCCGTCGCGGCGCTTCGTCACCGCCGGCCGCCTCACCCTCGTCCACGAAGGGCTTCTCGAGTACGAGTTGGTCGACCTCGACGAACACGGGACCCGAGCCGCCGCCCTGGCGCTCACCCTCCTGCGCTCGACCGGCATGCTCTCCCGAGTGGGAATGGTGACCCGACCGCTGCCGGCGGGACCGCTGCTCCCGCTACGCGGCGCCCAGTGCCTCGGCCCGATCGAGGCCCGCTACGCGCTCTGCGTGCGAACCGTCGACCCCTACGCCCTGGTCGACGACGTCCTGCTCCCGCTCGAGGTCGTCCACCCACCCGGAGGTGGTACCCGGCCGGCGTCCGGGTCGGCGCTGTCGGTGACGGGTGCCGTCGTATCGTCGCTGCGGCGCGTTCCCGAGGGGGTCGAGCTTCGGGTCTTCAACCCCACCGACCGTCACGTGGAGGTGTCGGTGCCGGGACGGGAGGGTCAGCTCGTCGACTTACTCGGTCGGCCGATGGCGCCCTTCGTCGGAAGCTTCCCCCTTCGCCCGTTCGGCATCGCCACCGTCCGCACCAGCGGCTCCTGAGCGACGCAGCCGAGGAGCGGTGGGCGTCCCGCCCTCCACAGCACCCGCCCGCGGGGTCCGTCCCGGGCGGCGCACCGCGTCGGCCACCACGGCCGCGCCTCTCCCCCACCGCTGCTCGCGTTCACGCACCACGTCGCCGACTCGTTCCCACCGGGGTGAGAACCGGCGGTCCTCCTCGGCTGCCTCCTCGGTGCGGGCCAGCCGCCAGATCTGGACCCGCCCGATGTCCTTCACGGTCCGGGGCCGCAACGCCCGGAGCTCGAAGGGGTGGTCGGAGACGGCCTCCAAGGCGTCGTGCAGCTCGTCCGAGACGAGCACCGTGCCCGGGCGGGCAATGCCCACCATCCGGCTGGCCAGGTTCACCACCGGGCCGTAGAAGTCCCCGTCCTGGGCGAGGACCGGCCCCATGGCCATGGCGACCCGCACGTCCGACAGCAGCTCGTCGTCGGCGTACGCCTCGGCCAGGGCCATGCCCACGTCGGCGGCGGAGACCGGGTCCTCCACCACGAACATCGCCTCGTCCCCGATCATCTTGACGACCCGCCCCCCGCGGGCGGTCACCGTGTCGTGGGCGACCTCCTCGAACCGCGAGACGACCGCGGCCAGCTCGTCGTAGCGGAGGTGCTGGCTGAGCAGGGTGTAGCCGACCATGTCGGCGAAGCCCACCACCAGGTCGGGAGTGACGCCCTTGCCTGCGCCGCGGACCCGCAGGAGCATCGCCCGCCGGGTCGCCACCTGCAGATGGCGGCGCCACACGTACTCGAGCAGGCGGGCCATGGCCGGCAACGACGCACCGGCGTTGCGAGCGAACTGGTCGGCGTCGACGACGCTGTCGCCGCTCGGGACGAGGATGGGGGTGCTCCCCGGCATGGTCTCGGCCTCGGCGATCCGGGCCATCGATGAACCGATGACCCGCGCCGTCTGCACCGCTCCGTCGAGGTCCACCAGTCCGAGCGAGACCATCGACTGGAAGAGCTCGACCGCCTCGACGTCCAGTTCGGTGAAGACGGCCGCGTCGTCGTCCACGTCGAGGAACCCCAGGGCTCGCCACACCCGCCGGGCCTGCTCGGCTGGGAACCCGGTGCGAGCGGCGATCTCGGTCTGGGTCAAGCGCCGCTCGGCTGGCACCAGGAGCCGATCGACCACGAGCAGGTCGACCACGTCGTCGGCCACCGCCTGGTCGATCTCCTCGGGGCTGGTGCCGAGGTCGAGCAGGAGGGCCCGCACCCGGGTAAGCGCCTCGGCACGCCGTTGCCCACCGGAGTCAGCCCTGCCGGGGCCTCCCGTGGCGCGCCGGATACCAGCGCCTTCCCGCTGCGCCGGACGGCCCCGGTGCGGGCCCGCGTCGCCGGGCCGTCGGGTCACCGGCGCCCGGTGGTGAACTCGGCGCGGGCCGGGCGCAGCATGAGGGCGCTGATGGCGTCCTTCGGCGTCGTGCGCCCGTCGAGCAGCTCGGCCACCTGTGCGGCGATGGGCACTTCGACCCCGACCGACGCCGCCAGCTCGACCATCGGTCGGGCGGTCTTCACCCCCTCGGCCACCATGTGCATGCCGGCCAGGACGTCGGCGAGGCTCCGGCCCTGCCCGAGGGCGAGGCCGACCGAGCGGTTGCGGCTCTTCTCGCTGGTGGCCGTGGCCACCAGGTCGCCCACGCCGGCCAGCCCGGCGAAGGTCATCGGTGCGCCACCGAGCGCCGCGCCCAACCGACTGAGCTCGGCCAGCCCCCGAGTGATGAGGGCAGCCCGCGTGTTGTCACCGAACCCGAGCCCGTCGGACACGCCCGCGGCAACCGCCAGCACGTTCTTCAGCGCCCCGGCGATCTCGCACCCGACGACGTCGGGGTTGGTGTAGACGCGAAACGTCGGAGAGAAGAGCAGTGCCTGGACTCGCCGTGCCACGTCCCCGTCGGCCAGCGCCACCACACCGGCAGCAGGCTGCCCGACCAAAATTTCGACGGCCAGGTTCGGTCCGGTCAACACGCCCACCGGCCGGCCGGGTAGCACGTTCGTCACCAGCTCGGTCATCCGCAGGTGCGTCCCCCGCTCGAGCCCCTTGGTGAGGCTGACCACCGGGACGTCCGAACCCACGTGCGGGGCCAGGTCCTCCAACACCTGCCGAAAGCCGTGGGACGGCACGGCCATGAGGACGACCGTGGCCCCGGCGAGCACCTCGGACAGCGCACTGCTGGCGCGCAATCCCGGCGGGAGGGGCGTGCCGGGTAGGTAGTCGGGGTTCTCGTGCCGGCGGTTGACCGCCTTCGCCACGGCGTCGTGGCGAGCCCACAGCATGGTCGGCGCGTGGGCCACCGTCAGCGTGGCTACGGTCGTCCCCCACGAGCCGGCTCCGATAACCGCCACCTGTTCGGGCACGGCCTTCACCCTAGGCGCGGGCCTCGGCTGGCGTGGGCCTCAACTGGCGTGGGCCCGAGCCACCGGAGGACCCGCCCTACACTGGCGTCGTGGTCGCATCGGTCCCCTCGCGCCACGCCGACGCGTTGACGCTGGGCGCCTCCGCTGTGCTCGTGCCCATCAAGGCGTTCGCCGAGGCAAAGCGCCGACTGCACCCGGCCCTCTCGGCCGCCGAGCGCTCCGAGCTGGCGCGAGCCATGGCCGACCGGGTCCTCGAGGCATGCGGACCGCTTCCGGTCGCCGTCGTGTGCGACGACCGAGCGGTGGCCTCCTGGGCGCGCCGACGCGGAGCCTTGGTGATCTGGGAGCCCGGTCGGGGACTGAACGGTGCCGTCGAAGCAGGCGTGGAGCACCTGGGCCGGGCCGGCGTGGCCAGGATCACCGTGGCCCACGCTGATCTGCCTCGTGCCGAGCGGCTCTGGGACGTGGACACGGGTGACGGCGTGGTCCTCGTCCCCGACCGCTTCGGGAACGGGACGAACGTGCTCGCCATCCCAACCGGTGCCGGATTCCGCTTCTCCTACGGGCCAGGCTCGTTCGCCCGCCACCGCACCGAGGCCCAGCGGCTCTCGCTGCCGATCACCGAGCTCGCCCGGCCAGATTTGGCCTGGGACGTCGACGAACCGGCCGACGTCGTCCCGGTCGGCGACCACGGACCCGTCTCGCCGCTGCCGGGGGCCCTGGCCCGATGACCCCGCCCGGGAGCGATCCGACGAGCAGGTCGACCACGCCGAGCGGGCTCCCCGTCGGCGACCTCCTGGCCACCGGGCCCGTGACCAGTGGCGACGACATCCCCGTGTCCGTGCTCGCCGTCGGAGCCCACCCAGACGACATCGAGTTCGGGTGCGGAGCGACGCTCGCCCGCTGGGCCGCCCAGGGCTGTCGGCTCGACTTCCTCGTCCTGACCGACGGCTCGAAAGGGACCTGGGACCCTGCGGCCGATCCGGCCACCCTCGCTGCGACCCGAACGGCTGAGTGCGAGGCTGCCGCGGCCGTCCTCGCCGGCGCGTCCAGAGCCTCGGTCACCCACCTCGGTGCCGTCGACGGTGAGCTCGAGGACACGCCTGCGACCCGCGAGGCGATCTGCCGAGTGCTGCGTACCGTGCGACCCGAGGTGGTCTTCGTCCACGACCCCTGGCGGCGGTACCGGCTCCACCCGGACCATCGCACCGCCGGCTTCGCGGTCCTCGGCGCCGTCGTCGCTGCCCGCGACCCTCACTTCTTCCCCACCCAGGGGCTCGCCCCTCACCGTCCCCGCCGTCTGTACCTCTTCGAGCCCGACCTACCCAACCACGTCGAGGACGCGACCGGCTACGAACAGGCCAAGGTCGACGCGCTGTGGTGCCACACCAGCCAGCACCGCTCGACCATGGGCGCGCCTGCCGACGGCGACGACCACCCGTCGGGCACCTCCCCCCGTGAGGCCTTCGCAGCCAAGGTGGCCACCCAACTGGCAGCCCACGGGGCACTGGTGGGCCTGCCAAGCGGCGAGGCCTTCCACCGCATCGACGCGGTCTGAACCGGCGCCCGTCCCCGACGAGGGACCGGAGATGCTCGGGAGGGCCGTCGTCGGCCGGCCCACGTGGCCGGCCGACGACACCTCACCGGGTGGTACGGGCGGTGGTCTTCTTCGCTGCCGTCTTCTTGGCCGGTGCCTTGGTGGCGGTGGTCTTCTTCGCTGCCGTCTTCTTGGCCGGTGCCTTGGTGGCAGTCGTCTTGGTGGCAGTCGTCTTGCGCACCGCTGCCTTGGTGGCGGTGGTCTTCTTCGCTGCCGTCTTCTTGGCCGGTGCCTTGGTGGCAGTCGTCTTGGTGGCAGTCGTCTTGCGCACCGCTGCCTTGGTGGCGGTCGCCTTCTTCGCTGCCGTCTTGCGCACCGCTGCCTTGGTGGCGGTCGCCTTCTTCGCTGCCGTCTTGCGCACCGCTGCCTGGGTGGCAGTGGTCTTCTTCGCCACCCGACGCGTCGCCGCCGCCGTCCCCGTCGTGGCCCGCTTTGCCGCCGTCTGCGTCGTCGCCTTGGCGGGAGCCCGCGTGGGCGGCGCCTGACGGGCGGTGGTCCGCGCAGCCGTCGTCGGTGCCGGGGTCTTCGCCCCGGCCTTCCTCGCTGCCGTGCTCGCTGCCATCGGTACATCCTCCTTGAGGTTCAACGCCGACTTGAACGCCGAACCGGTGGCGAACCGGACACCCTTCGACGCCGGGATCGCCACGGCCGCGCCGGTACGCGGGTTCCTTCCGAGCCGAGGCGCTCGCCGGACCGGCGTGAACGTGCCGAACCCCACGATGGTCACCTTCCGCCCAGCACGGACTTCCGCGACGATGGTTCCCGTCACCGCGTCGAGAACGTCGTCGACGGCCCGAGCCCCCAACCCCGTGGACTCGCTGACCGCTCGGACGAGCTGCGATGTGTTCACCATCACCTCCTTGGCTGTGCGCGATCGTGCCTATCCAAATTGCTTTTACCCGAGAGGTCAAGGATTCCCGCAGGTCGGAGGCATCGCGCTCAGCTCTGGGGGCGCGGCTGCCTGACCGGCGGCAGCGAGACGAGCGGCCCGGCCGGCGACCGCCACCGCCACTGACGATGCGACGGCAACGGTGCCCGTGGACAAACTTCCCTTTGTTTGCAACGATCACTGACGGCGCGTCCAGGCGTCACGGTCGTCGAGCCCGGTTCGCTTGTCTCCGAACGCGATCCGAAAGGACGCAGCACCGTGGCACCTCGACCGATCCCCGGCGTTCCTCGCCAACCCCGGCATGTCCGTGCCCTCCTCAGCCCGTCGGCCGGCAGCGGGCGAGCCACTGCCTACGACATCCCGGCGCTGGCACGGGCCACGCGCCAGGCGGCCGAGCGTGCCGGTTCGGGTATCTACCTCGGGCACGCCGGTGCCGGGTGGTGCGCGGCACCACCCGAGCACGCCGTGCTCGTGCTCGGGCCACCCCGTTCCGGCAAGACCTCGGGGTTCGTCATCCCCAACCTGCTCGCGGCCAGCGGCCCCGTCGTGTCCACCTCCACCAAGCCCGACGTGCTCCGTGCGACAGCCGGCATCCGTCGCGACCTCGGACAGTGCCTCCTGTTCGACCCGAGCGGCACTGTCGCCTGTCCGCCGTCGGTCACCCCTGTGCGTTGGTCGCCAGTCCAGACGGCGTCCACCTGGGACGGGGCGCTCGGTGCGGCGCGAGTGCTCGTGCTCTCCGCCAGCGGGCCGACGATGCGCCCCGAGCACTCCCACTGGACGGAACGCGCCCAGGCGCTCCTCGCCCCCCTCCTGTTCGCCGCGGCGCTGGACGGCGCCGCCCTCCGCACGGTGCTTGCCTGGGTCGACCGCCGCCAGGCGCTCCCCGCCGAAACGGTCTTGGCCGGCTCGACTGCACCCGGTGCCGCCATCGCTGCCGACCTGCTGGCCGGTGTCGCCGAGACGGACCAACGCGAGCTGAGCGGCATCTGGTCCACGGCATCGGGTGCGCTGGCCGGCCTGCGCTCCGAGGCGGCACTTGCCGCCACCGACCACCCCACCTTCGACCCGGCACGCTTCGTCCGGAGCGCCGACACCCTCTACGTCGTCGCCCCGGCAGAACGTCAGGCACTCGTCGCACCACTTGTCGCCGGCTTGGTGGACGCCGTGCGTACCGCCACCTACGAGCGGGCGACCCAGCAGACCCCCACCGCCCTGTCTCCCGTGCTGCTGGCCCTCGACGAGGTTGCCAACATCGCCCCCTTGCCGGCGCTCCCTGCCATGGTGAGCGAGGGCGGCGGTCAAGGGCTGCTCACTCTGGCCTGCCTCCAAGATCTCTCCCAGGCGCGTCACCGGTGGGCCGGCCAGGCCGACGGGTTCCCCTCGCTCTTCGGTACCACCGTGGTGCTCCCCGGCATCGGCGACGTCGCGACGCTCGAGGCGCTCTCGGTGCTCGCCGGCGAGGTCGAGGTTCCCGTGCGCACCCTGTCGGCGGGACGGAGCCCCACAGGCCTCCGGGCCCTCGACCTCGTCACCGGGGGAAG
The DNA here is from genome assembly GCA_021798955.1 of Actinomycetes bacterium. GTDB lineage: Bacteria > Actinomycetota > Acidimicrobiia > Acidimicrobiales > RAAP-2 > JAJZJT01. Next base: position 183,900 of record JAJZBK010000001.1, read on the forward strand.
CGTCCAGCGGGCGGCGTCGGTCACCACCCAGTGGCGCCGGCGCCTGCCCCCCGACGTGGTCGCCTCCGGCGCCGCCGGGTGTGCGCTCGCCTTCGACGACAAGAACCGCCCCCACTGGGTCCCCCTGGCCCCGGCGCACCACAGTGAACCGTGGAGGTCCCTCGTCGCCCACGCCCGGGCCATCGACGCCATCGGCACCGACGTGGCGCGAGCTGCCGGACGGCCCGCCGCCGAGCACGTGCCGAGCCGCCCCTGGGGCACCGACCGCCTGGGTCGATGACACCGCCGCGGCACCGACCGCCTGGGTCGATGACACCGCCGCGGCCCCGACGGCCCGCCGCCGCCGGCCGCTCGCTGTCGCCCCACGCGCACGACGACCCGTCACCGCCCGAGGTCGATGCCGCCCCGGTTGATGCCCGAACGAGCTCGACTGGCTGGCGACCGCACGACGTCGTGGCCCAGGTGCACCGCGTTCCGCCCCGAACCGAGGGCGAGGCCGTCACGGCGGAGCACCTCGGCCACCGAGCCAGCGGGCCAGCGCGGCTCGCTGGCTCGGCTGGCTCGGCTGGTGCCGGCTCGGTCGGTGGTCCGGGCCTGCGGTCGGGCGGCCACCTGGCACCGGCCGAGCAACCGGTCGGCAGCCTGCTCGAGCTCGGGGGCCCGGGCGCCGGCCGTCACCGAAGCGGCGAGCACGGCGACGACGTCACGGCGGGCGACGACACGCTCGGCGCCGAGCTCCTCGAGCCGTCCCACCGCCCGGTCGACCGCTTCTGTCGGCGTCGCACGGCCATCGGCCCGGCCACGTCCGACTACCCGACCGAGCAGGTCGAGGTCGAAGCCGCAGTCGGCCGCGCGCCACCGCCACTCGGCCACCAGTCGGTCGGCAGACGCGATGGTGTCCTTGGCCGGGCGGGTGGCGTAGAAGGCACCCCGACGGGTCGGTGACGGTGCGTCAGACCGTCCGTCGCTCCTGCCGCCCGCCGCGGCCAGGTGCCGGGCGATGGCAGCCGATCGCTGCGAGAAGAGCCGGCGGAGCGGAGCGGGCACCCCGACCACGTCACCCAAGCCGCTGGCGGACACCTCCCAGGCCACGCCCGCCCGGGCGGTGAGCTCGGCCCGGAGGGCGGCCTGGTAGACGAGGCCGGCCGAGCGGAGGTGGGCGAAGATCCGCCGGCTGTCCACCGCCGTCCACCGGCCGTCAGCGCCGTGCGCCACGTTGGCCACGACCAGGTGGGTGTGGAGGTGGGGGTCGAACGCCCGGCTGGTCCGGTGCCCGAAGGCGCCGGCGATCGCCCCGTCGGTGGCCACCAGGGTCATCTGTCCCCCTTGCCACCGACGAGCCCGGAGGGCGGCCCGCTCGACGTACGCGGTCGCCCCGGTAACGGCGGCCCGGTGGGCATCGGCCGCGGCAGCCGCCAGTTCGCGCGGCCCCAAGAGGGCGAGCAGGCTGACCGACTTGGGAGCGGAGAAGGTCAGGTCGTAGGCACCCACCTCGACGCCCGGCCGGGGGCCGAGCACCTCGTGCGTCGCCGGATGGGCACCGCGCAGCAGATCGGCGAAGGCCGTCGGCTCGAGCTCACCGTCCAGCCCGAGCGCGACCGCCCCGGTCCCCGCCCACCCTCGCTCCGCTGCCAGCCGCGCGACGGGCGCGCCACCCGGCTCCCCCGGCACCGCCGGCTCGTCGAGGTAGTAGGCGTGGCCGCCGACCCGCAGCACCCGCGCCGTCAGCACGGTGGGCTCCCCACCGCGCCATCATACGCTTTAGTAGCCTTTCATGTCTTTCTCTGTTTCGGCACGCCGGCGATCGTCGCTGCGGCGGTACCGGTCGAGCACCCGAGCGGCGGCGGCAGCGACCACGGCTCGGTCCTCGGCGGGCTCCAGCACCTCGGCGGCGGGCCCGAGCTGCAGGAGCAGACGCTCGAGGAAGGCGTCCCCCCCGACGGCCACGGTGCAGACGACCCGGTCCCCGTCGTCCGTTCTGGAGCCGGGGAGGGCAACTGGCTCGAGCAGCCAGGCCGCCGTCCGGTCGACGGCGAGACGGACCCGCCGACTGTCGGGGCCCGGCACGAAGAGCGGAGCCGCCGCATCACCGGCCGTGCCAGGACCGACAGCAGGGCGGTCACCGGTGGCAGGGCCAACAGCCGTGGCCCAGTCCGGTCGAGCGACCAGCCGTGCCGCTGTGATCCGGTCGACCCGGAACCGCCGCACGTCGCCGTCAGCGCCGGCCAGGGCATCGGTGTACCAGTGTCCCTCGGCGGCGAACACCCGGAGCGGAACGAGCACCCGCTCGGAGCTCTGGTCGCTCGACGCGCTGTAGTAGGTCACCGCCACGGCGCGTCCCGAGGACGCGGCCTCCTGCACGGCGGGCAAGTGCTCCGGTGCGTCGAGGTCGACGTCGAGCTCGACCCGACCGAGTGCGTCGTCGAGCACAGCCAGGGCGCGGGCAAGCGCCCCCTCGGGGTCACTGCCCGGCACGGCGAGGACGGCACGGGCCGCCGCCTGCAAGGCGAAGCCCTCGGCCGGGCTCAGGCGGCGGGGCCGGGCCAGGTCTCGGCCGAGGTGCGCTGTCACCGTCGTCTCGGTCACCACGATCTCCATGAGCTGATCGGGCGTGTACGGCGGCAGTCCGCAGCACGCTGCCAGTTCGAGGTCGGCCACCAGCTCGGCGGGACGCATGCCGAACCGCCCCGCCAGGTCGTCGATGAGCACCTCGCCCTCCTGGGCGAGCACGGTGAGCACGGCCAGCAGTCGGCGGAGCCGGACGGCTGCGTCGAGGGAGGGGCTCACGACGTGACAGCCGCCAGTGCGGCAAGGCGATCGACGAGCCGCGCTCGCACCTCGGCGGGGGCGACGATCTCGGCGTGGTCGAGCAAGCCGAGCACCCAACGCACGAGCGCCTCCTCGTCGTTGACGGTCAGGCGCACCAGGACCGAACCGTCGCTCCGGCGCTCGGCGACGACCGAGGGTCCGAGCTCGGCGACCACGCTGCCGGCGGCCACGGCGTCCACCTCCACGTCGACCACCACCTCGTCCCCCGCTCCGAACTGCCACGGGTCGCGGGCAAACGCGCCCGCCGCGTCGAACCCGGCGGGCAGCGCCGCCGTGCCCGGCTCGCCGGCGGTCGGTGCGGCTTCCATCCGGTCGACCCGGAAGGTCCGCCCCCCAGACCGTCCCCGGTCGTACCCGACCAGGTACCACCGCCCTCGGGTGAAGCGCAGCCCGGCTGGGTCGACGGTGCGCTTCTCGCCCCGATAGGGGAACTCGACGACCGCCTGGTGCCGGAGGGCGTCGTGGAGGGCGGCCAGGCGGGCCAGCTCGGTCGTCGCCAGCCCGACGACAGGTGCCGACGCCGTGGCGCCTCGGCCGGCACCCAGCGCGCCCAACTTGGTGAGCGCCTCCCCAGCGGTCGGCTCACCCAGGTGCACGCCGGCCACGGCCAGGTTGAGGGCGGCCTGCTCCGCTGGTCCGAGGTCGAGCGCGGGGAGGTAGTACTGCTCGGGGTCGACTCGGTAGCCGAGCTGGTCGTCGCCGCCGATCGGCTCGACGAGCACCGGCACGCCCTCGTCCCGCAACAGGCGCTTGTCGCGCTCGAAGGCCTGCCGGCGCGCCCCGTGCCCTGTGGGGTAGCCCGGCACCCGGTCGGCGATCTCGCGCAGGCTGAGGGGGCGCGGCGTGTCGAGCAGGACCAACAACAGATCGGTGACCCGTTCGAGGCGGTCGGGGACCATCGCCTCACACTAGGACGGCCCGAGCCGACTGCGAGCGAGGCGGCTGGCGGCCCGCACGACCCGACCGTGGGCCCGGCACCGTGCCCGGCATGGCGATCTGCGCTGTGCCCGGCATGGCGATCGGCACCGTGACCGGCGTGGCGCCCCGCCGGGCGCCTCCCTACCATGGGCCCGTGCTCGCCGACCCTGCCGCTCCCACCACCCTCCGACGGCTCGTGCCGGGCACCCTGCGGGCCACCGTCGAGGACGCAGGAGGGCGGCCGGCCGTGGTCGTGCGGTCGGTCTCCGCCCGCCACCGGGGTGCGCTCGGCCACGACGACGGTGTGACCCTGGCAGACGCCGCCCAGTTGGCCCTGCGGCTGCGGGTTCCTCTGGTGCTGGTGCTCGCCTCCTCCGGAGCGGACGTCTCCGAGGGCATGGCCGCGCTCCACGGGTGGGGTCAGGCCGCCCGGGCCATCGCCGCGTGCTCGGGGATCGTGCCGGTGGTGGCCGTGCTCACCGGCCCGGCGCTGTCCGGCCCGGCGCTGCTGCTGGGCATGGCCGACCTGGTGGTCATGACCCCCGATGCCTTCGCCTTCGTGTCGGGGCCGGCCATGGTCGAGGAGTTCACCGGCGTTCGCATCGGGCTCCGCGAGCTCGGTGGCGTGGCTGTCCACGCCCGCTCGAGCGGTCTGTGCGCGGTCGAGGCTGCCGACGAGGAGGAGGCGTGGGTCGCCGTCGAGTACCTCTGCGGGCTCCTTCCTGCCCACGCCGACGAGCTGGCCCCAGTCGTGGCACCCGCCGACCCACCCCCGGCCCACGACGAGTCGCTGCGCACGATCGTGCCGACCAAGGCCACCAGCTCCTACGACGTCCGCCACGTGGTTGCCGCCATCGCCGATGACGGGGTGGTGACCGAGGTGTGGACTCGGTGGTCGCCCCAGCTGGTCACGGCGCTGTGCCGGATCGACGGACAGAGCGTCGGGGTCGTCGCCAACCAGCCCCAGGCCCTGGCCGGCACCCTCGACATCGGCGCCTCGCAGAAAGGGGCGCGCTTCGTCCGGTTCTGCGACACCTTCAACCTCCCGCTCCTCACCTTGGTCGACACGCCCGGCTTCCTGCCCGGCAAGGACCTCGAATGGCGGGGGATGATCCGGCACGGGGCCGAGCTCGCCTTCGCCTATGCCGAGGCGACCGTGCCCCGGGTGTGCGTGATCTTGCGCAAGGCGTTCGGTGGGGCCTACATCGTGATGGACTCCCGCGGACTTGGCAACGACTTGTGCTTCGCCTGGCCGTCGGCCCAGGTGGCGGTGATGGGGGCCGAGGGGGCCGTCCAGATCCTCCACCGCAAGGCGGCACCCGAGGAGCGCCTCGCCCTCCTCGACGCCTACGAGGAGCGCTTTCTCACACCGTGGCAGGCGGCCGAGCGCGGCTTCGTCGACGCGGTGATCGACCCGGCCGACACCCGGTCCGTCGTCGCCCGGTCCCTCGAGGTGCTCGCCAGCGCACGCGAGCAACTCCCCGGCCGCAAGCACACCGTTGGGCCGATGTGACCGATTCCGGCAGCACGCCTGCCTCGTGCCTGCCGACGTGGACACGCGCCACGGCCTGCTCCAGCGACCCAGAACGGGACACCGGAGCAGGCCGTGAGACGCAGAGCGGCCTGGTGGGCGAGGGCCCACCGGCAACCGCACGACTACCGGTTCGGACTACGGAGCCGACGGGAAGCCAGCGGTCAGCACGCTCGAGGTCGCCTTGAAGATCCCAGCCTCGTCACAGGGCTCAGCCGTTGAACCAGGCTTGCCGGTCGTGGTGTTGAACACGCCGTAGTAGTCTCCCGCAGTGTTCGGGACACCCGTGCTCGTCTTTCCCAAGGGGCTCGCCGGGACCACATAGGGTGCACTCGGCGCCGCCGTGGTGCCGCCATTGGCGATGGCCTGCGTGTTGTCGGCGACCCACCAGCACTCGTTGGTCTTCTTGGCCAGTGAGTACAGGAGGGCACCGTTGCCGCCCGACGTCACGTACACGCCGATATCCCCCGCAGCAAGCTGGCTCCCACTGTCGGCTTGGACCGTCAGGGACGGTTCGTCCTTGGCGATGTCACTGACCAGGGTCGCGGCAGCGGGATAGGTCTGCTGGTTGCTCTCGTAGACACCCTTGGCGCTGGTGAGTGCGGTGTTCAGGTTGGACTGGGCCGCCCGGTCGTTGGCCGAGCCGGTCACCCCGAGGAAGGTCGGGATGGCGATGGCCAACAGGATCGCCATGATCAACAGGACGACCATGAGCTCGATGAGGGTGAACCCGGCGTCTTCGCCGACCTCCTCATCCGCTCTGCGCCTGTCGTTCAGGCGCTCGACGAGGGATGAAAGCATGCGTTGCCTCCTAGATGATCAATGCCCCAGATGGCCCATCGGGCCATGGCCCCCCTGTGGGCGACCGCTTCCTGCATCGGCACCGGTCCTTGGCGACTTGAGCGACTACGAGAAAAGAATTGCCGGGCACGCCTCCCCATCCGCCTCGGTCGACTGCGATCGATCACCCGGTTCTCCTGCCACCGACCTTGCTGGTGTTGGCGACAGGCTCGACCGTGGGCGGGCACGCAGCAAGCGATCGTCGGGCCCTGGTCCGGTGCGCCGCGGTCGTCTGAGCAGCATGCCCCGCCTGGGGGCCGCGATCAGTTGTGGATGAGCTTGATGTAGCTGAACATCGGCAGGTAAAGGCAGATCACCATGGTGCCGACACCGGCACCCATCACCACGGTGAGGAGTGGCTCGAGCAAGGCGGTCAGGTTGTTGACCGTCGCCTCGACCTCCTGGTCGTAGAACTCGGCGACCTTGCGCAGCATGGCGTCGAGTGCTCCCGTCTGCTCCCCAACCTCGATCATCTGGACCATGAGGGGTGGGATGACGTCCTCGTAGTCGCGCAGCGGGTCCGCCAACGGCCGGCCCTCGCGCACCCCGTCCTTCGCCTTCTGCAACACGTCGGCGACCGTCCGGTTGCCGGCGGTGTCCGAGCAGATGTCAAGCGACTCGAGGATCGGCACCCCCGAGGTGATGAGCGACGACAACGTCGAGGTCACCCGGGCCAGTGACACCTTGTGGAAGAGGGGGCCGAACACCGGAGGACGGAGCATCAACCGGTCCCAGATCCGCCGTCCGTCGTCGGTCTGGATCCACTTGCGGATCCCTACCACCGCCCCGACGATCACGGCGATGACCAGGAGCGCCCAGATGCTCGTGAGCACCCCCGACACGTCGATGAGGATCTGGGTGGGCACCGGGAGCTTGCCGCCGAGCGTCTTGAACAGGTTCTGGAAGACGGGGACGATGAAGATCAGCATGGCCACGAAGATGACGACCATCACCGACAGCACGACCGCCGGATAGGTCATGGCCGAACGGATCGTCCGATTGAGGTTGGCCTGCTTCTCCATCGTCATGGCCAGGTTGCCGAGCACCTGGTCGAGGTTTCCGCCGACCTCCCCCGCCTGGACGAGGGTGACGAAGAGATGGGAGAACACTTTGGGGTGCTTGGCGCACGCCGCCGAAAAGGCGGCGCCGTGCTCGACGTCGAGGCGGACCGCCTCCAGCACCCGGCGAAGCTCGGCGTTCTCCACCTGGTTGGCCAGGATGCCGAGCGAGCGCACCACCGACAGGCCTGAGTCGACCATGGTGGAGAGCTGCCGGGTGACGACAGCGACCTCCTTCAACTTCACCCGGTCGGTGATGCCGGGGATCTTGATCTCGGTCTTCAGGGTGACGTTCGACTTCGGCGTGACCGAGATCGGCATGTAGCCCATCTCGCGCAGGCGCCGGACGACGAGCGCCATGCTGTCGCCTTCCAGCTGTCCCTGCACCAAGGAGCCCGAGCGGTCCCGAACCTTGTACTCGTAGGTGAGTGCCACGTCGTCCTCTCGATCGTTCAGCCAGCGTGGGTCAGGCGTTCAGGTGGTTGCGGAGGTCGTCCTCGCTCTTGGCGCGGTCGTAGGCCACGCTCTCGGTGATGACGCCTTCCTTCACCAGCCGGGCAAGCCCTTGGTCCATGGTCTGCATGCCGTAGACCGAGCCGGTCTGCATCAGGGAGTAGATCTGGTGGGTCTTGTTCGACCGGATGAGGTTGCGGACCGCCGAGGTGCACATGAGCACCTCGCAGCTGGCCACTCGGCCGGTCCCCTCGGCGTTCAGGACCAGCTGCTGGGTCACCACGCCCTCGAGCGTCGAGGCGAGCATCACCCGGATCTGCTCCTGCTGCGAGGTCGGGAACACGTCGATGATCCGGTCGACCGTCTGGGGCGCGTCCTGGGTGTGCAGGGTGGCAAAGACGAGGTGGCCGGTCTCGGCGGCGGTCAGTGCCGTCGAGATCGTCTCGAGGTCGCGCAGCTCGCCGACCAGGATGACGTCGGGGTCTTGGCGGAGCACACGCCGCAACGCCTCGGCAAAGGAGAAGGTGTCCTCGCCGATCTCCCGCTGGTTGACGATCGACCGCTTGTGGTCGTGGAGGAACTCGATGGGGTCCTCGACGGTCACGATGTGCAACGGCTTCGTCCGGTTGATGATGTCGATGAGCGACGCCAGGGTCGTCGACTTGCCCGAGCCGGTCGGCCCGGTGACGAGCACCAGCCCCCGGCGCAGCTCGGTGAAGGAACGGACCGAGTCGGGGATCCCGAGGCTCTCGAAGGCCGGCATCTCGTGGGGGATCGGGCGCAACGCGGCGGACACCGTCCCCCGCTGCAGTGACACGTTCACCCGGAACCGCCCGACCCCGGCGATCGAGTGCGAGGTGTCGAGCTCGCGCTCCTCCTCGAACCGCTCCCGCTGCGAGGCAGGCAGGATGCCGAAGACCATGTCGCGGATCGTCTCGTTGTCGAGCCGGGGACAGCCCTCGATCGGGCGGATGGCGCCGTGGAGGCGGATGCACCCGGGCATCTGGGCGGTCAGGTGGAGGTCGGACGCGCCGACCGACACCGCGTAGCGCAGCAGGTCGTCGATGTGGAGCGGGAGGGGCTTGTCCTCGCCTGCGGAGACTCGAGCTCCGGGGGACACCGGCCCCGTCACCACCGGCGCGCCGATGGCGTGGCCGTTGCCGTTGCTCGGGCTCGGGCTGTGGCCGTGGCTCGGGCTGTGGCCGTTGCCGTTGCCGTTGGTGAGGCCGTCGCCGTTGGTGAGGCCGTCGCCGTTGCTCGGGCTAGGGCTGTGGCCGTTGGTGAGGCCGTTGCCGTTGGCTGGGCCCTGCCCTTGGTCGACACCGAGGTCGCCGACGACAGGGGGCTCGGGCTGCCCCAGGGGTCGAGCCGGGGGCTGGCCCGGGGGAGGTGGCGGGGTGGGGAGGCCGGACTCTGCCAGCACGGCGGTAGCCGCTCCCGGTGGGGGTGGAGGCGGAGGTGAGCCAGTCAGGATGGGTGCACCCGGGGGTGGGGGCGGGGCGGAGAGGCCGGGGTCCGCCAGTACGGCGGCAGCCGCTCCCGCTGGGGGTGGAGGCGGAGGCGAGCCAGTCAGGATGGGTGCACCCGGGGGTGGAGGAGGAGGCGCTTCGACCGAGGATGGCGCGCTGGCGCCAGGGGACCCGACCGGAGCTGGGGGCGTCCCCGGAGCACCGCCGAGCAGCGCGTCGATGACGGTCGGATCGGCAAGCACCGGCGAGACCCGGTAGCCGACGCGAGCCGAGAGCGCCTGCACCTCGTCGTTGCTCGGAGGTTCGCCGAAGGCCACGGCGATCTGGTTGCCGTCGAGCCGGAGACCGACAGCACGGAACTCGAGCCCCGCCGGGCCCACGGCCGAGAAGGCATCCGGGTCGGGGGTCGTGGCCGCCAGGTCGACGGCGGGCAACTGGGAGACCTGCGCGAGGGTGCCGACCACGACGCTCGGGATGGCCACCTGGCGGGCGATGAGCAGGGTGGCGAGGGCCTGACCGGTGGCCTGTGCCTCCGTCAGGAGGGGGGAGAGGTTCGCTTCGGTGGCGTAGCCGCCATTGACGAGCGCCTGGGCGAGCCGCAACGACCACTCGACCCGGGCTGCCGTGGAGACCGGGCTCATGCCACCACTCGCAGCACTTCTTCGAGGGTCGTCTCGCCCTCGATGGCCTTGCGCAACCCGCTCTCACGCAGGGTCACCATGCCCTGGGAGACGGCCAGCCGGTGGATCTCGTCCACGGAGCCCCCTTCGATGATCATGCGCTCGATCTCTTCGGTCATGGGCATCAGCTCTGCCAGGGCCTTGCGCCCGCGGTAACCGGTGTTGGAGCACGCCGAGCAGCCCACCGCCCGGTAGAGCTTGGGGATGCCATCTGCCCGCTCGACCTCTTCGACCCGCCATCCGGCCGCCACAATGTCCGCCTCGGTCGGCTGGAAGGCTTCCTTGCAGTGGACGCACAACCGCCGCGCCAGGCGCTGGGCCAGGATGGCCGAGAGGGCCGAGGTGACGAGGAAGGGCTCGATGCCCATCTCGATGAGCCGCATCGGCGTCGAGGCGGCGTTGTTGGTGTGCAGCGTGCTCAGCACCAGGTGCCCGGTGAGGGCAGCCTCGATGGCGGTCACCGCTGTCTCGCGGTCGCGGATCTCGCCCACCAGCACGATGTCGGGGTCCGAGCGGAGGATGGACTTGAGGGCAGCGGGGAAGGTCAGGCCGGCCTTGACGTTGAGCTGGACCTGGTTGATGCCCTTGATCTGTAGCTCGACGGGGTCCTCGACGGTGATGATGTTCTTCTCGGCCGAGTTGAGGGCCGTGAGCGTCGTGTACAGCGTCGTCGACTTGCCCGATCCGGTCGGCCCGGTGACGAGGATCGTCCCGTAGGGCTTGGTGTAGATGCCCTCGTAGGTGGTGAGCAGGTCGTCGTCGAAGCCCAGGTCGTTGAAGCCCAGCACCACGCTCGACTTGTCGAGGACCCGCATGACGACCTTCTCCCCGTGGATGGTCGGGAGGGTGGCCATGCGGAGGTCGACGCCCTTGGAGCCGACCGAGAGCGAGATGCGACCGTCCTGAGGGATGCGGTGCTCGGCGATGTTCATGTCGGCCATCACCTTCAGCCGGGTGGTGACCGCCGCGGCGATCGATCGGGGTGCCGTCGAGACGTCGTGGAGCACGCCGTCGATCCGGTAGCGGATCCGCAGCTCGCCGGCCGTCGGCTCCACGTGGATGTCCGAGGCCCGCTCGTTGAGGGCCTGGAGGATCAGCAGGTTGACATAGCGCACGATCGGCGCGTCGTCGGTCGCCGCCTGGATGTCCTCGACGTCCCGCTCCGACGACGAGCTTCCGTCGAACCCGCGGGATGCCTCGACCGCCATGTCTGCGGCGTCACCGCCGTTACTGAACGCCTTGTTGATGTAGGCGGCGATCTGGCCCGGGGTCGCCACCACGGTGATGAAGGTGCCGCCGAGGATCGTCCGCAGGTCGTCGATGGCGAAGACGTCGGTGGGGTTGGCCGACGCGACGACCGGGGTGCCGTCGTCGCTGGCGATGCACAGCACGTTGTGGTGCCTGCAGGTCGACTCGGGAAGACGGCTGGCGTCGGCGTAGTTCACGCCGCGGACGTCGAGGTCGACGAACTCGAGGCCCATCTCTTCGGCCATGGCCCACATGAGATCGGCTTCGGTGACCAGGCGACGGGCCGTCAGGATCCGGGCGATGCTGTTGCCCGTCTCTGCGTGCTCGGCCAGCACCGACACCATGTCCTCGAGGTCCACGCGGTCGCCGTCCACGAGCGCTTTGGCTAGGGCGGGGAACCCTGCCGTCGGCCCGCCCCCCTCGACTTCGCCACCGCCAACAGCTTCGGCGTGCTGCTCCTCGAAGGACGCCACGGCCTCGTCCACCAGGTCGGCCGTGAACGAAGCGGCGTCAGAGGTGCCATCGATCCCCGGAACGCCCATGGGAGCTGCCACGGCCGGCTCGGTGCCCGTCGTCAACGGTCCGATGCCTGCGGCTCCCGGGTCCGTCGCTTCAGCCAGGGAACCCGGACCGGGCACGGGGGCTCGAGGTGTTGTCGGGTCGGCCAGGAGCGGGTCGGCGTCTACATCCTCGGCTACCGCTCCGGCGAGGCCGCTGCCACCCGGCATCTCGGGGACGCTGCTCGGAGCGGCGTGCGCCGCGGCGTCGCCCGTTCCGGCCAGGCCACCTTCCGAGCCGACGACGGCTCCTCCACTGCCGAACCCGTCGCTGGCATCGCCCTCGGCGATGGGACCGTCGACCGGAAGCGCCATGAGGTCCTGCCAGACGTCGTCTGGGCTACCCGGCGCGCCTGGGCTACCGGCCACAGGCACGGTCGGAGCGACACCTGTCGGCGGGACCGCCAGGCCTTCTGGCGCGCCGTAGCCGGCCGCCCAGGGATCGTTGCCCGGTAGCGGCGCCGGCATGTCGAACCCCGCCTCAGGTGAGGCAGCGGGTGCAGCCGGGGCGGCGTCGGACGGCCCGGTGGTGACGAACGCCGAACCGAAGAGCGACAGACCAAGGGTGTCGTCGACGTCGTCGTCGTCCAAGTCGGCGAGGCCGGGGACCAGTGCCGAGGCTGCCTCGGCAAGGAGCGGGTCGCCGGACGGAGCGGGGGCGGCCAGGCCGAAGTCGGCGTCGGTGGCAGTGGCCCCGACACCGAAGAGGTCCGCAGCGCCGAGGTCGCTCGCGGCGAGGTCGACGGGCGCACTTCCCTCGTCGGCTACCGGGCTGCCCGGGAGCGCCTCGAACGCGCCGACGCCCCCTGTCTCGTCGTGCCGGTCGGCTCCTCCGCCGTACTGGCGGTCGAGACACGAGACGATCTGGCTGGGCACCGCCACCACCGAGATGAAGTCGCGGCCGATCGCTTCGCGCACCGCGTCGGCGGCGGCGACGTCGTCGGGGTCGGCGATGGCGATGACGGGCGTCCCGAACCGCCGCTTGACCGGGACGGCCTGGTACTGCCGGGCGACCTCCTCCGGCAGGACGTCCGCCGCGGCCGGGTCGACGCTGTAGCGATCGAGGTCCACGAACTCCAGGTCGTGCTCGCTCGCCATCGACCGGATGGCATCGACATCGCTCATGGCTTCCCCATCGGCACGCCTGCCCCCGAGATTGAACGTGAATCACGCGGTGCCGGATCGCCCGACTACTCTCGCGCTCAGAGTAGTCATAACGCTACCAGTTGTGCCGTAATTGTCCAGTGGTTTGTTGCCGGCCTGCTTCGGCACCGGCCCGACGGAGCGTCGTCGGCTACCAAGCACCCGCTCGGGCGGGAATCCGAACCGGTCGCGGGCGGGGTGAGCACCGAGCCGCTTCGGGACCACGGCGGCCCGGAGCGACCATGGTCGGAGCTGCCCGACCCGGTGTGGCAGCGTTGCCGTCATGCCTGCGCTGGTTAGTCCGTCGCTCGGAGCCCGCCTCTTCCCCGTCGTGGTGGTCGTGGCGGTGCTGGTCGGGCTCCTGGTCGGCTCGTTCCTCAACGTCGTCGCCTATCGCGCCCCCCGTCGGCTGTCGGTCACCACGCCGCGCTCGTTCTGCCCGACGTGTCGGCGCCAGCTCACCTGGTGGGAGAACATCCCGCTTGCCTCTTGGGCCGTCCTTGGCGGTCGGTGCCACACCTGTCACGCCCCGATCTCACCCCGCTATCCGGCAGTCGAGGCCGGGACGGGGATCGTCTTCGGACTGGTCACCTGGGCCTGGCACGGCACGGCTCCGTCGCTCGTCTTCTGCCTGCTTGCCGCCGGCGCTGGTGCGCTGGTGCTCGTCGAGGTCGAGGGTCGTCACCCGCCTCTCGGACTGGCCGCCGTCGCCCTGGCGGTCGTGGCCGTCGCCGCCGTCGTCATCGCCCTCGTGGCACACGGCGTGGACACCCTGGTCGGCCTGGCGGTCGGCGCGGCCGGCGGAGCCGTGGTCTTCGCCGCGCTCCGCCGGATCGACCCTGATGGCGAACGTCCGTGGGACCGCGGCCGGGCCGTGGTCCTCGTGGCCGCCGCCTGGGTCGGCGGGACCCAGCAGGGTCTTCCGGTGGCGTCCGGTACCCACCACTGGACCGGCCCGCTGTGGGGTGTCGGGGCCGCCGCCGTCATCGGGGTGCTCGCCGCCCTCGGGCGGCGCGTGCTGCTCACCGGCGCCACCCCGACCGCCAGAGCTGCGGGGTCCGGCCCCGCCCCGGTCGGCCCCGCTGGTTCGTCCACCCCGTCCTCCTGCGTTGACCCTGCTCCCTGCGGCACCTGTGGCACTGGCACCTGTGGCACTGGCACCTGTGGCACTGGCACCTGTGGCACTGGCACCTGTGGCACTGGCACCTGTGGCACTGGCACCTGTGGCACTGGCACCTGTGGCACTGGCACCTGTGGGTCCTGCGCTGCCCCCGACCCAGGAACGCACCCGACGAGCACGTACCCGACAGGGAGGCATCGGCGGGCTGTCACCGCCGTCCTGCTCGGTGCGCCGGTCGTCACGTCGTCGCTGGTGGCCATGGTGGTGAGCCTCGCCGCCGTGCGCGGCTGACCCTACGATGGCCCGGTGACCAGCAGGAGCGCCCATCCGACCCGGGTGGTCATCGTGGACGATCACGAGCTGCTCCGCACGGGCACCCGCCGGATCCTCGAGGACGCCGGCGGGTTCGCCGTGGTGGGTGAGGCCGGGGACGGTCCCGCCGCCCTCGCCCTCGTCGACGAGCTCGACCCCGACCTGGCCCTGGTCGACATCCGTCTGCCGTCGACCAACGGCATCGAGCTGGCCCGGCAGATCGTCGACAGGCACCCGGCCACGACCGTCGTCGTCCTGAGTGCCTACGACGACGAGGACTACGTGCGTGCCGCCCTCGCCGTCGGTGCCTCGGCCTACCTGCTCAAGACCACCCCAGGCGACGACCTCGTGGACGCCATCCGGATGGCCCTCGGCGGCGCCGTCGTCCTCGACCCGGCGATCACCGGAGAGCGGGGGCCTGACGGCGAGCAGACCGCTGGTGGCGCAGGACCGATCGCCCCCGGGGGGCTCACTACCCGCGAGCGTCAGGTCGTGCGCCTGGTCGCTCGCGGTCTCGCCAACAAGGCCATCGCCCACCAGCTCGGCATCAGCCCACGCACGGTCGAGGTCCACCTCAACCACGCCTTCGAAAAGCTCGGCGCCTCGTCGCGCACCGAGCTGGTCACGGTGGCCCTGGCCACCGGAGCCCTGGCCGGCCCTGACGACCCGCCACCACGATGACACCCGAGCGTCCCTGGGCCGACTCGCGCTTCTGGCTGACCCAGCTCGTCCTCGTCGGCCTCTCGCTGGCCGACCTCGCGGTGGTCGTCTCGGGGCATCTGACGGCGACGTCCCCGGTGAACGAGTACGCCACCGTCGTCCTCCTGCTGCCACCCGTCGTCTATGCCGCCCGTCGCTTCGGCCTGTCCGGCGGCGTGGCTACTGCCTGGGTGGCCACCATCCTGGCCGCCCCTCGCTTCGTCGCTGCCGCCGATGCCGGCGCCCTGTCCGTCTCGTGGGTCGAGGTGGTCGAGGTGGTCGTGGTCAACGTGGCCGCCGTGGCGGTCGGCCAGCGCACCACGGCCCGCCGGGACGCGGCGGCCCTGGCCAGTGCGGCGAGGCAAGCCCACGAGCGAGCTGAAGCCCGCTACCGCGAGCTGTTCGATTCGAACCAGGCGCCGATTCTCATCGTCGACGGCGCCGGCGTCGTCGTCGACTCGAACCCCTCAGCACGCCGGCTGTTCCCTGGCATCGGCGCCCCCGGCGAGCGAGCGGTCCAGCCCCGGCTGGTCGACGTCATCGGAGCCGATGCCGCCGCCTACGTCCTCTCCCTGCTTGTCTCAACCGGCGGCGAGCCCTCCCCTGGCGGGACGGACGAGCCGGTCGCCCCGTTGGCCCTCGATGCCGCCGGTGCCCGCGTCCTGATGCGCCCCGCTGTCAGCCCGGTCGGCGACCCCGGAGAACGTCGCCTGCAGGTGGTCTTCGACGACGTCACGGCCGAGCTCGACCGCCAAGCCCGCACGGAGGCGTTCGCCGCCCGAGTCGTGCTCGGGCAAGAAGAAGAGCGCCGCCACCTCGCACAAGAGCTCCACGACGGCCCGCTCCAGTCGCTCATCCACCTCTGTCGCCAGATCGACCAGCACCGAGCACACCGCCAGGCAGTCAGCGGGGATGGCGACGGAACGGAGCGCCCCGGTGGTACCGACTCCGGCGACACCGAGACACCCCTCGACGACCTCCGCTCGACCGCCGAGCTCGTCGTCGCCGAGCTCCGTGGGATCGCCAAGGGGCTCAGGCCGTCGATCCTCGATGACCTCGGCCTCGAGGCCTCGATCTCCCAGCTCCTCGCCGAAGCCGGTGCCCGCACGGGGATCGAGACGACCCTCGGGGTCACGGGGACACCGAGCCGACTACCCCCTCCTGTCGAGCTCGCCCTCTTCCGCATCGCCCAGGAAGCACTGTCCAACGCCGAACGCCACGCCAGCGCCACTCGTGTGGCGGTCGGGCTCGACTTCGGCCCCAGCGGAGTTCGGCTGCTCGTCACCGACGACGGGACCGGCTTCGAGCCAGGCTCGCCGACGCCCGCTCGGGGCGGATCGTCGCTCGGCGTCCCCGGCATGGCCGAGCGCGCCGCGCTCATGGGCGCCACCTTGACCATCCACTCGGCCCCCGGGTCCGGCACCACAGTCGACGTGCGCGTGCCGGCCGGGTCGCTGGTCACCGGAGCTCGAGCACACGGGACGTCCTGAGGGCCTCTGGGAGGAGCAGCTGGGCACCGCTTCGCCGGCACCGTACGCGACGGCCTCAGACGCCCCTGTGGCCGTCATCTGATCGTCATGGAACCGACATCGAAACCGGACCGACGTCGAGCCTTCGGGTGGCACAATGGTCTCCATGGAACCTCTCGTCATCGAGTCGTGCCACAGCACGTGGATCATCGACCTGGAGCACGAACGGTTCCGCCGAGTGCTGAAGGGCATCGACGACCACGGCGTTCCCGCTTCGACGGAGTGGCGCGCCTGTTACGGCGTCGAGATCGACCCGGAGTCGGAGTCCTTCGTCGTCCTGCTCAACCCTGAGGGGACTCGGCTCCTGCGGAGCTGGCGTCACGTCGAGCACTGTGCGCAGTGCGGCGGCGAGGTGACCTCGGAGCTGTCGCTCGACGAGCTCCGCGGCGTCGCCTTGGCCTAACCGCTGGTGAGGGCTAGCTCGCGCTCGGGTGACCAGCTGCCTCGCCGTACTGGCAGCGGACGGTTGCCTCGAGCCGTGGGCGCTCGAGGTCGTCCTGCGCAAGGCGGGCCCACCTGCTCCTCGTCTCGTGCGCCCGCTCAAGTGAAGGTCTCCCCGGTTCGATGGAGTACGTCGACGGTGAAAACAGCAGACGTCGGACAGGGACCGGTCTCGCAGCTGCCCATCGGGTAACATCCTCGGGACAGGTCGTCCCATTCTGCGGCGGATCCGACTATCGAGGCGGCGTCGATCGCCGGGGGAACCGGCCGAGGGAGAGGCACATGGCGAACGAAGGGCACGTTGCGTCAGGCGGCGGTCACGTCGACTTCGCCTCGGTACAGGCTGAGCTCACCGCGCTGCGACGTGCCCAGAGTGAACTGGCACGTTCGATCGACCTCCTCGCCCGTCGGATCGACACGGCAGGCGTGTCCACCACCCGGCTCGACGGGCAGGCCGGCACGCAGCCGGCGCCAGCGACTCCCGTTCCACCGCGTGCACCGGCGGCACCCACCCCACCTCCCCCTGCTCCCCCGCTGGCCCGACGCCCGTCCAGCCCGGTAGACGCCATCCTCGGGGATGCGTTCGCAGCACCCCCAGGGCCAGCACGCCAACCCGCAGCAGGGTCCACCCCACAACCCGCCGCAGCGATGCACGCGGCAGCTCCGGCAGCTCCGGCAGCTCCGGCAGCTCCGGCAGCTCCGGCAGCTCCGGCAGCTCCGGCAGCTCCGGCAGCTCCGGCAGCTCCGGCAGCTCCGGCAGCTCCGGCAGCTCCGGCAGCTCCGGCAGCGACCCGCCGCCCTGGCGATCCGGACGTCCCGGAGCCTCTGTTCTACGTACCGCCGCTCTTGCCCGAAGGCCCCGACCAAGCCAGCGACCCGCTTGGTCCCGCGCTCGGCAGCGAGTTCGTGCCGACTGGAGCATCCCCCGCGGTCGCGGCTCCGCCCGCTCCGCCCCGGGCGCCGGCACCACCGGCCCGTACAGCTCCAGCCCCGCCACCGCCACCCGTCACCACTGCTCCAGCCCCGCCACCGCCACCCGTCACCACTGCGCCGGCACCGCCACCACCGCCGCCGCCAGCCCCAGCCGGTCGCGGACATGGCGCAGATGGCACGCCGGCCGCGGCGTCCCACGAGCACTCGCCGGTAGGCCAGGGCGAGGACGGCAGGGGGGGCAACGACTTCGCCGCAGCCGCCGCGATGGTGAACGACATCCTCGCCGTCGCTCCCTCGGCAGGTGACCAGCGCCCGGCCGGCCCTGCTGCCTCCGGGGCGGCGAGCCCACAGACCGATGGGGCTGGTCTCGACGGCACCGGGGGGCCGCACGAGCCTCCGATCACCCCCGATTTCTTCACCGCTCCGCCGCCTTCCCAGCGGCGGTTCCGGTTGCGCCGCTGACCTCGGACGCCACGACCCAGGCAACCTCCCGCCCCGAGCACGCTCAGACCGGCTCGTCGAGGGCGACGGGTGCGAGCTGTTGGCGGCCTCGTCAGTCAGTCAGGCCTCGTCAGTCAGTCAGGCCTCGTCAGTCAGTCAGGCCTCGTCAGTCAGGACGCCGCTTCCACACCCCCGAGCTGCCGCCCATCTTCTCCCACAGCATGAGTTGACCGATGCTCATGGTGCGATCCGCCGTCTTGCACATGTCGTAGACGGTGAGCGCGGCCACGGTGCAGGCGGTCATCGCCTCCATCTCGACCCCGGTCCGGTCGACGGTCTCGACCTTGGCCTCGACCTCGACGTAGTCGTCCCCGATGCTGAAGTCGATCTGGACCGTGCCGACCAGGAGCGGGTGGCACATCGGGATCAGGTCGGCGGTGCGCTTGGCGGCCTGGATGCCCGCCACCCTGGCCGCCGCCAGGACGTCCCCCTTGGTGATGGCGTTGTTGGCAACTTTCGCCGTCGTCTCGGGGAGCATCGTCACGCGGCAACGGGCCAGGGCCCGGCGGTGCGTCGGCTCCTTCGGTGACACGTCGACCATGCGTGCCCCACCGAGCGGATCGAGGTGGCTCAGGCTCCGGTCGGTCATGGCGTGCTCCGGTCGTTCACGCACGTCAGTCTACGGGATCCCGACCGTCCCGACCGGATTGGCACTCGATGCGTTAGACTGCTAACAGCGAGCCGGTCGTCGAGGCCGGCCGGCCGCCGTCGGGCGTAGCCCCGAATGGTGGCAGACGACCGACCAGCGCGTGAACGGAGCGAGACCGGTGCCGACGTACGAATACCGCTGCCAGCAGTGCGACCGGACCTTCGACGTGGTCCAGTCCTTCTCGGACGAGCCCCTTACCGCCTGCCCGACCTGTGGCGGGCCCGTCAAGAAGGTGTTCGGCTCTGTCGGCATCGTCTTCAAGGGCAGTGGCTTCTACAAGACCGACAGCCGCTCTTCGACCACGGCCTCGAAACCGCCGTCGACCGGCACGTCCGACAGCACCACCGCCACACCCTCGAGCGAGCCCGCCGCGGCATCCACCAGCCAGACATCGTCCCCGTCCTCGTCGTCGGCCTCGACAGCCCCCACCACCCCGGCGTCAGCCGCCTCCTGACTCGACCGGTCACGACGCGCCGACATCGGCGAGGCGCGAACTACGCCCCGAAGGCGGTTGGAGACCATCGGCCAGGGTGCCAAGGCAGGCTCCGTGTCGACCACTGGGTGCGCCCGACGACAAGGGTCGCCGTGCAATGACCACTCTGCGCAGTTGTGCTTACGCAGATTGCACACTTTTCTGGCCAAATCTCTCGCAAATTGATGAGGGGCGGCCGTACAATGCCGCTCATGGACCGTGGTGACCTCGATCGCCTGTTGATCATGCTGGCCGAGCTGGACGGTTCGGACCTCCATCTGAAGGCCGGTGCGCCCCCCCGGATGCGCATCGCCGGCTCGTTGCGCATCCTCAGCGACGAACCGTCCTTCACCGCCGAAGAGACCTTGCAGCTGGCCGAGGGCATCATGCAGCCATCGCTGCTCGAGACCTTCCGAGCCCGCCACGAGGTCGACTTCGCCTACAGCGTGCCGGGCACCGGCCGCTTCCGGGTCAACGCCTTCTACCAACGCTCGTCGGTGGCACTCGCCATGCGGAGAGTCCGGACGAGCGCCGCCACGGTGGCCGAGCTGGGGCTGCCCGACATCGTCAGTCGGATGGCCAACGAACAGCGTGGCCTGCTCCTCGTCACCGGGCCGACCGGGTCGGGCAAGACGACCACGTTGGCCGCCATGGTCGACCACATCAACCACACTCGCGCCTGCCATGTGGTGACCATCGAGGACCCGGTCGAGTACCTCCACCGAGACGATCTCGCCGCCATCGACCAGCGGGAGGTCGGCTTCGACACCGACAGCTTCTCGTCGGCCATGCGGGTCGTCCTCCGCCAGGACCCGGACGTCATCCTGGTCGGTGAGATGCGTGACACCGAGACGGTCTCCGCTGCCCTGGCGGCCGCCGAGACAGGCCACCTCGTCCTTTCCACCCTGCACACCATCAACGCGGCCGAGACGATCAACCGGATCGTCGACTTCTTCCCGCCCTACCAGCAGAACCAGGTCCGGGTGAGCCTGGCCGGGTCGCTCAAAGGGATCGTCTGCCAACGGCTCATCCCGACGGCCGACGGCAAGAGCCGGGTGCCCGCACTCGAGCTCATGGTGGTCAACGGGCGCATCCAGCAGGCGATCGTCGACCCGGCACAGACCGCCGACATCGAAGGCATCGTCGCAGACGGTGAGTACTACGGCATGCGCACCTTCGACCAGTCGCTGGTCGACCTCATTGCCACGGGGACGATCAGCCTCGACGAGGCGATGAACACGGCGACGAACCCGCACGACTTGAAGGTCATGCTCGAACGGCGTGGCATCATCCAAACTGGTCAGTACGCCACCGCGTACACCTAGTCGACGGGTGGCCCCGATCCTCCAGGCCTTTCCTCAAGATCCGCGCAACGCTGGCCGATAGAAAGGGAACACACCGAGGGGCGAGCGGTGCCGTTCCGGGCACGTTGCTCGCCATCGGGACGACGACGGCGGCACCAACCGGGCGTGCCGTGGGGAGAGTGCGTGCATGGCACAGCTGATCGTTGGACTCGACATCGGCACCAGCGCCGTTCGGGCCGCCGAGCTCGACACCGGACCGTCGCGCCCCGTGCTCGTCACCTACGGCCAGGTCGGCCTCCCACCCGGCTCGGTCGTCGACGGCGAGGTGCGCGACCGGGCCGCCGTCACCGAGGCGATCACCCGGCTGTGGCACAACGGGCAGTTCTCCACCTCGTCGGTGGTCGTGGGCATCGCCGGGCTCCGGGCGATCACCCGCGAGCTCGACCTCCCCTACGTCCCCGACGACGAAGTCGACTCGGCGGTGCGCTTCCAGTCCGAGGAAGTCATCCCCTTCCCACCCGAGCAGACCGTCTTGTCGGCCCAGGTCCTCACCGACTTCACATCACCCGAAGGCGGCAAGATGCGCCGGGTGCTGGTGGCGGCCGCCCATACCGACCTCGTCAGCGGGGTGATCTCGGTGGTCGAGAGCGCCGGCCTGCAGGTCCGGGGTGTCGACCTCGTCTCGTCGGCACTGGTACGCGCCGTGTCCAGCGGGGACGGAACCGACCAGCCCGAAGCCATCGTCTCCATCGGCGCCGGCCTCACCGTCGTGGCCATCCACCAGCAGGGTCGCCCCCAGTTCGTGCGCACCATCGGTCAGGGCGGCAACGCCGTGACTGCGGCGATCTCCGGGTCGCTCGACCTGCCCATGGCCGACGCCGAGGGCCTCAAGCGCCGGCTCGGCGAAGCCACCCCCCAGGTGCAGGCGGCGGCCCAGGCCGCGCAGGAGACCATGGCCAACTTGGTCGGCGAGGTGCGCAACTCGATCCAGTACTACGCGTCGCTCCCCGGGCGCATGCCGGTGGCCCGGGTCCTCGTCACGGGAGGTGGCTCGTACCTGGCGGGACTGCTCCCCCTGCTCGAGTCCCAGGTCCACCTTCCGGTGGTGCCGGTCTCCCCGCTCAGTCGGCTCGACACCTCCAAGCTCCCGCTCTCGGCCGAACAGGCGGCACAAGTCAGTGCCGTCCTCTCGACGCCCATCGGCCTCGCCCTCCCCGAGACCAACCCGGCGGTCAAGAAGTTCAACCTGCTGCCGCCCGAGGTGGCCAAGCGCGTCCGGATGAAGCAGCTCGAGCAGCGCGTCATGGTCGGCAGTGGGGTCGTCGTGCTGGCCCTGCTCGCCTTTGGCGGCTGGAAGTTCGTCCAGGTCCACAACGCCCAGAACAACGTCGACAACATCCAGACCTCCATCTCGTCCCTGAACGCCCAGATCCCCAAGTACGACCTCGTGGTGGCGGCTGACAACGCCTACAACGAAGGCAAGGCCCGCCGGGCCACCGTGCTCAACAGCGCCGTCGACTGGCCGGCTGTGCTGAGTGGCCTGATCGCCATCACCCCGCCGGGCGCCCAGGTCGACTCCTTCAACGGCACCTCGACGTCCGCGACGTCGGGGACGGGATCGACCTCGGCCACCACGGCAGCCGGAACGCCGCCGGCCTCGGCCGCCATCGGCTCGGTGCAGCTCAACGTCACCGGACCCGGCCCCAACCTGGCCATCTCCCAGGCATGGATCACCAAGGTCGGCCAGTCCCCGCTGTTCGCCAACCCCGTCCAGGGGGCGACGACGACGACCAGCAGCGGGCAGGTCGCCTTCCCCTTCAGCCTGTCGGTTACTCCCACCGCTGGCTTGGCCAAGAATGCGAGCGTGCGATGACCGCCATTCAGGAGTACCGCCGCCCCCTCCTCGTCGGAGCGATCGCCCTGGTCGTCGCCATCCTCGTCTACGCCTTGCTCATCTCCCCGCAGTCCTCCAAGCTCTCCTCCCTCGACAGCCAGGCGACCCAGCTCCAGGCGCAGGAGGCCGGCTTGCAGGCCAAGCTGACGGCCCTCCAGCAGGCCAGGCAGAAGGTACCGGCCAACTGCGCCGATCTTCGCAAGATCGCCACGCAGATCCCGAGCGTGAAGACGCCGAGTGACATCGCCGCCGAGGAGTCGTCGTTCGAGACCCAGATGAACGCCCTCCTCGCCCAGACCGGCACCAGCATCGTGAGCTTCAGCGGCTTCGCTCCGCCCACCACGTCGACCGCCCCGGCCACCGGGCCGGCACCCGGAGCCGGTGTGGTTGCCATCCCGCTGACCCTGACCGTCACCGGCTCCTACGGGCAGATCTCTGCGTTCGTGTCGCAGCTCGACACCTTCCCCCGGCTCTTCGTCATCCAGACGTTCGCGCTCAGTCTGGGCTCGGGCTCGGGCTCGGGAGGCGCCACTTCCGCTCCGGCAGCCGGGGGCTCTGGCTCCTCTCCGCTGTGGGTCGGCGGCACGGTCACCCCGGCGTCCGCCGGGCCGTACTCGCTCGCCATCACCGGGTCGATCTACTACACGACCAGCCCCACGGCCCTCTCCGCCTGCAACAAGCTGCCCGCCACGACCACCACCACGGCCACCGCCCCCTGACCCTTACCGGGCTACCGGGCTACCGGGCTACCGGGCCACCGGGCCACCGGGTTCCGCGACCAGGGGCTCCGGGCGTGCGGCTCGATCAGGCGCCGTTGCCGTAGACGAGCACGCCGCGGAGGTTCCGCCCCGCTCGCATGTCCTCGTAGCCCTCGTTGATGCCCTCGAGCGGATAGGTGCGGGTGACGAGGGCATCGAGGTCGAGGCGCCCCTGGGAGTAGAGCTCGAGCAGCATGGGGATCTCGTAGCGCGCGTTGGCCGAGCCAAAGAGGGAACCGACGATCTGGCGCTCGAAGACCGTCAGCATGATCGCCGACAGGTCGACCGAGGCCTCGGTGGCCGGGTGCATGTTGGTCACGACGATGCGACCTCGCTTACCGGCGAGCTCGGAGGCCTCGCCGAGCGCCGCACCACTGCCGACGCTCATCGCCATGATCACGACGTCGAACCCCCGGTTCCACGTCGACTCAGCGAGGTCGGCTCGGGCCTCGGCGATGGACGAGTAGGCGTGCGTCGCTCCCAGCTCGATCGCCTTGGTCCGCTTGAGCTCGACGGGGTCGACGGCGGCGATGACCCGCGCTCCCGCCGCCTTCGCCCCGAGGATGGCACTAGCGCCGATCCCGCCGATCCCCACGATGGCCACGTAGTCGTCCGGGGCTACCCGGCCGGCGTTCACCGCCGAGCCCCAACCGGTGACGACACCGCACCCGAGCAGACAGGCCCGGTCGAGGGGATGGGTGCGGTCGATCTTGACGCAACTGGCCTCGTTGACCACCGTGTGATGGGCGAACGTCCCGAGCCCCCCGATGGCCAGCGTGAGGTCGCGGCCTCGGGCATGGTGGCGACTGGTCAGGTCGGAGACCTGAAGGCCGCTGGCCGCCAGGCCGGCCAGGTCGCACAGGTTCGAGTGCCCGGTGGCGCAGCTCGGGCACCGGCCACAGGCCGGTACGAAGCTGAAGACCACGTGGTCGCCGGGGGCAACCGAACGGACCCCGTCGCCGACCTCGAGGACGACGCCCGCTCCCTCGTGGCCGCCGATGGTGGGAAGCGGCCCCACGAACCCCCGCAGGTCGCCAGTCACCACGTGCTCGTCGCTGTGGCAGAGGCCGCTCGCCGCCAGTTCGACGATCACCTCGCCGGCCTTGGGTGGATCGAGGTCGATCTCTTCGACGCTCCAGGGGGTGTTCTCCTCCCAGAGGATCGCTGCGGTCGTCTTCACGGTGCCTCCCTGGCTGGTCTGCTGCGTGCTGGTCTGCTGCGTGCTGGTCTGCTGCGTGCTGGCTACACGTGGTCGGTCACTCGCCTCGGGGAGCAGTGCACCACGGGCCCGGTCCGATGGCAACGACGGCGGCAGCAGGCCGGGCACTCGGCACCTCCGGAGGTGCCACCCTGGTCCTCGTCGAGGTCCGGTGCGGTTGGACGGCCAACGAGCTGCCACTCGCGCCGTCACGGTACCACCGGGCGAACGCCGCCCCTCGGTTGCCAGTGGGAGCGGTCACACTGACGTGGCGCTGACGTGACACTGACGGTGCAAGCTCACCCGCAGCCCACGGCCCGCGACGAGCCGGCCCTCCACCGGCCACCCCGGGCGAGCCGGAGCGTTCCCTACGTACCGCTCACCTGCATGTCGGCAACGGCCACCGTCTGGCCGGCGGCGACACCGGGCAGGAAGGCGAGGTCAGCGCCGACTGCCACCATCGAGCGCAACATGCGCTGGAACGTGGAAGCGACGGTCACCTCACGCACCGGCTCGGCCAGGTGCCCGTCGCGGATGCGCAGCCCTTCGGCGCCCACCGACACGTCACCGCTTACCGGGCTGACACCCGAGTGCACCCCGGTGACCGACTGGACGTAGAGGCCCTCGCCGACCGTGGCCAGCACACCTGGCTCATCGAGGTCCTCGCTGCCACCGCTGAGCACGAGCGCCCGGCACCCCGGGCCGGGCAGTCCCGCGTACCCTCCCCGCACCGCGGCGCCGTTCGGACGGGCGCCCACGCGTCGAGCCGTCACCGTGTCGTAGAGGAACTCCCGCAGCACCCCACCGTCGACCAACACGTTCCGACGGCACGCCAGGCCCTCGCCGTCGTAGACGGCAGCACCGTAGGCCCGGACGTCGGTGGGATCGTCCACCAGGGTGACCGACGCCTCGGCGACCTGCTCCCCGAGCCGGTCGGCGAAGAACGACCGACCCTTGGCAGCCGCCTCCCCCGACAGCGCCGCCGCAAGGGCGCCGAGCAGCGTCGAGGTGACCCGGCGGTCGAAGACCACCGTCATCCGCCCCGATCCCCCCTTTGCTGCGCCGAGCATGCGGACGGCCCGCTCGACCGCCTCGGCAGCAGCCGCCTCGGGGTCGAGGACGTCGTAGCTGCGCCCGACGGTGAACCCGGTGCCGGTCTGGCTGGCGTCACCGTCGCCGGCGATCACCGACACCGAGGCGTACGCCGACGTCCGCCGGCCTGTGGCCCGCACCCCGGTCGTGGACACCAGCGCCGTCTCGACGACGACGTCGCCGTAGTCGGCCGAGGAGACCTGGCGGACGGCGGGGTGGGCTCCACGAGCCCGGGCCTCGAGGTCGAGAGCGAGGGCGACCTTGTCGGCGGTCGGCACCTGCGCCAGCGACGGGTCGAAGAGGTCGACGGCCACCGGCGGCACCCCGTCGGGGACCGCGAGGGCCAGGTGCTCGTCGGGGACGGCGAAGCCGGCGTTGTCGCGGGCAGCAGCGAGCGTCTCGGCGAGGACGGCCTCCTCGAGCGACCCGGCCCAGGCGAACCCCTGCCGGTGGTCGGCGACGACCCGCACGCCGACGCCGGCCGAGGTGGCCGACGTGAGCGATTCGACCTCGCCGGCATAGGCCCGCACGTCGGTCTCCAGGGCACGGGCCACGTAGACCTCGACCTCCTCCCCGGAGCGGGCCCAGCTCGCCACCCGTTCGGCCGCCGCCTCGAGGTCGTAACCGGCCTGCGCGTGCGGGCTCATCCGGCCGTCCCTCCCACCGTCACGCCGGTGATCCGCAACGTCGCCTGTCCGCATCCCACCGGCACGCTCTGGCCGTCCTTGCCGCAGGTGCCCGGCATCATGCCGAAGTCGGCCCCGACGGCGTCGATCCGCCGAAGGACCTCCGGACCGTTGCCGATCAGGTTGGCGTCGCGCAGCGGTGCGGTGAGCCGCCCGTCCTCGATCAGATAGGCCTCGGTCGTCCCGAAGACGAAGTCGCCGGTCGTCGTGTTCACCTGGCCACCACCCAACTTGGCCACGTAGACGCCACTCGGCGTCTGGGCCACGATCTCGTCGGCGTCGTCGGACCCCGGCAGCAGGAACGTGTTCGTCATCCTGACCATGGGCAGGTGCTGGTAGCTCTGTCGCCGCCCGTTGCCCGACGAGGTCCGCTGGCCCCGACGGGCCCGGAGATGGTCCCAGAGGTAGTCGACGAGCACCCCGTCCTCGATGAGGACGTTCCGCCGCGCCGGATGTCCCTCGTCGTCGATCGTCGAGGTCCCCCACTCCGAGGCGACCGTCCCGTCGTCCACCAAGGTGACGAGCGGGCTCGCCACCACCTCGCCCAACCGGCCGGCGTAGACCGAGGCGTCCTTGGCGATGTGGTCGGCTTCGAGGCCGTGGCCGCACGCCTCGTGGAAGAGGATGCCGCCGCTGCCTCCCGCCAGCACAACCGGCACCACGCCGGTGGGCGCCGGTCGAGCCGACAGCTTGACGAGGGCCCGCCGGGCGGCCAGGCGGGCCAGCTCCTCGGGGTCGACCTCGTCAAAGAGCTCGGCTCCGCAGGTCCGGGCTGCCGTCTCGAACCCGGTCTGCAGGCCAGCGTCGCCCACGGCGACGCACGACACGGACAGGCGGGTCCGGACCTGCTCGTCGCCGATGAGCACGCCCTCGGAGTTGGCGACCAGTACCCGGCGACGAC
Source organism: Actinomycetes bacterium (assembly GCA_021798955.1). Taxonomy (GTDB): domain Bacteria; phylum Actinomycetota; class Acidimicrobiia; order Acidimicrobiales; family RAAP-2; genus JAJZJT01. Next base: position 211,115 of record JAJZBK010000001.1, read on the forward strand.
TGGAGGCGAGCCCGGCCTGCACCTGGGTCACCGCCGACCCCGCCGAGCGGGCGGCGTCGTCGGCTCGACCGAGCAGTTCGACAGCGGTGGCCTTCGGTACGAGCGGCGTCTCGCCGTCGGGAAGGACGTGGCTGCCGGCTCCGAGCCCGACAGCCGGCCGAGGACGAGAGGCGCCGCTCCGGCGAGCGACTTCAGCTGCGGCTGCTGCCGCAGCAAGCAGCCCGGCCTCGCTCAGGTCGGCCGTGTGGGCGAAGCCGGTGGTCTCGCCGACCACCACCCGGATGCCGGCGCCGCGCTCACGCCCGCTGGTCAGGTCCTCCAGCCGACGGTCGTCGAGGACCACCGACGACGTCGAGCGGTCCTCGGCGAACACCTCGGCGAAGTGCCCGCCGTGGCGCAGCGCCTCGGCCAGGACCCGTTCGAGCACGGGAGCTTCGATCACCGGCATCTCCTCACTGGTCTCTCACTGGTCCCCTGCTCCTACCCCGCTGCCGACACGGCACCGGTCAAGGCTGGCACTGGTCGGCCGGACGGCACCCTCCGACGCCGCCCCGTCGCCACCGGTTCGCACCGCGGCACCGACACGGGTCGGGCGGCGAGCCACGTCGACGGGCTGGCCCGGTCCGCTCCGGCTCCCGTATCGTACCGGGGTGACCCTTGTGCCCGGCCTCTCTGCACGTGTCGAGCTCGAAGTCGCCGACACCGACACGGCCGAGTCGTTCGGCTCGGGAGACGTCCCCGTGCTGTCGACGCCCCGTCTGGTGGCACTCTGCGAACAGGCATCGTGCCAGGCCGTCGCCGGGCACCTGGCCGAAGGGTGCACGAGCGTGGGCAAGCAAGTCCAGTTCGACCACCTCGTCCCGGTCAGCATCGGTCGGACCGTCTGGGCCGAGGCGACCCTCGACCGGATCGACGGCCGTCGCCTCACCTTCACCGTCTCGGTGTCCGACGGCACCGGCCTCGTCGCCGCCGGCAAGGTCGGTCGGGTCGTCGTCGACCGGTCGTCCTTCTTGTCTCGCGCTCGCTGAGCCCGTCGGCCATCCCCCCATCCCGGAGGTCGCCGGCACCCCGACGCACCGGAGCCCACCTCGTGGCACCTTCACCGCAGGCCAGGGCAGTCGCCCCCCGGGCCCGTCTCCCTGGCCGGACACTGGTACCGTGGTGCCGGAGCTACCCCTGTCATGATCCTCGACCACATCGACTCGCCAGCCGACCTGCGCTCGCTCTCCCTCGACGAGCTCGAGCAGCTCGCCGCGGAGATCCGGACGTTCGTGGTCGAGTCGGTGACGGCCACCGGCGGTCACCTCGGTTCCAACCTCGGCGTGGTCGAGCTCACCCTGGCCCTCCACCGCACCTTCGAGTCGCCACGTGACGTCCTGTTGTGGGACACCGGCCACCAGGCCTACGTGCACAAGCTCGTCACCGGGCGACGCAAGGGCTTCGCCCAGCTCCGCCAAGCCGGTGGGTTGTCCGGCTACCCGAACCGAGGCGAGTCCGAGCACGACTGGGTCGAGAACAGCCACGCCTCCACCATCCTCAGCTACGCCCACGGCCTGGCCAACGCCTTCGCCCTCCAGGGATCCGATCGCCGAGTGGTAGCCGTCGTCGGCGACGGTGCCCTGACCGGGGGCATGGCCTACGAGGCGCTCAACAACCTGGGCCACTCAGGGGCCCGGGTCCTCGTGGTCCTGAACGACAACGGTCGCTCCTACGCCCCGACGGTGTCGCGCCTGTCGGTTAGCCTCACCCACCTGCGCCTCAATCCGGCCTACGTCCAGGCCCGCCAGCGCATTCGCCAGCTCATCCGCGAGCTGCCGGCCGTGGGCGGGCTGGCCTACTCGGGCGTCCACGGCTTCACGAGCGCCTTGCGCGAGGTCGTGACCCCCCACACCTTCTTCGAAGCCCTCGGCATCCGCTACGCCGGCCCCATCGACGGGCACGACCTGGTCGAGCTCGAGATCGCCCTGGCCAACGCCACCGAGTGGGACGGACCCATCGCCGTCCACGTCGTCACCCAGAAGGGCCGTGGCTACGCGCCGGCAGAAGAGGACGACGTACAGCGCCTGCACGACGTGAAGGTGGCGACCCCCATCATCACCGACCCCACCAGTCGTGGGAGCCGTGTTGCCGAGCCGACGGTGACCGCTCGCGACGCGCTGGCACCCGACGCCGCGGCCATCCCGCCGGCGACCTTCACCGACGCCTTCACCCGGGCGCTCGTCCGGCATGCGGAAGCAGACCCCCGCATCGTGGCCATCACCGCCGCCATGCCGGGCCCGACCGGCCTGCTCCCCTTCCAAGACCGCTTCCCCGACCGGTTCGTCGACGTGGGCATCGCCGAGCAGCATGCCGTGACCGCGGCGGCCGGCATGGCCATGGCCGGGATCCGCCCGGTGGTCGCCGTCTACTCGACCTTCTTCACCCGCGCCTTCGACCAGGCGAACCTCGACGTCGGTCTCCACGGCGCACCCGTCGTCTTCGTGCTCGATCGGGCCGGCATCACCGGGGACGACGGCCCCAGCCACCACGGGGTGCTCGACCTCGCGCTCACGCTGGCCATCCCCGGCATGACGGTGTTCGCTCCGTCGTCAGCCGCCGAGGTCGAGGTCATGCTGGCCGAGGCCTTGGCGCTCGAGGGACCGTCGGCGATCCGGTTCCCGAAGACCCCCGCTCCCCCGCCCGTGGGCGGCGTCTGCGGCAGTGGGCTCGCCGCCCGCAAGCTCCGCCAAGGGGACGGCACGGTCTGCCTGCTGGCCGTGGGCAAGCTGGTAACCGCAGCGATGGACGCGGCCGAACTGCTGGCCGCAGACGGCATCGACGCCACCGTCTGGGACCCGCGGGTGATCAGCCCGCCCGACGACGCCATGCTGCGCGATGCCCGGGCGCACCACCAGGTGGTCACCGTCGAGGACGGCGTCCGGCTGGGGGGAGCAGGCATGTTCCTCGCCGATGCCATGGGTGCCATCGAGAGTTCGGAGCCCGTGCCACCCGTCACCGTGCTCGGCACGCCCCGCAGGTTCATCACCCAGGACAAGCCCGACCGCATCTTGGCGAGCCTCGGGCTCGATGCCGTGGGCATCGCCGCGTCGGTGCGCCACTCGGTCGCCGCACGCCTGGTGGACTGACTCGCCCGGACTCGTCGAGGCCACCCCTCGGAGCGGCGGCCCGCTAGTCGCGACCACCTTCGGTTCGTGGTGCATGCAGTAGGGTCGCGCCGCCGGGTACAGGTCCGGCGTGGGCGAGACGACCCGACCCGGTGGAGGAGTGGACCATGAAGGACATGAAGCTCGGCCTGCAGCTCGGCTACTGGGGCGCGGGGCCACCGGAGCATGCGGCCGAGCAGGTCGCCGAGGCCGAACGGCTCGGCTTCGATTCGATCTGGACCGCCGAGGCTTACGGCTCGGATGCCCTCACCCCCCTGGCCTGGTGGGGCTCGCGCACCTCGACGGTCCGGCTGGGCACCGCGCTTTGTCAGCTCTCGGCCCGGACACCGACTGCCATGGGCATGGCGGCCATCACCCTCGACCACCTCTCCGGTGGTCGCTTCGTGCTCGGGCTCGGCGTCTCGGGTCCCCAGGTCGTCGAAGGCTGGTACGGCCAACCGTTCGACAAGCCGCTCGCCCGAACCCGCGAGTACGTGGACGTCGTCCGCCAGGTCATCGCCCGCACTGCCCCGGTGACGAGCGACGGGCCGCACTACCCGCTGCCCTATCCGGGTGGCACGGGGCTGGGCAAGGCCCTCAAGCCCATCGTCCACCCGTTGCGCAACGAGATCCCCATCATCCTCGGGGCAGAGGGCCCAAAGAACGTGGCGCTCGCCGCCGAGGTGGCCGACGGCTGGTTCCCCATCTTCTTCTCGCCGAACGCCATGAAGGCATTTGAGGCCTCCCTCGCCGAGGGCTTCGCCAGGCCCGGGGCCCGTCGCAGCCCCGCCGACTTCGAGGTCATCGCCCTGGCGCCGACACTGGTCGACGACGACGTCGAACGAGCCGCCGACGCCTACCGCCCCTTCCTCGCCCTCTACATCGGAGGCATGGGCGCCAAGTCGGCGAACTTCCACTTCGACGTCTTCGCCCGCATGGGCTACGAAGCCGAAGCGAGGGTCGTCCAGGAGCTCTACCTCGAAGGTCGCAAGGAGGAGGCGGCCGCTGCCGTTCCCACCTCGCTCGTCGAGGACGTCGCCCTCATCGGGCCGAAGGAGAAGATCCGCGACGATCTGGAGGCCTGGCGCGAGTCGATCGCCACCACCCTGCTCGTCTCGGGCGACGTGGCGACGTTGCGGACGATGGCCGAGCTGGTGCTCTGACCCCCAGCCCGGCCAGTACTGGTCCCCCGACACAGCCGGCACTGGTCCCCCGGCTCCGTCGGCGCTGGCCGACCGGTCAGGCTGGCTCGTCCCGGTCCGCCGTCAGCGCTGCCCGCACGGTGCCCGTGACGTCCTCCCAGCCCAGTCCGACCGTCTCGGCGGCCACCGTCCCCCGTTCCCCGTCGACGACCACGTAGAAGGGGTACCCGCTCACTTGGTAGTCGGCCCACGCCCGGTCGGACACCACCGCCACCACCGGGCCGGAGCCCCGGTCGACCCGGGCCAGGCAGGACCGTTCGTCAGCGGTGAGCGGCAACCGGGTGACGACCACGGCGCCGACATCGGCGGCCAGGCCGCCACGGCCCGGCGCGGCGAGGCCCTCGAAGCAGGCCCGACAACCGTCGCAACCAGGCCCGACAAAGGCGAGCAGCCACCACCGCACGCCGGTCGTCGACAGGACGAGGTCGACGGGTCGGCCGTCTGGCCCCGTGCCGGTCAGGTCGTACGCTGCTCGGCCAGCCGTGGGCCGGTCGTCCGCCGACCGCAGGCCAGCCCGGAAGACCGGGTCGTCGAGCGGGCTCGAACGAGCCGGGAGGTCGCTCAGCCCGCTGCCGGAGGCGATGCCTCGGCCGAGGCCGGTTCCACGTCGAGCACTTCGACGGCGTCGCCGTGGCCGCACCACCGGCACCGCACCTCCTCGGCTCGGTCCTCGAGCACCTCGACGTCCTCGACCGTCAGCTCACCGCCCACTGAGTAGTGGTGGAACGCCCTGGTCCGGCGCATCGTCACCACGTCGAAGCGCGTCAGGTTGCCGCACGCCGTGCACCGGTAGCGAACCGGCGCGACGCGGGCCGGGGAACCGGTGCGCTCGGGGGCGGTCGTCGGAGTGTCGTCGGCAGTCACGGCGCCCACGCTACCCGCTGTCGGACCGCCTCAGGCTTCGTCGGCTTGGCGCATGGCGGCCCGACGCCGTTCGAGCTCGGCGTCGAAGACGCACTTGGTGATGCGGGTGGCGATCCCCTCCTTCACGTCGAGGAAGCGGAGCCGGCAGAAGCCGTCGGGCCGGGACTCGAGCACCTCGGCGTCGACGACCGCTTCACCCGAGGGCAGGCCGAGACGGACCCGCACCTCGACGCCGCCGACCAGCCCCTCGACCGGAGCGAGCCGGGCCCCACCGGCTGACAAGTCGATCGACACGCTCTCGTAGGTGCCCTTGCAGCCACCCGCGTGCGCTGCCGGGTCGACGACCTCGAGCTCCACGGGGACCTCGACACGGGCCCGGACGAAGTTGCGGCGCTGGATCTCCTCCACCTCGCCAGCCGGTCGGATCGCCACCACGTACGGTGCTCGGTCACGGACCAGCACCTCGACCTCGGCCAGGAAGCGCAGCAGACGACCGGGGTCGTGGAAGTCGGCGACGACCGTGCGCCCATCGAGGGCGAGCACCGCGGCGTCCTCGACCTCGATGCGCAACGCCGCCGGGGACACACCTACTGTCCACCCGTCGACGGCAACGGGAGCAACCGGGGCGTCTGCTCCCTCGACCTCGACCGGAGCGGTGCTGGTCGGGGTAAGTGTCACCCGGATGTTCACGAGACCGTCGAAACGGCCTTGGTCGGGGCTCACGGCGACCGTCGGACAGGGGCGACCAGCCACTCGGCGAAGGCACCGGGCCGCTCGGTGGGACGAGGGGCCCCAGCAGTCCGCGCAGGATCGTCGTCACGACCAGCCCCGGCGCTCATGCCCATGAGGACCAACCGTAGCCATCCCGGCCGGCTCTGACGCGCACCGACCCTAGGCCACCAGGGCGCTGACCGGGCGGCGGTGGACAGGCCGGGCCTCGCGCAGCGCCGGGGAGAGGGCGTAGACGAAGGCCAGCAGTCGGGCGACGGCCATGTAGAGGGCCTCGGGGATCTCGTCCTCGACGTCGCACGCCCCGAAGACGGCCCGGGCCAGAGGCGGGTCCTCTACCACCGGGACGCCGTGCTCGGCGGCGGCGGCGCGGATCCGGGCGGCGACGTCGTCCGCCCCCTTCGCCACCACCTTGGGAGCCGCCGAAACGCTGCGGTCGTAGCGGAGGGCGACGGCATAGTGGGTGGGGTTGGTCACCACGACGTCCGCCCGGGCCACCTCGGCCAGCATGCGCAGGCGGCTCATCGACCGTTGGCGGCGGCGGATGGCACCCTTCATCTTCGGGTCGCCCTCCTGCTGACGGTTCTCCTCCTTCACCTCGTGCTTGGTCATCATCAGGTCCTTGCTCATCCGGCGGCGCTGGAAGGCGTAGTCGGCCAACCCGAAGACGAGCCCGACGGCGGCCAGTGTCCGGACGAACCCGAGGAAGGTGGCACCGGCGTAGGCGATGATCGGCCCCATGGCCACCGGACCGGCCCCGACCACGGTGTGCCAGAGGCGCAGGATGTCCGACACGGCGAAGAAGGTGATAACGGTCAGCTTGACGAGGGACTTGACCAGTTCCCACACCCCACGCGCCGAAACGAGCCGCTTGATCCCGTTCAACGGGTTGAGCTTGGAGAACTGGGGCTGGATCCCCTTGCCCGAGAAGACGAAGCCGACCTGGGCCAGGGACGCCGCCACCCCGAGCAGGGCCATCACGGCAGCGATGGGCAGGACGATCGCCATGGCGTCGCCGAGGCCGGCCCCGAGCAGGGCCAGGGCGCCGGGCACCGAGGGCTTCGTCATCACGATCGACGCCTGTTGCTCGACCCCGAGCAGCCGATGCTCGGCCGCTCCGAAGACGGCAGGCATGGCACTCGTGGCGATGAGCAGCGACAGCCACCCCCCGATCTCGGGGGACCGGGCAACCTGGCCCTTCTTGCGCGACTCCTTCTTGCGCTTGGCGGTGGGCTTCTCGGTCTTGTCGTGCCGGTCGGACGCGGCCACTGCCGGTCACCCCGCCCCGATGAGGAGCGCGCCGTCGTGGACGGCGTTGCCCACCAGCGTGTTGACGAACCCCGGCAGGACCGTGACGCTGGCACCGAGGAGCAGGAACGTGAGCAGGATCTGGAAGGGGAACCCCAGCCAGTAGACGTTCATCTGCGGGACGGCTTTCGACAGCATGCCGAGGACGACCTGGGCACCGAAGAGGACGACGAGGACGGGGGCGGCGATCTCGAGCGCCGCAGTGAAGAACGTGGCCAGGTCGGACGAGACCACGTGCGCGATGTTGCCGGCGGAGGAGAGCGACAGGCCGACGGCGTCGAACGACCGCAGGAACCCCTCGACGATGAGCAGTTCGCCGTTGCCGGCAAAGAGGAGCACCACGGCGACCTGCTCGTAGAACTGTCCGAGGAGCGGAGTCTGGTCGGCCGAGAGGGGGTCCAACGACGGGGGCAGGACGAGCCCCCCGAAGAGGTCGAGCAGCGCGCCGGCGGCGGTGACGGCGCCCACCAGCAACTGCACGATGAACCCGAGCGCCGCGCCGGTGAGCACCTGGACGGCCATGTCGCCGATGAGCGACGGCGTGGTGAGGGAGAGCTGGCTGCCGGCCACGTGTGGGGCGACGGCGATGGCCAGGCTGAGGGCGATCCCGATGGTGGCCACGGGCGGGAAGACCGATCGGTTCCCCAGCGGGGGGACGATGAGCAGCCAGGCGAGCGCCCGCACCAGGGCGAGCAGGAACCCGACCAGCCACGGGGCGTTGAGGTCGATCACCATGGCAGAGCTACCCGACCCACCGAGCGGCGACGGTTGGCACCGCTAGCCGCCAAGCAGTTGGGGGATCTGGGTGAACAACGAGTCGGTGTAGCCGACCAGTTGGCCGAGCATCCAGTGGCCAGCGATGAGCAGGACGATGGCGACGGCCGCCAGCTTGGGCACGAAGGTGAGGGTGAACTCCTGCAGCTGGGTGACCGACTGGAAGAGCGAGACCACGAGGCCGACCACGAGGCTGGCCAGCAGGATCGGTGCCGCCAGCTCCAAGGTGACCAGCATGGCCTCCACAGCCAGGTGGATGGCGTCGCCCTGGGTCATCGGAAGCTCGTGAGAAGGGTGTGGGTGACGAGCGTCCAGCCGTCGATCATCACGAAGAGGAGGACCTTGAAGGGAAGCGAGACGAGCGTGGGTGGCAGCATCATGATGCCCATCGACATGAGCACGGCCGATACCACCAGGTCGATGATGAGGAACGGCACGAAGATGACGAAGCCGATGATGAAGGCGCTCTTCAGTTGCGAGAGCACGAACGCCGGCACCAGCGCCACCAGCGAGACGTTCTCCGGCGTGGCCGGGTGCTCGTGGGCGGCCTGGGTCATCAAGGTGAGCTCCTGGGCGTCGGTCTGCTTGAGCATCCAGTGCTCGAGCGGAACTTCGGCCTTGTGGTAGGCCTCGGTGACGTTGATCCTGCCGTGCAGGTAGGGCTGGAGCGCCTGCTGGTTCATCTGCGACAGCGTCGGCTGCATGATGAAGAGGCTGAGGAACAAGGCGAGGCCGGCGATGACCTGGTTCGGCGGGATGGTCTGGAGCCCAAGCGCGTTGCGGGTCAGTCCGAGCACCACGACGATGCGGGTGAAGCCCGTCAACATGATCAACAGGGCCGGCGCCACCGCCAGGACGGCGACAGCCAGGATGATGAGGATGCTCTCGGACGGCTTGGTCAGGCTCTTGCCGAAGTTGAGCTGGACCGAGGACCCGGCAGCAAGGAGCGGGGTCATCGTCGCACCGTCAAGTCGCGCAGCTGGTCGAGGCGCATGGACAGCTCCCCCTTGCCCCACTCGCCCCGGGGCGACCAGTCGAGGAAGGTGGTCCGCTCGTTGCCGGGAGCCGTGTCGCCAGCAGCGGCGTCGTCGCTGAAGACACGTTCGGGGTCGAGCTCGCACAAGGTCGTGATGCTCTGGGCGGTGACGCCGAGGAGCAGGAGCCGTCCGGCCACCTCGACGGTGAGGAGCGCCTGGCCCTTGCCGAGCGGTTGGCGGGCGACGACGTCGACGACCTTCTGGCGGGGCCGGGGTCGCAAACCAGGCCGCGAGGCGGACCGGGTGGGCGTCCGTCCGGAGGGCCGGAGACCGCCACCGAGGCCCCGACGGCGAACGACTACGGCGATCGCCCACAGGATGCCCAGGACGACGAGCAGCGAGACGACCAGCCGGCCGAGAAGGGCAAGCAGCGAGACGTGCGAGCTGGACGCCGTCGCCGTGGCGAGGAGCGGGAGGAGCGCGGGGGACATGGTGGCCTCAGCGCCGCGAGGTGGGCTCGTCGGACGACACGATGTCGAGGATCCGGACGCCGAACTCGTCGTCGACGACGACGACCTCGCCGCGGGCGAGCAGGGTGTCGTTGATGAGGACGTCGACCGGGCTGCCGGTCGGGCGGTCGAGCTCGATGACGCTGCCCACCTGCAGGGCGAGCAGGTCTCGCAGGAGCATCTTGGTCCGGCCGAGCTCGACGGTCACCGTCATCTCCACCCCGTGGAGGAGGTCGAGGGAGCGGGTGGCCGTCGACCCGTCGACCGGCGACGGGACCGAACCGGCACCAGTGCCGTTCGCGGCGCCCATACCGGTGCCACCGTGGGCCCCGCCGGCAACAGGCGGTGACGCAGCGGGGTCGACTGAGGCAGGAGGCGGCTCTGCCGCCGCAACGCCGCCCGGGGCGGACTGGTCAGGTAGGGAGGGTGAGGTGTCGGACATCAGACGTGCTCCTCGGGATCGATGACGACACAGGCGAGGCGTTTGCCGCTGGTCGTCGGCAGGACGTCGAGATGGTGCTGCTCGCCTGCCACCAGGGCGAGCGGGGCACCGTGGTCGTAGGGGAGGTCGATCACGTCACCCGGGGCCAGGTGCAAGACGTCGGCCGGGGTGAGCGTGGTGGAGGGGAACCGCACCCGCACGTCGACCGGCGTGTCGAGCAACCGCCGAGCGACCGCCTCGCTGGCCCGGGTAGCGGGCAGGTCGTCCTCGGCAGCCTGGGCGGAGAGGGCATCGGCGAGCGGGTGGAGGATACTGAAGGGGAAGCAGAGGTCGAAGCGGTAGGAGGCGTCCTCGCCGAGCTCGAGGGTGACCGGGGCGAGCAGGTACATGTCGGTGGGCCGGACCGGCGGCAGGAACTGAACGCTCGACACCTGCACGGCCGAGCCGACCTGCAGGGCGGCGAGCGGGGCGAAGATGGCGGGAAGCTCGTTGAAGAGATCGTCGGCGACGGTTGCCACCAGCCGTTGCTCGACCTCGGTCAGCGCTCGTCCCCCGGCGGTGGCCTTGCCCGGCCCGCCCATCCGCAGGTCGACGGCCACCAGGGCCAGCTCGACAGGCAGGTGGAGGACGAGGCGGCCGGTGAGCGGCGGCAGCACGACAGCGAAGAGACAGGTCGGCTCGGGCAGCGTGGCCGAGTACTCGGCCCAGCTGCACTGCTCGAGGTCGCCCAGCGCCAGGTTGACCGGCGCCCGCAACCTGGTGGTGAGGACCCCACCGCCCCGATGGGCCAGCACCTCGAGGAGCACCCGGAGGCCACGGACCTGCGAACGGTCGAGCGTCTCGGGCATCCGGAAGTCGTAGGGGCGGACCGTGCGGCGGTGGTCCTCCCCGTGCGCCGAGTGGTGGCTCGCCCCGGCGGCGTCGTCGGCAAGTGCGCCATCGGGCGCCGCCCCGTCCAGTGCGACGCCGTCGTTGGCCACACCCCGGGTAGGCGCAGCCCCGGTGGGTTCGTCCCGGGCGGGCGCGGTCGTACCGGCTGCAGCGACGCTGTCGGGTTGGGTGGCAGGAGGGGCGTCGACCATCGTCAGGCCATCTGGACCAGAGTCTGGGTGACGGTCGAGTCAGTGTTCACGACCTTGGTGTTGGCCTGGTAGGCCTCCTGGGCGACCACCAGGTTGGTGAGCTGGGTAGCCAGGTTGACGTTGGAGGACTCGAGCGAGCCTCCGATGAGCGACCCGCGGCCGCCGGTGCCCGGTGCCCCGATGGACGGCTGGCCCGAGTTCGGCGTGCTGATGTAGTCGAGGTTGCCGATCGTCTCGAGGCCGCCCGGATTGGCGAAATTGGCCAGCGCCAACTGGCCGATGTTCTCGGTGAGCCCGTTGGAGAACGAGCCGACGATCATCCCGCTGGCGTTGATCGAGTACGAGGTGAGGGTGCCGGCCGCCGAGCCGTTCTGTCCGGCCACCGTCGCCGTCGACTGGCCGGCGAACTGGGTGAAGGCCGCCGCCGTCCCCGGAGCTGGGAAGTCGAGGTTCCAGGTGTCACCAGCCGGGAAGGTGTAGCCGGAGGGCATGGTGCTGACCGGGAGGGAGAACGAGCCGTCCGGGTTGGTGGTGGCCCCGGTGATCGAGGCCACCTGGCCGGTGGTCGGGTCGAAGGCCACGGTAGGCGGTGTGCTCCACAGGTTCGCCGTCCCACCGCCGGCGAGCGTCGCGGTCCCTTGCACGGTCCAGCTGTTGGCCGTGCCCGACACCGGCGTGAACGTCAGCACCACCGGGATGGCGTTGCCGAGGGAGTCGTAGGCGTGGGTCGTCATCGAGATCGGCGTCGCCGTGCCCGAGCCGCTCCAGGCGGGGAGGTTCCCGCCCATGGTGATAGCGCTGGTGGCGGAGGCCGGGATCACCTGGCCGGTCGGGACGGTCACCGGGCCGACCGGGGCGTTGGCGTTCACCTGGCCGTTGACGGCCTGCCACCCCTGGACGAGCCCGCCCGTCGGCGTGGCGAGGTTGCCGTTGGCGTCGACGGTCAGGTGCCCGGCTCGGGTGAACACCTGCTGACCACCTTGGACGGCGACGAGGAAGCCGCTGCCCGAGATGGCGACGTCGTTGGGCTGGTTGGTCTGCTGGAGCGAGCCCTCGGAGAGGTCGTTCGAGACGGCGGCGACCCGCACGCCCGAGCCGACGGCGACCGGGTTGATGCCGGCACCGGTGTTGCCGGCCGGGGGGGCACTGGCCCCTGCCACCTGCTCGGAGAGCAGGTCGACGAAGTCGACACTTTGCTGCTTGAAGCCATCCGTGTTGACGTTGGCGATGTTGTTGCCGATCGTGTCGAGGTACGTCTGGTTGGCGTCAATGCCGGACACGGCGGCGAGCAGGGCTCGGTCCATGGGTTCCTCCTCGGTGTGGTTCGAACGTTGCGTGGCGGTCTGGGGTGCGGCTCGGGTTGCGGGTGCTCAGGCGGTCGTCGACGAGCCGGTCCCGGACCCGCTGGTGGCCGACGTGGTGGTCGTCCCCGACGACGGCGGCGGCGTTCCCACTGACTGGACCGCGCTGAGCGGGACGGCGGTGCCGTTGACGTCGAGCACCGGACCGTTCGTCGGGTCGAGCGAGACCCCGGTCACCTTGCCGGAGACCGCCGTGCCGTCAGCCAGCGTGGCGTTGACCTGCTGGCCGATCATGCTGGTCGACGTCGCGGTCTGCTGGCTGGCCAGCTCTTGGCTGATGGTGGTCTGGAGGTTCGAGATGGTCTCGACCTCGGTCAGCTGCGCGGTCTGCGAGAGGAACTGGGTCCCCGAGGTGGGGTTCAGCGGGTCCTGGTACTTGAGCTGGGCGACCAGCAGGTTCAGAAAGGTGTTCGGGTTGGTCAGGCTCTGGAGCGGGTTGGTGGTCGAGGACGCCGACGAGGCGGCGGTCGTGGCCTGGGATGCTGACACGGGGTTCACGGTCATGCTCGGATGCTCCTTGCGGGGACGGATCGCTGGGTGGCGGGTCGGAGGGGGGTCATGGGTCAGAGGCGGAGGTCGATGGTCCACAGGCCGGATGGCGACGCGGCCCGGGTGGTCCGGGAAGCCCTGGCGTCGGTGTCGTCACGTCGAGCCGTGGCCACCCCGGCCACGGCCGCCGGGGCGGCTGTGCGTGTCGAGCGCCGTCCACCTCGCCGCCCGGCGTCGTGCGTGCCCGCCTGCGCCGAGCCAAACGAGGCCAGCTCGACCACCACCTGGTGCCCGGATGCCGCCAGCTGGTCGTGGAGCTCGGGCAGGGCGCCGCTGAGGGCGGCATGTCCGGCTTCGGTGCCGGCCCACAGGGTGACGACGACCTGCTGGGCATCGACCGACACGGTCGCCTGCACCGTGCCCAGCCCCTCGGGCTGGAGGCCGAGGCTGACCGAGTGGACACCGAGGTCGGTCCGGAGTGGAGCGAGGACGGTGACCATCTGTTCGGGGACAGCCGGGGCTCCAGACCCCTGTGGCGCAGCCGCCCCTGCACTCGGTGCCGTTCCGGATGCACTCGGTGCCGTTCCGGATGGTGCAGTGGCGGCACTTGATGCCGACAGGCTTCCCGCCAGCGACGTACCGCCGCCGGGCCCGGACGTCGTCGGCGCCGGGGCAGGTCCCGCACCGGACGTGCCGCCCGACGTCTGACCGGCTCGCCCCTCGTTCTCCCCGGCGGCCAGCCCCGTCGTTGCCCCGGCAGCCAGCCCCGCCTTCGCGCTCCCGCTCCCGGCCCGAGCGGCCTGCACGTCTGCCGCCGCAGAAGGCGGCGTCGCCCCCAGGCGGGTAGGAGCCGGCGTTGCCGGGCTATCGACCGCGCCGTTGCCTGGTGTCACCGGCGCAGCCGAGGCGCCCGGTCCGGATGGTCCACCGGGGGCGCCGTCCGGCGTGGTCACACCGAGTTTGGTCGCAGCCGTTCCCGTGCCCGCTGCACGGGTCGACGTCCCGGCCGACGACGGCGCCTGGCCGGCCGCCGTCGACTCCTCGCCAGCGGCGGCTACCTGCCCGGGTCGCTCCGGGGCCGGACCACCAGCGCCAGGGAGGGTCGAGCCGGTGGGGCTAGTGGGGCTGGTGGGACCTGTCGACGTGCCGGCCGCCACGGGGAGCGCTCCTGTCCCTGGTCCCGTCGGCGTCGACGCGACATCCGGTCCGCCTCGGCCACCGGCAAGATCGGAGGACGTGCTGGCGGGGGCCACGCCTGGGGCCACGCCTGGGGCCACGAGCTGGGCCTGGGAGGCATCGGTCACGTGGTGGCCACCACCGGCCACCACCTGGCTTGACGAGTGCGGCCCACGCTGGGGACGACCGGCCTGGCTCGACCCTCCAGCTACCCGAGCTGAACCGTCCTGTCCGGCAACGGCGCCTGGTGTGCCCGCCGCGCTGGGGCGGCCGGCTCCTTGGTGGTTCGCTCGGGCGCCACTGTCGGCGGTCGGGGCTCGGGTGCCACTGTCGGCCGCCGGGGCCGTGGGAGCGGGGCCAGGCGCTGGGTACTCGTCAGTGCCAGCCGTCGGCGGTGCCGGTGCGGACCCTCCTGCCGAGGTCGCTGGAGGTGTGGGTACCGACGACCCGGACCCGTTGTCCGGCAGGGATGCCGCCGGGCCGGCAGTCGCCGCACCGAGCAGGTCGGGGAAGCTCGACCCCCCGGTGGGGGCATCGGTCGTCGAGGAGCTCGACCCCGAGGGCACCACCGGTGCCAGGTCGACGACGGTGGCAACGGACGCACTCACGACGAGCTCCCTCCGAGCAGTCCCATGATGGTGGAGACGTAGGTCTGGGTCTCCGGGTACGGAGGGATCCCTCCGTAGCTCTGGACGGCCCCGGCCCCGGCGTTGTAGGCGGCCAGCGCGAGCGGCACCGAGCCGAACGCCTTCAGGTTCCCCGCCAAGATCTGCGCCGCTCCGTCGACGGCCTGTGCCGGGTCGAACGGGTCGACGCCGAGGCTGCTCGCCGTCGACGGCATGAGCTGCATGAGCCCCTGCGCTCCCGCCGAGCTGACCGCCGTGGGGTCGTAGCCCGATTCGACCTTGGCCACCGCAGCCAGCAGCTGAGGGGAGACTCCGTAGGTGGCACCGGCCGACAAGAAGAGCGGCGCCAGCGTGGCGGGAACACCGAGCGAGCCAAGCCCCGCCACCGTCGCCGGCGACGACGCGCCGACCATGGCAGCAACGGGGGTCCCGCTCACCGGTGCTCCGACCGGTCCGCTCGACGGGACGATCTGACGGATGGCGCACGGCGCCGTCCACACCGACTGCACCTGCACCGTCGTCCCTGTGTGCGGAGCGTCGATCATCTTGCCGTTGCCGATGTAGATGCCGACGTGACCCGGCCCCCCAGGACCGGGCTCGAAGAACAGCAGATCGCCCGGACGGGCATCGGCCAAGCTGGCCACGGGGCTGCCGACGGTCGCCTGCTCCTGGCTGGTGCGGGGCAGAGCGATGCCCAGATCGGCATAGACGTGCTGGACCAGTCCCGAGCAGTCGAAGCCGGTCGCCGGGCTGGTTCCCCCCCACTGGTAGGGCACGCCGATGTACTGGGCGGCATCCGCGACGACCTGGCTGCCGGTCACCGCCTGCCCGACAGGGGCCGCTCCGAGCACGCCCACTCCTCCGAGCGAGCTCGCCGTCGTCATCGCGCCTGCTCCGAGCACGCCCATCCCGCCCGACGCCGCAGCGGGAGCCTCTCCGTCGAGCTGGGCGAAGGCGTCCTGGATCGCCGTGAGCATGCCGGCGAAGTTCCCCGACGACGCATCGGAGGCCAACTGCGGACCGAGCCCGGCGAAGGTCTGGGCGGCAGCGGCGACCTGCTGGGCGACGGGCGGCAAGACGACGGTCGAGGAGACGTCCGTCACGAGACACGCTCCCGCCTCGCGCCTGTCACCAGGGCCTCCGCCGTCCACCGGGCCGTCACCAGGTCGTCGACGGCCGACGCCTCCGCCCGCGCCTCGTCGGCCAGGGCCTCCTCGAGGCGCCGCTGGGCCAGGCGCTCCAGCGCTTCGACCCGCTGGGCTGCCCGTGACCACGCGGCAAACGCGCCTGTTGCGTCGGTCGCGGCACGTGCCACCTGCTGGTCAGCAGCAGTCACGCTGGAGGCAGCCAGGAAGGAGGCCGCCTGCTCGCGGACGAACACGGCACGGGGAACCGGCCCGGGGGAAGCGGGAAGGGTCCGGTAGCGAAGGGCAGTGCGCTCCCGGTCCTCTCGGGCAGCGCGGAGCCGGAGGTTGGCCCGCAGCAGCTCGGCGCGCGCCTCGTCCTCCTGGGCCCTCCGGACGCGCAGCACAGCGGCCAGGCGGAAGCGGCGGTTGCTCATGCCACCTCCCCGAGCCGGCCGTGACCGTCGTTGCCGTCGTTGCCGGCGAGCACCGCAGCACCGCTGGCCGTCCCGTCGGTCGGACGCGTACCGGTGGGATCTCCGAGCAGGGCGGCCAGCAGGGACCACGAGCGGTCGACCGGCTGGACGTCGCGGACGTCCTGGCACAGGAACGCCTCGATGAAGTCGGTGAGCGCCACCGCCCTGTCGACGGTGGGATTGGTGCCGGCCACGTACGCGCCGATCTCGATCAGGTCCTTGGCGTCGCGGGCCGCGGCCAGCAGCCGGCGCAGCTCGCGGGCGAGGGACCGCTGCTCGGGCGTCGTGATGGCCGGCTCGACCCTCGAGATCGACTCGAGCACCTCGATGCTCGGGAAGTGGCCGGCAGTGGCCAGCCGACGCGACAGCACGATGTGCCCGTCGAGGATCGACCGTGCTGCATCGGCGATCGGCTCGTTCATGTCGTCGCCGTCGACCAGCACGGTGTACAACCCGGTGATCGAGCCCCGGTCCGAGGCGCCCGCCCGCTCGAGCAGCTTGGGCAGGAGCGAGAACACCGACGGTGGGTACCCCCGGGTGACCGGCGGCTCGCCGGCCGACAGCCCGACCTCGCGCTGGGCCATGGCGAAGCGGGTGAGGCTGTCCATCATGAGGACGACGTCGGTCCCGCGGTCGCGGAACCACTCGGCGATCCGAGTCGCGGTGAAGGCGGCGCGAATCCGGACCAGGGCGGGGGCATCAGAGGTGGCGACCACCACCACCGAACGAGCGAGGCCTTCGGGGCCGAGGTCGTTCTGGAGGAACTCGTTGACCTCGCGGCCGCGCTCACCGACCAGCGCGAGCACGGCGACAGGGGCATCGGTCCCGCGGGTGATCATCGAGAGCAGGCTCGACTTGCCGACGCCGGAGCCGGCGAAGATGCCGAGGCGCTGACCGCGTCCGCAGGGGACCAGCGTGTCGACGGCCCGCACGCCCAGGCCGAGCTGCCGGTCGATCATCTCGCGCCGCAGCGGGTGGGGCGGCGCACCGTCGATCAGCACGTGCTCGGTCCCCGACAGTGCCGGTCCGTCGTCGATCGGCCGTCCGAGCCCGTCGAGGACCCGCCCGAGCAGGCACTCCCCCACCTCCACGGTGAACGGCCGCCCCGTCGCCTCGACGCGGTCGCCGTAGCGGACACCCTTCAGCTCGCCGAGCGGCATGCAGGCCAGACCGTCTCCGTGGACGGCGACCACCTCGGCGTCGAGCACGCTGCCGTCCCGCCACACCCGCACGGCGTCGCCGACCGCGGCGTCGATCCCCTCGACTTCGAGGCGGAGGCCCACCAGCCGGCTCACCCGGCCGGTGCGTCGAGGAAGCGTCGCCTGGCGTGCGGCAGCGAGCAGCTCGGTCGACCAGGTCATGCCGACCTCGCCACGTCGTCACGTCCGCCGCCGACCCCGGCCAAGTCGCCCTCGACGCACTGAGAGGTCACGGGGCCGTCGGGAGTCTCTGGGCCGTCGGGAGTCTCTGGGCCGTCGGGGGTCTCGGGGCCGTCGGGGGTCTCTGGGCCTCCGGCACCACGGGACGCCAGCAGCGAGCGGACCCGGTCGAGCGCCGGCTCGATCTGGGCGTCGATCCGACAGGGGCCGGCGTCCACCACGCACCCGCCGCGCTCGACAGTCGCGTCGGCGACGACGGTGACCGTGCAGTCGGGGACGAGCGGTGCCAGGGTCTCCGCAGCGACCACCTCGTCGGGGTGGAGGCGCACCACCAGGGCCTCGCCGGGGGAGGTCAGCGCCAGTGCGCGGCGAACCGTGGCCGACACCTCGTCCTCGGAGACGGACAGCTCGTGGTCGACGAGGGTCCGGGTGAGCTCGATGGCGAGCGCCGTGGCGTCCTGCTGCGCCACGGCGATGGCGTTGGCCCGACCAGCCGCCATGGCGGCCGCCGCCTGGCGGAGCGCTTCGGCCCCACGACGCACGGCCTCGGCCTTCGCGGCCTCGGACTCACGACGGGCGGCCTCCACACCGGCCTGGTACCCCTCGTCGAACGCCTGGCGCCGGACTTCCTCGAGCCGTTCAGCCGGCGACGGGCCGGGGTCCTTGGCGCGACGAGCGACCACCGGGTCCACGCCCAGCACCGCTGGGAGCGCCCCCTCGACGGCGGCACCCCTCAGTACCCGTCCCACCCGGCGAGCCCCGCGGGCCCGCTCCGGGGGCAGGAGGGCGCCCTCCGGTGACGCGAGCCGGCTCGGTAGCCGCTCGGACGGCCGCTCAGACAACAAGGTCATCGTCTCCTCGCATCAGCACGATCTCCCCTGCTTCTTCCATCTCGCGGACGATCTTCACCAGCTGCATCTGCGCCGCCTCGACCGCCGACAGGCGGGTGGGGCCGAGGATCTCGATCTCCTCGACCAAGTCTTGGGCGGCACGTTCGGACAAGTTGCGCAGGAACTTCTCCCGCACCGGCTCGTCCACCCCCTTCAAGGCGATGGCCAGGTCCTTCGGCACCACGTTGCGCAGCACCCGTTGAAGCGACCGGTCGTCGAGGGCGACCACGTCGTCGAAGACGAACAGCTGGTTGCGGACCTTCTCGGCCGTCTCGGGGTCGATGGCCTCGAGCTCGGAGAGGATCTGCTTCTCCGAGGCGCGATCGGCGTTGGAGAGGATGGCGACCAGCGCGGGCACGCCCCCGCTCGACAGACGAGCTTGCGCTCCCGACTGCAGCGCCGTGGCGAACTTGCGCTCGAGCACGGCAGCGAGGTCGGCCACCACCTCGGGAGCGATCCTCCCCATGGTGGCGATCCGCTCGGCCACGTCGACTCGCATCCGGCCGTCCAGGTGGGCGAGCACCTCGGCGGCGTAGTCGGAAGGAAGGTGGACGAGCACCACGGCGGCGGTCTGCGGGTGTTCCTCGGCGAGGAAGGCCGCCAGCTGGACAGCTTCGACCCGGTGGAGGAAGAGCAGCGGGCCTCCCTCGCCCGAGCTGACGAACTGCTCGATGATCTCGTCGGCCCGGGCGGCACCGAGCCGTTCCCGCAGGAGGCGCTTGGCCGCGTCGATGCCACCTTGGGAGACCGCCACCATGCCGGTCACGCCGTTCACGAACTCGCTGACCACCTGGGCGACGACGTCGGCGTCGAGCTGGGGCAGCTGGGCCATCTCGGTCATGAGCATCACGACCTCGGTCTCGCTCATGGCCTTGAGCACCTGGGCGGCGCGCTGGGTGCCCATCTGGGCCAGCACGGTGGCCGCCTTCTGCGGTCCGGTCAGCGTCTGCGCCATGACCCCCCCTACGACCGCCCGGCCGGGGCCGGTGCCCCGCCGGTCGGGCGCTCCTTGGTCCACGCCCGCAGCAGGGCGGCGACCTCGTCGGGCTGGGAGTCGATGAAGTTGCTCACCGCGTCGTTGAGCTCGGGAGCCCGATGGGGCGCGAGGCCCACCGCCGGCACCTGCGTGGTGGCATCGAGGGCGGGTGAGGGCGGCTCGACGGGCTGGGCCAGCTGCTGGGGCAAGACCACCGGCGTACGGCGAGGAACGCGGTTCTTTTTGGCGGAGCGCCACAGCAGGAAGAGCACGACCAGGATGGCCAGGGCGACGACCGCAGTGCGGACCATCGAGGAGAGCTTCGCCTTGGACTGGGCCGCCGCCGCGATCGCCGCCGCCTTGCTTGCCGCCTGCTGGGCGGCCGTCGAGAACGGCACCGCGCTCATGACCAAGGTGTCGCCTCGTGCCGTGTCGAGCCCGGCCGCCGCCGCCACGCCCTGCTGGAGCGTGGCGAGGCTCACGCCCTTGGGCATGCTCTTGGCGTTGACCAGGACGGCGATGGACTGGCGGGTCACGCCTCCCGGGGCCGTCTTGGTGGTCTGGGTGACGGTGCCGGTGGCGTACTGCGTCGACGACGACGAGTTGGTGTAGTTCCCGTTCCCCGTACCGGTGCCCGCTGGAGCCGTGGTCGTGCCGAGGACGCCGCCGCCGTTCGCCCCGGCGCCGGTCGCCCCGCCGGTGGCCGTCTGGGTGCTGGTCTGCGTCTGGGTGGGCACGGTGACCGGCGTGTTGTTGGCGCCGAGCTGGAAGCCGTTGGTCGTGGTCGACACCTTGTTGAAGTCGAGCTGGGCGTTGACCTGGATGTCGGCGTTGTTCGGGCCGAGCACGCTCTGGAGGTAGGCGGCGATCTTGGCCTGCTGGGCGGTGTCGAAGGCGCTGGTGGCGTTGTTGTTGCTGCCCGCCGACGTGTCGACGCCCGGTCCGGCCAGCAGGTTGCCGTTGTTGTCGGCCACCGTCACCTCGGAGGCGGACAGGTTGGGCACCGAGGAGGCCACCAGGTGGACGATCGCCTGCACCTCGCCCCCCGAGAGGGTCTGTCCCGGCGCCGTGTCGACCAGCACCGAGGCACCCGTCGGCGAGGTGTTGTTGAGGGCGAAGGTGTTGTTGGCCGGCATGGCCAGGTTCACCTGCACACCGGTGACGCCGTTGATGGCGCCGATGGTCTGCTGCAGCTCGCCCTGGAGCGCACGGAGGTAGTCGGCCTGCTGGGTCAGCTGGGAGGTGGTGATGCCCTCCTTGTCGAGGATGCCGAGCCCGACGTTGGTGCTCGAGGCCGGCAGGCCGGCCGAGGCCATGTTGATCCGCTCCTGGTCGACCTCGTTCTGGGGAACGAGGATCGTGGAGCCACCGTTCTCGAGCTGGTAGGGGACCTTGTCGCTGGTCAGCTTGGCCGTGATGGCCGCCGCGTCGGACGGCTGGAGGTTGGTGAACAGCGGCGAGTAGGTCGGCTTGCCCGACAGGCTCATGAACACCATCCCGCCCACCACGGCGGCGATGATGGCCACCACGGTGACCACCTTCTGGCCGGGGGTGAACCCGTCGGCGAACCGTCGGGCACTGCTCTTCCAGCGGTCGACGTCGGCAGCGGCGACCAGGGCCATCAGAACTGCATCCCCATGATCTGGTTGAAGGCGGCGAGCGCTTTCGTCACCACGGCCTGGGTCACCTGCGTGTCGAGCGACGCCTGGCTGGCGGCGATCATGGCGTCAGAGATGTTCCCTTGGCCGGCAGCAGCTTGGGCAGCCTGGCTGGACGCCGTGTTCTGCACCTGCTGGAGCTGGTTGACGGCGTTCAGGATGGCGTTGGAGAACCCGGCCGACCCCGAAGCGGCACCCGATTGCCCGGCTGCACCCGACGCCCCCGCCGCGGTCGACGTCGCGGACGGGGGGGCAGGCGGGGTGGGGGGCGTGGGCGGGATGGGGAGGATGGCCACGGTGTCAGGACCCCAGCGTGAGCGCCGACTGGTAGGCGGCCTTGGCCTGGTTCACCACGGCCACGTTCGCCTGGTAGCTGGTCTGGGCCATCACCAGGTCGACGAGCTGCTGGCCGAGGTCGACCGAGGGATAGCGCACCATCCCCTGGGCGTTGGCCAGTGGGTTGCCGGGTTGGTAGGCGAGCTTGCCGGTCGTGGCGCCCGAGAGGACCTGGGAGACGACCACTCCCTGGCCGGCGCCGTTCGGTTGCGTGGACGGCACCGGCTGGGCCACCACGTACTGGGTGCCGTAGGCACCCTGGTTGGGCGAGACGGCGTCGTTGGCATTGGCGATGTTGCCGCCGATGGCATCGATCCACGTCTGGGCGGCGTCGATGCCCGAGCGGGCGATGGGCATGGCCCCGAACAAGCTCACTGGAAGCTCCCTCCGGTTGCGCCCTGCACCAGCCGGAACTGCGCGTTCAGGAGGTCGACCATGGTCTGGTACTGCATGGTCTCCTGCGTGGCGTTGGTCAGCTCGGTGGGCAGGTCGACGTTGTTGCCGTTGCTGGCGGGCAGGGCCGGCGAAGGGGAGACGGTGGCGGACGCCGTGCCGCCCGTAGGCGAGGCGAGGACCTGGCGGAGGCTCTGCTCGAAGTGCACCTCTTGCGCGGTGTACCCCGGCGTCTGCTCGTTGGCGATGTTGTTCGCCGTCGTCTGCTGCGCCAACGAGACGCTGTCGACGGCGAACTTCAGGACCCCAACGATGCCCTCGGACACAGCAACCACCTCGCTCGACGTCACGTCGGGAGCAGAGCCGTGGGGCGGTCCCCGCTCCTCCCTCGTGCCCGTCCTGGGCGGTCCGCTGGCAGTCCCTGCCGGCACCGTTGCTATCGGACGCCAGGGAGGTGACCTTGAGCACCTGGGTCTACGTCACTGGATCTACTGCGAGGAATTGTGCGTCTTGTGATCAAGCCATGTCGCAGGTTCCGACGTGGCCGCCTCCGGTCGCGGCGCACGACCGCTTCGTTCCCGCTCCCCTGGGCGGTCCCAGCTCATACCCGCCGAGGCCAACGCCGGCCGGTCGAGCGCCGTGCCCTACGATCGCTGGCGTCTACTGCCGACCGGCCCCGGAGCGTCCCACGCGTCCGGCCGAGGCCGCCCCGAGGAGGTCGACCCGTGTCCACCGTCCCACCGATCGCCTCCCTCCGCTGGGACGCCGTCGACCAGACGTACCTCTCCTACCTGAACGACCACCCCGAGCTGCCCGAGCGGTGGCTGCTCGTCCAGACGTTGGGGACCGGCTCGTCACGACGGGCGCTGCTGGGTGCCCTGGGCGTCGCCGACGGGGCGCGGGTGCTCGACGTCGGCACCGGGTTCGGCGCCACCCCGATCGAGCTGGCCGGCATGGTGCCGGTCACCGTGGTGGGCCTCGACCGCGATCCCGCCAACCTCGAGGTGGCCCGGGCGCTCACCGCAGGCGTCGAGGCCACGGGGTGGTTCCGCCCGGGCAGCCACGTCTCCTACGGGTTGGGCGACGCCTACGACCTGCCGGTGGACGACGGGCGCTTCGACCTGGCGACCGCCCGCCTCCTCTTCCAGCACCTCGACGATCCCGCCCGGGCAGCCGACGAGCTCTTCCGGGTGGTCGCCCCCGGTGGCGGCGTGTGCGTCGTCGATGCCGACGACGGGCTGTCGATCTCGTACCCCGAGCCGTCCGACGCCTTCCGCCGCCTGCAGCGTGCCTTCGCCGACCTGCAAGCGACGCGCGGCGGGGACCGCTTCGTCGGGCGAAAGCTGTCGACGCTCCTCGAACAGGCGGGCTTCACCGTCGTGTCAGTGGTCGTCCTCCCCCAGGCCGTCCACGGTCCCTCGATGCCAGACGACCCGGCCCGATCCTTCGCCCTCCAGCGGCTGCGGAGCACCCGGGACGCCATCGTGGAGGCCGGCATCTTGGGTGCCGACGAGATCGACGACAGCCTCGAGGTCTTCGCCGGCGAGCGCGTCGAGGGGCAGTGCTCGATCGAGGCCCACCTCGCCGTGGTGGCGCGCAAGCCCGCCTGACCTGGTCGGGGCTCGACCCGGCGCCGGGCAAGTGGTCCGGCCCAGGGCGCTGGTCAGGCCCGGGCGTCGACGAAGGCGGCGGCCCGCCGGCCCGTCCGCTCGGCAGACCGGACGGCGGCGACGAGGCTGGCCCGGGCCTCGGCCACGGACCCTTCGAGGGCACGCGTGGCGGCAAGGAGCGCCTCGGCCCGCCCTCGCAGCTCCTCGGGGAGCGGACCGAGCTCGTCGAGCGGCGTCGGGTGGCGCACGGCCGGCACCGATGCTCCCCGCGAGGCGAAGGCAGCACGCTGACTGGCCAGATGGGCCTCCATGGCGTCGAGCTCGGCCGCCCACGCCCGGGAAGCGCTGCCTCCACTGGCCCCGTGGCCGGTCTCGGTCACCCGGTGCTCCCGGTGGCGACCGGTTCGCCGGTCCGCTCGGCCTCGACCTCGGCGGCCTGGTGCCACGCCGAGGCCAGGTCACCGACCACCTCGCCGACCCGTCGGGCCTGCTCCCGGTCCTTGTTCAGGTTGGCCTCGACCAGCTGGCGATGGAGGAAGAGGTACAGCGAAGCCAACTGGTCGGCCTCGGCCCACAGGTCGGTCCGCAGCGTCCCCCGGAGGGCGAGGAGGATCTCCTGGGCGTTGCACAGTGCGTCGTTCACCGCCTTCAAGTCGCCCCGATCGAACCCGTCGTCGGCCACCCGGAAGTCGAGGAGCATCTGGTCGTAGAGCATGGTGAGGCGCATGGCGGGCGAGGCGGTGAGCACCGCCTCCCGCAGGTACCGCTGCCTCAGCTCGTCGGCCCGGACGACCGGTCGCGCCATGGCTCCTCCCTTCCCTGCTGGTGGCTGCACGGCTGGTGGCTGCACTGCTGGTGGCTGGCTCGGTAGCAGATCGTGCCGCGCCAGGTGCCCGCCGGAGAATGCCTGCTCGTCGTCCGCCTTCCTGTCATCGGGGTCATGACAGCTGCGACAAGGCGCTCGTCAGCGCCGCGCTCTGGTTCTTCAGCGTTCCGAGGGTGACTTCGAGGTTGGCGAACTCCTGCTGGAGCGACTTCTGCTCTTGGCTGGCCAGCATCTGCTCGAAGGAGATCTGGGTGTTCAGCCCGGTCGCCTGGGTGGTCAGCCCCTTCGCCATGGTGGTGATCGCCCCGGTCACCGGGTCGGTCATCGCGTTGGCCAAGGTGACGGCGGCTTGGGCGATGCCCGGTTGGTAGGTGAAGGTGCCGAGGTTGGTCGAGGAGGTGATCCCCGACGCGGTCACCTCGAGCGACAACCCGGCAAGCGTGGGGTCCGAGGCGGGGGCGCTCAGGAACTGGCCCGACCCCGTGGCGGCGACGCCGTTGATGGTGCCGGCCACGTCGGTACCGGTGAACGTCGCCGGCGTGCCCGCCGTGGAGCCGGCGAGACCCGTGGTGCCCGCTGCCGTGTCCGTCGAGGTGACCGAGAAGCTCGCTGCGCTGCCGTAAGCCGACGAGGTGAGCTCGAGCTGCTGCCCGTTGTCGGTGACCTGGGCCGAGAGGGACAGCCCGGCACCGGCCAGGGCGGCGTTGATGCCCGAGGCGATCGAGGAGAGGCTCTCCCCCGCTGTCGTCGCATAGTTGACGTTCGTGCTGCCCGAGGCGATGGTGAGCGTCTCGGCCGCCGACACGCTCCCCGAGCTCAGCACGGCGCCGAGGTCGGTGGCCTGGGTCGCCGAGTTGGAGATGGTCACCGCGTAGCTGCCCGGCTGGGTGGTCGACGAGGCGTACGACAGGGAGACCTCCCCGGTGTAGGCCGACGAGGACGGGGAGAAGGTCCCGCCCTGGGTGAACAGGTCGGCCACGCCGGTCGGGTTGGCCGAGAAGGCCGACTCGAACGTCGACTGGTTGAACGACAGCTGGCCGTTGGCGAGGGTGAGGCCCACGTTCTCGGCGTTGCCGAGCGTGGAGGTCCCCGTGGTCGTCCCGAACACGCTGAGGATCTGGTTGCTCAGGTTCTCGAGCATGGGCGACCCCATGAGCGGACCGCCTTGCTTGGTCTGCTCGTTGTAGCCGGCGTACTTCTGGATGTCGGAGAGGACCGTGTTGGCGGCGTCGACCATCGAGGCGACGGACGCGGCAGTCGCCTTGGCGTCGGGCTGGACGGTGACCGTCACCGGCGACGTGGTGGTGGCGGCCACCTGCACCGACAGTCCCGGCAGCAGCCCGGTGAAGGTGTCGTTCTGCGAGGAGAGGGTGTAGCCGCCGCTTCCGCCCAGCTGGATCTCGGCGTTCGCTCCGGCAGTTGCCGTGTCGAGGGTCCCGAGCGAGGACGAGGCGAACGCCGAGGTGTCGACCGACAGGTTGGCGTTCGTCCCGGTGGTCGAGGAAGTGAGCTGGAGGACGTAGGCGCCACTGCTCGTCTGGATGGCCGAGGCGCTGATACCCGTGCCGGCGGCGTTGACGTTGCTCACCAGGTCGGCGAGCGAGCCGTTGCCCGTCGACACGTTGGTGGCGGTGAGCGAGCCCGCCGAGAGCAGCGGGCTCGTGACCGTTCCCTGGGCGCTCGACGACTCGATGGTGGCGTTGACCGTCCCCCCGGTCCCCGAGGTGAGGACATCGACGGCTCCCGGGGTGACCGTGGTGAGGGTGTTCGCCGTGCCGTCCACCGTGATGACGCCGTCGGTGCCGGTCGAGGCGCTCGCCATGGTGGCGAGCCCGAGGGTGGACAGCGCCGTGCCCCCGGTGACCTGGAGGCTCTGGCTGCTCCCCTGGGACACCGTGGAGAGCACGAGGTCGCCGCTGGCGTTGTAGCCGGCCTGGAGGACGCCCGAACCACCCGCCGCCGAGATGGCGCTGGTGACGGCGGCGAGGAGCCCCGATCCCGAGTAGCCGCCCGACGGGCTGGCCGCCAGGCTCAGGGTGTAGGCGGTGCCGTTGACCGTCACATCGACCGTGTTGTTGGTGGACCCGATGGTGATCCCCGAGCTCTGGTCCTGCAGGGCCACGGTGCCGGTGGTGTCGGCGGCGGCCGACGCCTGGGTGACGGCGACGGTGTGCGCGCCGAGGGCGAGCCCCGATCCCGCCGACAGCGCGCTCAGCCCGTACTGCCCTCCGCCCTGGGCGAGCAGGAAGGACGGGTTGGCGTCCACCACGTCGGAGGTGGAGGCGACCGAGCCGGACGAGATGAGGGAGTTCGCCTGGGCGAGCGAGAGCACGTTGAAGGAGACCGAGCCGGTCGGCGTGCCCGAGGAGGCCGTGGCCGTCACCGCCGAGGCGTCCGACGACGTCGTCTGGCGAGCGCCCCAGTCGCTCGAGGTCGACAGGGCCTGGGCCGCCTGTTGGAAGGCGAGGAGGTCCTTGTTGATCGCCTGGTAGTCGCTGGCCTGGGTATTGAGGGTGGACTGCTGGTTCTGCAGGTCGGTGATGGGCTGCTCGTAGCTCTGCATCATCGCCTGGATGATGGCCTGGGTGTTCAGCCCCGAGATGAGCCCGTTGTCGATGATCGGCGGCGTGCCGGCGGTCGACGAGTACGGCGACGACGAGGCGGAGGAGATCGTCATGCGGGGATCCTCCTAGGGGTGCGGGAGCCTGGCCAGGAGCCTGGGCGACGGGCGGCCGGAACCGGGTGCCGGGCCCGTCCGGCGGGACGGGTCAGGCCTGGCCCCGGGTGGCCGGCGCACGGCGTCCCCGGAAGCGGTCGGGACCACCTCCGGGGACGCACAGCGCTCCGTCCTTACTGCAGGAGCTTCAGGACGAGGGACGGCTCCTGCTGGGCCTGCGACAGCATCGACACACCCGACTGCATAAGGATCTGCTCGGTGCTGAACGTCGACGTCGCCTGGGCGAAGTTGACGTCGACGAGGCCGCTGTAGGCCGATTGCAGGTTCTGCTGGCCCACCGTCAGGTTGGCCACGATGGCGTTCAACTGGTTCTGCGTGGCGCCCACGTTGGCCTCGATGGAGGCCACCGTGTTGATGGCGGCCTGCACGGCCGAGATGGCCGCGGCGGCCGAGGCAGCGTTGTTGACGGCCACCGAGGCGGACGACACCCCGAGCGATGCGGTGGTGGCGGCCTGGATGGTGATGGTCAGCTGCTGGTTGGTGTTGTCGAAGGCGCCGACCTGGAGCACCTGTCCCGAGAAGGTGCCGTTGAGCAGGTTGGTGGTGCCGAACGACGTGGTGTTGGCGATCTGGTCGATCTGGTTCTGCAACGCCAAGAACTCCTGCTGGTTGGCGCTCAGCGACTGGGTGCTGTTGGTCGCACCGTTGGCCGAGTTGATGGCCAGGGAGTCCATGGTCTGCAGGATCGACGAGATCTGGTTGAGCGCACCGCTCGCCGTCTGGATCATCGAGACGCCGTTCTGGGCGTTCGAGATGGCCTGCTGGTAGCCGTTGGACTGCGAGAGCAGGTCCTGCGAGACGACGTACCCCGCGGGGTTGTCGGCTGCGGTCTGGATCTGCAGGCCCGACGACAGTTGGGAGATCGACTTCGCCATCGCCTGATCGGTGGCGTTCAGGTTGTTGTAGGCGTCGATCGCCGAGATGTTGGTGTTCACGACAAGGGAAGACATCCGTTCCTCCATGGGCTGAGGCCCCGTCCCTGGGGCTTGACGTACTCCGGTGGCCCCGGGAGCACCGTCGGGGAGTTTCCCCCCGGCACGGCCGGGTTCCGACAAGTGCATCGTCACGCCGCCTCGGCCGCTGAACAACAGCGCTGCGAGTTGACGCTCCGTTGTGATCGCCGGCCCGGGTCGTGACGGCTCACCAGGGGCCCCGCTGCCGGTCCGGGGAACCCAGGGCCGTTCAACTCCCCCGGTCGCCGTGCCGATACAGCCGCCATGGCCGGACGCCTGCCCGTCTCGATCGTCATCCTCGCCTGGAACGCCTGGGAGGAGACCCAGGCCTGCCTCGAGTCACTGCGTCCCACCCTCGGCTTGCACGACCAGGTGATCGTGGTCGACAACGGCTCGACGGACGCCACCCCCGCCCGGCTGCGGCTCTTCCCCTGGGTCGAGGTCGTGACCAACGACGAGAACCGGGGCTTTGCCGCCGGGTGCAACCAGGGAGCCGCGCTCGCCCGCCACGACGTCGTCGTCTTCTTGAACAACGACACCGTGCTCACCGGACGGTGGATCGAGCCGCTGGTGGCGCCGTTCGACGACCCGGCCGTCGGGGCCGCCGGCCCCCGGTCGAACTTCGTCTCGGGTCCCCAGGTCGCCGAGGGCGTGACCTACGGCCCGGGTGACCGGGCCGGCCTGCGGGCGTTTGCCCGGACATGGGCAGTGGAGCACCGCGGCCAGGTCACCCGGACCGACCGTCTGGTCGGCTTCTGCCTGGCGGTGCGGGCCGAGGCGTTCGATGCCGTCGGCGGGTTCGACGAGGGCTACGAGGTCGGCGGGTTCGAGGACGACGACCTCTGCCGACGGCTCGCCGACGCCGACTGGGACCTCGTCATAGCGCACGAGTGCTTCGTCCACCACGCCGGGCATCGCACCTTCGACGTCAACGACCTCGACTGGTTCGCCCAGCAGGAGCACAACCGGGCCCGGTTCGAGGAGAAGTTCGGAGGGGCCGCGGCACGGGACTTCCCCCTCGTGTCGGCCTGCTTGATCGTCAAGGACGAGGAGGAGAACCTCCCCTCGTGCCTCGCCTCCCTCGAGGGCATCGCCGACGAGGTCGTCGTCTACGACACCGGGTCCTCGGACCGGACCGTCGAGCTCGCCCGCCAGGCGGGCGCCGTCGTCGTCGAGGGGTACTGGGACGACGACTTCTCGCGGGCGCGCAACGCCGCTCTCGAGCACTGCCACGGCGAGTGGATCGCCTGGCTGGACGCCGACGAGACGCTCCGTTGCGACGACCCGGCCGGCTTGCGCGAGCTGCTCGCCCGCACCGGGCCCGATGTCGACGGCTACAGCGTCACCATCGACAACGCCACGGGTGCGGGCGTGGGTGCCATGTTCGTCCACGCCGCCTGCCGGCTCTTTCGGCGGGCCCGGTGCGAGTGGTCGGGGCGCCTCCACGAGCAGGTGGCCGGACGCAGAGACCACCGCCCCATCGCCACGGTCGGCCTCGAGCTCGCCCGCATCCATCACACCGGCTACACCAACCAGGCCATGGCCCAGCGCGAGAAAGCAGCCCGCAACCTGCGGGTGGCCGAGGCCGAGGTGGAGCGAGCGGACGGCTGGGAGCGGGGGTTCTCGCTCACCAGCCTGGGCCGCTCCTACATGACAGCGGGCCGGGCCGAGGAGGCGCTGGAGTACTGCCGCCGGGGCGCTGCCGAGACCGCCAACCCGATCACCCGACGGCTTGCCCTGCGCACGGTCGTCGACGCCCTCGCCGCCCTCGACCGGACCGACGAGGCCCTCGAGGCGATCGAAGAGCTCCGGGCCGCCAGCGAGCGCCAGGTCCTCGCCGATCTGCTCGAGGCCAACGTCCGCCGCCAGCTCGGCGAGCACGAGCGCTCCCTCGAGCTGCTGGCCTCCCTGAGCGGCCCCATGGTCGACGACGACGGCTTCGAGTACGACCCCTCCATGTTCGCCCACAAGCGCGCCGAGTCGCTGGTCGCGCTCGGTCGCTTCTCCGAGGCGGCCGACGCCCTGCTCGCCGGTCTGCATGACCGGGGCGTCCTCGACGACCACCTCGGCACCCTCGTCGACTACCTCGAGCGCGCCGGCCGGCCCCTCACCGACCTGACCCGGGTCATCCCCGCCGACAACCTCCCGCTCTTCCTCGCCCAGGTCCTCCAGCTCGTCCCCACCGTCGCCGACCAGGTCCTCGAGGCCGCCGTCGTCGGCGCCGACGAGAGCGACGGCGCCGACGTCCCCCTCGAGGTCCTCGCCACGGCGGCCAACCTGGCACCCCGCCTCGCCGTCGACCGGGCCCTCGTCTGGTCGGCCCGGCTCCGCGCCCGAGGCCTCGACCAGGCGTGCCCGCTCGTTGCCATCGCCGACGACCCGGGGCGGACGCCGGTGGACCGATGCCGGGCTGCCGCCGTCGGGATGCACCTGTTCGGCGACGAACAGCTGGGCGGGTCCTTCGGTGAGGCCCTGGCCGCTGCCACGCCGGCCGACCGTACGACGATTGCCACCGAGGTCGCCGCGCTCTGCCCGCCGCTCGCTGAGCGCTTCGCCACCGAGCTCGCCGCCACCGAAGTCCCTCGCCTCCCGACTGTCGCCGTGGAGAACGGGTCCAACCTGCCCGGAGCTCGCCAGCCGGTGACCATCGTCATCCCGTGCTGGAACCGGTCCGAGGACACGGTCCGCTGCCTCAAGGCCATCCAGGCGACCACCCCACCAGGCACCTACGAGGTCGTCCTCGTCGACAACGGCTCGACGGATGCCACCGCCACGCTGAGGGACGACCCCGCCAACCCCGTGCTCACCGTGCTGCGCAACGACACCAACCGCGGCTACGCGGTGGCCTGCAACCAGGGGGCCCGGGTGAGCTCCCGCGACGTGGTCCTCTTCCTCAACAACAGCACCGAGGTGCAGTCCGGCTGGCTCGAGCCGCTCCTCGACGAGCTCGGCGCCCACCCCGAGGTGGGCGCGGTGGGCGCGCGCCTCCTCTACCCCGACGGGACGGTGCAGCACGCCGGCGTCGACCTCGTGCTCGACACCGACGGCGTGCTCGACGGTGTCCACCGCTTCCGCGGCTCGGCGGGGGACGACCCCGCCGTCCTCGACCGATGCACCGTCCCCGTCGTCACGGGGGCCCTCCTCGCGGTACGGCGCGAGGCCTTCTGGGCAGTCGGGGGGTTCGACGAGGACTACTGGAACGGCAACGAGGACGTCGACCTCTGTCTCTCGCTCCGCACGGCCGGCTGGCGCGTCGTCTACCGGCCTGACAGCTGCGCCGTCCACCACGAGCCGGCATCCGGGCCTGAACGCTTCACCATGGGCTCCGACAACCGCCGCCGGCTCGACGAGCGCTGGGCCGACCGTGTGCTCGCCGAGGCGCGAGCCGGGAGCTCGGAGCAGTCGGAGCGCGGCACGGTCGTCGGCCGAGTCACCGTCCTCGGGTCGTTCGCCGGCGGCGGCGTCGACCACGAGCTCGTCTCGGCGCTGCTCGAGGCCGGAACTCCGGTCGTCGCAGCGTCGTTGCAACCCGGCGCCTGGGGGACGTCGCTCCCGAGGCTCGGGCTGCCGGGACCGACGGCTGTCGCCGTGCTCCCTCGCACGTCTCCGACGCTCGAGCTCACGGACCTGCCCGAGTGGCAGGCGGCCGAGCGCCGCCTCCTCGTGTGCGCGACGGCGCGCGGCGAGCTGGCACCGTGGCAACGCCGCTTCGCCGAGACCGCGACGGCGTGCGTCACCGTCGCGGCAGACGACACGGCCACCGGCGTCGCCGCCGCGCTCGAGGCTCTCGCAGCACTCCGCGAGGGTGACCGCTCCCAGCCGGCCGAGGAGCCCAAAGGCGCCGCTCCACCCGTCGGCACTGGCGAGGTCGCCGATGCTCCCGGCCGCACCGGCACCGCGGACGACGAGAGCGTCGGTGCTGTTCCCGGCCGCCTCGGCAGCTCGCCCCGGCCCTCCTCCGTCCCTGCTCGCGTTGCAGCGGCTCCGCGTTCGGCCGCCTCTGCCCGATGACGGTCCTCGACCCCGGCCTCGGGCTCGGCGCCGGCGCCACCCCGACAGCCGCAGCGAAGCGCTGTCTCGCCGACCTGGCGCTGGCCGACGGGCACCCGCTCTTCGATGTGCCCCGTTCGGCGTCCAACCTGGCCACTCCGGACGTCGAGCGCTTCCTCGCCTACTCGCGTCGCTTCTTCGACGCCCGGCGCTACACCAACACCGGGCCGCTCTCTGTCGAGCTCGAACGTCGACTGGCCCACCTCCACGACGTCGAGCACTGCGTCACCTTCGCCAGTGGCTTCTGGGCGCTCGTCCTCGCCCTCAGAGCCCTCGCTCTTCCTGGACACGACGAGGTCGTGCTCCCGTCGCTGACCTACCGGCGGATGGCCGACGTGGCTAGGTGGGCCTCCCTCGTGCCCCGCTTCTGCGAGGTGGACCCCGACACCCTGGCGATCGACGCGTCCACCGTCGAGCCCTGCCTTGGACCGGACACCGCGGTGGTCCTTGCCGTGCACCCGATCGTCAACTGCTGCGCCGTCGACGAGGTCGAACAGCTCGCCAGGGCGCGTCGGCTACCGCTCCTCGTCGACGGCGTCGAGTCGTGCTACGAGACGTTCCACGGCCGCAAGGTCGGCTCGTTCGGGAACGCCGAGGTGTTCTCCCTGCACGCCAGCAAATTGATCAACGGCTTCGAGGGGGGCTACCTCACCACCGACGACGGCGACCTCGCCGCGAAGCTGGCGCTCCAACGCGGTTTCGGCTTCAACGGGCACGACAACGTCGAGCACTTCGGTATCAACGCCAAACTGAACGAGATCCACGCGGCGATGGCGCTGGCCAACCTCGACGAGCTCGAGGATCAGGTCGTCGACCACCGTCGGCGCTACCACACCTACCGTCGAGCTCTCGCCGGCATCCCCGGCCTCCGGCTCCTCGTCTTCGACGAGCGCGAGCAGACCTCCTGCAAGAACATCGTGGTCGAGCTACTCGACGACTGGCCGCTGACGCGAGCCCGGACCCTCGAGCTTCTCCAGGCCGAGGGCATCCTCGCTCGGGCCTACTACGCTCCGGCGCTCCACCAGCGGCCCACCGCCTACCGGACCATTGCCGGGCCCCTGCCGGTCACCGAACGACTTGCCGAACGGTTCGTCCTACTGCCGTCTGGCTCGCGGGTATCGCTCACCGACGTGACGGCCATCGGCGGGCTGCTCCGGTTCCTCGCCACGAGCGGAGCCGCGGTTGCCCGCCCGGGCGGTGACCTGACAGAGGCGGCGGTCGCCGCAGGTGCGCACCCGTGAGCACGCTGAAGCGAAGCCCGGCGGACTTCGCCTTCCTCGGCGGGACGCCAGCCTTTGCGGACCTCCTTCCCGTCGGGCAGCTCTACTTTCCCTCGTGGGAACGGTACGAAGCCGCCATGCGGGGTATCTTCGAGCGCGGCTGGTTCACCAACCACGGACCGCTCGCGCAGACGTTCGAACGGCGCTTCGCCGAGCTCGTCCAGGTGCGCAACGCGGTCACCGTCACGAATGCCACGCTCGGGCTCGTCATGGGGGCGAAAGCTCTCGGGCTGACCGGCACCGTCGTCGTTCCGAGCTTCACCTTCGTGGCCACGGCCCAGGCGATGACCTGGGCGGGTCTGGAGGTCTCCTTCGCCGATGTGGACCCCCACACGCACCAACTGACGCCGGCCACGGTGGAACCGGTGCTCGACGACGACGTCTCCGCCGTCTTGGCCGTCAACCTGTGGGGCGGTACCTGCGGTCCGAGCGCCCTCGAGGCCCTGTGCGCCGAACGAGGCCTCACGCTGCTCTTCGACTCGGCCCACGGTACGGGCGTGTCCGTCGACGGTCGTCCCCTGGGAGGCCATGGCGCGCTCGAGGTGTTCTCCTTCCATGCCACCAAGACGCTGAGCGCCACCGAAGGTGGCTGCGTGTGCACCGACGACGACGAGCTCGCCGCCCGCCTGCGCAACATCCGCAGCAGCTACGGGGCGGGAGAACCGGTCGCCGTCGAGGTGACCGGCAACGGGCGGTTCTCCGAGGCGCAGGCGGCCATCGCCCTGCTCAGCCTGGAGGACCTCCCGGCCAACGTGGCCAACAATGCCATGTTGCATGCCGCCTACGTCGACTCCTTGGCCGGCATCGACGGCATCCGCGTCGTCGCTCCGACGGGTGCGGACGAGAGCGCCTTTCCCTACCTGGTAGCCCAGGTCGACGAGGAGGCCTTCGGCATGAGCAGGGACGCCCTGGTCAGCCTGCTCGCCGCCGAGAACGTCGTCGCCCGCCGGTACTTCCGACCGGGGGTCCACCGCCTGCCTCCCTATCGAGACGCTCCTCGGAACCACACCCTGCGGCTCCCAGTCACCGAGCACCTGGCGCGCACGCTCGTCCAGCTACCGATCGGCGCGCTGGTGGACCTCGCCGCTGTCGAACAGATCTGCTCGCTGGTGGCAGCCGCCCACCGGTTCGCCCCGCGCCTCCACGTCGAGGAAGCAGCCTGACCGTGCGCGCCGGGATCATGCAGCCCTACTTCTTCCCCTCCGCCGGGTACTTCGCGCTCGTGGCCGCATCGGACACCTGGGTGGTCTTCGACACCGCCCAGTACACGCCCAAGACGTGGATGAACCGCAACCGGGTCCTCTCCCCCCGGTCCGGATGGTGCTGGGTGACCGTCCCCGTCCGCCGTGGTGCGCGCTCCGTCCGCGTCCACGAGGTCGAGCTTGCCGATCCAGTCCGGACCGAGCAGTCGGTGCTCGGGGCGCTCAGCCACTATCGGCACCACGCGCCGCAGTGGCGGGCCGTCGAGGAGCTCGTCCGCCGTGCGTTCGGGTCCCTGCGGCGCCCGTCGCTCGCCGACCTCGACGTGGCGGGCCTCGTCGCCGTCTGCGAGCACCTCGGCATCGCGTGCTCGCCGCTCGTCTGCTCCGAGCTCGACCTGGCGCTCGAACCGGTCGACCACCCCGGCGGCTGGGCACCGGCCATCGCGTCTGCCCTGGGCGCCGATGCCTACGTCAACCCGGTCGGTGGTGCCCACTTGTTCCGACCAAGCGAGTTCGCAGCACGGGGCATCACCCTCCAGTTCCTCGAGCCACCCGAGCTCGCCTATGCCACCGGGCCGTTCACCTTCGAGCCCGGCCTCTCCATCCTCGACGTCCTGATGTGGAACGACCCCGACGAGGTGGCCCGGACCCTCGTCTCGGCGACGGTCGTCACCGCGCCGACCGAGCCCGGTGCCGACCCTGGCAGCCAGCACGCCGTCTCGGGTGGCCCGGCACCGGCCGCCTCCCAGGGTCAACCTGCCGCTCACACCCGACCGGGGGGAGGGTGACGATGCCACTGTTGTCTGTCCTAATTCCCGCCTTCCGACCCCACTACCTCGACACCTGCATCGCCAGCATCGTGGGGCAGGGCTTCACCGACTTCGAGCTGCTCATCGGTGACGACTCGGATGGTGACGACATCGCCTCGGTCGTCACCAAGTGGAACGATCGTCGGATCCGCTTCGAGCGCAACCCCAACCGCCAGCAACCAGGGGCGAACCGCGACTTCCTCATCTCACAGGCCTCCGGGCGCTACCTGAAGTTCGTCTTCGACGACGACTTCCTCCTCCCGCGCTCCCTCGAGCTCCTGTGTGCAGCGGCCCGCGACCAGCGGGCCGCGCTGGCCTTCCATGGCCGCTACGTCGTCGACGGAGACGGCCGGGTGACCGAGGGCGGCCTTGTTGCCCCTCCTGGCCGGGTCGTTCCCTTCCCGGCCAAGCTCGTCTTCGACCACGTCGTAGCCGAGCGGGCCAACCACATCGGCGAACCGAGCAACATCCTGCTCGACGCCGAAGCCCTGTCCTCGATCGAGAAGCCGTTCGGGCTCGATGGCATGCGCATGCGCTTCCTGACCGACGTCGCCCTCTATGTGAACTTCGCCCACCACGGCTTCCGGATGGCCGCCATCGGGCGCCACGGGTCGTGCTTCCGCCTCCACGCCGCCCAGACCAGCGCCACCGATGGCCCTCTCTACTCGGCTGGCCTGTTCGAATGGGAGCTCTTCCTCCGATGGTCGACTGACCAGGGCTACGTCACCGCCGAGGTGTGCGAGGCGGGGCTGGACGAGCTCCACCGCTCCTACAGCATGCGTCTGGCCGACCTCCCCGAGCTCGAGCGCTTCGTCGCTCTCGGGACCGGCCCCGATGCCACAGGGTGCTACCTGTCCCCCAGGTACCTCGCTGCGCTCGACGACGCGTGGGCGGCGGTCGACACCCGGGCGGCGGCAGCCCAGCGTCCCGACCCGGTCCCGACATGACCGCCTCGGCCACGTCCGACTACCACGAGTACCCGAAGACGCTCCCACCCGACGACTTCTGGGGACAGGTCCGCCGCACGGTGAACGGACAGCCGGTGCCCGCCGAGCAGATCGACCTCATCGTCCAGGCCGTCTGCGACCTCCTCGAGCTGGGGGCCGAAGACGACCTCCTCGACGTGGCCTGCGGGAACGGAGCGCTCACCAACCTGCTCGCGCCGGCCTGCCGGAACGTCGTGGGCGTCGACCACTCCGAGTACCTGGTCGACGTGGCACGCCGCAACTTCGAGGACGCGCCCCGGGTGACCTTCACGCTGGGCGATGCTGCCGACTCTGCCGAGCACGAGCCCCTGCCTGAGCGCTTCACCAAGGTGCTCTGCTACGGAAGCTTCTCCTTCTTCCCCGACGCAACGGCTCGCCGGTGGCTCGCAACACTCGCTCGGCGGTTCAGCGGCGTCCAGTACGTCCTGCTCGGCAACCTCCCCGATCGCGACCGGGCACCAGCCTTCTACGGCGACCGAGCCGGTTGGCAGGCGAGCCTGGAGGACCCAGACGCCCCCATCGGCATCTGGCGCTCGGCAGACGAAGTCAGCGCACTTGCCGCGGCGTGCGGGTGGCACGCGCACCTGTCGGTGATGCCCCCGCCGTACTACGCCCGGCACTACCGCTTCGACGCCTTGCTCGAACGGGCAGCGAGCTGACCACCGGCCGTCGGGAGCCCGGGCCACCGCTCAAGGTCGCGGCCAACTCGGCCGATGTCCACCAGTGAGCCGCCACGGGACGGCGCTCGCACCAGACGGCCATGGACCGGCCCGGACCACCCACGCAACGGTCGGACCTGCTCGGAAGGTGTGATGAGGCGCAACCGTATCGGCATGATCGGCATCCCTGCCGGGGTGGTCGCCATCGTGGTCATGCTGATCGTCCCCATGCCGTCGTTCATCCTCGACGTGCTCATCAGCGCCAACATTGCCGGGGCAGTGATCGTGCTGCTCATGAGCATGCACATCCAAAAGCCCCTCGACTTTTCGGTCTTCCCCTCGCTGCTGTTGGTGGCCACCATGTTCCGGCTGGCCTTGAACGTCAGTGCCACCCGGCTGGTGCTGCTGCACGGCTATGCCGGGACCGTCATCCAGTCCTTCGGCAGCTTCGTCGTCGGCGGATCACTGGTCGTAGGCCTGGTCGTCTTCCTCATCCTCATCGTCATCCAGTTCGTCGTGGTCACCGCTGGCGCCGGTCGAGTGGCCGAGGTCGCCGCCCGGTTCACCCTCGACGCCATGCCCGGGAAGCAGATGGCTATCGACGCCGATCTCAATTCCGGGCTCATCACCGAGGCCGAAGCTCGTCGTCGTCGCCAGGAGATCGCCAACGAAGCCGACTTCTACGGAGCGATGGACGGCGCGTCGAAGTTCGTCCGAGGCGATGCCATCGCCGCGGTGGTCATCACCGCGATCAATCTGCTCGGCGGCTTCGCCGTCGGGATGCTCGAGCGACACCTCTCGGCCAGCGCCGCCGTGCACACCTACAGCCTCCTCAGCGTGGGCGACGGCCTGGTGTCCCAGATCCCGGCCCTGCTCCTGTCGATCTCGACCGGCCTGGTGGTGACCAGGGCGGCTACCGACGACGACTTCGGGACCGACGTCGTCGGCCAGGTCCGGCGCCAGCACCGGGCCGTGCGGGTCGCCAGCGTAGTGATCCTTCTGCTCGCCTTCATCCCGGGGTTGCCCCACCTCGCCTTCCTCGTGGTGGGTGGCATCCTCTTCGTCCTCTCCGGCCGCCTGGCCAAGGCAACCGCTGCCGAGGCTCCGGCCGACGAGGAGCAGCAGCCCGAGACGCCCGACGTCGACGCCCCCCAGCTACTGGCCGGCGAGGTCCGTGTCGACCCCCTCGAGCTCGAGCTCTCCCTCGACCTCGTCGACCTCGTGGACGCGTCCAAAGGTGGCGACCTCCTCGAACGGGTGAAGGGGTTGCGCCGCAAGGTCGCCGGCGACCTGGGCCTGATCGTGCCCCCGGTGCGCACTCGCGACAACCTCGACCTCGAGCCTGGCACGTATGCCATCCGGCTCCATGGCGTGGAGGTGGGCCGTGGCCAGGCACCACCCGGTCGCCTCCTGGCCATCGGCGACGGGCTCTCCGGCCTTCCCGGCGAGGAGACGGTCGAGCCCGTCTTCGGGCTGGCCGCCAAATGGGTGCCCGCCGAGCTGCGCCAACAGGCGCTCATGGCCGGTGCCACGGTCGTCGACCGTTCGTCGGTCATCACCACACATCTCGGCGAGGTGATCGCCGACAACGCCGGACGCCTCCTGTCGGCCCAGCAGCTTCGGACCCTGCTCGACCTCGTCAAGGAGCGCGAACCCGTAGTCGTCGAGGAGATGGCCGCCGCCCAGGTGAGCCTGAGCGAGCTCCAGCACGTGCTGTGCGACCTGCTCGACGAAGGGGTCCCTATTCGTGACCTCGGCCGCATCACGGAAGCAGTGAGCGAACGAGCCCGGACCTCGAAGGACCCCGATGCGCTGCTCGAAGCAGCCCGGGACGCGCTCGGACCGGCCATCACCGCCCTGTACGCGTCCGAGGGGACGCTCGCCGTCATCACCATCGACGCCGTCGACGAACGAGCCCTCGTCGACGGGGTCGTAGCCGGCGACCGAGGCACGGTGTTGGCCATCGACCCGAAGCAGGCCGAGTCGCTGGTCGAACAGGTGCGAGCGCTCGCCGAGCAGGCCGAGCAACAGGGGCGGCGGCCGGTGCTGCTGTGCTCGTCACGCCTCCGACCGGCTGCCCATCGGCTGCTGGCCGGCCCCGTGCCGCGCCTCGGCGTGCTCGCCGTGAACGAGATCGGACCTCAAGTACAGCTCGAACGGATAGGGACGGTGCACCTTGCCAACGAGATCGCTGCAGTTTGACGGACCCGACCTCGAGGAAGTCCTCGAGCACGCCATCGCCGAGGCCGGACCCGGTGGTCGGATCGTCACGGCCGACCGGGTCCGCAAGGGTGGCGTGGCCGGCTTCTTCGCCCGCGAGCACTTCGAGGTGACCGTCGAGATCGACGACGAGCCGACGCCCGACGACCAGGGCAGTGCCCCTCGTGCCTCCGGCAGTGCCCCTCGTGCCTCCGGCAGTGCCCCTCGTGCCTCCGGCAGTGCCCCTCGTGCCTCCGGCAGTGCCCCCGGCACTCCTGCTGGGGCAGGGGCACCGGGCACGGTTGCGCCTCGGTCGGTCGCCGAGCTCGCCGACGACACCGAGGACGTCGTCGAGCTGAGCAGCGAGCCGGCGCGCGCGCCGTGGCCGAACACCCCTTCGACGACCGGACCATCGCCAACTGGACCATCGACGACCGTCGCCACGTCCGTCGAGGCAGCCATTGCCGGGCGGCGCGCCACTGGTCTGACCTCGGGGCCTGCCACCGCCCCGGCACAGTCGGCCGGTCACGTCGGTGGCGGCACTGGCGCCGGGGCCCCTGTCGAGCCACTGCCGTCGACGGCACGACCCTCGTTCGCCTCGCTTCTGGCTGGGATCGCCCGCGACACCGCCGTTGCGGCTGACACCGCCGTTGCGGCTGACACCGCCGTTGCGGCTGACACCGCCGTTCCGGCTGGCACCGACGTGCTCTCCGGTGCCGAGTGCGCGGCCACCGGCCACGCCGGGACCGCCCCCGGTCCTGCTGCCGCCGGTCACGGTCCCACCGCCCCACCGGTCATCGCCCACGGCCCCCTCGCTGCGACCGGACCGTCAGCCGACCATCGACGGTCGATCGACACCTTCGCCGATGCGGCGACGCTCGGCTGCGCCGACCCGGGCATCGGCACAGCCCTCGTCCGATCCAGCTCGGCACCAGTGGCGCCAACCGAGACCGGCCCGACGGGTACGGCCTTCGACGACCACCACCGAGGACCCGATGGTCCCACCGCGTGTGCCCTCGCCGAGCTCGGTCTCCCCGGACCGCTGTTCCCTGCCCCCGACGTCCTCGCCTGTCTCGACACGCTCGCCACCACCGAGGACGCCGCCGCCTACCTCCAGCTGGCACTCTCCCGCTCCCTCCACGACCTCCCACCGGCACCACCCGTGCCCTCCGGCAGCGGACGTCTGCTGGTGGTAGCGGGAGAGCTCGAGCCAGCGTGGGAGCTCGCCCGTCGGCTCGCCGTGGAGGCCGGCTCCGAGGCCGGCGAGGTCCACATCGCTGCAGCCAAGCGGCCCCGACGTCGTGTGGAACGGCGGCTACTGGTCGCCGGGCCCGACGATGCCGACCACCTGATGGCCGAACGCCGTCGGACGAGCACGGTCACCGTCGTGGCCCTCGACGCCCCCGTGTCGGCCCGACCGGACCCCTTCTGCCACGACCTCCTCGACGCCCTCGTGCCCACGGCGGTGTGGGGCCTCGTGTCGGCGACCCACAAAGCCGAGGACGTCGCGGCCTGGGCCGAGGCGCTCGGCGGGCTCGATGCCCTGGCCGTCGCCGATGCCACAAGCTCGACCACCCCCGGCAGCCTCCTCGAGCTCGGCATCCCTGTGGCCTCCCTCGACGGCCGAGCGGCCACGCCCGCCCTGTGGGCCGCCGTGCTGGTGGGACAGCTCCTCCTTGCCAGAGGTGGGACGAGCACCCCCGGACTGGTCGAAGGCTGACGGCCGTGGGCGTACGCCGGCCCGAGTGGGTAGTCGCCGGGGCCGTGCTGGTGTGCAGCCCCATGCTGCCTGGGGTACTGGACGGCGCCGTCAGCACCACCACCGCGCTCGAGCGCTTCCTCGGCGCCCTCATCGTGTGCTGGATTGCCGGCGCGCTCATCACGTCCGTCCTCGACCGGTACGCGGACAGCGTCGACCGGCGGCAGCTCGAGCGAGAGCTAGCTCGACGGACCGGAGCTCCCTCCGGTCACTCCGTCGCCGGTGCTCCGGCCAGTGCTCCTGGCTCCTCGGCGGGACCGGACCACCCAGCGAGTGCATCCTCTGCGGGGGGAACGGCAGGCGGCTCGAACGGAAGCCAGACCTCGGCCGGCACCGGCACCGCCTGACCCCGGCCCCCAAGCCGCGCCGCTGCCGCCGTGCTCATCGCAGGAGCGCACGCGCTGCAGCACAGGACCCTCGAAGGCGGCCTCCTCCCTCGTATACTCGCCCGAGACGACGTCGGAGAGGAGGCGGCCCGTGCTGGTCTTGAGCCGCCGGTCCCACGAGAGCATCCGGATCGGTGACACCATCGTCATCACGGTCCTCGAGGTCCACGGGGACCACGTCAGGATCGGCATCGACGCACCACGCGACGTCGAGGTGCACCGTCAGGAGGTCTACGAGTCGATCCAGGCGGCCAACCTGTCGGCCGCTTCTCCGACCCCCGAGGCGCTGGCCGCCGCAGCCGCAGCGCTCGGGGGCCACCTCGGCGAGCACAGGCGTGCGGCAAATCCCCAGCCTCGTGCGGGCCTGGCGTCCAGCCCCGAGGACCCTGCTGGCACTGGTCCGTCCACGGACCCCGGCGCCGACACCGGTCCGGCCACGGACCCCGCCGGCCCAGCGTCAGCCAGGAACGCGTGCGACGGTGCTGGTCACCCGCCAGCCGATACCAGGGGAACGGCGACCTCGTAGCCCGAGCCGTGCTGGACGACCTGGGCGGCAGCCCGCGTCCGGCGGTTGAACACGAGCGGCCCGAGCAGATTGGCCGTAGGCACCCGGCCCTCGTCGGCAAGGGTGACGATGGTGAGCACCACGGCGTCGTCGGCGGTCAGCTCCAGTCGGGCGACGTGGTCGTCGTCCACCTCCACCGAGTAGTCGGGGAAGAGCAGCCCCGGTGGCACCACGATGAACTCGACCCCGGCTCGGTCGAGGCAGCGGAGGCGGCAGAACGGCGCGAGCTCCGGCCCGAGCGGCTCGACCACGAAGTGGTGCAGGTCGTCGAAGCCGGGCAGGCCGGTGGCGAAGGTGACCTCGACCGGTGCGCCGTCCTCCTCGGCAGGAAAGAAGGGCGCCCCGAGCCCTCCGCCGAGGTTCGGCTCGTCCGGGTCGATGGTGGCCGTCGGGGTGACTCGGAGTTCGTTCATCGGAGGTGGCTCGCTTCGCTCGTCTGGTCGTTCGGGGGTGTCCTCATCAGCTCAGGAACTGCACCAGTGAGGGCTGGATGAGCTGCGAGGTAGCCCACAGGGCGGTCTGGTAGTCGTTCTGCTGGAGCTGCAGGTTGGTGATGGCCTGGGGGAGGTTGACGCTCTGGATCCCCGACAGCTCCTTGTTGATGGCAGCCTGGCTGGCGGTCACTTGCTGGTTGAGCGAGGACAGCTGCTGGTACTGGGCGCCCAGCTGGGCAGCCTGGTTCTCGACGTTGGAGATGGCGGCGTCGAGGTTCTTCAGGTCGGGGCCCATGGCGTTGGCCAACGAGGCCTTGGTGTTGGTCTGGATGTCTTGGCTGAGCTGGGCCAGCACCCCGAGGTTGCCCGGCTGCGTCGAGAGCAGCCCGGTGGTGCCCGTCCCGAAGACGGCGTCGCCGGTCGCGCTGATGGCGACCTGGGTGCCCGGTGCCACGGTCCGTGTTGGTGCCGAGCCGCCACCCACGTAGATGCCTGCGGCGTCGAACGCCGTGGTCACGTTGCCCGTCCCGGCAAAGATCGCCTGGCCGTCATACGAGGTATTGGCCAGGTTGAGCAGAGACTGCTGGGCGCTGTTCACCTGGTCGGCCAGCGCCTGGATCGCTGCCGGCGAGTTGGTCAGCGACGCCGAGCTGATCGACAGCACGGTCTGACGGACCTGCTGGAGGGTGCTGATCACCTCGTTCATGGTCGAGTTCGCCGTGGACAGCCACCCCAGGCCGTCACTGGCATTGGCGGCATAGGTGTTCGCCCGGGTCAAGGCGGCGTCGAGCTGCATGATGTTCGACGTCTGGGCCGGGTTGTCGGACGGCTGGTTGACCTGGTTGCCCGTCGAGAGCTGCTCCTCGAGCTGGGCGATCGACGTCTGGTCGCTCGTCAGGCTGGTGATGGCCTGCTGGTTCATCACCGACGGTGTCAGCTCGATCGCCGGCAACGCGACCCCGCTGAGGAGGCTGGTCATGGCCGCACCCCTTCCTCCGTGCCCCCGGTGCCCCCGGCGGCGTCGTGCACGGCGGGCCTCGGCGTGCTCACGTAACCACCCACGGCGGGCCTCGGCGTGCTCATGTCGCCGCCAAGAGGGACTGCACCATGGCATCGGCCGTGGAGATCACCTTGGCGGACGCCTGGTAGGCCTGCTGGTAAGCGAGCATGTCGACGGTCTGCTGGTCGGTGTTGACCCCGACCACCGACTGGTAGGCAGCCTGGAGCGACTGGCTGAGCGACTGCTGGGCCTGGCTCTGGCTGGTGATGGTCTGGACGTCGGAGCCGAGGTTGGTGATGAACGTCCGGTACGCCTGGTCCGGGCCGCTCGCAGCCGTCCCGAGCTCGGCCATGGCCTGGGCGTTGGAGCCGTCGTTGGCCCCAAAGGTCGACGAGGTCGCGGCGGCAAGCAGCTGCGGGTTGGCGACCACGGCGGCGTTGACGGCGATGTCGGCAGCCGCGCCGGTCGAACCAGCCGGGATGGTGAACAGCGGAGCGGAGCCGTCCGGGCCGACGCCCGTCCCGGCTGGGACATCCGTGTTGGCGTTGGCATCCCAACCGACTCCGAGCTGCGTGTTGACCGTGTTGGCCAGGTTGGTGGCCACCGTGTCGAGCTGGCTCTGGTACTGGGGGATCTTGGTGTTGACCGCCGTGAGCAGCCCGGCGATGGTGCCACCGCTCACCGGCACCGCCAGCCCCGCCAGGGTGGAGACGAGCGACGTGGTGGGCGGGGCACCGCTCGTCTTGACGGCGAGGGAGTCGGCGGTGTTCCCCTGCACCATGGCGAACCCGCCGACGTAGACGTCGAGGGCACCGTTGGCCTGGGCGCGGGTGGTGACACCGATGTCCTGACCG
The DNA here is from genome assembly GCA_021798955.1 of Actinomycetes bacterium. GTDB lineage: Bacteria > Actinomycetota > Acidimicrobiia > Acidimicrobiales > RAAP-2 > JAJZJT01. Next base: position 255,338 of record JAJZBK010000001.1, read on the forward strand.
AGCTGGTTCACCAGGTTGTTGCGTTGGTCGATCAACGCGTTCGGCTGCGAGCCCGAGGCGATCGACGACACGATCGACTGGTTGAGCGACGCCACCTGGCTGAAGAGGGTGTTGACCTCCGAGGCCACCGAGGCGATCTGCGTGTTGGTGTTGGTAGCCGTCTGGGAGAGCTGGGCGTACTCCTGGTTCAAGGTCGAGGCGAGGTCCTGTGCCTGGTTGACCACTTCGGTGCGCGGCGCGGTCAACGACGGGTTGGTGGCGATCGAGTCCCACGACGACCAGAACGTCGACAACTGCGAAGCCAGCCCGTTCGACCCGGGCTCGGGGAAGATCGCCTGCACCGTGCTGAGCGTCTGCTGGAGCGCCGCCGACGAGGCCGACGAGGCCGACGCTGCCAGGTTGTCGGCAGCGAGCACGGCGTCGGAGGCCTGGGCAACGCCGTTCACGTAGGCCCCGCTGCCGATGCCGAGCGGGTCGGTGGTCGGCGAGGCGGTGATCTGCGCCTGCTCCGAGACGAACCCTGGCGTGTTGGCGTTGGCCAAGTTCTGGGCCACCGCGTCCATGCCGTCTCGGGCGGCCTGCAACCCGGTGCCAGCGATGCTGAGGCCAAGCTCTCCCACGACGACGCTCCCCGCTACGCCGTGGCGTTGACCAGGCGGCCATCGCCGCGGGCGGATGGGGGCGAGCCGTCGCGCCGGTAGCCGACCCCCGGCTGAGCACCGAGATAGGCGAGCGCGTCGGCAGTGGCGGCCACGCGCCGGGCCAGGATCTCCCGGTTGGCCGCCGACACCTGCTCGATGTGGGCGAAGTGCGCGAGCATCGCCTGGCGGTGCCCGGCCAGCAGCTCGCCCCACGGCTCGGGGGCCGCTGCCGCGAGGTCGGCAAGGGTCGGAGTGGCATCGAGGCCGAGCTCGTCGGCCAGCTCGGCAACCGCGTGCTCGCGCTTGGCGTCGGCAGCGGCCAGCAGGTCGACCACCTGCTCGACCTCGGCCGTGGCGCGAGACAGCCAGGCGTGGTGCCCGGCAGCCAGGATCAGGTGCTCCTCGGCCAACTTGAAGCCCAGCAGTTCGAGCACGCCGCGTTCCTGCCACAGCAGGGTGGACAGCTCGTCGAAGCCCATGCCGGCACTATCGGCACGCGCTCGTGCAGGGTGTAGTGGATTTTCGGCTCCCCGAGCCGCCCGGCCCCTCCAGCCCGGACAGTCTTCGAGACGCCCGAGCCGGTCTCCCCGTCGACCCGGTCTCCCCTGTCGACCGTCAGCCCGAGCTCTCGAGCTGAGCACACCGAAGGTCACACTCGGAATCCCTCCACGTGGCGGGGCTCTATCCTCAAACCGACCCGGTCCAAGCTCATCTCCAACGGACTGATCTACGCCCCCGAGCACGGGTCGTCGCGTTCACCGTCTCGGGTATGGCCGACTTCATCAGTCGCCAGGCCGACGGCTACACCGCAGACATCGTCGTCGAAGCGATCGAGCAGAGCTACTTCGGAACGCGAACTCCGGCTTGGTCGCAGCACTGCCCCGGCGCTGCCTGACGTTATCTGATCTGATAATCTAGCAGCATGGTTCCTGGACGTCCAAGAACCCCAAGCGGGACCCCAGCCGGCGGGCAGTTCGCCCGCAAGGTCAATCCCGAGCGAACGACCGAGCTGGCCTCCGACTCGACGGACAGCGGGGCTACACGAGGGCCAAGTGCAGCCGATTCCCCGAGTCCGCTGCTCCGTCGATTATTCGAGGCCGCCGCAGCGCTCCAAGAGGTCGTCCCGGACGCCACCCTTGTGGGAGGGTCCGCTGCTGCCTTCTACGCGGGGCACAGGGACTCTTACGACCACGATCATGTGATCGCTAACCTTGCCGACCACTATGACATGGTGCTCGAAGCTATTGAGTCCCAAGACGGATGGATCACCAACCGGATGGTCCCGAACAAGCTGATTCTTGGCGAGATCGGAGACATCGAAGCCGGCGTCCGGCAACTCATTAGAAAGACCCCCTTGGAGGTTGAGCAGTACCAGCTCCCGTCGGGTCGAGTGCTCCGAGTCCCGACGTCTGCCGAAACACTACGCATCAAGGCGTACCTGATCATCGCCCGGAACCAGACTCGTGATTATCTCGATGTGGCGGCATTGTCGGACTGGATGGGGCTCAGCTCGGCCGCGAGCGTGCTTGTAGACATCGACCACTTTTACGCTGATCAGCATCGTGGAGGTCTTGGGGTATCTACTCAAATCGCCGTTCAACTCGCCGATCCTCGACCCAGAGATGCGAAGACGACTCAACACCTGAAGCAATACAAGCGACTTGATAGACGCTGGCACGACTGGAATGACGTTCGATCTGTGTGCATGGCCGTGTCTCGCCTCATGGTGGAGCAAAAGGATTCCTAGTCGTGGCCCTCGCTTTCCGCAATCTGACCGTTACTCCGGACGACCCCGTGTCCGAGTGGGGTCTGGAAGGCATCCAGACAGCGCTCGAACGCGGCGATCTCTCACATTGGCGACGCATCGCTGCGGAAGTCCGTCGGGACCCATGGGGGAAGGTCGCATCAGATCTCGTAGACGTCCTGTCGTACTGCCGTCCCTACGGGGTGGGTGACTTGATGGCCGACGTGGTGGCATCAGCTAGAGCGGATGCCGAGCAGAGCGAACGGGCAAGCGTCTCCGCCGAGGTCCGAGAGATCGTGGAGGCGTCCGGGATGACCGCTGCCGAATTCGCCGCCCGGATCGGAACGTCGCCGTCGAGGCTCTCCACCTACGCGACCGGCAAGGTGATCCCTTCGGCCGCTCTCATGGTACGGATGCGTCGGCTGTCCTCCACACGATCCAGCCACATCGCCTCCTCCGTCGAGAACCACGTTGGCTAGCCATGCCCGCGCTGGCAGACGACATGTCAGCGCCGGTGTGGAACTACGAGACCGCCGATCCGGCGTCTCCGACGACGTCGTCATCATGCCCTCGGCGTGCGCCGATCGGCAGGGCGGGTGGCCACGTGCTTCGACAACTGACCCAGCCAACCCCGAACCCGTTGGTCTCGACCGCATCCTGCACGGCGTCGTCACTGCCGTCCGGCCCGGTATGGGCCGTCTCCACCGGCAACATGACCTACGCCCAGCAGCAGGTCCAAGTCAGCGGCTCAACCACGGGATCAGGAACGGGCACGACCACGGGCCCAACATCGGGTTACTGGGAGGCTGCCTCCGACGGCGGGATCTTCACCTTCGGCGATGCCCAGTTCTACGGCTCGATGGGCGGGCACCCGCTGAACGAGCCCATCGTGGGGCTTGCCGAGCATCGCCGTTCTCCGTTGCGGCCGGGTGATCGCCCACTGGCGCCTTTGCCGTCGTCGGAAGGGGTCACTGGGTGATGAAGTTGGTGAAGTAGATGGCGCTGATCTGCTGGGCTCCCTCGCTAGTGCCGGCGATCTGCTGGAACGCCTGGAGGAGGGCCGCTTGGGCGGCCGTGCGACCGGCCGGGTTGAGCAGGTCCGGCTGGGTCAGCGCCCCGAACACCGTCAGCTCGGCGTTGAGGAACTTCGGGTCGTCCTTGGCGATGGCCGTGGGCGAGGCCGGCGCGGTGAGCTGCAGGGCGACCGTCACCTGGAGCAGGTGCCCATCGGAGAGGTTGATCGTGTTCTGGGGCAGGGACACGATCTGACCCGCTGGGACCGGCTGGCCCGGACGGTAGTGGGGCGGGAAGAGCATCGGCTTGAGCACCAGCTCGAAGGCGGCGCCGAGCACCACCACGGCGGCCACGACGATGATGAGGAGCTTCTTCGCCCCTCCCTTCTTGGTTGCACCCTCGGCCGGCGGCTCGCCGTCGCCCGAGGTGGCCTGCGGGGGTGTCAGGGTGGCAGTCATCAGGGCTGGGTCTCTCCTGGTGCGAGGATCACCACGTCGACCCGGCGGTTGCGCGCCATGTTGGCCGGCGAGGTGTTGGGGACGATGGGGCGCGTCTTGCCGTAGCCGACGATGGCAAGCCGGTTGGGGTCGATGCCGTCGACGTGGGTGAGCCGGACCACCACGTGGGTGGCCCGCTCGGCGGACAGCTCCCAGTTGGTGGCGTACGGGCCGCCGTAGATCGGCTGGTCGTCGGTGTAGCCCTGCACCGCGGCGTTGTTGGTGTTCATGCGGAGCACGGTGGCGATGGCGTCGACGACTTGGTCCCCGAGGGGCCCGAGGTTGGCCGAGTCGACGGCGTAGAAGATCTTGTCGCTCAGGATCTGGACGACCAGCTCGTGGGTCGATGCGTTCGGCGAGGCCTGGCTGATGTTGACGTCCGAGGACAGCCCCTGGCTCGCCAGCGCGGACTGCAGCTCGGCCTGGATGGTGGCGAGCGACTGCGAGCCGGGCGGGCCGGCCGACGGGGCCGTGGTGGTCGGCACCGCCGCTGGCGTCTGGGAGCTCTGAGTGGGCGCCGCAGCCGTCTGGTTGATGCCGGTAACCGTCCCCGGATGGGACACCAGGCTGTTCTTCTGGAGGAGCCCGGTGCTGTTCTTCACCACGGTGGTGTGGCCAGAGAACGTGTTCCGCAGGCTCGCCGCCAACGCCTCGAACTTCTGGACGCTGATCGTCGAGAGCGAGAACAGCACGATGAACAGCGCGAGCAGCAACGTGATCATGTCGGAGTAGGTGAGGAGCCACCGTTCCATGCCCCCCTCGGCCTCTTCGGCCTCCTCCCGGTGGGGTCGTCGGGCCATCAGGCCGCTTCCTTCTCCTTGGCGTGGCGGTCACCCCGGTCCTTGGGCGGCAGGTAGGCCTGCAACTTGGCCTGGACCATGCGCGGGCTGTTGCCGGCCTGGATGGCCAGGATGCCGTCGAGGATGAGTCGCCGGCCTTGGACTTCGTGCTGGCTCGAGCGCTTGAGCTTGTTGGCGATCGGGATCCACACGATGTTCGCCGACATGACCCCCCACAGGGTGGCGGTGAACGCCGAGGCGATGGCCGGGCCAAGGGCGTCGGGGTTGCTGAGGTTCCCGAGGACGTGGATGAGCCCGACGACCGTGCCGATGATGCCGAGGGTGGGGGCGAACCCGCCCATGTCGGCGAAGAACTTGGCCCCGACCTTGTGCCGCTCCCGCAGGGCGTCGATCTCACCCTCCATGATGTCGCGGATCTCCTCGGGGTCGTTGCCGTCGACCGTCATCTCGACGCCCCGCCGGAAGAACGGGTCGTCGATGTCGGCAGCTGCCTTCTCGAGGGCGAGCAGGCCCTCCCGCCGGGCGACCTCGGCCAGTGCCACCAGCCGGGTGATGTCCTCGTCGGGAGAGTCCGGCGAGCCACTCACGGCCTTGGACAGCACCGCCTTGAAGTTCTTCACGTCGCTGCGGAGAAAGCCGGCCAGTGAGGCAAAGGTCGTCCCGCCGAACACGAGGATGAGCGGAGCGGGCTTGAACAACACCATCGGGTTGCTGCCGTCCATGAACATGGCGACGAAGATGGCGCCCAGGGCAGCGACGATGGAGACCATGGTGAACTTCTTGTTCATCGTCGCCCCCTCATGTCCGAGGCCCCGCCACCGGTGGCGGCTCGTCGGACCCCGACCGGTCAGCCGGAGTAGCCGCTGCGCCCTGGCTGGCGCTCGGCAAGGGGGTGACCACGCCGATCAGCCGCGGCACACCTGTCTCTTCGGAGACGTGCTCGGGGCGGTCGACGACCTTCCCGCTCCCACCGCGCACGAGGCGGAACTTGCGCTGGCCGTCGTCCTCGTCGTCGAAGACGAGCCGGTGGGAGAGGGCAAGGACCGACGCCCGGAAGAGCCGGATCCGGTCGATGAGCTCGTCGAGGGTCTCCCCGATCACGAACTTCGAACCGTCGCTCATCGTGAGGACGACGTCGGGCGTGACGTCGGCGCGCTCGATGCGGTCCGGGTTGATGGCGATCGGGTCGCCGTTGAGCCTGGTAAGTGGGATCATCGCAAACGCATCCGTGCCTGTGTGGTCATGCATCCGTGCCAACCATGGACAGCCAACGAAGCCCCGGGCACACCCGCGGCCACTGAGCGTGATCATCGGCACCGGGCGCGCCCCGCTTGAGGCGACCGGGCGCGTCGTCCCTGATGGGAGCTGCGAGTTGAGCTTGCGTTGTGCCGGCTCGTCGCCCCGTTCGGTGCCGGCTCGTCGCCCCGTTCGGTGCCGGCTCGTCGCCGACGGGCACCAGCTCGGAGGTGCGGGGACGGCTGGGTGCTCACCAAGGTGGGCTGGTGCCCCCGAGGTGGGCTCGGTGCGCCAGGAGCGCTACTCGGCGGCAGCCGCCTCGGTCGAGACCCGGATGAGGGCGTCGAGGACCCCCTCAGCTCGGCCGTCGTCGAGGACCTCCCCGGCCAACGCTACGCCGGCAGCGAGGTCACCGACCGTTCCCACGACGACGAGGGCAGCGGCCGCGTTGAGGACGGCCACGTCTCGGTGGGGCGACCGCTCACCGCGGAGCACACGCCGGATGACCTCCGCGTTGACGGCTGCGTCACCGCCGCGGAGGTCCTCGATGGTGACGAGGTCGAGGCCGAGGGCGTCCGGCTCGACACGCGACACCCAAGTGTCGACGTGGCCGTCGGCATCCGCCACCAGCTCGTGGACCGTCGACGGGCCCGTGGTGCTCAGCTCGTCGAGCCCGTCGTCTCCGTAGACGACCATGGCCCGCCGGGTACCGTTCCTCGCCAGCACGCCGAGCATCTTGTCGGCCATCGACGGGTCGCTCACCCCGACCACCTGGTAGCGCGCCCGTGCCGGGTTGGCCAGTGGACCGAGGTAGTTGAAGACGGTGGGGATCCCGAGCTGCTTGCGGACCGGGCCGGCGTAGCGCATGGCCGGGTGGAACCTCGGAGCGAAGCAGAAGCCCATGCCGACCTCGTCGATGCACCGGGCCACGCCGACCGGGCCGAGGTCCGCGGCCACGCCCAGGGCCTCGAGCACGTCGGCTGCCCCCACCGCGGAGGACGACGCTCGCCCACCGTGCTTGCACACCTTGGCGCCCGTGGCCGCCACGACGAGGGCGGCGATCGTCGACACGTTGATAGAACGCAGCCGGTCGCCGCCGGTGCCGCAGGTGTCGACGACCTCGACCCCGGCAGGGAGCTCGAGGGGTACGCCGTGGGTGAGCATGGCCCGGACGAACCCGGTCATCTCCTCCACGGTCTCGCCCTTGGCCCGCAGCGCCACGGCGAAGGCGGCGATCTGGGCCTCGGTCGCCACCCCGGCGAGGACCTGGCCCATCACCGCCTCGGCCTCGGCCAGCCCAAGCGCGGCGCCGTCGAGAAGCCGGGTCAGCACGCCCGGCCAGCTGCCCAGTTCGGCAAAGCGCTCCGCTCCCGGTGGCTGGGCTCCCTCGAGCAGGGCACCGGTCACCTCGTCCCCGCTCACCTCAGTCCCACCACAGGTCGTGGCCGAGCACCCCTCGGGCGATGAGCCCGAGCTGGACCTGAGAGGTCCCTTCGACGATCGTGAGCTGCTTCGCGTCCCGGTACCACTGCTCCGTCGGATGGTCGGCCATGTACCCGGCCGCGCCGAGGAGCTGGACGGCAAGGCCCGAGGCCCGTACCGCCAGCTCGGTGGCGTGGTACTTGGCCATCGACAGGAACGGCACGTGCTCCCGACCGAACTTTCCCTGGTCGGCCAGCCACGCCGCCCGGTAGGTGAGCAAGCGAGCTGCCTCGATGTCGACGGCAACCTTGGCGATCTCCCACTGGATCCCCTGAAAGTCGGCGATGGTGTGCCCGAACGCCTCTCGCTCCTTCACGTACTCGGTGGCGTACATGAGCGCCCCCTCGGCCAGGCCGAGGCCCCGGGCGGCGACGATCGGCCGCATGGCGTTCAGGCCGAGCATGGCCAGACGGAACCCACCCACCTCACCGATGACGTTCTCGGCCGGCACACGCACCTCGTCGAGCACCAGCTCGCCGGTGTCGACGCCCCGGACGCCCATCTTGGCGTCGGTGCGCCCGACCGAGACGCCTTCCCAGTTGCGCTCGACGATGAAGGCGGTGATGGAGGCGTGGTCGCGCCGCGTGGGATCACCCGTCTTGGCGAACACCGTGTACCAGTCGGCCTCGCGTACGCCCGACATCCAGCACTTGGTACCGGTCAGGATCCAGCCGCCTTCGTGACCGGGCGTCGTGTCGGGGACGGCCCGGGTGCGCATGCCGGCCACGTCGCTGCCGGCCTGCGGCTCGGACAGCCCGAAGGCGGCCCGCAGCTCGCCGGTGGCGATGCCCGGGAGGTACCGCCGCTTCTGCTCGTCGCTGCCGGCGATCAGCACGGGGCCGGTGGGCAGCCGCGTCAGCAGCAACATGAGGGCGGCGGTGTTCGAGTACTTCGCCACCTCCTCGATGGCGATGGTCAGCCCAAGGATGCCGGCCCCCGACCCGCCGAGCTCGGGCGGGAGGCACAGGCCGAGCAGGTCCGCCTGGCGGAACGCCTCGAAGAGATCGGCCGGGTACTCGCCCGTGGTGTCGATGTCGCGAGCACGAGGCTTCACCTGCTCCTGGGCCAGACGGCGCACGCTCTGGCGGAGGTCGGCGAGCTCAGGACTGAGATCGAAGTGCACAGCCCGAGGTTAGTGGCGCCCACACCCCCTGCCCGTTCCGCCATCCGTCACCGAGGCGGGATGATGGCTAGCGTTGCCAGCGATGGCGGCTCCTGGGACGACGCGGCACGGGACGGCGAAGCGGCGGCAGGTGCCTCCCACGGGACATCGGCGCTCCGCCACCCTCACCGCGGTCGTCGCGGCGGCTGCCATCACGCTCGCCGCCTGCGGTTCCTCCGGGTCGACGGCCGGCGTGCCCTCCAAGCCCGCAGTCGGGGTCCGCACGTGGTCGGTGCCTGGGCCGTACGCCGCGGGAACCATGCGGGCCACGCTGCCCGACGGCGACCCGGTACAGCTCTGGTACCCGGTGGATCGCGCGTCGGTCCGCGGTGCGTCGACCTACACGTACCAGCTCAAGCAGTGGGTGAGCCCGGCCGAGGCCGACAACCCCGTCCTCGCCAAGCTCCCGGACTCCGTGCCCACCACGGCCTACCTCGACGCGCCGGTCGCCCGCGACACGGGGGCCTCGGGAGATCCTTCCCACGCCTTCCCGGTCGTGCTCTTCGCCCACGGGTACGGCTCCTACCCCGAACAGTCGAGCTTCCTCACCGACCACCTGGCTACCTGGGGCTTCGTGGTCATCGCCCCCGAGGAGCAGGCGACCGACCTTGCCTCGGTGCTGGCCGGCTCCCACGCCCCCGGCGCCCTCACGGCGGCGCAGGCGCTGCAGGCGGCGATCGCCTACGCCGGCGCGCTCGACCAACCGGGTGGCCGCTTCGCCCACCTCCTCGACCTGGCCCGGCTGGCCGTCGTCGGCCACTCGCTGGGCGGTGGCGCCGCCATCACCTTGGCGGCAACCGACCACCAGGTCAAGACGTACGTGGCCCTGGCGCCAGCACCGGGCACCGCACCAACGACACACACCCCTGGTCTCGTCATGGTGGGGAGCGCCGACCAGATCGTCTCGCCGGCCAGCGTGCGGGCCACCTACGCCGCCCTTCCCACCCCCAAGCGCCTCGTGGTGATCGCCGGTGGCGGCCACAACGTCTTCGACGACATCTGCACGATCCACACCGGCTCGACCCGACTCGTCACCGAGCTGAAGGCGGCACTCGGCGCCGGCGGGGGGCTCGGCACACTGGCCAAGCTCGCCACCGACGGCTGTTTCCCGCCCGACGTCAACCCCGTGCACGCCTACCCGCTGATCGACCAGGCCGTCACGGCCCAGCTGCGTGACGGGCTCGGGCTCGACCCCGCGGGAACGGGCTTCGGCCCGGGGCTCGGCACGGCGTTCCCCGGCGTCACCGCCACGGTCACCGCCGCTGGCTGAACCCGCCGCTGGCTGAACCCGCCGCTGGCTGAACCCGCCTGGACGGCAGCCCGCTGCGGCGGGCACGGACACGACGAGAGCGCCCGTGCCCGCCGCGCACCGATGCCTGTCCAACCGGAGGCCCGAGCGCAGGCGGTCGCCCGAGCTCAGGCGGTCAGCCGGTGCGGCTCCCCGTGGGCCCGGACCTCGATCCGTCGCGGCTTGGCGTGCTCGGCGACCGGGATGGCAAGCGACAGCACCCCGGCCTCGTACTCGGCCTCGATCCTCGACGTGTCGAGGTTCTCGCCCAGCAGGAGCTGCCGGGTGAACGTGCCGCTCGGGCGCTCGGCGATCAACGTCTGGACGTCGGCCGCCGGCTCGGGGGCGGGGCGTTCCGCCTTCACCGTCAACACGTTGTCCTCCACCGTGAGGTCGATGGTCGACGGGTCCACGCCGGGTAGGTCGATCGACACCAAGAAGCGGTCGCCCTTGCGGTAAGCGTCCATGGGCATCGACAGGGTACGGGCTGCCGGGGCACCTACCCAGAACTGCTGCAGGAAACGGTCGATGTCGCGGAAGGGATCAGATCGCACCAGTGCCATGAGCCTCACCTCCATGCTCGTCGTCCGATACTTCCTCGACGGGACGAGCACGCACGGCCACGCCAGCGGGCCCCGCTGCGCCGGGTGGACCCGGCGGCCACGGAGCTCGGCTCGGCGAGAGCGCCGTGCCCGTTCCGCACCACCCAGTTTAGCACTCTCCTGCCGCGAGTGCTAACACGCCCCGCCCTGTCCCGCCGCTGCCGTCGGGGCTCGGGCTACCGGCGTCGACCGTCTGGATCGGCGCAGGTGGAGGTGACCGGGTAGAAGCGACCCGAGTCGCCGCAGGCAGGCGTCGAACAGGTGGGCTCGACGGCCCGGCCCGAGCGGGTAGAACGGGGGAAGGCCGCCGCCACCAACCGGGGGCAAGCCCTCCCCGGACAGGGGAACCCGGCAGCGTGAGGCCCGACAGCCCCGGGTGGCACACCAGCCCGAGCCCATCGGCCTGGGTGGCAGCGGCCAGGGTGACCCCTTTTCCACACGTCCCGTTCAGGAAGCGAGCGCACATGACCCCACCGGACACGACCAGCCAACCCCTCCACCGGCCCGTCAGCGCCAGCGGCACCTTCGAGATCGGCGGGCGGACCGTCCATCGACTCGGCTTCGGTGCGATGCGCATCACCGGGCCCGGCATCTGGGGCGAGCCACCCGACCGAGCGGTCGCGGTCGCGGTCGTACGGCGTGCCGTCGAGCTCGGAGTCGACTTCGTCGACACCGCCGACTCCTACGGCCCGGCGGTGAGCGAGGAGATCATCCGCGAAGCCCTCCACCCGTACCCGGACGACCTGGTCATCGCCACCAAGGCCGGCCTCGTACGGACCGGGCCCGACGCCTGGCACCCCGTCGGCCGCCCCGAGTACCTCCGCCAGCAGTGCGAGCTCAGCCTCCGGCGGCTCGGCGTCGAGCGGATCGACCTCTTCCAGTTGCACCGGATCGACCCGGCGGTGCCCGCCGACGAGCAGTTCGGCCTGCTGGCCGCCTTGCGCGACGAGGGCAAGGTGGCCGCCGTCGGCCTCTCCGAGGTGTCGGCTGCGGACGTCGAAGCAGCCCGGGCCGTCGTGCCGGTGGCAACCGTCCAGAACCGCTACAACCTCGTCGACCGGGCCTCGGAGCCCGTCCTCGAGTACTGCGAGCACAACGGCATCGGCTTCATTCCGTGGTTTCCCGTCGCCTCCGGAGCCCTGGCCCGACCGGGCGGCCCGCTCGACGACGTGTGCCGTGCCGTCGGAGCGACGCCCTCCCAGGTGGCCCTGGCCTGGCTGCTGGCCCGCTCGCCGGTCATGCTCCCCATTCCGGGCACGGGCTCGTTGGCACACGTCGAGGAGAACTGCCGGGCCGCTGGCGTCCCCCTCACGCCCGACCAGGTCGCCTCCCTGGCCGCCGCCACCGCCGGAAGCTGAGCGAGGCCGACCGCCCGGAGGAGCCGGGCACGACCACCCTCGGCAGCTGGTCAGGGTTGCCGATCGCTCCACCGCCCCGAGGCAGGTGGGAGGCGCTCGGGTGGGAAGGTTCAGCCCCTCGCCACACCTGCCGATAGATCGACGATGGACCTCCGCCGCCCACTACGGGAGCATACAGTGCGATCGCGCCGCGGTGACGACGGCCGTCCCTCGTCACCGGCCACGGGGATCGGGCGGGCCCTCTCCGCAGGGGTCCTCGTCGTGGGACTGGCGGCGTCGATCTTCGGGGCGGTGGCCTGGCGCACGTCGGTCCACCACTCGCACCACGTCGCCTTCGTGTCCGATGCCCAGTCGACGGCCGCCACCCTCACCATGGCCCTCCAACGCGATGCCGACCTGGTCGCCACGGCGCGGGCCGTGGTGGCCGACGACCCCACCATCACCAACGCTGCCTTCGCCCAGTGGTTCGCCACGCTCGGTGCCTCCCGGCGGTACCCGGGCACCATCGGGTTCGCCTTCGTCGAACGGCTGACCCCTGCCCAACTTCCCTCCTTTGCCGCCACCGTCGCTTCGGACCCTCCCCTCGGAGTAGCGGTCCCTCGGCCCTTCGCCGTCCAGCCGCCTGGCCAGCGTTCCGCCTACTGCCTCGTGCGCCTGGCGACGGTCCAGCTCTCCCCAGCGTTGACGCCGCGCATCGACGCCCTCGCCGAGGCGCGCCACGACTTCACCTCCTTCCTCTCACCGACCACCGACGAGTGCGCCAACCCCGCCTTCGAACGGCTGCTCACCCCGCAGACCCGTGCCGGCTCGCTCACGGTGGGCTCGTTCGTCTCGGTGCTCGACGGCTCGTCGGGGAGCACGGCGGCGTCCCGGGCAGCCATGCGGTCGGCGTTCGGCAAGCTGTTCCCCATCGAGCTGGTCATCCCGGTCGACACCCCGCCGTCGAGCGGACATCCCGCCCGCCTCCTCGGCTGGATCGGGGGGCTCTTCGACGCCAACACCCTGCTCGGCCCCCTGCCCGCCGCGGACCACCTCGCCTTCTCGCTGTCGGTGCCCCTGGCGGGCGGGCGCACGCTCGAAGTCGTCCACGAAGGCCACCTGGCCGGAAAGGACTACGTCCTCACCGAGCACCTGGCCGCCCAAGGCGGCTGGGTCCTGCGCCTGGCCGGCTCGACCGAGGGGTTCTGGACCTCGTGGCGCCAGGGGTGGGCGGTGCTCGCCGTCGGGCTCGCCCTCACCGTGCTCTCGGTGGCGCTCGTACGCAACGTGACCCGGGCGCGAGCCATGGCCCTCGCCCTCGTCGCCGCCACGACAGCCGAGCTGCGCCACCACGAGCTCCACGACCAGCTCACCGGCCTTCCCAACCGGGCGCTCATCCTCGACCGAGCCGAGCACGCCCTGGCCCGGGCCCGTCGGGACGGCACGCCGGTGGCCCTCTTGTACCTCGACCTCGACGGGTTCAAAGACGTCAACGACACCAACGGCCACGGGGTGGGCGACTGCGTGCTCGAGGCGGTGGCGGAGCGCTTCACCGAGACGTTGCGCGATGCCGACACCGTCGGACGCCTCGGTGGCGACGAGTTCGTCGTCCTCCTCGAGGGCGAGGCGGCCGACCACCCGCTTCGCGTGGCCGACCGGCTGCTCGAGGTGTGCCGCCAACCGGTGGTCGTTCCGTCGCTCCCCGGAGTGGAGCTGACGGTCGGTGCCAGCATCGGGATCGCCGTCGGTGTCCGCGCCGACGCCGGTGACCTGCTGCGCGACGCCGACATCGCCCTCTACCGGGCCAAGGAGACCGGCAAGGGCCGGGCTGTCGTCTTCGAGCCGTCCATGCGCGCCGAGGTCCGTCGTCGCGTCGACCTCGACGCCGAGCTCCACCAGGCCCTCACCGAGGAGCAGTTCTTCGTCGTCTACCAACCGCTCTTCTCCATCGAGACCTTGCAGGTGGAGGGGGCCGAGGCCCTGGTGCGGTGGCGGCACCCCACCCGAGGCGTCGTGCCCCCGATGGAGTTCATCCCCCGGCTCGAGGACTCGGGGCTCATCACCGACGTCGGGCGGGTCGTCCTGCTCGAAGCGTGCCGCCAGGCCCGACGCTGGGAGAAGCTCGGTCTTCCGCTCACGATCTCCGTGAACGTGGCCGCGCTCCAGCTCGAGTCACCCGACTTCGTCGCCGAGGTCCTCGACACGCTCGAGCACACGGGGGTCGACCCGCGCTCGATCGTCCTCGAGATCACCGAGACCGCACTCATGCACGACTCGGAACGCATCGCCCAGCGGCTCCACTCGCTCCGACTGGCCGGGTTGCGGGTCGCCATCGACGACTTCGGCACCGGGTACTCCTCCCTCGCCTACCTCCAGCAGTTCCCCGTCGACATCCTGAAGATCGACCGGTCCTTCGTCGTCAACGCCACCACCAGCGCCGAAGGACGCGTCCTGCTCCACGCCATGGTGCAACTGGGGCGCGCCCTCGGGCTCGAGACGCTGGCAGAAGGCATCGAGGACCACTCCCAGCTCGACCTCTTGCGAGCCGAAGGGTGCGAGCTCGGCCAGGGCTTCCTCGTCGCCCGCCCCATGGAGGCCGACGTCGCCGAACGGTTCCTCGCCGACCGAGTGGTCGACGACCACCATGGTCCCGCAGGACCGAGCGAGGTGCACGCCGCTCCCTGAACCGCGTCCCTGAACCGCCCGGACTCGGGTGCCTCACCTGAGCCCCCCCGAGGGCCCGCCGCACCTCGACCGCCCGGATCGGGGTGCGCCGCCCCGGCTCAGTACGGGCCGATGCGCTGGTCGGGGCTGGTGTCGACGAGCACCTGTCCGTGCACCGACACCTGTGCGGTCCACTGGCGACCGTCCCACCACCGGTAGTGGAACCGACCGCTCGGGTCGGGATGCCACCCAGGCGGGGGAAGCGGCACGGTCGGTGAGGCGCCCTGCCAGGTCGCGGCGTCCGGACCGTGCGCCCCCGCCGGCGACCTCGGCCCTCCGGCGTCCGAAGGGCGGGCGGGGCGCGGGTAGGCAGGGAAGTCCGATGCCGCCGGGCGCGCCGCCATGCCGCCCGGCACGCCCGCTCCGTGGGTAGCCGAGAAGGTCGGACCCGGCAGCCGGCCGCTCCGTCGCATGCGCCGGGTCTCGCTCGACTGGGCGATCAGGTAGAGCACGAGACCGACCACGACGGACAGGAACCACAGGAAGGCCCACACCGCCGAGGGCAGCCCCCACGGCGTGCGGCCGGTCGTCCGCTTGGTCTGTTCGGACAGCGTGTAGCCGATGAAGGCCCAGACCACCGACAGAACGAGCAGGAGGACCTCTTCGGCTCCCGTGAGGTGCAGCACCGCGCCAGTCTACGCCCACCGGTCGACCGGTCGGCCTCGGCCCGCCGCGACCCCAGGTGGCTCAAGCCCGTCGGCCGTCTGGTCGATCACCACGGTGGGCCAGCATGCGCCGCTCCTGTGCCCCGTCGAGACGCCACGGCGCAGGAAGGAGGAGCGGACCGATGCAGTGGCCGACCCAACTGGTGGCACCGGCCGTCGCCACCGTCGCCTCCTTTGGCACCTCCTGGCTGGCCTGGCGGCGGCGCCGCACGACGGGTGCCATCGCGCTCCTCGTATGCATGGTGGGTGTCGGCCTGTGGTCGGCTTTCTACACCTTGCAGTGGATGCAGACCAGAGCCAGCGCCATGCGGACCTACGACCACCTCATCTACCTGGGCGTCGTCCTGGTGCCGGTGGGCTGGCTGGCCATCGCCATCGCCGTCACCAGGGGGAGGCAGTGGTTCACCCCGCGACGCGTGGCCCTTCTCGCCGTCGAGCCCGTCCTCGTCCAAGTGGCGATCTGGCTCCCGTCGCTCGACCACCTGTTCTTCGCGCAGCAGTTCCCCCAGGGCTCCGGCCCCGTGTCGCTGCACCTCCGGTTCGGCATCCTGTTCTGGGTGCACTCGCTGTACAGCTACGTCCTCATCGTCACCGGCTTCGTGCTGCTGGCACGGGCACGGCGCCGCGCCGGCAGGGCGCTCCGCCGCCAGAGCAAGACCATGCTGTTCGCCTGCGCCTTCCCCTTCGTCGCCAACTTCGTCTCCATCACCGGGGCATCCGGCCGAGGCTCGTGGCTGCGCGACTACGACCTCACCCCGGTGGGCTTCGCCCTGACCGGACTGCTGGTCGCCTGGGCCCTCTTCGGGCAGCACCTGTTCGACCTGGTGCCGGTCGCCCGCAGCCTGGTGGTCGACACGATCGGCGACGGCGTGCTGGTGACCGACGCGACCGGGCAGGTCACCGACGCCAACCCGGCCTTCGAACGGCTCCTCGACCTGGTCGACCCCACCGGCGTCCGGCCCGTCGTGGGCGCCGGCGTCCTCGAGGTCCTCCGACGGTGGCCCGACGAGGTCCGCGACCTGGCGACGGCGACGCCCGGCTCCGTCGATCCGGCCGCACCGGCCGCACCGGCCGCACCGGCCGCACCGGCCGCACCGGCCGCACCGGCCGCACCGGCCGCACCGGCCGCACCGGCCGACAGCGCGTGCCACCTCTCCGTCGAGACCGCGGAGGGCCGCCGCGACCTCGACGCCCGGCGCAGCGCCATTCGCGACCGACGCGGCCGCACGATCGGTTGGCTCGTGGTCTTCCACGACAGCACAAACCGTCTCGCCGACCAACGCGCGCTGGTGGCAGCCAACGAGCGCCTCCGCGCCGAGATCGCCACCGTCGAATCGCTCCGTCGCGAGGTCGAGGACCTCGCCGTGCACGATCCCCTCACCGGCCTCTACAACCGGCGCTTCCTCGATACCGTCTTCGGGCCCGAGCTGGACCGCAGCAGGCGCCACGGCTACCCGCTGAGTGTCGTCTTCTTCGATCTCGACAACTTCAAGGCGCTGAACGACACCTACGGGCACGCCGCCGGCGATGCCGTCCTCACCGCCGTCGGCACGACCCTCCAGGCCAGCGTCCGCAGCAGCGATGTCGCCTGCCGCTTCGGTGGTGAGGAGTTCGTCGTCCTGCTCTCTCACGCCGGTGACGCCCAGGCCACCCAGTGGGCCGAGGCGTGGCGACAGAAGGTCGAGGCGCTTACCGTCGACACGGCGGGCACCCCCGGTACGTCAGGTGCCCACCTCCACGTCACGGTGTCGGCCGGCCTGGCCACCGCCCCGCTGGATGGGCACGACCCGACCCAGCTGCTCGCCGCAGCCGATGCGGCCCTCTACCGCGCCAAGCGCGCCGGAAGGAACTGCGTGCGGACAGCCCGGGCGATAGGGTCCGGTCAGGCGACCCCGGCCGCCTTGAAGGACGGCGCATCCTCGCTGTCGACCCCGCCGGCCGAGGTGGCGAGCCAGTAGCCCCCACCGGGGGCGGCCGCCATGCCGACGATGGGCTGGTTCAACGGGTGGCCGCCCATCGAGCCGTAGAAGTGGGCATCCCCGAAGGAGAAGATGCCGCCGTCAGAGGCCACCTCCCAGTAGCCCCCTCCGTTCGGGGCGGCCGCCATGCCGACGACCGGTTGGTTCAGGGGGTGGCCCCCCATCGACCCGTAGAACTGGGCGTTGCCGAAAGCGAAGATGCCGCCGTCGGAGGCCACCTCCCAGTAGCCCCTTCCATCGGGGGTGGCTGCCATGCCGACGATGGGCTGGTTCAAGGGGTGGCCCCCCATCGAGCCGTAGAAGGGGGCATCCCCGAAGGAGAAGATGCCGCCGTCGGAGGCCACCTCCCAGTAGCCCCTTCCATCGGGGGTGGCTGCCATGCCGACGATGGGCTGGTTCAAGGGGTGACCCCCCATCGAGCCGTAGAACTGGGCATCCCCGAAGGAGAAGATGCCGCCGTCAGAGGCCACCTCCCAGTAGCCGCCCCCACCGGGGACGGCCGCCAGGGCAACGACGGGAGCATCGAGCACCGGTGCTCCGGCAAAGGGAAGCCCGCTCGACCCTCCTCCACTCGGTCGGGCAGGCCCGCCTCCAGCGGGGGCCCCGACCTCGACGGGGGGTGGCGTCGTGGTGGCAGCGGCAGCGGTCCCCGCTCCGGTGGTGGCCACCGTCGCCGCCAGGCCGGCGGCCACCACCACCGAAGCGAGGAGTCGACCTCCGTTCCACTCGACGGGAGGCCGGCTCAGCCGGTGCACCCCCCGCTCGAGAAGCGACTCCGTTCGTCGGCCCATACCCGCCAGCGCCCCCTGGTCTGCCCGAAACCGGGCACCGCCCGTTCCCTCTCGTCTGGCTCCGAGTGTAGTGAGAGGCGACAGGTGGACCCGGGCTTACCGGCAGGTGCGCTTGGCGCCCTCAGTGGTGGAACGCGCTCCGCTTGGCGTCCTCCGGTCGCCGACCACTCGCTCGCTGGCCGAGCTCGTCGACGACGGCGCCGAGGTCGGCGACCAGGAGCTCGGCCAGGTTGCGGCTGAACCCGTTGCGGACGACGACGCGCAGCACCGAGACGTCCTCCAGGCCCTCGGGCATGGCGTAGGCGGGCACCAGCCACCCATGACCACGCAAGGCGTCGGAGACGTCGTACACCGAAAAGCGGTCCTCGCCGTCGGCGACCCTGAACGCCACGACCGGCAGCTCGGAGCCATCGGAGACCAGCGTGAAGGGCCCGAGGCCAGCCACTTCGCCGGCCAGCCACTTCGCCGTAGCGCGGCATGCCTGTTGGACCCGGGTGAACCCGTCGGCGCCGAGGCGGACGAAGTTGTAGTACTGGGCGACGATCTGCGCACCGGGTCGGGAGAAGTTGAGGCCGAAGGTGGGCATCGAGCCCCCGAGGTAGTCCACGTCGAAGACCAGCTCGCCGGGGAGGGCGTCCGCCGACCGCCACACCGCCCAGCCCACGCCGGGATAGACGAGCCCGTACTTGTGCCCCGACGTGTTGATCGACTGGACGCGCTCGACCCGGAAGTCCCACACCAGGTCGGGATCGAGGAACGGGGCGACGAAGCCACCTGACGCCGCGTCCACGTGCAAGGGAACGTCGACGCCGGTGGTGGTCTGGAGCTCGTCGAGGGCGGCGGCGATGTCGGCCACCGGCTCGAAGGTGCCGTCGAAGGTGGAGCCGAGGACGGCGACGACCCCGATGGTGCGCTCGTCACAGTGGGCAGCCGCACCCTCGGGGCTCAGATGAGTGCACGAGGCATCGACCGAGACGAGCCGGGCCTCCACGTCCCAGTACCGGCAGAACTTCTCCCAGCACACCTGCACGTTCGCTCCCATGACCAGGTTCGGCCGGTCGGCTGGCAGCCCCGCTGCCGTGCGACGGGCCCGCCAGCGGTGCAGGAGAGCCAGGCCGCCCAGCATGCACGCCTCGCTCGAGCCCGTCGTCGAGGTGCCGGTCGCCTCCTCGGCGTCGGTGGCATGCCACAGGTCGGCGAGCATGGCCACGCACCGCTGCTCGAGCTCGGCCGTCTGGGGGTACTCGTCCTTGTCGACCATGTTCTTGTCGGAGCACTCGTCGATGAGGGCGCGCGCCTGCGGCTCCATCCAGGTGGTCACGAACGTGGCCAGGTTGAGCCGGGCGTTGCCGTCCAGCATGAGCTCGTCGTGGACGATCTGGTAGGCGGTGTCCGGATCCATGCCACCGACTGGGAGGCGGTACCGGGGAAGTTCGGCGGTCTCGCCGTCACGGGAGAACTGGGGGCGGAACCCGACGGTGGCCGACGCGCGGTCGGCTCGGACGTTTCGATGGAGCGCCATGAGCGGAGGCTAGCCCGGCACCCCCGCCAGACCTCGGCGCCACCGCCAGGCGCGTTGTCCCCGGTTGCCGGTCCCGGTGGGGGTGCGGTGTACGCTCGACCGATGAACCCTGCTCCGCGCCAGCACGCCGTCCGAGCTGCCGATGGGTGAGCCGCTCCGCCCGGCACACGGCCCCGTCCTCGTCGTCGACTACGGCGCGCAGTATGCCCAGCTGATCGCCCGTCGTATCCGCGAAGCAGGCGTCTACAGCGAGATCGTCCCCCACACGATGCCCGTCCCCGACCTCCTCGGCCGGGCCCCGTCGGCCATCGTCCTCTCCGGCGGCCCGGCCAGCGTGTACGCCGAGGGGGCACCGCGACCGGACCCTGCCCTGTTTGCCGCCGGCGTGCCCGTCCTCGGCATCTGCTACGGCTTCCAGGTGATGGCAGCCGCCCTCGGCGGCGTCGTCGAACGCACCGGGGGCTCCGAGTTCGGACGGACGCCCGTCGAAGTTGCCGCCGGTACCCAATTGCTCACGGACGTGCCCGACCGCCATCACGTCTGGATGTCACACCGCGACGCGGTGACCGGCCTGCCGCCGGGGTTCCGCGTCGTCGCCTCGACACCCGGCGCTGCCATCGCCGCCTTCGAACAGCCGGACGCCCGCCTCTACGGCGTCCAGTGGCACCCCGAGGTTGCCCACACCGAGCACGGCCAGGAGGTGCTCGCCCGGTTCCTCCACGACGCGGCAGGCATCGACGCGACGTGGACGACCGAGTCGATCATCGACGAGGCGGTCACGTCGATCGCCGAGCAGGTGGGCGGTCGCCACGTGCTGTGCGCGCTCTCCGGCGGGGTCGACTCCGCCGTCGCCGCCGCGCTCGTCCACCGGGCGGTGGGCTCTCAGCTCACTTGTGTCTTCGTGGACCACGGCTTCCTGAGGGCCGGCGAGGTCGCCCAGGTCGAACGCGACTTCGTCCGAGCCACCGGGGTCAGCCTCGTCTCGGTCGACGCCCGCCGACGCTTCCTCGACGCCCTCGACGCCCTCGACGACCCTGCCGACCCCGAGGCCAAGCGCAAGGCCATCGGGCGCGAGTTCATCCGGGTCTTCGAGGAGACGGCAACCCGCATCATCCGCGACCAGGGGCACACGGGGGAGATCGAGCTGCTCGTCCAGGGGACGCTCTACCCCGACGTCGTCGAGTCCGGGGGCGGCGACGGCACCTCAGTGATCAAGACCCACCACAACGTAGGCGGGCTTCCCGAGGACCTGTCCTTCGAGCTCGTCGAACCACTGCGCAAGTTGTTCAAGGACGAGGTCCGAGCCGTCGGGCTCGAGCTCGGGCTCCCCGAGGAGCTGGTGTGGCGCCAACCGTTCCCCGGTCCCGGGCTCGCCATCCGCATCCTCGGCCGAGTCACCGAGGAACGGCTTGCCGTCCTCCGTCGGGCCGATGCCATCGTGCGCGAGGAGCTGACAGCGGCAGGCGTCGACCGAACCGTCTGGCAGTGCCCGGTGGTCCTCCTCGCCGACGTGCGCTCGGTGGGCGTCCAGGGCGACGGCCGCACCTACGGCCATCCGATCGTGCTCCGTCCCGTCAGCAGCGAGGACGCCATGACCGCAGACTGGTCCCGTCTCCCCGACGACCTCCTCGCCCGCATCTCGAACCGGGTCACCAACGAGGTCGACGAGGTCAACCGCGTCGTGCTCGACATCACCAGCAAGCCTCCCGGCACCATCGAGTGGGAGTGACGACGCCGCACGTGACGCCCGCCGCAGCGTCAGGGGGCCCGCGCTCACGCACCGGGCCCCCTGACTGCGGTACTGCGGTCGAGGACAGCGGCCCCGGCTGGCCAGGGCGCGCCGGGTCAGCCGATCTGGAGCCCCTGTGCCGCCGTGAACCGCTCGGCGACGTCCGCCCAGTTGACGATGTTCCACAGTGCACTGATGAAGTCGGCCTTCACGTTCTTGTACTGCAGGTAGAAGGCGTGCTCCCAGACGTCGAACACCAGGAGCGGCACCGATCCGTTGCCGATGTTCCCCTGGTGGTCGTAGACCTGCTCGACGACCAGCCGCTTGCCGAGCGGCTCCCAGGCAAGCACGCCCCACCCCGAGCCCTGCACGGTGGTGGAGGCCTGGGTCATCTGGGCACGGAAGGCATCGAACGAGCCGAAGTGCTCGTCGATCGCCGAGCCGAGCGCCCCGTCGGGCTTGTCGCCTCCGTCGGGCGAGAGGTTCCGCCAGAAGATGGAGTGCAGCACGTGACCCGAGATGTTGAAGGCGAGCGTCTTCTCGAGGCCGACGATGGCACCGTACTCTCCCTTGTCACGCGCCTCTGCCAGCTTGTCGAGCGTCGTGTTGGCACCGGCGACGTAGCCGGCGTGGTGCTTGCCGTGGTGCAGCTCGATGATCTCGCCCGAGTAGTGCGGCTCCAAGGCACCCGGGTCGTAGGGCAGGTCGGGCAGGACGTACGCAGCCATCGTCACTCCTCTTCGTAGCTCTCGATGCTTCTTCGGGTTGCTCGGCCCAGCGTAGTGGGGTCGGCTCCCGAGACAGACGGCGCGCCGCCGCCCCGGCAGCTGCGGCCACAGACGGCTCCCCGACGCGCACGGACCGCTGCCCGGCGCCAAGGTGCCTGACGGGTCACGCCACCGGGTCACGCCTGAGGACGGCGGCGAGATGATCGACGACCGGCTGGTCGCCGAGCCCGAGGCGGACGGCCACCCGGAGGACGGACCCGCCCTCTTCGAGCGAGAACGACCGCTCGACCACCCGGACAGGGCTGGCCGTCGGCGTGACCAGCAGGCCCGCGGGCCTGAGCAGCAGGGCGTCCTTCGACCAGGTACCGACGTGCGTTTCGGCGATGCCCGTCGCCTGGGCCACCACCAGCTCGACGCCCCGGTCGGTAGCCCGCAGGTAGCCGACCTCGCCGTGCAGGGGTGCACCGTCCGCGGCTGACCACGTCTGCTGCCGGTAGGTGAGGAACGGGCGTCGCGTGGGCACGAAGGTCGCTTCCTCGCGGTAGTAGAAGGGCCGACGGCCCGCGAGGAAACCTGTCCCCTCCCCCACCCACCTGCCCACCAAGGGAAGGAGGTCGCCGGCGCCAACGGGGACTTGGTCGTCGTCCACATCGGCGAGGTTACCGGTCAGCCTCGGCACCGGACCTCGCCGTGGAGCACGGCGAACCATCCCTCGGGTGACGCCGCCCATCGACGCCACGCGGCAGCCAGCTCCTCGAGGTCGCGGCGATCGGCCAGACCGGCGGCGAGCGCCTGGTCGGCAACGGCCGATGACGTGATGCGCTCGGCCCACAGCCCACCCCACCAGGCACGGTCCTCCGCTGTAGCGTGGCACCAGACGCTGGCTGACGGCTCGACCTCGGCGAACCCGGCACGGCGCGCCCACGCCAGCAGGCGCCGTCCAGCTCCGGGCTCGGCGCCGTTCGACCGGGCGACGGCGACATAGAGAGCGCGCCACCGCTCGAGGGCGGGGTCCTCCGGGTACCAAGCCATCGCCGGGTAGTCGGCATCGCGGGCCGCCACCACCCCACCCGGCCGGCACACCCGGCGCAGCTCTTCCAGCGCGGCGACCGGGTCGGCGAGGTGCTGGAGCAGCTGGTGGGCGTGGACCACGTCGAAGCTGTCGTCGGAGAACGGCAGGTCGTAGACGTCGGCCTGGCGCACCTCGACAGCTGTTCGGCCTCGTTCGGCGAGCGTGCGCCGAGCGACGTCGAGGACGGCCGGTGCGTTGTCCACGGCTACCACACGACCGGGCGCGACGAGGGTAGCGAGGTCGGCCGTCAGCGTCGCCGGCCCGCACCCGACGTCGAGCAGATCGAGGCCAGGTCGAAGCTCGGGGAGCAGGTAGCCGGCCGAGTTGTCGGCGGTCCGCCAGACGTGTGAGCGCAGGACGCTCTCGTGGTGGCCGTGGGTGTACCGGTCGGGCTCCATGGCCCCATCGTGGGCTGGCACTACTCCTCAGGCAAGCTGCTCGCCGGTGGCCCGGGCCCGCCACCCCACCGAGGTAGCCCCCACGATGCCCACCATCGCCGCGGCGAGGACCAGGGCAAGCGGGCCGTCACCGAGGCCGAGGCCGCTCATGAGCCGGGGCTTGCCGAGCCCGTCGGCGATCGAGGCCCCGAGCGGACGCGTCACGACATAGGCCGCCCAGAAGCACCCGACGGCGTTCCACCTGGCAAGGAAGTACCCGATGGCTGGAACGGTGATCAGGCCGGCGAACAGCACGGCTGACGGCCAGTAGCCGAGGTGGAGATCGAAGGCGGTGAAGTCGCCGAGCGCCGTTCCCATGGCGAACGTCGAGACGACGGCAGCCCAGTAGAACACCTCTTGTCGTGGCGAGCGGACGTCGTGGATCGACAACGTCCTCTCGGTCCGGCGCCAGGTGACGAACACGGCCACGAGGACGGCTGCGGCGAGGGCGGTCGACGCCGGGTAGGGAACGCCAAGGGCCACGTGGACGACGTCAGCCGCCATGGTGCCGAAGACGCCCACGGAGCCGACGGCGAACCAGTAGGCCCACGCCACGTACCGCCGCTGACGGAACTGGAGGAGGAGAGCGCCCAGGAAGACCAGGAAACCGAGCACGACGGCGAGCTGAGGGACCATGGTGTGGACGAGGAAGTCCGAGGTCGCTTCTCCCAGCGCCGTCGAGAGCCCCTTCAGGACCCAGAACGTGGCCGTGGCATCGGGGACCCGCTGGGCACCGACGACGGTCGTGCCGGCGCGTCGCGTAGGTCGCGTGCGTCCAGCTCGGGGCATCCGACCAGCCTAGTGAGGAGACACGACACGGCTCGCCGGCGAGGAGCCATGCGTCGGAGACGACGCGATCCCGCGGGCCGGAGCCCCCTGCCCCAACCGGTCAAGACCCCGTCGCTGCCCGCTGGGACCCGGCGCCGGAGCGCCCCGGACGTTTCGGGGCGACGAGCCCACTCCCACGCCGTGACGGGTCTTCGAGGTCCGCCGAGGCCCAGAACCCGGGCTGCGGGCCGTCCGCCGCCCCGTCGGCAGCGTACTGCTGCAGCCGCATCCGGCCGGCCCGCTCCAACAGGCCGACGGCATCGAAGAAGGCCCCGGGTCCGGCCGCCCGGAGGGCGGTGTCGCCCTCGCTCGGACGCTTGGGCAAGTCGGTGGCCAGCAGGAGCAGGGGGTGGCCGGCAGGGCCACTTCCCCGCAGGGCGTGTGCCCGTCCCAATGCCTTCCACACGACGTCCATCCGCAACAAGCCGCCCCGCCGACTGGTGAAAGGCCCGGGGACGTCCACGAACCACTCTCCGCCGGTGGCGTCTTCCACCACGAAGTCGACGGTCACGCCCGTTCGGGGCACGCGATGCCCTCGACGCACCACGGCGAACCCGGCCTCGACCAGGACTTCCTCGGCCAGGCGGGCCGCAGCTTTCCCCTCGCGTCCGGCTCGGAGGATCGCATCGTCGCTGGCAGCATCGGCAGCATCGGCAGCATCGGCACGGCCGGCGCGGGCGCGGCCGGCGCGGCCGGACGACAGCGGGCCGGGCTGCTGGTCCTCGGCCAAGGCCTCGGCGACGCGCCTTCGGGCAACCTCGACGTAGTCGGGATCGAGGTCGTAGCCGACGTAGCGACGCCCGAGGCGGGCGGCAGCGACCAGGGACGAGCCACTCCCCATGAAGGGGTCGAGGACCAGGTCGTCCCGGAAGGTATAGAGCCGGATGAGCTGTTCGGGAAGCTCGACGGGGAACGGGGCCGGATGGCCGACCCGTCGAGCGCTCTCGGGGGGAATGCTCCACAGGTCGAGCGTCAGCGACAAGAAGTCCTCGGTCAGCAGGGTGCTCTCGTAGGGCAGGCCCTCCGCGGCGCGCTGCTTGACCGAACGCGCTCGGTCGAAACGACCTTTGCTCGCCACCACGACCCGCTCCGTCACGTCACGCAGCACCGGGTTCGTTGCGCTGCGAAACGAGCCCCACGCGCACGAGCCGTTGGCGCCTTCGCCCTTCTGCCAGACGAGCTCGCCCCGCAGCAGGAGACCGAGGTCGTCCTGGAGGATGCGAACGACGTCAGCCGACAGGCTCCGGTACGGCTTGCGCCCGAGGTTGGCGACGTTGACGGCGATGCGCCCGCCCGGCTCGAGCTTGGTCACGCACTCGGCGAACACCTCGGTGAGCAGCTGGAGGTACTCGAGGTACGAGCCGGGCACGCCTTCGCTGCCGAGCTCCTCCTCGTACGCTTTGCCGGCGAAGTACGGGGGCGAGGTCACCACGAGCGCGACCGAGCCGTCGGCCACGGCATCGAGGTGGCGCGCGTCGCCACAGACGAACGGGTCGGCCACCGGCTCGGGAGGGAGCACCCGATCGTCGTCGCTCAGTTCCGGAGCGCGGAAGCGTCCGTAGAACGCCGTCGCGTCGTGGCTCTCGCGCCGACCGACCCCGAAATTGGACGTTGCCGTACGCCGTCGATCCACGTGCCCTCCTCGGCCGACACTATCCGAGGGGGATCGTGCTCACGGCCCGACCGAGGACGCCGGCGGGAGCTGGCACCGCCCGGCACCGGCTGCCATCGGCTGCCATCGGCTGGCCGAGATCCGAACCGAGCACGGCGCCGACTCCCGTCTTCGCCCGCATCGAGGTGCGCGAGGGAAGGATCGCAGACCTGGGGCACCACCCGCCCTTCGGCCTGCTCGGTTCTGCGAACGAGCTCGAACACGGCGATGTGGTGGGGAAGACGATCTCCTATTCGAACCTCCCTGAGCTGCGGAAACGGCTTGCTCGGCTCCCTCGTCTTCCGGTCGGCAGGAATCAACGGCGGCGGTAAACGTCAGCTCGGTGCTCGATCCGGACCACGTGGATGACAGAGTCGTCTTCGACCA